>NZ_BAABCT010000029.1:0-839 GCF_039539185.1 Flavobacterium cheonanense | reverse complement strand
AACACCCAAAAAATGAGAACAAGAATAATACTTTTCGCTATGTTGTTAATGAGCCTTGTGAGTTATTCACAGCAAGATGCTCAGTACACTCAATACATGTACAACACGATTAATGTGAATCCTGCTTATGCTGGCTCTAGAGGAGTTTTGAGTGTATTTGGATTGCACAGAACCCAATGGGTTGGATTAGATGGTGCGCCAACTACTAATGCCTTTTCGATAAACTCACCTATTAACAATAGTAATTTAGGAGTTGGATTATCGTTTGTTAATGATAAGATTGGTCCTACTGTTGAGAACACGATTTCTGCGGATTTATCCTATACAATAAAAACATCAGAGACCTATAAATTGTCTTTTGGAATAAAAGGTACGGCTAATTTGTTTAATTTAGATATTAACAAATTAAAGATTCAAAACCAAGGAGATCCGTTGTTACAGAATTTGAACAACAATTTCTCTCCAAATGTTGGAGCTGGAGTTTACTTTCATTCAGACAAATCTTATTTAGGATTATCGGTTCCAAACTTCTTTGAGACTAAGCGTTATGATGACAATGATATTGCGGTTTATAAAGAACGTATGAACTTGTATTTAATAGGAGGTTATGTTTTTGATTTGAGTTCGAATTTAAAATTCAAGCCTGCTTTTCTAGGAAAAGTAGTTGAAGGAGCACCATTACAATTGGATTTATCAGGAAACTTTTTAATCAATGAGAAGTTTGTTTTGGGTGCTGCCTGGAGATGGAGTGCTGCTGTGAGTGCTATGGCCGGATTTCAAGTTAGTGATGGGTTATATATTGGATACGGATACGATTTAGAGACTACCAAGTTAGCTAA
>NZ_BAABCT010000028.1:0-1343 GCF_039539185.1 Flavobacterium cheonanense | reverse complement strand
TTCTAATTCTTGTAAATATCTATGGAAGTCAGAATTTGACATAGTTCCTTTGGCTTTTGCAAGTCGAAGAGCAATCATTGTCAAAACTGTGATTTGAGTTGTAAATGCTTTTGTCGATGCAACACCAATTTCTGGTCCAGCATGAGTATATGCACCTGCGTGAGTCTCTCTAGATATTGAAGATCCAACAACGTTACAAACACCAAAAACAAATGCGCCTTTTTCTTTTGCTAATTTGATTGCTGCTAAAGTATCTGCAGTTTCTCCAGACTGTGAAATCGCAATAATCACATCTTTACTTGTAATAATTGGATTTCTATATCTAAATTCTGAAGCGTACTCTACTTCTACTGGAATTCTTGCAAATTCTTCAATAACATATTCGGCAACTAAACCTGCATGCCATGAAGTACCGCAAGCAATAATTATTATTCTATCGGCATGAAGAAATTTTTCGATATTATCTTCTACACCTGCCATTTGAATTAATCCACTATTTGCATGAAGCCTTCCTCTGTAAGTGTCTTTAATTACATTTGGTTGCTCGTAAATTTCTTTAAGCATAAAGTGATCGTAACCACCTTTTTCTATTTGCTCTAAGTTCATTTGCAATTCTTGAACATAAGGATCTACTAAAGAATCGTCTTTGATTTTTCTTATTTTCAATGGTTTGTGCAAACGTACAATAGCCATTTCTTCATCTTCTAAATAGATTGCATTAGAAGTATATTCAATAAAAGGTGATGCATCAGAAGCTATAAAAAATTCATCCTCACCAACTCCAATTGCTAATGGGCTTCCTAATCTTGCCACAACCATTTCGTCTGGTTTTTTCTTGTCAAAAACACAAATCGCATAAGCTCCGACAACTTGATTTAAAGCAATTTGAACTGCTTTTCCAAGTTTTAGATTGTCTTTTTTCTGAACATCTTCTATTAAATTTATCAATACCTCGGTATCAGTATCCGATTTGAAAGTATATCCTCTATTTATTAATTCTTTTTTTAATGGTTCATAGTTTTCTATAATCCCATTGTGAATTATTGCTAAGTCTCCAGAATTTGATAAATGTGGATGTGAATTTACATCATTAGGAACTCCGTGTGTTGCCCAACGTGTGTGCCCCATACCTATAGTTCCATTAGTTGTAATTTCTTTGGATGATTTTTCTTCTAAATCGGAAACTTTTCCTTTTGTTTTAGAAACTTTTAAATCTGTTCCGTCATAAAGCATAACACCAGCACTATCATAGCCACGGTATTCTAATCGCTTTAATCCTTTTATAACAATAGGATATGCTTCACGATATCCAATATAACCTACAATTCCACACATATTATTAT
>NZ_BAABCT010000027.1:0-1415 GCF_039539185.1 Flavobacterium cheonanense | reverse complement strand
TGTCATGTCCTAAAATACGTTGACCATTTTTAGGTTATTAATTAATTCAAAAATACGGATTTGTAATCGGAAGATTGATAACTTTTTTTAAAAAATTCCCTTCGGGTTTTAAAAAAGTTACCAACATTCCTTACGCAACCTTTCTTGCGTAGGATTTATAAGGTTGTTGGTTGTACTTACGATGTACTTCTTGTGGAGTTTTTAGCTCTAAACTCCAGTGCAAGCGTTCGTTGTTGTAAATTTTTACAGCTTCAGCAATCATTTTATTAGCGATTTTGATGTTTTTAATTGTGTTTTTTAATCCGAATTCATATTTTAAAATTCCATTAATTCTTTCTGCAACAGCATTTTCGTATGGATCATATTGTTGAGTTGTGCTTAATATAAAACCTTTATTTTGAGCAAATTCAGAGAAATCTGGGCAGCAATATTGTATTCCTCTATCGGAATGATGAATGATGTTTTTATGTTTGTGAATGCAGTTTTTGTAAGCCATTGCTAAGGCTTCTTTGACTAATGAAACTTTCATGTTATCATCTAATTTCCAACCCATTATTTTCTTTGAATAGGCATCTGTTACAAGAGCTAAATAGGAGTGACCACCATCGACTTTGATATAGGTGATGTCGCTTACAAAGACTTGTTCTGCGTGACTCAAAGTCAAATCTTTGAGTAGGTTAGGAGATTTGAAAAAGAAGTGCTTAGAATCGGTTGTAATGTGAAAGCGTTTGGTTTTCTTAACTAATAAGCCATAACTTCTAAGTAAGTCAAATAAAGCATCTCTTCCCATTTTGATATTGTTTTTTATCAAATCATTTTCAATGTGTTCCATAAGTTTTCTTGTGCCTGTTTTAGGCATTTTGATTCTGATTTTGCGCACTAAATCGAGAACAATTTTGTGTTGTTGTTCTTTGATAAAATCATATTTAATTCTTTGGTAATAAGCCTGTTTGCTTATTCCGAAGCATTGATAGAGCCACTTTCTTTTGAAAGGTTTAGTCGCTTTTTCTCTATCTCTTTTGCTAATGCCTCGGGCAAATACTTTTTTGAAAGATGCTCACCTGTAATGTTTTCAAAATCTGCAATAATGTCTTGTTGAAAGTCTTTTACAAACTCCAGTTCTTCAATGCGTTGGCGTAGTTTTTTTAATTCGTCGTTTTTGCTCATGGCTTTAGATTTTGATTCAAAGTTAGACAATTTCTTAATCCAATAAGCAAGAGTTCCACGAGAAATGCCATATTTTTTGCAGGCATAATTGGCTGAAATTTGTCCGTTATTAATTTCATCAATAATGGACAGTTTGAGATCAAAGCTTACTTTTTGATACTCATTTTTTCGACAGGGTTGTTTTTTTGGTGTTTCCATAGGATACTAAAAGTTTTAATTTTTAGTCAACCTATTTTAGGACGAGAGGT
>NZ_BAABCT010000026.1:0-1946 GCF_039539185.1 Flavobacterium cheonanense | reverse complement strand
TACAATTTAGTAATAATAAATTCAGATCTTCTGTTGGCTTGGTGTTGGTCTTCAGTACAACTTGATTGGTTTGTTGGTTCACAACCACAATCGTTTACTAGTTGCGACTCACCATATCCTTTTCCTGTTAGTCTTGATTTGGCGATGCCTTTTTCTACTAACCATGCAATAGTTGATTTAGCTCTTCTGTCTGATAATGCCATGTTGTATTTGGCTGTTTGACGACAGTCTGTGTGTGAGCGAACATCAATCTCCATCGTTGGATTTTGTTCCATTACATCTAAGATTTTAGCCAATTCTACTGCTGCATCTGGTCGGATGAATGACTTGTCTAAATCGAAGTAGATGATTTTGATTCCAAAAGCTTTGGCTAAATCGTCTCCAGGTTGTACTGGTTTTTGTGCTTTCTCAAGTTCTACTGGTACAAATGATTTTCCAGATTCTTCTTTTGTAATGGTTGCTGTTTCTAAAGTGTTGTACTCTGGTTTTTCTGTTTTGATGTAGTATTTTGTTCCACAATCAACTTTTCCAAAGTCGAACTTACCGTCTTTATCTGAGATTACTTCTTGTAGCTTTTTGTAATTAGAATCTGACAATGTTACTCGTGCTCCAGAAAGTGGTAATCCTGATTCTTTATCGGTTACAACTCCAGTTAAGAATTGCTCACATTCTAGTTTCTTAGTTTCTTTAAATCTGTAGATATCATCGCCACCTTGTCCGCCATCTCTATTTGAGGTAACATATCCTATTCTTGATGATGTATCGATAAGGTAAGCAAAATCGTCTTTCGAACTGTTTAATGGTTCTCCTACGTTTTCTACTTTCTTGTAGCTTCCATCAGCTTGTTCTTTGGCAACAAATACATCTAATCCTCCAAGTCCTGGATGTCCATCTGAGGCAAAATAAATTTCATTCTCATTAGTCACCATAGGAAAAGTTTCTCTTCCTTCAGTGTTGATTACATTTCCAAGATTTGTTGGCGTACCATAACTTCCATCTGATTTTATTTCAACTTTGAACAAATCTGATTGTCCTAAAGTACCTGGCATGTTTGATGCAAAATATAATGTTTTCTCATCTGCACTTAATGCCGGATGTGCCACACTATATTCATTGCTATTGAATGGTAACTCAGTCACATCACTCCATTTATCACCATCTAAGGTCGCTTTATATAATTTTAATAAAGTCGATTTTCTAGCGTCTTTTCCTTTTTTTCCGTCAAGGAAATTGTTTCTTGTAAAGTAAACAGTTTTTCCGTCTTTGGTAAATACTGGTGTTGATTCGTGAAACTTTGAATTTAAATTTGCTCCAAATCTTCCTGGATCAGATAAAGCACCTTGGTCGCCTATATTGGCACTGTACAAGTTGGTAAAACTCTCACCTGTCCAAGAGTGTCTCTTGTTAGATAATCCTCCGGTATCTCTTGCTGATGCAAAAACTACTTTGTTACTTGAAAAAGCACTTCCGTAATCAGAATACTCTGAATTGATTCCAGCATTTTCTAAAGTATAACGTCCTGAGTTTTTCTTGATTTGTGCCAAATAATCTTTCTGAGCTGTAGCTAATTTAGCACGTAAATCATTACCGCTCTTTTGATTAAATTTCACCAACATTTCATCGGCTTTTTTGTAATCTTTTATCGCTTTTAATGATTGTGCATAACGATAGTAATATTCTGGCTCTACATCTTGTGTGAAGGCAAATAATTCGCCATACCATTTTGCAGCATTGTCTAAATCGGCTTTAAAATAGTACGAATCACCAAGCTTTTGTAACATCTCTTGCGATTTGTATCCTTTAGCAAAAATACGCTCGTAGGTTTTTATAGCATCAACATAGGCAAACTTATCGTACTGTTGGTCTGCTTTAGCTTCTTTTAACTTCTGACCTGACATGCTCATTGAAGCGATGCAGGCAACTACTAAATATATAATTCTGTTTTT
>NZ_BAABCT010000025.1:0-2276 GCF_039539185.1 Flavobacterium cheonanense | reverse complement strand
TCGGGTCAAATTCGAGTTAGTTGTTCTACAGCAACAGCTACCCAACTAGCTTCAATTAATGTTTCTGGTGCTCCACTTCCTTCTGTAATAGCAGGACCAAGTACTGTATGTTCTTTAACACAAGCAAACTATAGTGTTACTAATGTTGCTGGGTTAACCTACCAATGGACTGTTCCTTCTGGAATGACTATTACCTCAGGACAAGGAACTTCAAGTATTTCGGTTACTGTTACTGACGCTGTATCAGGTTTGGTAAGTGTTCGTTCAATCTCTTCTTGCGGAACGAGTGCTGCTGTTACCCTAACTGTAGGTACTACACCTGTTTTAGGCGGAATAAGTGGTACCGCGGTTGTATGTGGTGCTGCACAAACTACCATTGACGCTAATGGTCAGGTGTTAAACAACAACCCAGTAAATCAATATACTTACGCTGTTACTGCTGTAGCAGGTGTTACAAACTACAATTGGTCTGTTCCAACTGGTGCAACTTTGGTTTCTGGACAAGGAACAAACGCTATTGTAGTAAGTTTTAATCTGTCTAATTTTGGATCTGGTGTCATCAGCGTTCAAGGTAGTAACTCTTGCGGAACAGGAATTATTCGAACATTTTCCGTGAGCAGTGTTACTGGAAATATTGCTGGTCCTACCAACATATGTTCATTAACCACTGCTACTTACTCGGTACCATCAGATATAGGAACAAACTTTGTATGGAGTTTACCTACTGGTATGACCATAACTAGTGGTGCTGGTACATCAACTATAGCTGTCGCAATTGCTCACCCCATAAATTTTGCAAACGCTAATCAGGTTTCTGTATCCTTTACCACATCATGTGGCGGTACAAGAACTTTTAATACTACAGTTGACTGTGGAGACTACACTAATTTAAGACTTGATTATTGTGGCGCAACACTTAATGCAACTTCATCTTTAATTTATGCTACATCACGAATTGGAGCAAGTGCTTATGAATTTGAAGTGACTTATAATGGAACCGTTTATCCAACAGTTACTAAAAATACATCATCTTTCAGATTATCAGAAGTAACAGGATTACCTTTGGTTTTTAATGCTGAATATAGTATTAGAGTAAGAATTATAAGAAATGGACAAGCGGGTATTTACGGTACTTCTTGTACTATAAACACACCTTCTATCCCTACAACCACTTTACGTAATGATTCTTGCGGAGCTACTTTAAGTACTACTACTTCTTTTATTTATGCTACACCAGTAGTTGGAGCCAGTGGATATGAATTTGAAGTTACTTACAATGGAACTGTTTATCCTACAGTTACAAGAAATACTCCTTCTTTCAGATTATCTGATGTTGTGGGACTACCATTAGTGTTTGGAGCTCAATATAGTGTTAGATTAAGAATTATTAGTAATGGACAAGCTGGTATATATGGTACATCTTGTTTGGTAAACACAGCGTCTATACCTACAACAACATTACAAGCACAATCATGTGGAACTACTATAAGTGCTACTACTTCTTTAATTTATGCTACACCAGTAGTTGGAGCCAGTGGATATGAATTTGAAGTTACTTACAATGGAACTGTTTATCCTACAGTTACAAGAAATACTCCTTCTTTCAGATTATCACAAGTAGTAGGCTTACCTTTGCTTTTTAGTCGCCAATACATTGTTCGTGTTCGAATTTCAAGTAACGGACAAGTGGGGTCTTATAGTAGTTCTTGTGTTGTACAGACTCCTTCGATTCCTTTGAGCAATCTTGTAACTTCAAAATGTGACAATTATCAAGTAATAAGTAATACAGAGTCAATAGAAGCAGAACTAGTAACAGGTGCGACAATGTACCGATTTAGAGTTTTCAACGGAGTTGACTATGATACTTTTTATGATAGTTCTAATAACATCTTTACTTTAGATAACTTCCCAGGATTAATTCCTAATGGTGAGCTATATTCTGTTCAAGTAGCTGTAAAGTTTCCAAATGAGACAAATTTTGGAGCATACGGTAAAACATGTACCATTAAAACTCCTATGCAAACATCAAGAGTTGTTGGTTCTGGTATTCAATTAGAAGATAATAATGTATTTGAGGCTTTAGCATATCCAAATCCATTTGTAGAGAACTTTAAGTTAGATGTTAAAACTAATAGTGAAGCAAGTATTCAAGTTAGAGTTTACGACATGATAGGAAAACTTCTAGAAGATAAAACGATAAACGCTTCTGATATTCAAAACTTTGAATTAGGAAACCAATATCCATCTGGAGTTTACAATGTAATTGTATCTCAAGA
>NZ_BAABCT010000024.1:0-2996 GCF_039539185.1 Flavobacterium cheonanense | reverse complement strand
TTACATTAACATTCAATGATGTTACTACAAACGGAGCATGTACAGGAAGTTACTCAGTAACTAGAACTTGGACAGCAACAGACGCTTGTGGCAACGCATCAACAGCATCACAAACAATCAATGTAACAGATACAACAGCACCAGTTATTACTACTCAAGCTTCTAACTTAATTGTTGAATGTGATGGTCATGGAAATCAAACAGCTATTACGAATTGGTTACAAACCAATGGAGGTGCAGTTGCCAATGATTTATGTTCTGATGTAACTTGGACAAATAATTTTAACTCTTTATCAAATGATTGTTCAACAGCAGTTACAGTAGTATTTACTGCAACAGATGCTTGTGGAAACTTTATTTCAACATCTGGTACTTTTACAGTTCAAGACATTACTGCACCAGTTGTTCCATTAGCTCCTCAGTCTTTGCAAGTTTCTTGTGCTTCAGAGGTGCCAACTGCTTTAACTTTAACAGCAATAGATAATTGTTCAGGAAATGTTACGTCTCAAGCATTAGATTCTATTGTTCCAGGACAATGTCCTAATTCATTTATAATTACTAGAACATGGACTTTTACAGATGCTTGTAATAATTCATCTAATGTTTCACAAACCATAACTGTTCAAGATACAACAGCTCCGACATTCGTAGAAGCTTTACCAGCTAATGTAACAGTAGAATGTTCAGCAGTACCAACAGCGGTAGTATTAACTGCAACTGACAACTGTGGAACAGCAACAGTAGCTTACAACGAAGTAACTACAGCAGGAACTTGCGCAGGAAGTTATACTCTAACAAGAACATGGATTGCAACGGATCTTTGTGGATTAACTACAACTCACGTTCAAACCATCACTGTTCAAGATACAACACCTCCAAGTTTCGTAGAAGCTTTACCAGCTAATGTAACTGTAGAATGTTCAGCAGTACCAACAGCGGTAGTATTAACTGCAACTGACAACTGTGGAACAGCAACAGTAGCTTACAACGAAGTAACTACAGCAGGAACTTGCGCAGGAAGTTATACTCTAACAAGAACATGGATTGCAACGGATCTTTGTGGATTAACTACAACTCACGTTCAAACCATAACTGTTCAAGATACAACAGCTCCGACATTCGTAGAAGCTTTACCAGCTAATGTAACAGTAGAATGTTCAGCAGTACCAACAGCGGTAGTATTAACTGCAACTGACAACTGTGGAACTGCAACAATAGCTTACAACGAAGTAACTACAGCAGGAACTTGCGCAGGAAGTTATACATTAACAAGAACATGGATTGCAACGGATCTTTGTGGATTAACTACAACTCACGTTCAAACCATAACTGTTCAAGATACAACAGCTCCGACATTCGTAGAAGCTTTACCAGCTAATGTAACAGTAGAATGTTCAGCAGTACCAACAGCAGTAGTATTAACTGCAACTGACAACTGTGGAACTGCAACAATAGCTTACAACGAAGTAACTACAGCAGGAACTTGCGCAGGAAGTTATACATTAACAAGAACATGGATTGCAACGGATCTTTGTGGATTAACTACAACTCACGTTCAAACCATCACTGTTCAAGATACAACACCTCCAAGTTTCGTAGAAGCTTTACCAACTAATGTAACTGTAGAATGTTCAGCAGTACCAACAGCGGTAGTATTAACTGCAACTGACAACTGTGGAACAGCAACAGTAGCTTACAACGAAGTAACTACAGCAGGAACTTGCGCAGGAAGTTATACTCTAACAAGAACATGGATTGCAACGGATCTTTGTGGATTAACTACAACTCACGTTCAAACCATCACCGTTCAAGATACAACAGCTCCGACATTTGTAGAAGCTTTACCAGCTAATGTAACTGTAGAATGTTCAGCAGTACCAACAGCAGTAGTATTAACTGCAACTGACAACTGTGGAACTGCAACAATAGCTTACAACGAAGTAACTACAGCAGGAACATGTGCAGGAAGTTATACTCTAACAAGAACATGGATTGCAACAGATCTTTGTGGATTAACTACAACTCACGTTCAAACCATAACTGTTCAAGATACAACAGCTCCGACAGTAGTGACATCATTCCCAACTGTTTTAAATGTAACTTGTAATTCAATTCCAGCGGTACCTCAATTAGTATTTACCGATGCTTGTTCTAGCACACCAATTACTGTTGTGACTACAGAAACAACTTCAACAGTTGCTTCAGATGGTACATCCACTATTGTAAGAACTTGGACAGTAACTGATGCTTGTGGAAATAGTGCTACGTTTACACAAACAATTAATGTGTCAATTCCAAACTACTTCCAACAGTTAACAATTGATGCTCAATGTAGTCTTGATATCGAGCTTGAAGTGAACGTTATGTCAATTATTAACAATCAGTTTGGAATACAACCAACTGGAGGGACATGGACAGACGTAAGTAGCTCAGGTGCTTTAGACATAACTAATGGTGTATTTACTCCGTTGAATTTAGCTAATGGAAGTTATATAGTTAGATACGAAACTAATGATCCAGTTTGCCCAAGAACATTTGAAATTACAATCCCAACAAGTGATGAATTCGAAACTTGTGGTGTTTTAGCTTGTAAAAATATAATAGTATATAACGCAGTAACACCAAATGGAGATACTTTGAATGATAGTTTTGTAATTGAAAACATTACTAACTTAGATTGTTACCCAGAGAATACAGTTGAGATATACAACCGTTGGGGAGTTAAAGTATTTGATACTACTAACTACGATAATAGAAACAGAGTATTTACAGGTTTATCTGAGGGACGTGGTACAGTTAATCAATCTGCGGAATTACCAATAGGAACTTACTTCTACATTTTGAAATACAAAACTTCAAATGGTAGTAGTGTAACTAAAAACGGCTATTTATACTTATCTAGATAATCCATAACAGAGGATATTTATTTATCCTCTGTTATTTATAACACCCAAAAAATGAGAACAAGAATAATACTTTTCGCTATGTTGTTAATG
>NZ_BAABCT010000023.1:0-3238 GCF_039539185.1 Flavobacterium cheonanense | reverse complement strand
AAGTTAGAGTTTACGACATGATAGGAAAACTTCTAGAAGATAAAACGATAAACGCTTCTGATATTCAAAACTTTGAATTAGGAAACCAATATCCATCTGGAGTTTACAATGTAATTGTATCTCAAGAATCAAATTCTAAAACTATTAGAGTCGTTAAAAGATAAACTAAACTTTTTATTTAAACTCAAAAATCGTCTCAATAAAAATTGAGGCGGTTTTTTTATTAATGATTGTCTTGTCTTGAAATGGAAATACAATATGGCATGCCAAAAGACAAAAAAGGTAAACAACAAACCACTACTACAAATTGTATAAATACGATCAATGATACCATTGATTAAAAAAAAGCATAAAATCAAACCATAAAATTACCTGAAGAATTATTAATAAACCAAAAAATAAAAAACGTAATCAATTCCTTTAATATGAAACTAAAAAAATGCTTTGTTATAAAACACATAATTTTAAAATAATATCAAAAACTTGTTTTTCAATTATTTACAATTTTTTTAAAGATAAAACATCTATACTTTTTCTATACTATGCTTTTAATCACTTGAACTAAATTTGCAATAATTAATAAAAAAATAAATTTATGAAACAAAAATTAACTTTAAAATCAAAGACTTTAAAATGGCTTTTGATGATTCCGTTGCTAGTTGGTGTTCAAAATGGAATACTTGCACAAACCATGCTGACAGGCTGGAATGGTACTACTACATCAACAGCTACCTATCCAAGAGCGAGTTCTGCGGTTGATGTCAACTCAGGTTTAACAACAAGTGATGCTGTAGAAAACTATTCAGGATTAGGACTATCTACTGATCTACGAACTGTTTATACTGTACCACAAAATGGTGCATTAAACATTAATAGCACACCATTCCTAAGTTATACACTAAGTTTTTCTAGTTTAAAAAGTGTAGATTTTGACAGATTTGTGTTACATCATACAGCATCACTTCAAACGTTTCAAATGCAATTGCGTTGGAGTGTTGATAATTTTAGTTCAAATTTAGGGCAGTTTGCACAAAGCGGTGGTTACGGTAGGACTTCCGTAAACCTAAACCCCTTGAGTAATTTTGTCGGTACTCAAATCGAATTCAGAATATACTTCTACAACGCTACTGGACAATTCGGTGGTTTAGTTTACACTCCTTCTTACAGTTCTTCAAATCATACTGACAAAGACGGAACTCCCATATCTTACGTTCAAGGAGCTTCAAGATCTATAAGTATCTGGTCAAATAGTGTTAATGATGTTTTACCAGACCTAAATATTGTATCCACAGGTGGAGTAACTGAAGGAAATGGATGGAGCTATTCTAATGGCGTTATTACTCCTAATGCTGCGACTCCGGTAAATATCAATGCATCAGATATTGTTTCAAAATTAAATCAAGGTAATTTAACGGTACAAACTACTGGTTCCTTAACAATTTCTTCTAATATCACATCAACCAATAGTAATGCTTTAACGTTTAAAGCAGCAAGAAATATTTTACAAAATTCTGGTGCGGATATTGTTACTAATGGCGGAAATGTAGTATTGTGGTCTGACAGTGACAATAATGGTCAAGGGGCAATTGTTATTGGTACTAGTACAGGAACAGGCGAAAGCATTCGTACGAGTGGCGGTAATATTACGTTATCAGGAGGTGCAGACATTGCGACTGGATATGCTAAAGCAGCAGTTGGGTTTTTACCTTGGACAGCTAAACCTATTACCGGAATATCGATATTTAATGCAACATTGGTTGCTTCGAATAATAATAATCCATCAGCTTCTGGAAATATTTTAGTTAGAGGTTCTATAAGCAATACTGTAGGCGCAGTAAGTGGAAGAGCCGTTTTACTAACCAATTCAGGTTTAGAAACACAAGGCACGGGAACAATAACAATAGATGGTGCTTGCACTAATTTTGCAGGAAGTAATCCATGGGGTGTGATTATTGAGGGTTACTCTTATGTTGAAACTGATAATGGTTCAATTAATATTATAGGAGATGGAAGTACTGCTGCTGCAAATGCCCGTGGAATTGCTATTGCAGGCACTGTAACTGATAGACCTGCAATACAGTCTGTATCAGGAAATATTACTTTAACTGATAGAACAACCAATACATCGAGTGCTAATTATACTGGAATATTCTTATCAAGACCATTAATTGGCGCAGGGTTTAACGATACTTCAACATCTAACATAATAATAAATACCGATAAAATCTATTTAGATAGTGATGGAGGTAATACAAATATAAATGGAACAAATATAGATGAACAAACACAATTCATAACCACAGGTAATGTAACAATTCAGTCTAATGGAAATTCTTTTACAGCCATACCTGAGTTTAATAGAACTCATTTTTCCCCAACTATAAATACCTTAACACTAGGTAAATCTACCAATACATCTAGAATTGTTGTGGGTAATCATAATGGTAATACAGGAGCTGGCGCAACATTAAGAAGAATGGGGTTAAATTTATCAGGAACTTTAGTTATAAATGCAAAAGATATCGATTTTACTATTAATTTTAACGTTAATAAGTTAATTACCAATATAAATAATGGAGGTCATGTTCAGTTTTGGCAAAAATCCATTGTTAATGAGTATCGCGGTTATGGTTTAGATTGTACCATTTCAGGCACTAATAATGACAATGAATTTTCTATGATTAGATTAGGTGTTAGCAATACTCCTATAAAATGGGTAAATATTAGAAATAATATAACATTAACCTTAGGAGACGATTCATTTGGAATCTATGCAAAAGAGTTAATTAATTTTTGGACATTTAATGGAGACATTTTAATAAACAGAACTCTCAAGAGCGATTTAAATACGTTAAGTGGCTTGGCTATCCAATTAGCTTCAGGTGTAAGCATAGGTCCTAAAGGCGCATGTGATTCAAGTATCGGCGGGCCAAACGTTAAATTTTTAAGATCTTCTGCTCAATTAATATATAAACCAAATGCACGGGTATTTTTATTTAGCAGTAATCCATCATTAAGTAGTGGATTACCTCAATTAAATTCTTTTGTTTATTACAGAACAAGTCCAACAAATAATCAAGCTATTACTGGTACACCAGGAATACACCTTTGTTACCGTGCTGATCAAGAATATCCTATAAGTAGCCCAAGTATTATATCAGGTGAATCTGCATTAGCTGCTACAACTACCACTGCAACTTACTCAATAAATGCTGTAAATGGAGCGACTAGTTATATT
>NZ_BAABCT010000022.1:0-3428 GCF_039539185.1 Flavobacterium cheonanense | reverse complement strand
CCAATCATCACCACACCAAGCAACTATGTAGTTTGTGATGAGAACAATGATGGTGAGAGTTGTTTATTTGATTTAACGACAAAGAATTCACAAATATCGACACAATCGGGTATTCAGATTAGTTATCATTTAACACCAACTGATGCACAAACAGGCTCTAATCCGATAAGTACAACAACGCCATATTGTAATATTACCAATCCACAAACGATTCATGTGCGTGTTTTTGATCCATTAGCACCGGCATGTTCTTCGTTTACAAGTTTCCAATTAATTGTTACTCCAAAACCAGTTGCTGGTTCGGTTAACAATTATAATTTATGTGATAGTAATCCGAGTTTAACAATTACTGAGGCAGTATTTAATCTAACAGGAGTTGTAACTCCACAAGTATTAGGAACTTTACCATCGGCGAGTCATACGGTTACGTATTACACCTCACTTGCAGATGCTCAAGTGCCAACCAATGCTATTTCGGCAGTTGCAGCCCAAGGGTATACATCGTCATCTACTACATTATGGATACGACTTCAAAACAACACAACAGGATGTTTTGATATTACTACGGTTAATTTAGTAGTAAACCCACTGCCAATAATTTCAGCCTTCTATCCACAATATGAGTTGTGTGAGACAGTAGCACCATTAGGAGTTGAGACTTTCAATTTAAACTCACAATTAACGGCTATTTTACTTGGTCAAACCGGTATGCAAGTAACCTTCTATCCTTCATTGAGCCAAGCCCAAGCAGGTACAGGAGCTATTGTTAACACAGGCGCTTATGCCAATGCAATTCCTTATGCACAAACATTAGGAATTCGTATTACAAATACTGCTACAAATTGTTACTCAATATCTACAATGGATTTGGTGGTGAATCCAAAACCACAACCTATTGCACCAACAACACCTTATACGGTTTGTGATGATGATACAGATGGTATTTCACAATTTGATTTAAATACGTTAACTTCAGGAATACTTTTGGGAGCACCAGGAGTGTATGATATCAGTTACCATTTAACTCAAATAGATGCTAGTACACCTGCAAATCCAATTAGTTTAACGTCTCTATTTACCAACAATCAAGCTTTTGTTCAGTTCTTATATGTAAGAGCAGAAGATCCAAATACAGGATGTTTTACAGTGATTCAAATAGAGCTTAATGTTGATCCAGCACCAGTGATGCCAACGACATTGCCTATCATTGCAAATTGTGATGCAGATAGTAACACCCAAGATGGATGTACTACGTTTAATTTAACGACACAAACACCAATTGTTTTAGCAGCACAGGCCTTAGCACCGTCTAATTATACGGTGACCTATTATACTACTCAAGCAAATGCATCGAGTACACCAAATGGTACTTTACCAATTTTTAATACCACTAATTATACGGCTTGTGGTACTACTACTATTTGGGTAAGAGTACAAAACAACAATACAGGATGTTTCCAAGTAGGTTCGTTCCAATTACAAGTAAATACACCAATTGTACTTACTACACCAACACTATTGAGTGTTTGTGATAACGATAGCACACCAAACAACAATCAAACTACCTTTGATATGCTTGGCTTTATCTCGCCATCGGTACCTTCAGGTCATACCATTGCGTTTTATTTAAATGCAACTCATACGCAATTAATTTCAAATCCGTCGGCATTTATAAATACAACTCCAGGTTCACAAACTGTGTTTATTGTAGTTACCAATAACACTACAGGATGTAAGAGTTATAGAACCCTTACAGTTCAAGTATTACCAGTTCCTACACCAAATACCAACATGACTGGTTTAGAACTTGAAGCTTGTGATAGTAATGGTCCAAACGATGGAAGCGAGATATTTGATTTAACTACTAACGCTACTTACATTGCTAATGGTGATCCAAATGTAACATTACATTATTATCCGAGTTATACTGATGCTATTGCAATACCACCAACTAATGAAATAACAAATCCAACTGCAGCTAGTGTAAGTGGTAATGTATGGATTAGAGTAGAGAGTAGTGTCTTTACAGGAACCAATGGACAAAATTGTTATGTTCTTGTAGAGCAACCAGTAATAGTCAATCCAGTTCCAATTATTGTTTCGGGGTTAAGTTTTCAAGAATGTGATGACGATACCGATGGATTTACTTTGTTTAATTTAAATTCATATGCTTCAGCACTTCTAGCTGGAAATCCATTACCATTATCGGGTTACACCTTGAATTTCTATTTTGATTCAGCAGCAAACAATGCAATTTCATCAAATTATACCAATACAAGTAATCCACAAACGATTTATGTAAGAGCTACTAATATCGCTACAGGATGTCCAGGACCAGTTGAGGCATTAACTATTTTTGTTAATCCAAAACCAGAGCTTAATGCACCATCACCTTATTCTACATGTGATGCTAGTGGTGTTAATGATGGATATTCAACTTATGATTTGACATTATTAATCCCAGCTATTTTAGGAGCTACACAAACTACAGCAGATTATGATGTGTTTTTCTACGATACAGAGTACAACCCAGAGGCAACTCCTGCTTTAACACCAGCTCCTATTACCGATTTAGTAAACTATCAAGCTTACACACATACGCTTTGGATTAGTGTTAAAAATAAAGTAACAGGTTGTGAGGAAATAGGATCGTTTAATATTTATGTTGAACAACCACCAACACCGGTTATCACAGCGCCTACAGATGTGATTTGTGTGGATTATAATACCCAACAAGTAGTTAGATCATTAGTTTTAAGAGCAGAAAATACAACAGCATACTTACCTGGAACCACACCATTAACTTACACTTACCAATGGTATGACCAGGCAGGTGTTGCAATACCTGGAGCTACCAGCCAGACTTATGAAGTAGTTGATCCTCTTCCAGATACGATAAGTAGTGATTTTACGGTAGTTATGACAAGTACATCTGTGCAAGGATGTAGTGATGAATCGCCATCATTTACTGTATTACAATCAGGGCAAGCTGTGGCTGTTGGTGTAGGCTATGAAGTAAGCAACGCTTTTTCTGATATGCAAACCATTACAGTAACTGTAACAGGATATGGAAGTTACTTATACAGCCTTGATGGAGGTCCGAGACAAACCAGCAATGTGTTTGAAAATGTACCACTTGGAGTTCACACCATAACCGTATGGGATGACAAAGGTGGTGTAGCAAGCAGCTGTGATCCATTCCAATTAACAGGTGTACAAATCATCGATTATCCTCACTATTTTACACCAAATGGTGACGGAATTAACGATACTTGGAATATTGTTGGTTTGGATAAAGAAATAAACGCAAAAATTTATATATTTGACCGCCAAGGAAAATTGATCAAACAAATCAGTCCAGCAAGCAAAGGATGGGATGGAACCTACAACGGAAACCTAATGCCATCAACGGATTACTGGTTTACAGT
>NZ_BAABCT010000021.1:0-3735 GCF_039539185.1 Flavobacterium cheonanense | reverse complement strand
TTGCTTGTGTTAAAGAACATACAGTACTTGGTCCTGCTATTACAGAAGGAAGTGGAGCACCAGAAACATTAATTGAAGCTAGTTGGGTAGCTGTTGCTGTAGAACAACTAACTCGAATTTGACCCGACACAAAATCTGAAGTTGAAGAAACCGTTATACTTGAAGTTCCCTGACCAGATACAACAGTAATACCCGTAGGTACTGTCCAAAGATAAGTACCACCTGTTACAGAAGTAGCAGTATAAACTTCTGTAGCACTAGGACACAATTCAAGAGTACCTGAAACCGCTAGAGCAAAACCTCCTGGTGCAATTGGAGCTGCTCTACGAACGCGCAGCGAACGAGTTGGGCTTTCATTACAAGGATTAATTGCTTTTACACGAAGCGTACCATCAGTATAAGTAGCAGATAAAGTAACTGTTATCGATGGACCTGTTTGAGAAGCTAGCGTCATACCAGCTGGTAGATCCCAAATATAACTAGTCGCTCCATTTACAGCATTTATTGAGTAAGTTGCAGTGGTAGTTGTAGCAGCTAATGCAGATTCACCTGATATAATACTTGGGCTACTTATAGGATATTCTTGATCAGCACGGTAAAATGCTTGAATTCCAGTATTTGGGCTAAAACCAGTTGTGTTAGATAGTTGCCTGAAAAAAACACCACCAGTAGCTTTAGTGGATAGACGTGTACTTTGTGATGGTGAACTGCTGTATAATCTGGCTCTACTTGTTGCTGGAATATCAATATTGGCACTTGATCTTTCAAAAACAATTTTTCCACCCGTACCTGATGAATCGCAGAGCGCATTTGCAGCTTTACCTGAATCAGCTATTAAAAGTATAGCACCTAAGTCATTAGCTATGGAAGTTTTAATTGTTCTATCGATATAAATATTACCTTCTTGGAAAGTTCTTATCTCAATGCGTCCAGTTGAATTAATTCCTATACCTTGTGAAATATTTGAATCAGAAATTAATATATCACTTTGATTAAATATTCTAAAAGGTCCAGCAGGTGCATTAGTTTTACCAACCGTTAAAACATTAAAAGTATTAAAATTACTATTTAGATTTGTAAATCCTGATCCATATAATTGTAAATGATCAAAACTTAAAGGTAAATTAAAACTTGCTGTTGTACCAAAATTAAATTGACAAGTTCCTGTATTATAAAGTGTAAGGTTTTGACCGCTTATCGTTTGATTGAATCTTACTTCATTACCATAAATATTTAAGTCTAGTCCCCATCCTTCAAAAAATAAAGTTGCACCACCAGCAGCTTGTAATCCCATTGCAATATTAGATGTATTACCTGGCTTTCCAATCTGAACATATCCTGGAGAACCAAATCGAATTCTATCAATCATTTGATGAAGAGTTCCTGTACCAACTGGAGCAGTCCAGTTTATAAATGATGCATTGAAAGGTTCGATAATTATATTCCCTGAAGTATTTAGTTGAACTGGTCCATGTAATGTACTAAAAGCACTACCATTAAAATGAATTTTATCTGCTCTTAAAGTAAGATTACCACTTCCAAAAGAATAATCAGTAATATCACTTTGTCCTATAACAGGAGAATATAAATACATGCCAGTATAATTATTACCACTATTTGCAGAAGTGTTAGGAGTATAATCAGTTATGGTAATTGAACCCTGATTTGAATTAATAAAAGTTGAATTTGATGCTGTAGTATTTCCACTTATAAAAACTCCACGAGCATCATTTACAGCAGTATTACCAGCACCTCTAATTGATAAGTCTCCATCATGAACCTGTAATATGCTTGATGTTATATAAACTCCTTTAGGTCTATTATTATCTCCAAATAAAGCCATTGCAGTACCAACACATGTGGTCGCATCTCCATCTATAGAAATTGAACCATTAGAATGTGTGTATATTTTTGCATTTCTTGAATATACTCCATTAGCCATTTTTGTTCCCAAGGCACTTGTAACAGAACCTCTTACATTAATGTTACCACTCACAGACCAATGAGAACCTCTAGCATCAAGGGTAGAGTTAATTAAAAACACTCCAGCATAAGGATTCGAAATGTCCCATGCAGCGAAGTCATTAGAGCCCCTTGCGTATCCAGTATTTAAATCGGATCCGCCAGAAATTGTAATATTACCTCCTCTAGACAAAACTTCTTCGCCACTATTAGTATTTTTAGTTCCAATGGCGACTGAACCTTCTCCACTATTATCACTATCAGACCAATATGTTATATTTCCTCCATTAGTAGAAACATCAGCTCCTGAGTTTTGTAAAATATTTCTTGCGGCTTTAAACGTTAGTGAGTTATTGTTGGTTGATGTAATACTTGCAGAAATTGTAACGCTTGCGTTTGAGTTTATTGTTAAATTTCCTTGGTTTAATTTTGAAACAATATCTGATGCATTGATATTAACATCTGAAAATGTATTAGCGTTTATGACGCCGTTTGTATAACTCCAACCAGAACCTTCTGTCGCTCCGCCAGAAGCCACAATATTTATGTTTTGAACTGGATCATCGATAGAATTAACATAAATACCAACTCTATTCCAAGCAGACCAATATGTTGATGGGGTACCATCGAATGAAGTTTGTGGCAAATTTCCAGCAGCCACACTCGATGTCAAGGCAATAATTTTGCCCAGCGGCTGACCATTCCATACAAGAGAACCTAAAGCATTATAAAAGTAAATTCTAAATGAAACTGTTGTACCAACGAAATCGGGCAGTGAATTTAAATTTCTAGATGTTAGATTATATGTATTTGCAGTACTAAATTCACCCAAACTTGTTGCGTAATTATCAACACTCCATCTTAACTGAGCTTTACCTTCGTTATGTTGAAACCCGTAAATTACAAAACGATCAAAATCGATTTTTTTTGTACTAGATAAATTGATGGTGTACTGCAAATAAGGTGCAGTTGCAGTATTTAAAGTTGTGGATGCATTCAAGTTCCGAAAAAAGTATCTGGTATCATTTTCTAGTTGCAACCCATTGTAGTTTTCAGTTGCTGTTATTCCATTGCCGGGTAAAACATAATTTGATGAAAAAGGATAGGTAGTTGTAGTAGTTGATTGTAGTGATTCTCCCCAACGGACAAATAAAGTTTGTCCTTCGGCATTCCATATCCCTATCAAAAATAGCATTAAAATAAAAATTTTCTTGTTGTGCCTTTTAAAGCAAAATAATTTTTGTTTCATATAATTAATATTTAATTTTTTAACAACACAAATGTAAAATACAAAATTCAATAGAGTGTATAGAAAAAGTATAGATGTTTTATCTTTAAAAAAATTGTAAATAATTGAAAAACAAGTTTTTGATATTATTTTAAAATTATGTTTTTTATAACAAAGCGTTTTTTTAGTTTCATATTATGAGAATTGATGAAGATTTTTAATTTTTGACTTGTTTATTATTTTTCAGGTGGTTTTATGGTTTGATTTTATGCGTTTTTTTAATGAATGGTATTTATACAATTTATAGTATTGTTTTGTTGCTTACCTTTTTTTTGTCTTTTGGCATGCCATATTGTATTTCCATTTCAAGACAAGACAATCATTAATAAAAAAACCGCCTCAATTTTTATTGAGACGGTTTTTGAGTTTAAATAAAAAGTTTAGTTTATCTTTTAACGACTCTAATAGTTTTAGAATTTGATTCTTGAGATACAATTACATTGTAAACTCCAGATTGATATTGGTTTCCTAATTCAAAGTTTTGA
>NZ_BAABCT010000020.1:0-5350 GCF_039539185.1 Flavobacterium cheonanense | reverse complement strand
GAAAAAAGAAAAAAATATTTTTTTTCGATTTACTTGCGAGTTAAGAAAAAAGATGTACTTTTGCACCCGCTAAACGAGAGAATGGCGGCACAAAAAAGAATGACACGTTCATAGACATATTGAATTGACAGCCGTCTTATCCAAAAGATAAGACAAAGAAAAAGAAAGTAAGGCAAATCGAGAAATAGATATTTTTGAATTATCGACAATATTAAAATATACGATGAAGAGTTTGATCCTGGCTCAGGATGAACGCTAGCGGCAGGCCTAACACATGCAAGTCGAGGGGTAGTTACTTTCGGGTAATGAGACCGGCGCACGGGTGCGTAACGCGTATGCAATCTACCTTTTACAGGGGAATAGCCCAGAGAAATTTGGATTAATGCCCCATAGTATGTATGAATCGCATGGTTTATACATTAAAGTTCCAACGGTAAAAGATGAGCATGCGTCCCATTAGTTAGTTGGTAAGGTAACGGCTTACCAAGACGATGATGGGTAGGGGTCCTGAGAGGGAGATCCCCCACACTGGTACTGAGACACGGACCAGACTCCTACGGGAGGCAGCAGTGAGGAATATTGGACAATGGGCGCAAGCCTGATCCAGCCATGCCGCGTGCAGGAAGAAGCATCTATGGTGTGTAAACTGCTTTTGTACGGGAAGAAACACTCCTACGTGTAGGAGCTTGACGGTACCGTAAGAATAAGGATCGGCTAACTCCGTGCCAGCAGCCGCGGTAATACGGAGGATCCAAGCGTTATCCGGAATCATTGGGTTTAAAGGGTCCGTAGGCGGTTTAATAAGTCAGTGGTGAAAGCCCATCGCTCAACGATGGAACGGCCATTGATACTGTTAGACTTGAATTACAAGGAAGTAACTAGAATATGTAGTGTAGCGGTGAAATGCTTAGATATTACATGGAATACCAATTGCGAAGGCAGGTTACTACTTGTGGATTGACGCTGATGGACGAAAGCGTGGGGAGCGAACAGGATTAGATACCCTGGTAGTCCACGCCGTAAACGATGGATACTAGCTGTTGGGCGCAAGTTCAGTGGCTAAGCGAAAGTGATAAGTATCCCACCTGGGGAGTACGTTCGCAAGAATGAAACTCAAAGGAATTGACGGGGGCCCGCACAAGCGGTGGAGCATGTGGTTTAATTCGATGATACGCGAGGAACCTTACCAAGGCTTAAATGTAGATTGACAGGACTGGAAACAGTTTTTTCTTCGGACAATTTACAAGGTGCTGCATGGTTGTCGTCAGCTCGTGCCGTGAGGTGTCAGGTTAAGTCCTATAACGAGCGCAACCCCTGTTGTTAGTTGCCAGCGAGTCAAGTCGGGAACTCTAACAAGACTGCCAGTGTAAACTGTGAGGAAGGTGGGGATGACGTCAAATCATCACGGCCCTTACGCCTTGGGCTACACACGTGCTACAATGGACGGTACAGAGAGCAGCCACTACGCAAGTAGGAGCGAATCTACAAAACCGTTCTCAGTTCGGATCGGAGTCTGCAACTCGACTCCGTGAAGCTGGAATCGCTAGTAATCGGATATCAGCCATGATCCGGTGAATACGTTCCCGGGCCTTGTACACACCGCCCGTCAAGCCATGGAAGCTGGGGGTACCTGAAGTCGGTGACCGCAAGGAGCTGCCTAGGGTAAAACTGGTAACTAGGGCTAAGTCGTAACAAGGTAGCCGTACCGGAAGGTGCGGCTGGAACACCTCCTTTCTAGAGAATGATAAAAGACTTATATCTAGGAGATAGGTTTTACTTTCTGCTGTTAATTCAAATAATACAAAAGCAAAATACAGAGTCTCGTAGCTCAGCTGGTTAGAGTACTACACTGATAATGTAGGGGTCCCCAGTTCGAGTCTGGGCGGGACTACTTTGTTTTAGCTTGGAAATTCTAGAGGTTGAAATCCTTATTTTTTTTGGAATTTGGAATTTAAAAATTTGGAATTTTAAAAAAATGGGGGATTAGCTCAGCTGGCTAGAGCGCCTGCCTTGCACGCAGGAGGTCAACGGTTCGACTCCGTTATTCTCCACAAGATACTGAAATAAGTTCAGCAATCAAAGTTCATTGACATATTGAGATAAGAAAATAATAAGAAATAGAAAGCACAGTAGATGCGCGATTTATTGCGTATTTATTATAAGTCCTAAATAATTTATTATTTAGGCGGCGCATAAGCAAAATAAGGGCGTATGGGGGATGCCTAGGCTCTCAGAGGCGAAGAAGGACGTGATAAGCTGCGAAAAGCTACGGGGATTGGCACACACGAATTGATCCGTAGATATCCGAATGGGGCAACCCACTATGTTGAAGACATAGTACACCGATAGGTGGGCAAACCCGCTGAACTGAAACATCTAAGTAGGCGGAGGAGAAGAAAACAAAAGTGATTCCGTAAGTAGTGGCGAGCGAACGCGGATTAGCCCAAACCAATGTTGTTACGGCAATATTGGGGTTGTAGGACCACGACATTTGTTGCGGATTGAATTAGAATAACCTGGAAAAGTTAACCATAGAGGGTGATAGTCCCGTATAAGTAAGAGAAGATAACGATAGTGGTATCCTGAGTAGGGCGGGGCACGTGAAACCCTGTCTGAATTTGGCGGGACCATCCGCTAAGGCTAAATACTCCTGAGAGACCGATAGTGAACCAGTACCGTGAGGGAAAGGTGAAAAGAACCGTGAATAACGGAGTGAAATAGATCCTGAAACCATACGCTTACAAGCGGTCGGAGCCCTTTAGTGGGGTGACGGCGTGCCTTTTGCATAATGAGCCTACGAGTTAACGTTGCTGGCAAGGTTAAGTGATTAAGTCACGGATCCGTAGCGAAAGCGAGTCTGAATAGGGCGCTTTAGTCAGTAGTGTTAGACGCGAAACCGTGTGATCTACCCATGGGCAGGATGAAGCTGTGGTAACACATAGTGGAGGTCCGAACCGGTTGACGTTGAAAAGTCTTCGGATGACCTGTGGGTAGGGGTGAAAGGCCAATCAAACTCGGAAATAGCTCGTACTCCCCGAAATGCATTTAGGTGCAGCGTTGGTCATAAAGTTATATAGAGGTAGAGCTACTGATTGGATGCGGGGGCTTCACCGCCTACCAATTCCTGACAAACTCCGAATGCTATATAATGTTTACCAACAGTGAGGGCATGGGTGCTAAGGTCCATGTCCGAGAGGGAAAGAACCCAGACCATCAGCTAAGGTCCCCAAATATATGCTAAGTTGAAAAAACGAGGTTTGTCTGCCCAGACAGCTAGGATGTTGGCTTGGAAGCAGCCATTCATTTAAAGAGTGCGTAACAGCTCACTAGTCGAGCGGACGAGCATGGATAATAATCGGGCATAAGCATATTACCGAAGCTATGGATTTATACGTAAGTATAAGTGGTAGGGGAGCATTCTAACAGGGTTGAAGGTGTATCGTAAGGTATGCTGGACTAGTTAGAAAAGAAAATGTAGGCATAAGTAACGATAATGCGGGCGAGAAACCCGCACACCGAAAGACTAAGGTTTCCTCAGCTATGCTAATCAGCTGAGGGTTAGTCGGGTCCTAAGGCGAACCCGAAAGGGACAGTCGATGGCCAACGGGTTAATATTCCCGTACTTCTTATAATTGTGATGGGGTGACGGAGTGATGAAAGCACCGCGAACTGACGGAATAGTTCGTTGAAGTACCTACCTATAAGCTGCGCAGGCAAATCCACGTGGCTTGGGGAAATACGATAGTACTCGGAGTCTTCGGACAAAGAGATAGTGTGCCTAAGGGCTTCCAAGAAAAACCTCTAAACTTAGATTATAAGAACCCGTACCGTAAACCGACACAGGTAGTCGAGGAGAGAATCCTAAGGTGCTCGAGAGATTCATGGCTAAGGAATTAGGCAAAATAGACCTGTAACTTCGGGAGAAAGGTCGCCAGCAGCAATGCTGGCCGCAGTGAAAAGGTCCAGGCGACTGTTTATCAAAAACACAGGGCTCTGCAAAATCGTAAGATGAAGTATAGGGCCTGACACCTGCCCGGTGCTGGAAGGTTAAGAGGAGATGTTATCTTCGGAGAAGCATTGAATTGAAGCCCCAGTAAACGGCGGCCGTAACTATAACGGTCCTAAGGTAGCGAAATTCCTTGTCGGGTAAGTTCCGACCTGCACGAATGGTGTAACGATCTGGACACTGTCTCAGCCATGAGCTCGGTGAAATTGTAGTATCGGTGAAGATGCCGATTACCCGCAGTGGGACGAAAAGACCCTGTGCACCTTTACTATAGCTTAGTATTGACCTTGGATAAGTGATGTGTAGGATAGGTGGGAGACTATGAAGTGGCGTCGCTAGGCGTTGTGGAGTCATTGTTGAAATACCACCCTTTGCTTATCTGAGGCCTAACTCTCTAATGAGAGGACATTGCTTGGTGGGTAGTTTGACTGGGGTGGTCGCCTCCAAAAGAGTAACGGAGGCTTCTAAAGGTTCCCTCAGCACGCTTGGTAACCGTGCGTAGAGTGCAATGGCATAAGGGAGCTTGACTGAGAGACATACAGGTCGATCAGGTACGAAAGTAGAGCATAGTGATCCGGTGGTTCCGCATGGAAGGGCCATCGCTCAAAGGATAAAAGGTACGCCGGGGATAACAGGCTGATCTCCCCCAAGAGCTCATATCGACGGGGGGGTTTGGCACCTCGATGTCGGCTCGTCACATCCTGGGGCTGGAGAAGGTCCCAAGGGTTGGGCTGTTCGCCCATTAAAGTGGCACGCGAGCTGGGTTCAGAACGTCGTGAGACAGTTCGGTCTCTATCTACTGTGGGCGTTAGAAATTTGAGTGGATCTGATTCTAGTACGAGAGGACCGAATTGGACAAACCTCTGGTGTATCTGTTGTTCCGCCAGGAGCACCGCAGAGTAGCTACGTTTGGAAGGGATAAGCGCTGAAAGCATATAAGCGCGAAACCCACCACAAGATGAGATTTCTTTTAAGGGTCGTTGGAGATGACAACGTTGATAGGCTATAGATGTAAAGGCAGTAATGTCATAGTCGAGTAGTACTAATAACCCGTAAGTTTATGTGCAATTTTCCTCCCGATGCAAATCGGGAGGGAGAATCTTTCTTAAAATAATTTTTTTTATCTCAGTATGTTAAGATATTATGTATTGTTCCCGATTTATCGGGACCCTTGCAAAACCTCTTAAGGTGGTTATTGCGTCGGGGCTCACCTCTTCCCATTCCGAACAGAGAAGTTAAGCCCGATTGCGCAGATGGTACTGCATAACTGTGGGAGAGTATGTCGCCGCCTTCTTTTTGAAAACCTCTATCATTTATTTGATAGAGGTTTTTTGTTTTATATCA
>NZ_BAABCT010000019.1:0-8366 GCF_039539185.1 Flavobacterium cheonanense | reverse complement strand
CCAATTGGCAGTATCACTCCAAAGACCAGTTGTTCCTACCCAATTGTTGTTGTTTGAAACGGTCATAGAAATACTATTTGATGTTGCAGGCGAACCTGTTAAACAAGGAGAGGCATTTGACGTCATTTCAACTGTTACGGCAGCGTTATCTGTTAAAGTTGTCGATGTGAATGTTGAAGCTGTCTGACCTGAAACCGGCGAACCATTAACCAACCATTGATACGCTGGCGTTGCACCACCGTTTGTAGGTGTAGCAGTAAAAGTAACGCTTGTTCCTGCACAAATGGTTTGTGCTCCTGCCGTGATGGAAATGCTTACACTGGCTGGCAAACTTGGGTTTATTTGCACAGGAGTGGAAGAAACTGCACTATTGGCAGGCGTAGTTACTACAATGTTTCCTGATTGAGGGGTTGAGTCAGTACTTACAACTATTTGAGTAGCACTATTTGAAGTAATTGAACAAACTTCACCATTTAAAGTTACAGATGTAGCACCACTTAAATTCGTTCCTGTTATTGTAATAGATGTTGCTACATTTTCACAAATACTTGTAGGTGTAAAAGATGTAATTATCGGCCCAGGTGCAGCGTAGGTAAAAAACCCTGTAAATTGAGCGGAAGGAATGGCTGATGCAGTTCTGATTGAAGAACCCGCTGTAACAGTTGAAGACGATGAAATTGTATTATAGGTTCCTGCGGCGCTAGAAGACTGCGCGATTATGTTTCCATTGGCAATCTGGGCATCATTCAACCCAATGAAACAACTAGTTAAATTACCAGAGCCAGATGCAACAAGAGCTTCCCAGCGATCAGAGGATAAAGGATTCGCAACACCAGGGCCTGCAGTTCCAGCGTTTGTGTTAAATGCTTGTCCTGTTAACTGTACAACACCTGCCGAGTTAACCGGGTCTATATGTATTGGTAAATACGTTGTTCCCGCACCAACAGGGAATAATGTTGTTGCATCATATGTACCAGTTGCTGTTGCACTAGATGGGAATGTACGTCGGAAAGGACCATCAATTAAACCAGCTGTATAAGTTAATGTTCCCGCTGCAGTAGCTGTACCAAGTGTTAATATATTTGTGGACGTCGTATTAATTCTTCCAGCGGTCATTGTTAAAGTTCCACTGATTGATAAAGGTACTGAAATCGTCACACCTGTTGAATTAGAATTGTTAATCAATAAACTGTTCAAACTTGCTGTTGGAGAGGACGTTGCATTACTGAATGTTCCTGACCCAGAAATTGTTTGAGTATTTGGACAGGCTACAACCGCAACACTTGTTGTACTAGGATTTCCTATTGCGAAATTTGTTATGGAAGAAACTAAAACGCCATTGTTTACAATATTACCTCCAATAACTACAAGGTATAAACCTGTAAAACGGGCCTCAGAACCATTTGTAATATTAAGATTACCGAATAGTCCGAGTCCTTCTGGGAATGTAACAAACCTATTACCTGACGAAACATTTGTGTTTATATTCAAATTTCCAAAATTCAATCTCCCAGTTGATAAATAAGGATTAATAATAAATCCACCAGCATTTGAAGTTGGATTTGTTGAAACCCCATTTCCAATATTTAATGTATGTGATGAACTCGAATTAACAATAGAACTAGATACGCTGAAACCAACAGAATAATCTGAAGCTAAAGTTCCAACGTGAGGATCCACAACAGTTAAATTACCGCTAGTTAAATTTACATTTGAAGTACTAAAAAACAACAAGGAGGTTCCAGAAACAACTGACCCTGTTGAAATCCCCTCATTATTTCCATCAATATTGATATTACCACCACTTTGGTTGAAGGTTGAACCAGCTGCTGATGATATATTACCATTCACATTCAAAGTTCCACCAGTTACGGTTAAAGTTCCGTTATTTGTTAAAGGTGTATTATTCAGGGTACAACCCACAGTTAAATCTCCCGAAGCAATTGTTAGAGTACCGCCTGAATTTATCGTTAAATTTCGAGAAACATTACTTACTGAGTTAACAGTAACGTTATGGCCATTAGCAATAATCACATTAGAAGAACAACTAGGTATAATACCTCCTATCCAAGTAGAAGTAGAATTCCAATTTCCGGTTGTTACAGAAGTTATAGCATTAGTTGTTAATGTTTGAGAAGAACTATTGGTGCTTGAACAAGTTCCATTAGTAGCCCTAACTCTATACCAATAAGCAGTATTTGATGTAAGACCAGTAACGCTAAATGTATTCACATTTCCTATATTTAATCCATTATAACCTGTTACTAAACTTGTGAAGCCAACATCTGTAGCTACATCAAGTAAATATGATGAAGCTCCATTTTGAGTCCAATTTGCAGAGAAGCTGTAAGTTGAAACATTGGTAGCGGAAGATGAAGTTGGAACAGAAGGTATGGCTTGTGTAGCTATGTTTAGTACAACTGACGTTTGAGTACAACCATTGTCTGCTATAATTGTGTAGTTTGCAGCACTTTGAGCGGAAGTTGGAGTTCCAGAAATATCACCTGTAGTAGTATTTAAAGAGAGTCCAGCAGGTAAAGCAGGTGAAACAGAAAATGTTACATTACCTGCACTAGTTGCTAATGTTTCTATATTTGGAGTTATTGCTAAACTAACACAGTAGATCGCTGGGTTTGTTGCATACGTTAAACCCTGTAAACTAGTTCCAGGACATGAAACGGTAGCTTGAGAAAAGCTTGTTGATGAAGTACTATATACTGGACCACAAACGTTAGAATTGTATGAAAACACCCAATAATAATAAGTTGTATCTGCCGATAAACCTGTTGAAGTCCAAGTGCCTGCACTTGCACCAACATAGTCTATGAACCCAATTGCATTTGAACCAACAGTGTAGGTAGTTCCATTGTTTGGAGTTGGTTGTGTATTGCTTGTTGTTCTTACAACTAAATAACCCGAAGGAGCTGAAGATGCAGCTGAAAAAGTACCGTTGATAGTCGTAGTTGTTTGAGCAGTTGACGATGCTGAGGATGCTAATGAATTTGGTAAGTTAGCACCAGGATTTATACTAACAGTTACACCACCTGAGGTAACTGGACATCCATTGACTATTGCAGTACCTGTATAAGTTGTCGTTGTAGTTGGTGAGACAGTTAATGGATTGGTTGTACCTAATGTTGTTGTACCATCTGACCACGATAGGGAAGAAGGAATAAGGGTTTTGTTACCAGCAAATCTAACATTTAGTCTTGTCGTACTTAATGTGACAACTCCTGTTAAACTAGTTGTAGTATATAAAACCGTATTTCCAGGTGTAGTTGTAAAAAAAGTTCTTGAGTTATTTGTTATATCTGCACCATCCATCCTTACATCAACAATAATATTTGACGTTCCATTCCAATTAAAAGGAGTTGAGAAATTGATAGTTTGCCAACCAGAATTAGTGTGGGTATATGTGGCTGCAGGGTAACATGTTGTAAAGCCTGCTGTAGATTCAAAAGTCGTATTCGTAAATGTTGATAAAGAGGTATTTCCAATTAGAACTGTAAAGTTAGCATTGGTTGCAGAATCACCTAAAGTTGTAATATTGTATGCCATTGAAGTAATATTTCCCGCAGATAGACCTAATGCACTTAATTCAGATGCTGTAAAAATTACTTGACTTCTGTGACCTGGCCACCTATTACAAAAGGCAGTAGGTTGAGTAGTATCACCTGTTAAAGTCGCTGCAGTTCCAACATCAATTGTACCAGGTGCTACTATACTCAAACTTAAACTCGAACTACTTCCCAAACAAACAGCTGTTGTATTGGCCGTTGCCGTTGCAGTAATCCCTGTATTTGGTTCATCAGTATAGCCTGTACCTGTAAAAGTGGTGGTTGTAACTGAATTAGTAGCAGAAACAGTCCAAGTTACTGCTCCGTTCGATGGAGAAACTGTTGGAATGGTGGCTGTCCAGGTTCCTGAAGTGAATAGTGAACCCGATCCGGTTATCATTGTAATGTTTGTTGCTGTTCCTCCATTTACTTGATAAGAAAGTGTTGGAGCAGCAGTCAATGTTCCCTGTGGATTTACATTTACAACTACTGCTCTAGATGCGTTTGTACATTGGTTTCCCGAAGGTGTAATTGAATTTAAAGAAATTTGAGGAACGGCAGCAACAAAATCACCTGCATCAGCACCGATATCTGTAGGTGTAAGACCTGAACGTGTTTGGCCATCGTAATCGTCTGTTACTGAGGCAATCAAAACACCACCGCTTTCTGCCACTGTTGCAACAGATGCACTCAAATGTAAGTCTGGTGTTGAGTCGGTTGGACCTATAAATTGCGGATCTGAATTGAAGCTATTAGCATCTTGACCCGTGGCTGTTCGCCAAGCTGATAAAGATGCAACATCCGCTGAATTATAAAAACCAAATACAGCACCTGACCCGCTTACAAGATAAACATTGTAATTACTTGTCAACCCAGTGGGATTGGTACCTGTCCCTCCAACTCTAACAGCATAATGCTTAGAAGTAGCACCGCTATTTGAGCGGGCATTTACAAAAATATTATTACGAAAATCTCGGGTATTTGTTGTTTGCTGACTATTAAATGCGTAAGAAGGATTCGTGCCAGATGTCGGCGAACCTCCGATATAAATAGAGTTGTGATAAAAATTATCTGTTCCTAATGGTTCGAATATACCATTTATATTCATTCCTATTGTACTAGCTGTGTTATTTGTACCTAAACGAATCATATTATTTCGATAAGTCGCAGTACCTCCACCAACATGAATACCGCTCAGGGTAGCACTAGCATTTGAAGCATTTAAATCAAAAATTAAGTTACGATCGATTATGCCAGCAGTGGCTGAACCACTGTAGAAAATCCCTGTTAGTAAAACAGCAGCTGATGAATGTGTATTAGATAAACCTGAAATAGTATTTTGACCTATACGCCATGAACCTGCTGTAGCAGATAAATTTACTATTCCTATTACTGAAGCTGAGGATGTTGTTCCTGTATTTCCTGAAACACTTGTTAAATTTGAAACAGTATTGCTGTTTATTGTTGCTATACCTGTAGAATGAATGCCTCTTATAGAAACAGCTGTTGACGGTCCTGTGCCTGTAGCACTATAGGCGACATTACTAATTGTATTTGACGAAATAGTTACAATGCCTGTTCCTTCATAAGAAATACCTCTCATAATTGATGCATTGGCCGTAGTACTCTGACCACCTGTATTATTTATGCTATTTGTAGTTGTGTTACTACCTATAACATTGGATGAAATTGTTGTAGTAGTACCTGCAGTCACTCTAATTCCGTAAAAATTTCCAATTAAGGTATTTGCACTTGCAGTGGTTAAATTAATACTACCAACTAGATTGTTAGAAATATTAACTGTTCCCGTTGAAGATGAATTTACACCTGTAAATACTGGTCCAGTTGATGAGTTAGTTTGAAATGTAATAGAGCCAGTCCCAGTAGTTCCACCAATTGTATTTGCCGTTGTGTTTCCTATATTTGCATTACCAGCTGTAATACTAATTCCATTAAAGACTCCAGTTGACTGTGTGTTAAAGAAAATATTTGAAATTGTATTATTCTGCACTGAAGTTGGTGTTGTAGTGCCTACAGATAATAGAATTGCATTGTAACTTTGCGTCAATCCTGTTCCGGTTAGTGACATTTGAGTACCACCGCAACTTACCGCAGTTCCGCCAATAAAATTTCCGGTAATCACAAAATTGTTACCACTGCTATTGCTTATATTAATTCCTGTATGAGTTGCAGCAGTTGTAAAAGTGCGGGTAGCTGTCTGGTAAAGACTATTACCACTAATTGTCCAATCAGTATTACCTGATGAAACAAGAATACCATTTGTAGCAGTACCCACCAGAAATTGATCACGAATAAGATTGTTTGAAATAGTTACACCACTGTTATTGGTAGCAGCGGTGGTTGTTGATCCTACAGCATAAATAATATTAGCAGCTGTTCCTGCGCCATTCAAATCACAATTATCAATAGTATTATTGTCGTTACCGTTGGAACCTGACGTTGTTGAAAAAACAATTAGCCCTGAAGTTGTAGATGTAACAGATGATGTAACAGAACAAAATTGAATTATATTATTATTCGCATCATTGATAAACCTGACTGCCGGAACGGATGTACCACCTGTGTTTCCAATTGAAAGGTTTCTTGCCGTTCCACTACCGCCAGCACGACCGTCAAACGTAATGAAGCTAGCACCATTTAGATCTATTGTTGCAGTAGTATTTGCAGAGGTAATATTCAAATTTGTAGCACCGCTTGCAGGTCGTATTGTAATTTGTTTATTGGTATTAGACCCCAAAGCAGTTCCGAATGTTAATGGAAAAATTTCACCCGATGAAACATATCCTGATTGTAATTCGAGAATAATATTACCCGTATAACCACAAGATGTTAAATTAGATATAGCAGTCGTTAAATTGGGAAAAGTTGCAGATGATGGGCCAACTGTCATAGTGCCTGAATAGGTTGGACAAGCCAATGTGGCTTGTGTACCTGTTAGTGCCGTTCCAAGCGATTCTCTTAGGGCGTGCACTCTCCAATGGTATGTTGTATTTATTGATAACCCAGTTGCATTAAAGGTAGTGGCATTAGCCGCTGTTGTAGCTTGCCAAGTAAAATTGACATTATCCGTAGATCTATAGATTACATATCCCACCTCAGCAGTTGAATTGTCTGTCCAATTTAAAGTCATATTACTTATATTAACATTTGAAAAGGTTAGGTTCGTTGGGGCTGTGGTGGCTGTGGGAGTAAATATGTAGGCTCTTCTTGAACCGTTGCTTGAAGAATTAAGATTAGTAATAGTTGATCCCGCTGTATATGTATTTGTTGATACAGCTGTAGTACTGACAGTGTTATTACTTGTTGTTAATGAAACATAACTATTAGCAGTATTTGATGAAGAGAAACCAATTGAATAGCCAACAGTGCCACCTCCACTTCCTACTGCCATATTACCATAAACAAATTCTATAACTCCAGTGCTTTCATATAATCGAGCTTGATAAGTTCCGTTTGCTGTCGATGAGTTCCAATCAATTTCCATATTTGTATATTGAATAATAAAACATCTATTTGGTGCTGTTCCAATTGTTTTGGATACTACAGAACCTGTCGAACTTGTTGCTAAATCCCTTGCAAATGGCGCAATTAATGCCTGCGATGCAGTTCCTCCTGATGCATATACTGCACTTCCTATTGTTACAGGTGATGTAATAGTACTTAATCTAAATACACCGTTCGCCGATGTGCTAATTTGATCATATCGGGCACCCATGAAGAAAAAATCAAAACCAATAGATGCTGAAACAGCAGTTGGATTATCTTGACTTGAACCAATAATTGAAGTAGTCCCTGATGTCATGTCAACAGCATTACCATTCCTATCAAGAGCCAAAGAGCTTGTCGTATTTGTTGTAAAGACATAGTTAGCAGTGCTCTGTCCCCAGACATTTCCATTTCCCAAAACAAAGAAAAGTAATGCTAAGAAAAAACTAATAGTTAGCTTATTCTTAATGAAATGAGAACTTTTATTCAGTTCCAAATTTTGGGTGTTTTTTTCGTAATTATTTTTAATCATATCCTAAAGTGTTTCAATATTTATTAGTTAGAAATGGAATTAAACCGTCAAGAAAATATATACTTTAAAGTTTAATATTCAGAATTTGGCAGGGTAAAGATTTTCATGATATTTCGTTTAATGGTTGGTATTTTTGTCATGTTTTATTTTTTGACAAAAAAAGTTTTCAGCTATCTACTTACTTCTGGACACTGTATATGCGCATTTTTAAACTTTTAATCATCTTATATTTTATTAATTTTAGTTTTTAACCTATTTTAGGGGCGTTTTCATCTTATAAACTTACTTTTTTTAAACTTAAAGTCTAATAAAATACGGTCTATTTGGTTTATATATTTGACATTAAATACTTTGCATTTTTTTGCTAAATATAATTTTTAAAACTGTTTATTTTTAAATGAATTAATAAGTGGTTGAATATTTAAAATAAGTGTATTAAAACCATCTCTTTTGTATAAGAGGTTTAAGTTAATATACTTAATTTAGATTTGCCATATAATTTGCATTTAGCAATCTAGAATATTAGGAATAGGAAATAAGGATATTTAGTTTGTCCATAATTTATAGAATTTTTAAATGAATTTATTTGAGAGTATACAATGAATTTATTCAGATTATTAAAATAAATGGACATTCAGATAATAATTCTTATAATAAAATATAAATGCCCTAGAGAGTTTCTAATTCTTTAGGGCATTCTTGTTGTTAATAAAGGTTAAATTTATTTTAGTTTGCTTGATTAATTTTTCTTTGTTTTTTTACTATTGAGA
>NZ_BAABCT010000018.1:0-9365 GCF_039539185.1 Flavobacterium cheonanense | reverse complement strand
AATTCTTATAATAAAATATAAATGCCCTAGAGAGTTTCTAATTCTTTAGGGCATTCTTGTTGTTAATAAAGGTTAAATTTATTTTAGTTTGCTTGATTAATTTTTCTTTGTTTTTTTACTATTGAGAACCCAGCTAAAATTATTCCTGAAAATATTAATAAACCTATTTTTTCGTCTATAGGCAACGGAGCCGTGTTGTCTGCTGTGTCTTCTTCAAAAGCAGGAGGTGGAGCTTGCCCTTGCCATGGATCTGTTTCTCCTTGAGAAAAGGAAACGGTTATGTTAACAAAAAGGAATATGATTAATAGTATATTTTTAATTTTATTTGTTTTCATATTATTATTCAATTATTAATTTTTTTATACTCTTTTCGTTACCATTTTGAATTTCTACATAATATATTCCTGTAGGCATACTTTGATTAGGAGTAATACTATTCTCTATTGTATTTTCTAAATCTTGATTGTAAACTTTCACACCTAAAGTATTGTAAATTGTTACTTTTCCGTTTTCTAAAGGTTGTCCCAAAATGATGTTGAAATTACCTTGTTTGGATGGGTTAGGGTACAGTGTAAAGTTTTTCCATTCATTATTTGCAGTATTCAATAAAGGATTACTATATACTATTCTGAATCTATCTGTTGCCGAAGTTTGTGTGTTAGTAGTAACTACCGTGTAAGGATAATTTACAGACCCAGATTGTGGAATTTCAGTATAAGTTTGCAGAAATTGATCATGTAAATAAGCAGGAATTCCATTAAGATTTTCTCCTTGAGCCACTATCGTGTAATTGGTGCCTCTATATTGACTTATACGAATGGGTATAATATCAGAAGTGGTTGGTTGCATTCTTTTTTCAATGCTTATTAAGGCACCATTATTGAAAGTAGAGAACATTTCATCAGGATTAGCAAATTTTGCTGCATCGTTTTGATCTACACCATTATTGTTTGAATCATCAAAGAATATTATAGATCCATCTAATGGAGTTTGATTTAAGGCTAACGAGTTGCTATCATACAATTTCATTTTAATATTAGAAGTTGCGCTTATGCTTTGATTTGCATTTTTAAATACCAAATTATTTGAACCGGATAAATTTTTATAACTTTCTTCAAAGGTCATTGTTGCTCCACCATTCGCAGCTGTCCTTACAAAACACGCTTGGCCTGGTTGTAAAAATTTATTTGCTGAACCAATGTTAGGAGTTCCGTTCGTTGTTGATAAATCTACAGAAACATAGGCTCCTCTAGTATTAAGCGTTGGATCCCAAACATAGTAAAATAGATTGTTAAGGTTTGTAGCATTATCAAGAACCGTTTTCATATTTACTGGTGCTTGATAAGGATTTCCAATAAAATTATATGCAAATGCAGTATTACTTAAATTTGAGGGTGCAAAAGTTCCAGTATAAAGTGTACCAGTTGCTCTTAAGGTTGTTGGAGTAGCTGTTGGGCTCGTAAGGGACATGTCAATAGAACGATCACCTCTAACGTTTATTCGGTAAGGTACACCTGCATTTAATGTATTTACGTTAGTATTTGCTACAGCAGTCCAAAGAGCAGTTGCATTATTAAAAGTAAATAAAGAACTTGCGTTAGAAATTGTAGTATCAAATCCGTTGGCACTTCCACCAGCACCAGTTATATGTGTACCAAATCCTGGATTAGGATTTTGATTGTTTGAAAACGTGGTGTTGCTATTATTTACATTTTCTTGCCAATTTTCTCTTATTGTTGTATTTGTCGTAACAGCAGAACTAGTAAACCTAAAAGCTCTCTTAGCAGGGAAATAACGCTGTGTAGTTACGTTAGTTGCTCCGCTTAAAGTTCCTGTCATTGCACCAAATTCTGCTGTTCCGGTCGCATCCGACTCAAACAAAACTGGTCTTGCATTAAAATTTGCCGAACCATCAACAGTTAATGAGGCAGTTGGCGCAATAATTAAAGATGCATTTCCTTCTAATGTTAACGAACCTGAGTTTCCAACAGTAAAGTTAACATCAAGCGTTGGTGTTCCGCTGGATATAGTAATTATAGAAGAATCTAATGGAACACTACCACAAGACCAATTGGCAGTATCACTCCACAAACCGCCAGTACCAATCCAATTATTGTTGTTTGAAACGGTTATAGCTGCAGAAAGCTCGCTAGTTGTAATTTCTCCACATCCATTGGTAATTATACAACGATAGTATATTGTACCTGCACTAACATTAGATGGTGTAAATGAATTTGTAGTACTTCCTGTTCCACCTACTGCAGCAATCCAACCTGAAACACCATCAGTACTTTGCTCCCATTGAAATACTAAATCAGTGCCACTAGCTGTTACAGAAAGTGGACTAAAAGCAGTACCATTAATACAAGTGCTCTGAGCGGTTGAAGAAGGCTGCGAAGTTATGGAAGTTGTTCTACAAGGTTTGATTGATAAATTATCTATACCAATACCTTGACCATTAGTTGATCCGCCATTTCCAGTAAAGGTCCAAAGAAAATAATATCGCTGACCTGACTCAATAGATAAGTTATTTAAAATAACCGTTTTTGATATTGCTGTTGGAGGGTTAAAAACAGTTGTGTTATTTGCGTCAGCACTATAAGATTGATTACCTCCCGTGGCAGCAATAGTAGGACTAACGTTATTTCCATGAAAGAAAGTCCAATCAAAGGCCCTACTTCCCGAACGATATTTTTCATAATCCCAGTCAATTTCTATTGAGTTTATAGTACTCTCAGTAGTATTTAGTACAGAAGCTACAATATATTGGGGACTTGAAATACTACCTGTATTTAAAATTCCGAGTGCTCGATCTGTAGCTGATGCCGTAACGCCATTCGCCCAATTTATTGTTCCACCAGAGCTTGTGCCAGTTACAACCCCAGCACCTGAAGTACCGTAAGCAAATGTTGCAGTACTTGTCGCACTTGTAAAATTATTACCTCTACGAACACCTATTGGAAGACTGGCTGTACCGTTACTTCCCATACTATCAAAATCTTCAACTACTGCAGCACCCATGTTTGATAATACTATAGCTGTTGTATTTTGAACTACTATATTTCCAACTAAATACGTAATCGAATAATTAGAAATGAAGAATGTACCGCCTGTTGCAGCAGAAGGAATTACCTGATTGCTATAAGTACCAACTGCAGCTCCTGCACCGGCACCTGTTCCATAAGTAATAGTTACAGAACCAATAGTTTGACCCAATACTAAACCTGACGATGTGAAATCAGCAGAACCAGCACCTCCAGTTAAAGTTGTACCAATTTCTTTGGTTACATTATTTGCAGTTACTGTAAGTGATTTTGGGGTAATATCACCATTTGCAGAAGTAGTCGAAAGAGCATAATTAGCTGCTAAACCACCATTACTACCATTTCCAAGTACATAGGAAATTGTTGCTGATTTTCCAGTTCCAACATTTGCATCTTGATAAACCCCAGTTGCAGAAGTAATACCGACAGTTTCACTACCAACAAAGCCAGTTAAAGTACCAGCTGTTATAGTTCCTGTAGCTGTTGTTCCATTATAAATTTTAGAGGCAATTGTTGCTGCTGTTATACTTAATGATTTTGCAGTAATATTTCCCGAGGCAGTAGTATTCGCCAAACTGTAATTGCTAGCTAAACCACCATTTAAACCATTTGCTAAAGTGTAAACAATGGTCGCTGTTTTACCAGTACCCACATTGGCATTGGCAAACGTTCCTGTAGCTGATGAGACCGAAACCGTTTCCAAGCCAACAAATCCAGATAAAGTACCTGTAGTTACAGTGCCACTTGTGGTACTACCATCATACGTTTTAGAAGCAACGGATGCCGCAGTTATTGATAATGTTTTTGCAATGATATTTGCTGTTAGGTTAGTTGGCTGGATTAGCGTATAGTTGCCAGAATTTGCTCCACTTAAAGTTGCAGTAGAAGTTACCGATATACCAGAACCAGTATTTACTTGTGCAAATGTACCTGTACCTGATAAGGTTACTGCATCTGGCACAATAACACCGTTTAAAGTACCCGTAATAATTGCAGTAGTGGTGGCATCATATATTTTATTTGTTGCAGCAGGGCTTGTAAGAGTTACTACTTTTGCGGTTATGTCTGCCGATAATCCAGTAGGTTGTGTTAAGGTATAGTTACCTGCACCTGCACCACCTAGTGTTGAGGTTGAGGTTACACTAATTGACGTACCAACACCTATTTGTGCAAACGTACCTGTTGGAATTAGCGAAACCACATCTGGCGAAACCACACCTACCAATGTACCACCTGAAATAGTAGCAGTATTAGTTCTATCGTATGTTTTATTGCTAGCACTAGCACCAGTTACTGTTAATGCTTTTGCTGTAATGTTTGCTGATAAACTTGGTTGTGTTATAGTATAATTGGAACTTGGTGCCTCAAAGCCTGTAACTGTTATAGTTTTACTAGTACCAATTGCGGCATTCGTAAAACTATAATTTGCCGTTCCTACTATTGCAAAACTCTCCCCATTTGCTAAAGCGCTGTATTCAGCAGTTCCGGTTACTGTTGCTGTAGTTGAACCGTCATATACTTTGTTAGTACCTGTTAAGCCATTAATGGTTAAGTTTTTAGCAGAAACAGAACTTGAAACCGTTGCTATATTTTGCGAACTAGCTCCCGAACTTGTCAATGTAATATTTCCTGAGTAAGGTGATCCTACTACTGTTGCAACAGCTCTTAATCTTACATAAATAGTTGCATTAGCAATAATTCCTGCACTTCCAATGATTAAAGGAGCGCTATTTGTACCGATTGTAGTTGAAAAATTAGAAGAGGTTGCTACTTCAAAACCTATTGGTGGTGTAATTGTAATTCCCTCATTCATGGCAGCACCAGATACAGTAAAACTAGTTGAAGTACTAGGTGCGCCATAAATCGTTGAAAGACCTGATAATGAACCCGTCACAGTTATTGTTGGATTTGCCGGAGCTTCCTCAACAGTTATAGTTCCTGAAACATAGGTAATATCATAATTGGACGCTAAAAACGTCCCTGCAGTAGCCGCAGATGGAGTAACTTGATTCAAATAAACGCCAGGAGTTGCGCCATCACCTGTGGTTGCACCGGCACTTCCGTAAGCAATCGAAACACTTCCGATTGATTCACTTCCTACTAAGCCAACGCTTGAAAATGCCGTCGAACCTACACCATCTGTAAGTAGCAATCCAGCTGTTTTGGTGACATTATTTGCTGTTATGGTTAATGTTTTTGCGGTTATGTTTGCTGTTAAAGAAGGTTGAGTTACAGTGTAGTTTGATGATGGAGCAGAATAAGATCCTGTTCTTGTTAATACTATATTCGTTCCGACATCCGCGTTTGGGAATGCCCAAGTAACTGAACTTGATGGAGTGAAAGATTCACCATTCTCTAAACCTGCATATGCTGCAGTTCCTGTAACAGAAACTGTTGTATTCCCGTCATAAACTTTATTGTTTCCTGTAAGACCTGAAATGGTTAAGTTTTTGGTACTAACAGTGCTTGAAACCGTTGCAACATTGACGTTAGAGGCACCTGAACTGCTTAAAACAATATTTCCTGAATAAGTTCCAGGGACAGTCGTTGCTGCTAACCGAACATACACTGGTGTACTGGCAATAGTTCCAGCCGAACCAACTGTGGTTGCAGAACCAAAACCACTATTTGCAGATTGTGAAACTTCAAAACCAGCTGGAGGAGTTACTAAAATACCAGCAGTCATGTTAGTACCTGAAACATTAAAAGTTGTATTGGAAGAAACTGTGCCGTAGGTGGTTGTAAGAGCAGAGAGAGAATCTGAAGAGGAGATGCTAGGGTTGGCGACAACATAGTCTGTAAGTGTTATATCGTCAATGTTGAATCTTCTGTCTACAGAGATATTTCCTCCACTAACATGAATAATCCTGACACGTACATTTCCAGTAACGTTAATTGATGTTGCAGAGAATGTCTGTTCGTTGTTATTCGCTGGTGGTGTAAAATTAGATCCGGCTTGTGTCCAAGTAGACCCATTGTTAGTTGAATATTCAACTTTCCAGGTTGCTTGTCCATCAGTTCCATATCTCCAATATTTGAATGAGATGCTTCCTAAACCATTAGACTTATTACTATTCATTGTCATCGATGATGAACTGTGACCACGTATTCTTGCAGAACGAACTCCATTTTTATAATCATTAGCAGCAGTACCAATCAATGCTTCAGTCATATTCCATTGAATACCGCTAAGGGAAACATTGCCTGATCCATATGCATTTTTCGTTTCACCTGCCCCTTCGAAATTCACGGTGTATTGCCCCCAAACATTCCCACTGGACATAAGCCCTAAAAAAAACATCAATGCAAAATACCTTCGCAGTACTAATGCATTAAAAAAAGTAAAATTCTTCATAAATATATTTTGTTAGTAGATTAAAAATTAAATTTGTTGTTATGGGTTTTATTATCAAAGCGAATTAACTTTTTAAATAGTCTAAAAATAATCCGTTTCGTTATTTAATTTTATTTCATCGTAAATCCTAGGAAATAAAAAAGATAAACCAATTCAACGTTAAAAATTGAATTTTTTTAAGATAATTTATAATACCAAATCCTTTAAAGCATCTATTTACTACTTTAGTAAAAAATTAATTCAAAAAAGTAATCAAATTAGCATTAAAATTCAAAAGCAGGCAAAACTATAAAATTAAATTGTTTAACACAACATTTTAGTGTTACCATTTTATTATGAAATGATGATATTACCCTAAGTGTGGTTATTCCATTATTATCTCCTTTTTGGGAAGTAAATACTGCAGACATGATTTTAGTATTTGAACCTGAAGTGGATGCGATTGTAGTTCCATTCCAAGTTTAGGTTGTCTTCCCACAAAGGGACAAAACAACCAATAACAAAATCAGAAACCCAAAAGCTGATACAAATTTATTGAAAGAAATTCTACTTATAGTAAAAACTGTTCGGATAATATTATTCATAAAAATCAATTTTGTTTAGGGACTTACAGCTTGTAAAAGTTATCTTATATTAGTTTTTGGTTTTATTTAATTTGACTAATACTTAAATAAAAAAAAGAATTCACACGGATAACACCCTTGTGAATTCTATGAATTTAAAAATAAAAATTGCAGTCAAACTTATTGAATAAATAATTATTTTATTATTATTTATATTACAATAAAAAAGGTAATAAAGATGCATATACTTTTATTGTAAAACTTAAAAATAATTTTTACTGCCTTAAATGAACTAAGCATTTTTACTTTTTATTATCTTATGTTTGTTGGTTATGTAGGCACCCAAAATTATTCCTGAAAATATTAATAGACATAGTTTCTCGTCTATGGGCAAAACAGGCGTGTTGTCTGCTGTGTCTTCTTCAAAAGCAGGAGGTGGAGCTTGCCCTTGCCATGGATCTGTTTCTCCTTGAGAAAAGGAAACGGTTATGTTAACAAAAAGGAATATGATTAATAGTATATTTTTAATTTTATTTGTTTTCATATTATTATTCAATTATTAATTTTTTTATACTCTTTTCGTTACCATTTTGAATTTCTACATAATATATTCCTGTAGGCATACTTTGATTAGGAGTAATACTATTCTCTATTGTATTTTCTAAATCTTGATTGTAAACTTTCACACCTAAAGTATTGTAAATTGTTACTTTTCCGTTTTCTAAAGGTTGTCCCAAAATGATGTTGAAATTACCTTGTTTGGATGGGTTAGGGTACAGTGTAAAGTTTTTCCATTCATTATTTGCAGTATTCAATAAAGGATTACTATATACTATTCTGAATCTATCTGTTGCCGAAGTTTGTGTGTTAGTAGTAACTACCGTGTAAGGATAATTTACAGACCCAGATTGTGGAATTTCAGTATAAGTTTGCAGAAATTGATCATGTAAATAAGCAGGAATTCCATTAAGATTTTCTCCTTGAGCCACTATCGTGTAATTGGTGCCTCTATATTGACTTATACGAATGGGTATAATATCAGAAGTGGTTGGTTGCATTCTTTTTTCAATGCTTATTAAGGCACCATTATTGAAAGTAGAGAACATTTCATCAGGATTAGCAAATTTTGCTGCATCGTTTTGATCTACACCATTATTGTTTGAATCATCAAAGAATATTATAGATCCATCTAATGCCGTTTGATTTAAAGCTAATGAGTTACTATCATATAGGCTCATTTTAATATTAGAAGTTGCGCTTATGCTTTGATTTGCATTTTTAAATACCAAATTATTTGAACCGGATAAATTTTTATAACTTTCTTCAAAGGTCATTGTTGCTCCACCATTCGCAACTGTTCTTACAAAACACGCTTGACCAGGTTGTAAAAATTTATTTGCTGAACCAATGTTAGGAGTTCCGTTCGTTGTTGATAAATCTACAGAAACATAGGCTCCTCTAGTATTAAGCGTTGGATCCCAAACATAGTAAAATAGATTGTTAAGGTTTGTAGCATTATCAAGAACCGTTTTCATATTTACTGGTGCTTGATAAGGATTTCCAATAAAATTATATGCAAATGCAGTATTACTTAAATTTGAGGGTTCAAAAGTTCCAGTGTAAAGTGTACCAGTTGCTCTTAAGGTTGTTGGAGTAGCTGTTGGGCTCGTAAGGGACATGTCAATAGAACGATCACCTCTAACGTTTATTCGGTAAGGTACACCTGCATTTAATGTATTTACGTTAGTATTTGCTACAGCAGTCCAAAGAGCAGTGGAATTATTAAAAGTAAATAAAGAACTGGCGTTAGAAATTGTAGTATCAAATCCGTTAGCACTTCCACCAGCACCAGTTATATGTGTACCAAATCCTGGATTAGGATTTTGATTGTTTGTAAACGTGGTGTTGCTATTATTTACATTTTCTTGCCAATTTTCTCTTATTGTTGTATTTGTCGTAACAGCAGAACTAGTAAACCTAAAAGCTCTCTTAGCAGGGAAATAACGCTGTGTAGTTACGTTGGTTGCTCCGATTAAAGTTCCTGTCATTGCACCAAATTCTGCTGTTCCGGTCGCATCCGACTCAAACAAAACTGGTCTTGCATTAAAATTTGCCGAACCATCAACAGTTAATGAGGCATTTGGCGCAATAATTAAAGATGCAGTTCCATCTAATGTTAACGAACCTGAGTTTCCAACAGTAAAGTTAACATCAAGTGTTGGTGTTCCGCTGGATATAGTAATTATCGAAGAATCTAATGGAACACTACCACAAGACCAATTGGCAGTATCACTCCAAAGACCAGTTGTTCCTACCCAATTGTTGTTGTTTGAAACGGTCATAGAAATACTATTTGATGTTGCAGGCGAACCTGTTAAACAAGGAGAGGCATTTGACGTCATT
>NZ_BAABCT010000017.1:0-10593 GCF_039539185.1 Flavobacterium cheonanense | reverse complement strand
TGGTGTTGCATCGACAAAAGCATTTACAACTCAAATCACAGTTTTGACAATGATTGCTCTTCGACTTGCAAAAGCCAAAGGAACTATGTCAAATTCTGACTTCCATAGATATTTACAAGAATTAGAAGTTATTCCAGAAAAGGTAGCTGAAGCCTTGTCTTCTACAAATGAAATTGCTAAAGAAATTGCTTCTATATATAAAGATGCGCCAAATTGTTTATACTTAGGTAGAGGTTACAATTTTCCAGTTGCTTTAGAAGGAGCTTTAAAGTTAAAAGAGATATCTTATATTCATGCAGAAGGCTATCCAGCTGCAGAAATGAAACACGGACCGATTGCATTAATTGACGAAAAAATGCCAGTAGTTGTAATTGCATCTAAACAAGAGCATTATGATAAAGTGGTAAGTAATATTCAAGAAATTAAAGCAAGAAGTGGAAAAATTATTGCCATTGTTACCAAAGGTGACGTTCAAGTAAAAGGTCTCGCAGACCATGTAATTGAAATTCCTGAAACTTCAGATGCACTTTCACCACTTTTAACTACAATTCCATTACAAGTTTTATCTTACCATATTGCTGTATTGAGAGGCTGTAATGTTGATCAGCCAAGAAATTTAGCAAAATCGGTAACGGTTGAATAGTTAAGTTTCAATTTTTTTGATAATATAATGACTCAAAAAAAGAGAAGCTATTTATTTATAATATCCTTTTTATATTTTTTTTTAGTTTTTTATGTAGTTTTTCTTCTCGACTACAGATTGAAAGAGGATTTCTATGGTTCTATAAATATGATTCCATTTTATAAATGCTATAAATTCATTTTTAATTACGAAAATTCAACTATTAGTAATAAAGTAAGTTTTTTAAAAGAATTTTTCGGGAACATCATTTTGTTATTTCCTTTTGCAAAAGCTCTAGAGATTGTATTGCAAAAAAAAATAACATTAAAAAAAAAGTGCTTTTATATTTTCATTGCATCCTTTAGTATAGAATTTTCTCAATATATCTTCAACTTGGGTATTATGGAAGTAGATGATATAATTTTAAATTTTTCTGGTGGTGTCTTAGGTGCTTACTTGCTAAATTCTTATAATGAAAGTATTAAAGTTTAAAAAATGAATTCTTCCATTAATAAATTCAAGGTTATAGGACTATGAAAATAATCAAAATTTTAATAGAAAATTATTACTTAATTTAAATTTATACGGGTAAATAAGAATGTTTTTTAGTGATTTTAATTGATTGCTAATTTCAGTTTTTTTATGATTTGGTTAAAATAGAGATTTCTTTTTACCCGTTTTTATAAATTCTAAATTTCTTGATAATTAAGTAAAACTAATTCAAAAAAGTAACTACAAATATCTTTTTTTAATACGTTATGCTTTAGAGATAGTTTCTTAATTATAAAAAAATTTAAGCTATTTTTTTATTTTAATTTTTTTAATCTTAATAAAATAATTTATCAAATTTCAGTTATGAAATCAGAAAAAAAAAATATATATATCATAGGAGATATACCATCAATATTAGATGATAAGACATTTGAAAAGTTCAATAATGCTGAATTAAATATGATTTCAAAAGGATTTAGAGTTTTTAATCCACTGTCAGATGTTAATGTAAATACAAGAAAACTCGATAATGAAATGAAAATTAAAAATATTCAAAACTTATTTAAAAGTGATGCAATATATTTATTGCCATGTGCAGAAATTAACCAAAATAATTTAGAATTAAAAATATCTATATTATTAGATTTACTAGTTGTCCATGGTCTAGATTTAAGTATAGAAAAGTCAAAAAAAAGAAAAGTAAAATAATTTTTTTAAAAAACATCTTTAAAATAGTTTTTAAATAAAGTAGCTAAAGAAAAAAATGATTAGTAATTAAATGAAAATATTAATATATGATTCGTCAAAAGGATTTTCAAGATTTTTAAAAAATAATCTTCCAAAAAAACATGAATTAGTTATTTGCACAAACAATCAATATTTGACACAATATTATGATGAGTATTTTGATTGTGCTTTCATAAATTTTAATGATGTAGCTGATTTGAAGAATCTTTTTGTTATTTTTCATAAGATAAAAAAAATTTTCGTTTCTACAAATTTACAAGATATAAAACAAAACATTTTACTTAGCGACTCAATTTATTTAATGGAATTAGATGAGAATAATTCATCTTTATTAAATAAGATTAATTTCCATTTGGAAATTATAGAAAAATATCAATAGCGATATTTTCCATTAGAATAAAACTAAAATAGGCATAATTTAATCTAAAGAAAATTAAATCATAAAATTCTTTGTCAGGCAAACAAAATATTTTTTTAAAGTAACATTAAATTAATTTTTTGGTGTTTTTGGGGTAAAAGCACCATTAGTTTGCCTGACTTTTTAAGCAAAATAAATTTAAATCAAAATAAAATCATAAATTCAATTAAACGTTAATAATAATTTGAAAATTAAATTTTTTTTAGCACAACAATTTTCCAAAATATCATTAATCAAGTGACTAATTTCTTGTTAATGATTTATTTTATTTCCACAAAAAAAACATTTCAATTTTATTACCATGAATATTAATGTATTACTATCAGTAGATAGTGATATAGTTGAAAAAGAATTATCTTCAATAAACCGATAAGCTATTTTAGGAAGTTGTATACACTTTTACAAAAAAAATCTGATATTATTGAAAAAATTCAGTTTGATTTTTTGACATCTTAATATTAGATCTAAAAAATAATTATGAAAAAAATATTGATTTGATAAAAAAATTCTAGAACTGAAGCTAAAGACAAAAGTTTATTTTTTTTTACATTCCTCTTTAGATATTAAAATGCTAAAACTCATCAAATACAATTCAATAGAAATTATTTCAGTTTCTCAAACTCAAAAAGAAATAGTTAAAAAAATTGTATTCAATTTACAGAATTTTAAAAGTAAAAACTCTTTCAAAATTAATAAATTCACCAAACTAAAAACACTTGAAATACTTTTGTCTGAGAGAGAATCAGAGATTGCGTTAATGCTAATTAAAAGATTAACTATAATAACCATTTCTCATAAGTTAAATCTCGCAATTACTACAATTAGCACATTCAAAAGAAGAATTTTTGACAAAGTCAATAATCTAATTCAATTGGCCTAGTGACTTAGTGTTCAAAATAAAAAAATCATTAGGATATGATTAAAGAAACAATTTTAAAATTTTTAATACAACATGAAGAGCAATCAGATGGTGTATTAAAGTCATTATTAGCAATTATAAGATACTATAATGGAAACACTTCATCTATAAACTTAAATGCTGCTATACAAAATAATTATCCTGTAACATCTATATCGTCATTAGTAAAAAATAGCTTCAAAATGTGATTTGAAATGTGTAGTTTCCGATGATATTGATCTTAAGACAACAATCAACTACAAACAGCCAATAATAATTATTATAAAAACTGCAGATAATAAGATATATTTTGTGGTGTGATATTCCTACTGTGAAGAATAGGATTTTTTTATCTAGGATGAAAGACACGGTTCTTACTACGTTTCAATTAATGAGTTAAAATCTTTACGAGCAGGTAAAAATTGTATTGTATTCTATAAAATCAAAGCTGCTATTGAATAGTTTTCTGACAAATCTGTGATTACAATGAAAATAGATTCGGCTCTATAATTCATTAATTAATTTATATTTCCAAAAATCTTTTTAGAACGACAAATATGAAGCAACTTTCTTAATTAGTTTAAAACTTTTATTAAAATGAATAATCCGATTTTTCAAAATCCTGTAGGAACAATTTACAAAGGAACATTACAGGTTAAAGATTTTATAGTGTCAATAAATGATTTATCCGTGATTCAATATACAACAATACAAAATGGAAAAATAGATTTTTTTTTAATAATAACGTCAATTGTCTTTACGATACTTTCTTTAGTATTTAAATCACTTTTAATTCTATTAATAGCTTTTGTCATAGGACTATTTTCTAAGTTTTGGATTATTGAATACCATTATCTATTCTTTGGAATTCATAAAAATCAAGAAATAATTGTTAAGGAAATAAATAAAGTAAATAAAAAAGATATCGAGTTATTTATTAAACATTTCAACATAGAAAAAGGAATAAGTTAATAACTTTAAATTTAAATGAAAGCTTTTGGTAACCTTAACAAAATTCGAGCAAACATTGAATTACTCGATAATAAATTTTTTCCCATTTTATAAGAATTGTAACGTTCTTTCTCGACTTTATATATGTCTTTTCTTAAATACAAAATTAAACGTTAATAATAATTCAGACATTAAATTTTATTTAATAAAAAAATTTAAACATTTTTTTAGCATAACAATTTTCCAAAATATCATTAATCAAGTGACTAATTTCTTGGTAATGATTTATTTCATTTCCACAAAAAAAAACATTTCAATTTTATTACCATGAATATTAATGTATTACTATCTGTAGACAGCGATATAATTGAAAAAGGATTATCTTCTATAATTAGAGAATCAATTTTAGGAAGTTATATACACTTTCAAAAAAAATCTGAAGTTTTTGAAAAAATTAAGTATGATTTTTTTGATATCTTAATTATTGAATTAAAAAATAAGAATAAAGAAGATATTATTTTATTAAAAAAAATATTAGAACTAAACTTAAAAACAAAAATTTATATTTTTTTGCATTCAGCTTTAAATATTAAAACAGCTAAATTAATCAAGAACAGTTCAATAGAAATCATCACAGTTTTTAATACTCAAAAAGAGATAGCAAATAAAATAAAATTTGATTTAAAGTATTTTAAAAGTAAAAATTCATTCAAAATTAAAAAATTTAGTAAAATAAAAACATTAGAAATGCTTTTATCCGATAGAGAATTAGAAATTGGATTGATGCTGATTAATGGTGAAACGATATCTTCAATATCAGAAAAAAAATCAATTGCAACATCAACTGTAAGTACCTACAGAAAAAGAGTATTTGAAAAAACTAAAGTCAATAACATTATAGAGCTGGCCAAATTATTCAAAAAATCAAATTATAAAACACTTCTACAATGATTAATAATGTTTTAATGAAATATATTGTAGAAGCTGAACAACCTTCAGATGGAGGGCTTGAATCACTTTTAAAAATAATTAAGTTTTATAATGGCACATCTTCTATAAATGATTTAAACTATTTGATTCAAAAGAATTACCCTAAAAGTTCATTTAAGTTATTGATTGAAGCTGCTAAAAATAATGGATTAATTGCAGTTCATTGTAAAGAAGTTACAATAAATGATGTTATAGAATACAATCAACCTTTATTAATTAAGTTTTTTGGTCAAAGAGGAGATATACACTTCGTTTTTTTTAAATCTTTCAGTGCATTAGATGGATTTCACATATGGGATTCTAGAAAAGGATATTACTCTCTTACAAAAGAAAATTTTAAACAGTTATGGCATAATAATGATTGTATTGCTTTTGTTTCAGATTAATCTTTAACATACAATCAATTTTATTTACATAAATTGATAAAATAATTTCTAAAAGTTTTTTATTTGCAAGAGTAAAAAAACTGAACTAAATTTTTACTAAAAATTTAAAATAATAATATTTAATAAATAAGTTTACATTAAAAATTTAAATTCACTAAATTTTCTTTACATATTATGTAATTATAAAAAATACCATTTATTTCTTTTAATTGTGATTAGTATACTTTTTTGTTTTGTTCGAGGTTTGTTAACAAACAGAAACTAAAACTTTTTATAATTTAATATAATATCAGCATCTATAGCAGATTCTACAACATATCAATTTAGTGTTTCACACGTAATCGGTTATGATACTATTTTAATAGTTTAAACAACAAATTTTCTATTAACAAAATGTATTCATAGTTTTAGAGTATCCAAATTCATTTGTATAGAACTTTAAGCTAAACGTTAAGACTAACAATGAGGCAAGTATTCAAGTTAGAGTTTACGACATGATAGGAAAACTTCAAGAAGATAAAACGATAAATGCTTCTGATATTCAAAACTTTGAATTAGAAAATCAATATCCATCTGGAGTTTACAATGTAATTTTATCTCAAGAAGCAAATACTAAAACGCTTCGTGTCATAAAAAGATAGTTTTTATTAGTTATTAAATAGTTAAAAACTTCCTCAAGAAATTGAGGAAGTTTTTGCTTTTGTATACTTTTTAGCTTTTAAATTATCATCAATCTTCCTAAAGATGAATAATAATTGAAGAATTACAAAATTTATTAAAAATTAATTTAAGATGTTAAAAAAAGCAATTTTTGTTATTTTCTTGTTGAATATTTCTTTACTTTTAGCTCAAAGTAATCGGGTTTATAAAGGTTATTACAATGTCTTTTTAAAGAAGCAGTTTTCCGATCCTCAATTATCTAAAAAGTATTTAGATTCCATTTTATTGCTTCCTAACCTTCCGGATAGTACCATTTGTAAAACATATAATGATGTTGGAATTTATCATGCCATAGTGGGTGATTACGAAGGAGCTCTTCGTAATTTTGAAAAGTCCTATGCTTTTGATCCTAACTGTAGTGTAAAAACTAAGGCTAATATTTTATGTAATATTGCCAATACTCAAAAATTATTTGGCAAATTTGAGTTGGCTTTAAAAAATTTATTTAAAGCAAAAAAATTATACGCATCCATTAGAGATGAAAAAAATTTATTAAAAGTTGAAAGTGAAATTTGTGCTGTTTATTACAACAAATCGGATTTCAATAAAGCATTAGATGTATCTTCTGAATTAATTCCAAAATTGGAAACATTAGGGGATGAAAAATTGCTTAACATTCAATTGTTAAGACAAGCTAATATTCAGTTTAATATTGGGGATTTTGCTAATGCTATTGTATATTACAACAAAACCTTGCCTTATTTTAGTAAAGATATAGAAAACAATCTTCAAAATAAGTACGTGGCATTAATGAATATAGGCGCTTGTTATAGTGAATTGAGCAGTCCTAAAAGTATTGATTATTTCAACAAAGCTCTTGTGGGTTTTCGAGCTATTTCAGATAGTAGAAATGAGTTTTTATGCATGGGAAGTATTGGGAAGTATTATTATAAAATCAAAAATTATGAGAAAGCAACACCTTATTTGAAGAAATCTTTTGATTATATGTATGCCAACTTGCCTCACATATCTTTAGAGATTTTCACTTTTTATCTAAATAGTTTGCAAAAGCAAAATAGTTTTTCTGAAATAGAGGAGTTGTTGGCTTTAGATGCAGCTATAATGCTTTCGCAGGCTAATTTGCAGGAAAAGATTTTTTATTACGAAACACTAGCTACTCTATACGGAAAATTTGGAGATAAACCATCCGAATACAGAGCGCTAAAAAGTTTGCAAAAGCTCTATACAGAGCGACAAAAGGAAAATACTTTCGATGAGTTACAAAAAAAATTAAATCAGTACAATATCAAGAATGAAATAAACAAAAACCGCAACCTTGAATTACAAGTATCCAATTTAAAACTGCAAAATACTATTATTTGGATTTTAATACTTTTTACAGTATTACTAATTTCCTATTTTTTTGATAAATACAAGAAGAAAAATAAAATACAAGACCTAATATTGATGCAATTGCAACAAGAAAAAGAACTAAACGAACAAAATAACCTACTTAAAGACGAGCAATTAAAATTGGAAGGAGAGCTATTAAGAATAAAAGAACGAGAGCTCACAGCACTTCAATTAAAGATATTCCAAATTAAATCTAATATTATTGATTTTTTACAATCAAATATTATTAAAACAAACGATAAAGAACTGAAAAATATAATTGTTAAAATTGAAAGTTTTTTTAATAATGATGATTATTGGCGCGAATTTGAAATTAGGTTCACAAACATGCATCCTGATTTTACCATAAAATTAAAGAAAACATATCCCGCGCTAACAAAAAAAGATATTGACTTTTTATCATTAATAAAACTAAACTTAAATAATAAAGAAATTGCAACGCTAATTAACATCTCTTACGAAAGTGTGATAAGTAAAAAATACTTACTTAGAAAAAAAATGAATTTATCATCTGAGAATGAACTTATACAATGTGTAAATGAAATATAGTAGCAACTGAAAATTATTTATAAAACATCAATTTAAAAAAATACATCTGACGAACATACAACATAACAATATCTAATTTTTACAGACCAAGTAACTATTTTGCCATAATAAAAAAAGCAAAATTTTAACTTTGTAGTAATAAAAAAATAAAAATAACAGTAAGCAACCTAATACAAGTTATCTCTGTAGTTCTCTGGTTAAATAAACCTAACCTAAAATTAACTACATTAAATCAAAAAAAATAGTGACGTAAAAAATTTAACGCAAAAAAACTACTTAATCAAAACCAATTGTTTTTCAGTATTTTAAATAAAATTAAGCAAAAAAAATCTATATTTTTTCTATACCTTTTTTAAAAAAAAGAATCTGAAATTTGTGAAAAATATTTTTTAACTCAAAATTTTATGCTGATGAAATAGTAATTTAATGTACTTTAAAAAGACAATTTAAAAATTCAATATTAATTTTAAAAAACAAAACAATGAAACATTATTTTTTAATTCTATTTCTTGTCGCTTTTGGAACTGGTTTTTCTCAAAACAAATCAATTTTTCATAGTGAAAATGGTAGAATTCGTACTCTAATTGTAGAAAATTATTTTAAAAGTTTATCTGCAGAAACAATTGAAGAAATTCAAAAAGTTAAACCTGCTAATGGCGAATTTGTGCATTTAGCTACCGATAAAAAACAATATTATTTCTTAAGTGATGTTGCTCAGCTAACAGAAGCACAGAAGAACAATTTTTATCAAAAACTTTTTGATAACAAATTTATTTTTCAAGTAAATCATGGTTTACCAAATGGTTATGTTTGGATTATTGCTGAAAAAGATAAATTTTCCCCTCAAGACGGATTACAGCGTATTACAAATCTATACCAACAATCAATTAATTAATTTGAATTATGAAAATAATTACTAAACTAAGCATTTTATGGTTTTTGCTGATTGGTCAGCTAAACCATGCCCAAACAGATTTGTGTCCTTCTACAGCTACCCAATTCTGTTGCGAATATGTTGCATCAGTAACATTTAATGGAGTGTTTTTTCAGGGAAACAATGATTTTACGGGTCCTGGATATTATAATTATACTAATGTTCCTATGCCTATTTTACAAGCAGGTACAACAGTTCCATTGAGCGTTGTTGTTACTACTAATGGTCCTTACCAGCAATTTGTTAAATTTTGGATAGATTTTAACAACAACGGAAATTTAGAAGATCCAGGAGAGTTGGTTTATGACGAAACGGAAATGATTAACAGCACTACTTATACGTTTACAGGAAATATAGCAGTACCAGCACACGCATTTAACGGGCCAGTTAGAATGCGTTTGATAATGGTATATAACAATATACCAGAGCTTTGTGGTGATTATGCCTATGGTAATACCTTTGATTTTGGTTCATCTGTACAAGGTGGAGTAAATCCCGTGGGACTAACAGTAAATAGAACAGGTACTGGTAATGTGGTAAGTAATCCATCAGGTATCAATACTGCCAACAATGTAAACTTTTCTAATTTTGCAGAAAATTCATTAGTTACACTAACTGCCACGCCTATTGCGCCGCAATCCTTTACAGGATGGAGTGGAGCTGCTACTGGTACAACCAACCCAATAACAGTAACAATGAATCAAGCAAAAACAATTACCGCTAATTTTAGAGCGTTTACCCCTCCACCAACAGCACCTGCTACTCAAGAATTATGCCCAGGCTCAACAGTAGCTAACTTACAGGCTGCAGGTTCTAATTTAAGTTGGTTTACAACTGCCACTGGTGGTGTTGCGCTAAACAATAACACTCCATTAACAACAAGAAACTACTTTGTGTCACAGACTGTATCGGGTACAACAAGTACGAGAACAGCAGTAGCTGTTACTTTATTACCTATTTTAGGATCATTAAGTTCAATTAGCGGAATATCAGTTTTACCTTCTGTAACAACTGTTGCAACTTATTCTGTAACTCCAGTAGCTGGGGTTGCTAGTTATGTTTGGGAATTACCAGCTGGTATGACTATTCTTTCTCAAACAGGTCCATCGATAACAGTGAATTTATCGTCAACCTATACCGATGGTACGCTTCGTGTAAAAGCAATTAATACTTGCAATGAAAGCCCAACTCGTTCGCTTCGTGTTCGTAGAGCGACGCCAATTCCTCCTGGTGGTTTTGCTTTAGCAATAACTGGTGAGATTGAACTTTGTACAAATGCTACGCAAGAGTATACTGCTACTACTGTAAACAATGGTACTTATCTTTGGACAGTACCTACGGGTATTACTGTTGTATCTGGTCAGGGAACTTCAAGTATAACAGTTTCTTCAACTTCAGATTTTGTATCGGGTCAAATTCGAGTTAGTTGTTCTACAGCAACAGCTACCCAACTAGCTTCAATTAATGTTTCTGGTGCTCCACTTCCTTCTGTAATAGCAGGACCAAGTACTGTATGTTCTTTAACACAAGCAA
>NZ_BAABCT010000016.1:0-10909 GCF_039539185.1 Flavobacterium cheonanense | reverse complement strand
ATAAAAACATCTTTTGAAATACTACATCTAATCAATACAAAAACAACCTAGCCCTGATTGTAGCTGTTACCTTGTAACGCAGAAAGCAGGAATATCGACCGCAAGAAAGCGCTGATGGTTCGCTGCTGATTAATCAAAACGAATGGTTTTGGCAGGAGATATTTTAGTAATTAAGTAGGAAGGTATTAATAAAACCAACAAACAGACAAGGACTGTACCTATATTAAGAGCAAGAATATAGAGTAAATTAATTTCTACAGGCGCTACATTTACATAGTAACTTTCTGGATTTAGTTTAATTATTTCAAATTTCTTCTGAATAAGTAATAATCCTATTCCTATAGTATTACCCCAAAACAAGCCTCTTAGTATTAGGTATAACGAATTGTATAGAAATATTTTTCTTATTGAACAATTGTCTGAACCAAGTGATTTTAGGATTCCTATCATTTGAGTTCTTTCTAATATCAAGACAAGTAATGCCACTACCATATTAATAGTAGATACAATTACCATTATGATAAGAATAACGATGATATTAAAATCGAATAGTTTTAGCCAGTCGAAAATATAGTAATATTTTTCTACAATAGTTTGTGCATTTAGTGTTGAAGGGATTTCTTTGTAAACTTGCTTGCCTTTTTCGTCTATTTTGGTGAAATCATCTACAAAAATCTCAAACGAACCCACTTGATTTGAGTTCCATTTATTTAGTCGTTGAATGTGACGGATATCTCCGATAATATAGGCCGCATCAAATTCTTGAAAGCCTGAATTATAAATGCCTACAATTTTAAATCTTCTGCTTTTTGGCAACTTACTATCTCCTTCGTTTAGAAAAAAAGTATTGAAACTATCATTTAATTTCAATTTTAATCTGTTGGCTAAATATTGTGAAATTAAAACTTCTTCGTTTAAACTACTTTTTAGTATGGGCAATCTACCATCAATTAAATACTCTTCTAAGTATTCCCATTTATAGTCTTTACCAACTCCTTTGAAAGTTATTCCTTCAAAATCTGTTTCGGTTCTAATTATTCCTAACTTGGTTGCAACTGATTGGATATGATTTATACCTTCAACAGCATTGAACTTTGGATAAAACTTTTGGTTTGTAGAAACAGGTTCTATACTACCGTCGGACTCATTTCCGTTAAAATTAGAAATTATTATGTGTCCGTTAAATGCTGATACTTTTTGGCGTATTTTTTGTTGTAAACCTATTCCTGTTGCAATTGAAACAATCATCATAACAATACCAATTGCAATAGCAGCTATAGCAATTTTTATTATTGGAGCAGAAATACTACTTTTATGGTCTTTAGCAGTAATTAATCTTTTGGCGATGAAATGTTCTAAATTCAAAAGTTTTGATTTTGTTGCAAAGATATTTCTTTTTAGGACAAAGAGACAAAGTTAATTTAAATTATAAAATGATGAAATACTTATTATCGACTTGTATTATTTGTTTGGGTTACCTTACCATATCATCCTCATGTGGATTAAATAGACATTTTGAAAATTCAAGAAGAAATACTGAAAAAGAAGTTACTATTTCATCAATAAAAACTGGAGCCGATAGATATTCTTTTTATTTGCCTTTGTTAAAAGACAAAAAAGTTGGTGTGATTACAAACCAAACTGGAATTTTATCAAATAATGTTCATTTAGTTGATTTTCTTATTGAGAATAAAATTAGCGTTCAAAAAATATTTGCTCCGGAGCACGGATTTCGCGGAACTGCAGATGCAGGTGAACTAATTAAAGACGGAAAAGACACAAAAACAGGTTTGCCAATAATTTCACTTTATGGAAATAACAAAAAACCAAAACCTGAACAATTAGCAGGAATTGATATAATAGTTTTTGATTTGCAAGATGTTGGAGCACGATTTTACACCTATATATCATCCCTACATTATATAATGGAAGCTTGTGCTGAAAACAATACAGAATTAATGATTTTAGACCGACCAAATCCTAATGGAACTATTGTTGATGGACCGATTTTGGAAAAAGAATTCACTAGTTTTGTTGGAATGCATCCAATTCCATTGCTTCATGGAATGACTATTGGCGAATATGGAAGAATGATAAATGGTGAAAAATGGTTAAAAAATGGAATTCAATGCAACTTAAAAGTTATACACTGTATTGATTACAATAGAGAAATGAGCTATAGTTTACCTGTGAAACCTTCTCCTAATTTACCAAATGACCAATCTATAAACTTATACGCAAGTTTGTGTTTGTTTGAAGGAACGAATGTAAGTGTTGGAAGAGGAACTGAAATGCAATTTCAAATTTATGGTTCGCCTTTTTTACCAAAAAGTGATTTTAGCTTCACTCCTATTCCAAATTTTGGAGCAAAAGATCCTGTTTATAAGAATCAATTGTGTTTTGGTGAAAATTTAACTTCTATTCCAAAAGTAAATCAATTGGAGCTAAAATGGTTGATTAAAGCCTACAATTCGACATCTGATAAATCTAAATTCTTTAACGACTTCTTTACCAAATTAGCTGGAACTAAAAAACTGCAACAGCAAATAGTTGATGGAGTATCAGAAACTGAAATAAGAAAATCTTGGGAGAAAGGATTGAATGATTTTAATGAAATGAGGAAGAAGTATTTGATTTATAATTAGAAAAAAGAGAATAGAGAATAGAATATAGAACATAGAAGTTTTACATGAAAAAAAGAGCAATCAAAGTTTTAATATCTATCAGTTTAATAATAATTGGAATATTATTAACAGGATTAGGATTTACAACAAAATTAGGTCATCCTTTTAGTACAATCTGTTATTCTTTAGGACTGGTAATAATCTTTTTAGGATTTATATATTTCATTATAGTTGTTTCATCAAATGATTAAAAACAATACTACAAAACTATTTTCTCTTTCATTTTTTCCACAATATTATAAGCTGCTGGACAGATTTCAACATTCTTCAAAGTCAAATCAGATATCTGTTGGAACTTTTTTCTATCAGTATGCGGAAATTCTCGACAAGCTTTTGGACGAACATCATAGATAAAACATTTGTTATCTGCTTCTAAAAAAGTACACGGAACACTTTTCAAAACATAATCTTTGTCTTCGTCAATACGCAAATATTGCTCTATAAATTGTTGTGGCTTTTGTTTGAAATGCTTTGAAATTCTCTCAATATCTACAGATGTAAATAGTGGCCCAGTCGTTTTGCAACAATTAGCACATTCTAAACAATCGGTTCGTTTAAATTCGGCATCGTGCAAATCTTGCATTACATAATCCAAGTTTTTAGGCGCTTTCTTTTTCAGCTTATCGAAATACTTTTTGTTTTCGTTATGCTTATCTTTGGCAAGTTTTCCGAGTTCGTTTAGCTGTGGTTTCAAGTTTAAAGTTTCAAGTTGAGCCACAAAGTTAAACAACTTGAAACGTTAAACCTGAAACTTTACAAAAATGTTAGATTTATTCGGAAAAGCGATTCTCGATTTTCAAACCAACAATTCGCCTGAAGACATTATCACAGAAACAAACATATCGGAAGCTGATGAAATGGATGTTGCTTATCTTTTTCGTTCCTATAAAGAAATGCCAAAATTAGAAAAGAAAGCACTTCAGCTCTCAAAAGGCAAAGTTCTTGACGTAGGTTGTGGTGCTGGAAGTCATAGTTTGTATCTTCAAAATGACAAAAATCTAGAAGTAACTTCCATCGATATTTCTGAAAACGCTATTCAAGCGTGTCAACTTCGTGGTTTAAAAAATGCTAAAGTTCAAAATATTTTGGATTTGGGAAACGAAAAATTCGACACCATTTTATTATTAATGAACGGAACAGGAATTTTCGGAACATTAGCAGAAACCTATAAATACTTGCTAAAACTAAAAAGTTTGCTAGCACCAAATGGTCAAATTTTAATAGATTCTTCAGATATTATTTATATGTTTGATGAAGATGACGATGGTTCTAAATGGATTCCTGCAGATGGTTATTACGGCGAACTAACATTTACTATTTCATATAAAAATCAAACTGAAGAAGCATTTTCATGGTTGTATTTGGATTATAATACGTTACAAAATGCTGCTTTCGCTAATGGTTTGCAATGCGAATTGATTGAAGAAGGAAAACATTTTGATTATTTGGCTCGTCTTTTTTAGAAGCTGTTTACTTCGTCAGTCGCAAGCTCGTGTCCAGCTTTCCATTATCTTTTCATTTGTTGCCTTCGAGTAACCTCAGGCAACAAATGACAGAATGCCGTTCCAATCTTGGCTAAAAATTTTCACTAAATAGAACTTACTTTTTTAATTTGAGAATTCGTGTAAATTAAATAAACTATTTAAAAAATACCTAACAGGTTAAAAAAACCTGTTAGGAAACAATAATCAAATCGGTAGATTCAATAATATCAGTAATCGCTCGATATAAAATATCTAAATCTTCCTGAGAATTATATACATTTATAGAATAACGCATATAAATCTTATCATTCAAAGGCATAATTGGAATTTGGATTTTATATTTTGAATACAACAACTCTTTCAACTCCATAGGTTTTTCAGTTCTTATTGGAATACTTGCCATTTGACCTAAAAATTCTTCCGAAATTGGACATATTGGTTGAGTTCCGACCAAATCACAAAAACGTTTGTAATTATCTAAGACAATTTTTTTGCAATCTTTCGATTTTTCTTTGCAGTTATTTTCTTCCAAAAACTCAATCACTTTTGGTGTACACAAATACGCAGAATGGTCGTTTGTACCTTGATATTCGTGATAATCTAGAAATTGACTATCACTTGGAGCCAAACTTTCGTAACCCCAACTTACTACTAATGGATCAATATCGGATTGAAATTCTTTTTTAACATATAAAAACGAACTTCCTTTTGGAGCCAACATCCATTTATGCAATGTTCCTGTGTAGAAATCTGGATTCAATTCTGAAATGTTTAAATCAATGTGACCTGGAACATGAGCGCCGTCAACAATGGTAATTAATCCAAGTTGTTGTGCTTTATCGCAAATTTCTTTCACTGGAAAAATCAAAGCCGTTGAACTCGAAACTTGATTCAAGAAAATCACTTTAGTATTAGAATTATACCCTTTCCAAAATTCCTCTAAAATCTGTTCTTTAGAAATAATTGGCAACGAAATTTCTTGACGAATATATTTCGCACCTGACTTTTTGCAATAGAAATTCCATGTTCTGTCCATTGCTCCATATTCGTGATTGGTTGTTAGAATTTCATCTCCTTTTTGAAGATTTAAACTTCTCATTATGGTATTAACAGCAAAAGTTGGATTGGGTGTAAAAAAGAAATCTTCTTCATTACAACCTATAAATTTTGCCAAGGGTTTTTTGGCTTCTTTTAAATAAACAGGCAACTTCTTCTGAATAAAATGCACCGGTTCTTGCTCCAACTCCAATTGCAATCGTTGAAATTCTTCAAAAACAGGTTTGGGACAAGCTCCAAAAGAACCATGATTTAAAAAAGTAATGTTGTTATCTAAAAGAAATACCGATTTCATAAATTATATTTTTCGTAAAAATAAAAAATCCCACTAACAATATTGCTAATGGGATTCTTGTTTTTTTGCATTTTGATTATTGCATATATTTCATCATCATCGATTGAATTTCTCCTTGCAATTCCATCATTGATGCTTGAGATTTTTCCATTATTGCTGGAGCTTTCTCAGACATTTTTTTTCCTACTGGACTTTCATAAAATGCTAACATTGCTTTAATATCCTCTTTTGAATATTCTTCCATGTAAATTTTTGCAGTTAAATCATTAGCTTTTGTAATTAGTCCATCAAATTCAACTGAAAATGCTGCTTGTTTATCTTCAGGAATATTTGCTAAAATTTGTTTTTTATAAGAACCTAGCCCAGAGCCACTTCTTTCGACAACTTTCAATACATCTTTTTTGAAAGCTTCATCAACAGCTTGAGAGAAACCAAATTGAGCTACTAATAGCAAAGCGAACGTTAAAATAAGTTTTTTCATTTTTTTTGTGGTTTTAAAATTTTTTATAAATATATAATTTTCAATTATTGTGCCAAAATAAATTCGATTAATTCTACACAATTTATAAGTTGTTTAATTATAATAATTGTTACAAAAAGATTCAGATTATATAAAAATTTTACTCTTTCTTTGAAAATTTAAAATCTAATGGAAACTTTATTTCAACACTAATGGGTTTTCCACCGCGTGTTGCTGGCTTCCATTTTGGAGCATTTTTTAACACCCTTACTATTTCAGCAGCCGTCTCAACATCTACAAATTGAACCACTTTAATATTTTTAATTTCTCCAAGTTCATTAACTGTAAAAGCCGTGACCATTCTTCCCGGCTTGCTAACTTTAGAAAAATTAAAGTTTGCGTTTATATAATCATAAAATTTATCTAAACCACCTCCATTGAATTTAGCTTCTATTCTGTCTCCATTCAAATAGACTTCATCTTCTCCTCCAATTTGAGCAAAAAGACTTGATGAAAACAGTAAAAAAAGTACAATCCATTTCATTTTTAAGGAATATTTAAATATTTATGCGTTTGCAAGGAAACCCTCCATTTCGGATTTTTCATTACATAATCTACAATAAGCGGAGTCATTTCATCTTTTTTACTCCATTCTGGTTGAAGAAAAAGAATTGCATTTGGGTTAACTCTTTCAGCTTGTTCTTCGGCAAAAATAAAATCGTGTTTATTGTAGATAATTACTTTAAGTTCATTAGCAATTTCATAGGCGCTTTCAACTGGCAACTTATTTTTCTTTGGAGAAAGGCAAAACCAATCCCAAGTTCCTGTAACTGGATAGCATCCTGAAGTTTCAATATGAACACGAAGATCTTGTGATCTTAATTTTTGAGTAAGCGGATTCATATCCCAAGTTAATGGTTCTCCTCCTGTAATCACAACTGTATCTGCATACTTTTTGGCATTAGCTACAATGACATCTGTTGCTGTTGGAGGATGAAGTTCTGCATTCCAACTTTCTTTTACATCGCACCAATGACAACCTACATCGCAACCGCCAATTCTTATGAAATAAGCTGCTGTTCCTGTGTGAAACCCTTCGCCTTGAATAGTATAAAATTCTTCCATAAGCGGAAGCATTTCACCTTTATCGACAGCTATTTGTATGTTTTTTTCTAACATTTTTTATTAAAAATACCTAAAAGATTTTGGAAATCTATTAGTATAAAAATTATTTCTCTCTTATATAAATGTCAATTGGCACACCAGAAAAATCCCAGTTTTCACGAATTTTATTTTCAAGGAAACGTTTGTATGCTTCTTTTACATATTGCGGCAAGTTGGCAAAAAACACAAACTGAGGAGTAGGTGTTGGCAATTGCATACAATATTTAATTTTTACATATTTCCCTTTCAATGCTGGTGGTGGATGATTTTCTATAATTTTCAACATATAATCGTTGAATTTTGAAGTAGAAATACGTTGTGCTCTGTTTTCGTAAACCTTTACTGTTTCTTCTAATGCTTTCAGTAAACGTTGTTTTGTTAATGCCGATACGAAAATAATTGGCACGTCGGTAAAAGGTTGTAATTGTTCACGGATTTTGGCCTCATAATCGCGAGTTGACATCGTATCTTTTTCTACCAAATCCCATTTGTTTACAAGAATTACAACACCTTTTCTGTTTTTTTCAGCCAACCAAAAAATACTTTGATCTTGACCTTCAAATCCTCGTGTTGCATCTATTATCAAAATACATACATCTGAATGCTCGATTGCACGAACTGAGCGCATTACAGAATAAAATTCTAAATCTTCTTTAACCTTGGTTTTTCTTCTAATTCCGGCTGTATCAACAAGATTGAATTCAAATCCGAAACGGTCAAACTTTGTATCAATTGCATCACGCGTTGTTCCTGCAATATCTGTTACAATATATCTATCCTCACCTATTAATGCATTTATGAAACTAGATTTTCCAGCATTTGGACGACCTACTACACAAAAACGAGGCAAAACAACTTCTTCTTTAGTTGGTTCTGGTTTTACTGGAAAAGCATCAATCAATGCGTCCAACAAATCACCTGTTCCACTTCCTGAAATACTTGCAAATGTGAAATATTCACCTAATCCTAAGTTATAGAATTCAACTGCGTCTTTTTCACGCATGGAATTGTCTACTTTATTTACAGCTAATAAAACTGGTTTTGTAACCTTACGAAGTAATTTTGCAACAGCATCATCCATAGGAGTAATTCCTTCTTCTACATCTACAACAAAAATGATAACATCTGCCTCATCAATAGCTAGTTCTACTTGTTTTCTAATCTCTCCTTCAAATACGTCGTCACTTCCTCTAACGTATCCACCAGTATCAATTACGGAAAACTCTTTTCCGTTCCATTCGCTTTTACCATAGTTTCTATCTCTGGTTACACCAGAAACTGAATCTACAATAGCTTCTCTTCTTTGTATCAGCCTATTGAAAAGGGTTGATTTCCCTACATTAGGTCTTCCTACTATCGCAACAATGTTATTCATAATGATTTTAAAATAAGCTGCAAAGGTACTACTAATTTTATTTTTTCTTACCTTAGTATGGTAGTAATACTAAAAAAACTATGTTTTAATGAATTTGAATGTTAAAATTTAAGTAATGGAATTGGATAATACTATCGTGCTTCGTCCACGATTTCAAAAAGATGTTTCTATGTCAATGAATGAAATTATTGAACACGCAACAAAAATTAAAGAAGAAGTAAAAAATGATTATCGAGTAAAAATATCAGATCATCATATATTTTTATTCATCACTTTAGCCAAACGAAAGTACTATTCTCCGCATTTACATTTGGAATTAGAAGAAAACGAAGATAAAACAACACATGTAAAAGGACTTTTTGGACCAGACCAAACTGTTTGGACTTTCTTTATGTTCCTTCATTTCTTTATTGCTGGTGTTTTTTTAGTCTTTATGATGATGGCCTATTCACATTGGACATTAAAACAATCTACTACTACTGACTTTGTAATTATGGGATTGATGGTAGTTTTTTGGTTTGCATTGTATTTTCAAGCTAGAGTTAATAGAAAAAAATGCCAACCTCAAATGCACAAACTTGAAGAATTAACTAATAGAATTTTGAAAGATAAAATTTAAGACTACTTTTGATTATACCCGAAACGTCTTAATTGAAATTGACTATTTCTCCAGTCTTTATTCACTTTTACAAACATTTCAATATGAATTTGTTTTCCGAAGAATTTTTCTAAATCTTCACGAGCTTGCATTCCGACACGCTTTAGTGCTGCACCCTTATGTCCGATAATAATACCTTTTTGGGTATCGCGTTCTACCATAATAACGGATCTAATTCGAATGATTTTATCATCTTCAATAAATTCTTCCGTTTCAATTTCTACAGCGTATGGGATTTCTTTATCGTAGTTTAAAAGGATTTTTTCGCGAATGGTTTCGTTAACAAAAAAACGTTCCGGTTTGTCTGTCAAAGCATCTTTAGGATAATATGCTGGAGATTCTGGAAGAAGTTCTAAAATTCTTGCAAAAACTTCTTTTACATTGAAATTTTCTAAAGCTGAGATTGGATAGATTTCCGCATTTGGTACTTTCTCTTTCCAAAGATCTATTTGCTCTTCTAACTGCTCTTGATCAGATTTATCTATTTTATTAAGTAAAAGTAAAACTGGGATTTTGGCATGAATGATTTTATTAAAAAAGGCTTCGTCTTTAAGCTCTTTTTCTCCAATTTCAACCATATAAATTAAAACGTCGGCATCTTCAAAGGCAGATTTAACAAAATCCATCATTGATTTTTGCATTTCATAAGCAGGTTTAATAATTCCTGGTGTATCCGAAAGTATAACTTGGAAGTCATCACCATTAACAATTCCGAGAATTCTATGACGAGTAGTTTGAGCTTTTGAAGTAATAATTGACAATCTTTCACCAACGAAAGCATTCATTAATGTTGATTTTCCAACGTTTGGATTTCCTATAATGTTTACAAAACCGGCTTTATGCGACATTTATTTAATTTTAATTTGTTGCAAAGGTAGTTATATCAAGCGAATAGTAGAAATAAAAGATTTTTTTAATTTTTTTGTTGCGAGTATCGATATTCGTTGTATATTTGCACTCGAAACATCGCGGGATAGAGCAGTAGGCAGCTCGTCGGGCTCATAACCCGAAGGTCACAGGTTCGAGTCCTGTTCCCGCTACTAAGAGAAGCCATTCTGAAAAGAGTGGCTTTTATTTTTTAGCAAAAATTTATTTATGAAAAGAGTTGTTGAGTACAGAAAGTTACTTGAAGTTGACAAAAATGTAACTTTAAAAGAATTAAAAACCATTTATAGAAACAGTATGAAGGATTCGCATCCTGACAAGTTTGTAAATGACGAAGAAGGAAAATTAGCTGCAGAAGAAAAAAGTAAAAACATCATTAATGCTTATCACTTTTTGGTAAGTATCTCTAATGAAACTGTTGAAAAAAACCTTCCTGAATACCAAGACACTATCAATAATCATAATATTCTTGATTATTATTTGGAGAAACAAACTCTTTTTGTAACTCACGTTAATGGTGTTTCTTACGAATATATTGGTGTTCCAAAAAACGTTTACATCAAAATGGTAAATTCTGAATCACCAAATCGTTTTGCAAAACGTCACATTTATGGAAAATTCATTTACAGAAAAGCTGGAGAAGGAACTGAAGATTAATCAGTAAATCATATAAAATAAAAAAATCCACCAATTGGTGGATTTTTTTATTTATATACCTTATTACAATTTAGTAATAATAAATTCAGATCTTCTGTTGGCTTGGTGTTGGTCTTCAGTACAACTTGATTGGTTTGTTGGTTCACAACCACAATCGTTTACTAGTTGCGACTCACCATATCCTTTTCCTG
>NZ_BAABCT010000015.1:0-25064 GCF_039539185.1 Flavobacterium cheonanense | reverse complement strand
ATAACTAATCTGAATACCCGATTGTGTCGATATTTGTGAATTCTTTGTCGTTAAATCAAATAAACAACTCTCACCATCATTGTTCTCATCACAAACTACATAGTTGCTTGGTGTGGTGATGATTGGACTTCCAATAATTGAAATTTGCGTTGTAGTTGGACTCGCACATTGTCCTGGATTAGGAGTAAAAGTATAAGTTGTTGTAGTTGTATTATTAATTGCTGGTGACCAACTACCAGATATTCCATTTTGAGAAACTAATGGAAGAGGATTTATTGTAGTACCAGAGCAAGCGACTGGATTAATATTAAATGTTGGAGTTGTTGCTGTAGTAATAATAGTTATGGTCATAGTGGTCGGATTAGCACATTGACTACTATTAGGTGTAAAAGTATAAGTTGTAGTTGCAGTATTATTTAGTGCAGGCGACCAAGCTCCAGATATTCCATTAATAGAGGTAGTAGGTAATGGAGTAATTGTATTTCCACTGCAAACTGGAGCAACTTGATTGAAAGTTGGTGTTACTCTTGGATTAACTGTTATTGACAATGTAGTTGTAGTAGCACATTGGCCACTATTTGGAGTAAAAGTGTAAGTTGTTGTGTTAGTATTATTTAATGCAGGCGACCATGTTCCAATTATTCCATTTGTTGAAGTAGTTGGTAATGGACTTAAAATTTGACCAGAACAAATCGGAGCAACTGATGCAAAAGTTGGTGTTATATTTTGATTAACTGTTATTGTCAATGTAGTTGTCGTAGCACATTGACCAGTGTTTGGGGTAAAAGTGTATACAGTAGTATTAGTATTGTTTAATGCAGGTGACCATGTTCCAGTTATTCCATTTGTTGAAATAGTTGGTAATGGGCTTAATGTTTGACCAGAGCAAATCGGACTAACAGTATTAAATGTAGGTGTTACATTCGGAGTAACGCTAATAGTCAATGTTGTTGATGTTGCACATTGATTATTAATTGGAGTAAAAGTATAAGTTGTTGTTGCTAAATTATTCAAAGCCGGAGACCATGTACCAGTGACTCCGTTTGTTGAAGTGGTTGGAAGTGGATTAATAGTTCCTCCCAAACAAACATTTGGAACAGCATTAAAAACTGGAACGACTAATGGATTAACTGTAATTGTTAATGTTGTAGTTGTTGCACATTGACCTGCATTGGGAGTAAAAGTATATGTAGTTGTAGTAGTATTGCTTACAGCAGGAGACCAAGTTCCAGTAATTCCATTTGTAGATGTTGTAGGCAATGTAGGCGCAGCTGTTCCAAAACAAATAGGTGTAATAGCATTAAAAGTAGGTGTAATAGGATTTACTACACTTACATTCAAAACTTGATTAGAAGCACAAGGAAATAGTATAGAGTTAGGAGTAAAAGTATAGGTACCACTAGCAGTATTACTAATTGTTGCTGGACTCCAAGTTCCACTAATTCCATTAGGAGATGTTGTTGATAGAGTTGGTACAGCTCCTCCGATACAAATTGGTGAAATTACAGCAAAATTAGGTGCAGTAATTGAAGGACAAGCAGTATTACAAGTAGTGGTCATTGGTGAAACACAAGAAACTCCATTAGCAGTTAATGTAAAAGTTACAGATGCACCAGGGTTTAATCCAGTAACTGTAAAATTTGAAGGAGAAACCCATGTACCTGTTACTGGTGGACCTCCAGCTATAGAGTAAGTATAAGTGAAATTTGTTTGGCCAACATTACTAAAATCAAAATTTAATGAAGTTGGTGTTGTATTTGGACTTGCAAAATCACAAAATAAACCTAATGAAGGACCCGTATTTGCAATGGTTACAGTAATTGGAGTTCTATCACTTTCGCAACCAGCAATTGTTTGGCTAACATAGTAAGTCGTTGTACCAAGTGCTGTAGTAGAAGGAGTAGGAGCTGAAGTTGATGCTGTTCCTCCAGTAGCATTAGTTCCATACCAATTTAATGTTCCGCCTGCTGAAGCATTAGCAATTAATGGAACAGCACTTGCATTCTGACAATAACTTACAGGACTTGTCACGGTTGGAGGATTTACAACTGTAAAATTTATAGTTACTGTTGAGTTTGTGGTAAGATTACAAATATTAGTTCCTGTTAATGTTAATGTTACACTAGTTCCTGAAGCATTTGCAGGAATTGTGTAATTAGTTACTAAGTTAGAAGAATTAGAAAACGATCCTATTGGTGCTGTCCACAAAACACTTTGATGACCTTGTGCAATTCCATTCAAATTTATTGTAGATCCTTTACATGCAGTAATTGTATTTCCTGCATTAGTAAAAAATGGAGGAATTGGAGCACTACAACCAGTATTTGCATAGCTTGGTGTTCCAGAAGGAGTAAAGTTTACAGTGGCACCATCATTATCGGCAGTAGTTCCGCCATAGTTACCTAATGAGTTAATTAATAAACTACGTTCATAAGTTACAGAGTCTGTGCAAGCTCCAAATGACATTGTTAGTGTTCTAGTTCCAGGAATAACATTATAATTTGCAAAATGTCCACCAATATTAGCGGCATTATCTTGAAAAATCATATAGATTGTAGTTGTTAATGAACCAAAAGAATTAAAAGCCGTATTTACATTATAACTTGTAACTAATATTACAGTTGAATTCGCAGGTAAAACACCACCTGTAGGTTCTAGTATTTGTCCACAATTTCCTGCAGCAGTAATACTTGCATTCAAAGCCGCAACTTTTGAAGCGGTAGTTGCGTTTTGAACAACTCCTAACCAAGGATTATTCGGCCAAGTTACATTTAAGTTACTTACATTTATATTAGCGGCACCAACTCTAAAACGTACCATTTCATTAAATCCTTCTTCATTTGTTGGATTATTTGGAGAACACGCATCCACCAAGATGCTTTCAATTTCAAAACATTGTGAGAAACTTTCCTCTGGTTTTAAAAATGATAGAATAGTAAAAAGAAATAGACAAAAATATTTTGTAGAATTTTTAAACATCATTTTGGTTGTAAATTTTGCAACAAAAATAATGAATTTTAATTTACTGAAAGTTGAATATTAGTAATTTATATTAGGGTATAAATAAAAAAATCTCAAGAAATTTCTTGAGATTTTTAATTTTGTGGGGAGAGTAGGATTCGAACCTACGAAGACGTAGTCAGCAGATTTACAGTCTGCCCTCGTTGGCCGCTTGAGTATCTCCCCATTCGCTTAACGAGGTTGCAAATATAGGAACACTTTTAATTTTTCCAAATATATTTTTTATTTAATTTCATCTTATTTTTTAATCTTTTGGTAATGAATAAAATAAAAAAAATCTCCAACTGGAGATTTTTTATTTTTTTAAGATTTTTACTTGTTTACAGAGCTAAAAGTTCTTGAACTTTTGCTTTTAATTCATCTCCTCTTAAATCTTTTGCCACAATATTTCCTTTAGAATCTAAAACAAATGTTGTTGGAATTTGTTGCACGTTGTACAGAGTTGCAATAGGATCTTCAAATCCTTTCAAATTTGACACATGGTTCCATGTTAGTTTATCTTTTGCAATAGCATCTTTCCATTTTGTAGCATCATCATCAAGGGAAACTCCGATAATATTTAATCCTTTTGAATGAAATTCATTGTAAAGTGCCACTACATTTGGATTTTCTTTTCTACAAGGACCACACCATGAAGCCCAAAAATCAATGATAGTAACTTTTCCTAAAGACTCTTTAAGAGAAATTGTTGTACCGTTTGGACTTTTAGCAGAAAAGGCTGGAGCTAACTTAAGTGAATTATTTTTTACTGCAGCAGCAGGATTTTTCATGTTTTTCTCAATAGCTTTTAACTTGTCAGAAATTGATTTGCCTTTTGTAGTATTTCTAAATTCTTCATTTAAATTTTCAAAAGTTTTTTTAACTTTTTCATATTTAAAATCTGGTGAATTAAATAAACGTTCAACAAGTAACAATGAAATGTAAGAATTTGGATTTGAATCAGGATATTGATTCATGTAATCGTCTACTTCTTTTTGAATTTTTACGTAACCACTTTTTAAATTTTCAATAGTAACATTATCTTTCTTTTGTTGAGCTTCCATCAACTTTTGAATGTTTTTATTCTGATAATCAACTAATCGTTTGTTGATGGCATTAGTTTTATCATTAAATTCCTGAAATGAGTCATTACTATCGGTTCCACTAATTTTTGATTTGAAAATACTGTCTTTATCAACTTTTATAACAATTTCTCCGCTTTCCATGATAAAAGGAACAGGTTGTTGAATATCTTTTACATACAATGCAAATATGCTAGGTTCTTTTACTTTACCTTTAAATTCAAATTTTCCGTCTTTTACTTTTGTTGAATCTACATTTAAAACGAGTCCAACATCATTTTGTGTTTTAATAAAAACCATTTTACCATTTGGTATTCCTTTAGCTTCACCAGATATTAAGAATTCTCCTTTTTTTACTTTACTGCAACTTAAAATCGAAAGAGATAAAGCAATTAAAAAAACTATTTTTTTCATTATTTATATTTAAATTAAATTTTTGCAAAAGTATTTAAAATAAAACAATTTATACTCATTTTAAAATATGTTTTAATAATCTTTTGTTTAGTTATTTTTTAAAAAGGATTTAACATCATTTTACTAATAAAATTGTAAATTTGTTGGTAATTTTATTCAAAATGATAAAAAAAATATACTTTTTTACATTCTTGTTTTCCATTTTTTCAACTTATTCTCAGGTTGTTATAAACGAAATAGATGCTGATAATCCTGGTTCTGACAATAAAGAATTCGTTGAGTTAAAATCAAGTTCTCCAAATTTTTCCTTAAATGGATATGTCATGGTTTTTTTTAATGGACAAACTGGAGCAGGAACTTTAAGTTATTATTCATTAGATTTAGACGGATATACCACTGATGTTAATGGAATTATTCATTTTGGAAACTCTCAAGTTTCTCCATCACCTAGAACTCCTTATTTTCCCTTAAATACAATTCAGAATGGTCCCGATGTAATTGCTATTTTTACTGGAAATGATACAGATTATCCTTTAGACACACCAGCAAGTAATTTAAATTTGATTAGTGCAGCTGCATATTCTACATCAACAACCTTTCCAACAACATTAATGAATCTATTTGGAATTACTATTTGCTCTATTGATAATCAGCCACTTGGTTCAATATCAAACTCTATTCAAAGAAAAAATGATGGAACTTATGAAGTAAAACCACCAACTCCTGGAGTAAATAATGATGGTAGTGGAATAATTTTTAATTATGTAACCACTTCAACTAGCCAATCTACTTTATCTGAAGGGCAAACATTAACTATAAATTTTTCTACATCTGCACCTGTAACTTCTCAACCACTTGTAATTTCTTTTTCATTAAATAATGGTAGTTTTAATGCAAGTGATTTTTCTGGTTTAACTAGTGTGACAATTCCTGTTGGTTCTTCAACTGGATCGGCTACAATTCAGCTTCTTGATGATTCTTTGAATGAAGGTGATGAAGAATTGAAAGTAGTTTTGAATACACTTCCTGTAGGTTATTATTTCAACAATAATGATTTAATAGTTAGGATTAATGATGTTAATTTTATTGTTTCACCTTTTGGAACTCCTTTGAATCCAACTTATGGAAATGTTACAAGTACTGCACCAAATGGTTACTATTCTTCATTAGAAGGACTTTCTGGTGCTGCTTTAAAACAAGCTATTCAAGATATTATTGCAAATCCATCGGTAGTTCATGCTCACAATTATGGTGATATTGAAACTATTTTGAAAGTAGCTGATCAAAATCCGGCCAATAGTAATCAAGTTTGGTTAATGTATGTAGAACAGCCTCGTTCAAAATTAGATTTTCAGGATTCTAATAGTAATATAGGCAAGTGGAATAGAGAACATATTTTTCCACAATCACGTGGAGGTTTTCAAGATGGTACATTAAGTTTTGCTGATGGTATCACTATTTGGTTGCCAACAAACGCAGATGATATTTTAGCGGGTCATGCAGATGCACATCATATAAGAGCTGAAGATGGACCAGAAAATAGTTTGAGAAGTAATAGAGATTATGGTTCAGATTATAATGGGCCTACCGGAAATCTTGGTAGTTGGAAAGGCGATGTTGCACGTTCGTTATTTTATATGTCAGTTCGTTATAATGCACTGAGTTTAGTAAATGGAAATCCAGCTGATACTACTGTTGGGCAAATTGGAGATTTAGCTTCCTTGCTTCAATGGAATACTTCAGATCCAAGAGATGATTTTGAAATGAATCGCAATAATTATATTTATACTTGGCAAGTCAATAGAAATCCTTTTATTGATTATCCAAATTTGGCTGATTATATTTGGGGTGCAAATGCTGGACAACAATGGTTTTCAACGCTTTCAAATACAAATTTTGAAGAAAATAAAGTAGTGATTTATCCAAATCCAAGTAAAGGAGAATTTACAATTTCAGGTTTAGATTCTGAGTATTCTGTTGAAGTTTATAATAGTTTAGGTTCAAAAATATATGAATCTAAATTTGTTGGCGATAATCAAATTCAAACCAATTGGTCAAGCGGAATTTATTTTGCTAAAATAACTTCAGATTCTAAATCTGTTGTTAAGAAGATTATAGTAGAGTAACTATTGACAATTTCTCTTTGAAAACAATTTGTATTCTTGCATTATGAATGATAATTTCACAAATGAATTTTTTGGTATAGGAATTCAAAACGGAAAAACTCCAGAGAACCTTGGTGTTTTGTGGAGATCTGCTCAAAATTTGGGAGCAAGTTTTATTTTTACTATTGGAAACAGATATGCCAAACAAGCTTCTGATACTCATAATGCTGTGAAATCTATGCCTTATTTTCATTATGAAGATTTTGAGGACTTCTTTAGAAATTTACCCAAAGGAGCAAGACTTGTTGGTGTAGAATTAGATGAAAATGCCGAAGATTTAGAAACTTTTCATCATCCAAGAAGATGTGTTTATTTATTAGGCGCAGAAGATAATGGCTTAAGTAAACAAGCCATTGAAAAATGTCATTTTTTGGTAAAATTTAAATCAGAGAAAAGTTTAAATGTTTCTGTTGCAGGAAGTATAGTGCTTTATGATAGAGGAATTAATAAACCAAGATCATAAAATTATATTTTCAACTTAGATTTACTATTTGCCGATACAGAAGTTTGCGAAAATATTCCCTAAAAGTTCATCATTTGTAACTTCACCAGTTATTTCTCCAAAATAATATAAGGCTTGTTTAATATCGATTGCCATCAAATCTGAAGGGATTCCTGAACTCAAGCCAAATTTTACTTTTTGAATTTCTTCTAATGCTTTGTGTAAAGAGTCGTAATGTCTTGTATTGGTTATGATTGTTTCGTTGTTTCTTAACGAACCAGTATTTACAAATGATAGTAATTGATTTTTTAAATCTTCAATTCCAATTTTTTCTTTGGCAGAAATAAGTAAGATATTTTCTATTTCAGATTTCAGAAGGACAACTTCATTTTCTGTTAATTTATCGGCTTTATTTCCAATGATGACTAATGGTTTTAATGGAAATTGATTTTTTATTTTTTCAATTTCAATTTTAAATTTAGAACTGGAAGCTACAAACTCGGTACTATCAAATAAATAAACAACCACTTGGGATTGTTCTATTTTTTCAAAAGTTTTTTTAATTCCAATGCTTTCAACTATATCTTTTGTTTCTCTAATTCCTGCTGTATCAATGAATCTGAAACCAATTCCATCTATAACTAATTCATCTTCAATAGTATCACGAGTAGTACCAGCAATATCTGAAACTATAGCTCTTTCCTCATTTAATAAAGCATTCAATAGTGTTGATTTTCCGACATTTGGTTCGCCAACAATAGCTACCGGAATTCCATTTTTTATAACATTTCCTACTGCGAATGAATCGATTAATCGTTTTAAAACAAACTCAATTCGATTTAACAAATCATGAAATTGTGTTCTATCTGCAAACTCTACATCTTCTTCAGCAAAGTCTAATTCGAGTTCGATTAATGAGGCAAAATTTAATAATTCTTCTCTTAGTTTAGCAATTTCATTACTAAATCCACCACGCATTTGTTGCATGGCTATTTGATGTGAAGCTTCATTATCTGATGAAATTAAATCGGCAACAGCTTCGGCTTGAGATAAATCTAATTTACCATTTAAAAAAGCACGAAGTGTAAATTCACCAGCTTGTGCCATTCGGCATCCTTTACGAAGTAATAGTTGAATTATTTGTTGTTGAATGAAAACAGAACCATGACACGAAATTTCAATTACATCTTCACCTGTGTAAGAATTTGGATTTTTGAAAATAGAAACTAAAACTTGATCATAAATTTTTGTCCCATCTACAATAGTTCCAAGATGAATTGTGTGTGTTCTTTGTTTGGTTAAGTCTTTTCCTGAAACTGATTGAAATACTTCTGATGCAATTGTAACAGCATTTTTTCCTGACATTCTAATAATGGCAACCGCACCAGAACCTGATGGTGTAGCTAAAGCAACGATTGTATCATTGTAAATCATAACAGTTTTTTGTTTTAAGAGTGCAAAGATACCAATTTTAAAATTTTATAACTATTTGTATTTCAATTGATTTTTTTTGATTTTTTTGAAATGTTAAATAATTGTAAATATGATAGTTATCATGTTTTTTTGGTTTTTTATAATGTAATTTTATAAAAGTTAACCAATACATATTAAATAATGAAAAGGATTTTATTTCCAACCGATTTTTCTGATGTGGCAAACAATGCTTTTGTTCACGCTTTGGGTTTGGCAAAATTAGTTCATGGTGAGCTAATCTTACTCCATACCTATGAACTTCCAATAGTGGATAATCAATTTGCGCCTCAAAATTATCAAGTGCTCTTTGATTCATTGGAATTATCAAATTTTGAAAGATTTAAAGATGAAGTTCCAAAATTAAGAGCCATTGCTGAAGAAAATCATTTTGAAGATATAAAAATGTCTCATATGATTATGGATGGTGATTTAATGTACAACATCAAAGAAATCATTAAAAAAGATAAAATTGATTACGTTGTAATGGGAACCTCTGGTGCAACTGGATGGAAAGAAGCTTTTTTAGGGACAAATACAGGTGAAGCCATTGTAAATTTAAGCGTTCCTGTTTTAAGTATTCCAAAAGATTGTAAATACACAAAAATTGAAACTATTGGATTTACTACTCGATATCGCGAAAAAGATAAAGAGGCTTTAAAACAAGTTATTAAAATTGCAAAAGCTGCCAATGCAAAAGTGAAGTGTCTTTATGTAAAAACCAAAGCTACAGATAATACAGAAGCTACTTTTGATGAGTGGAAAGAACAATTTAAAAATGATCCAGTTACCTTTTTTGTCTTACCAAATGAAGACGTAAAAGAGTCAATATCTGATTTCATTACGCATCAAGAGATTGATGTTTTGGCAATGCTTACTTATAAACGAAGTTTTTTCGAATCATTATTTTCTTCAAGTTTTACAGAAAAAATGTCATACAATAGCGAGGTTCCAATTTTAGCTTTACAAGAATAATTTAAAAAACCGTCAAGAAATTAATCGAGACGGTTTTTTCGGTTGGGTTAGTTAATTGTATTTTAATTGTTAAGCATTACAGGCATAACAAGCATTGTGACAGTTTCGCCTTCATCTAATCCATCAACTGGAGTTAGAATTCCTGCGCGGTTTGGCATTGACATTTCCAATTGAATTTCATCTGATTGCAGATTACTTAACATTTCAAGTAAGAAACGTGAGTTAAAACCAATTTGCATATCGTCACCTTGATAATCACAAGTCAATCTTTCTTCTGCTTTGTTTGAGTAATCAATATCTTCAGCAGAAATATTTAATTCTGCTCCAGCAATTTTCAAACGAATTTGGTGTGTAGTTTTATTTGAGAAAATAGCCACACGACGAACTGAACTAAAGAATTGCGTTCTATCAATCAATAATTTATTTGGGTTTTCTTTTGGAATAACTGCTTCATAATTTGGATATTTTCCATCAATTAATCTACAAGTTAATACATAGTTTTCAAAAGAGAACGTTGCATTAGCATCATTGTAATCAATTTTAACTTCAGCATCAGAAGCTCCTAAAATACTTTTCAAAATATTTAGAGGTTTTTTCGGCATAATAAAATCAGCCACTTGAGATGCTTTTACATCTGTGCGAGCATATTTCACTAATTTGTGAGCATCAGTAGCAACAAATATCAATCCTTCTGGTGAGAATTGAAAGAAAACACCACTCATTACTGGACGTAAATCATCATTTCCAGCTGCAAAAATAGTTTTGCTAATTGCTGTTGCTAAAACTTCTGCAGGAACTAAAGTTGACGATGGATCTTCTAATTGAACTGATTTTGGAAATTCTTCTCCTGGAGCATAAGCAATAGCATATTTACCTGAATTAGAACTAATTTCAATAGTACTATTTTCTTCAACAGTGAAGGTTAATGGTTGCTCAGGAAATGTTTTTAGAATATCTAATAATAATTTCGCAGGAACCGCAACACTTCCTTTATCAGTCGACTCAATTTCTAAAGTAGCCGACATTGTAGTTTCTAAATCAGAAGAAGAAACGGTTAACGCTTTTTTATCTAATTCAAATAAAAAGTTATCTAAAATTGGTAAGGTATTGCTACTATTGATAACGCTACCTAAAACTTGTAGTTGTTTTAATAAATACGAGCTTGATACAATAAACTTCATCTTTTGTTATTTTTTACAAATATATCTTAAAGAAATAGAATTCAAAAAGATTTTTATTAACATTACTTACTATATTTTCTTTTTCTAAGGAAAGTAAACACTAAACCGAATACTGCTAAAATTACAATTGGAACTCCGACAGTTATGATTTGTGAAAATGTGTAATCCTCTGTTACTTTTTCTTTGTCTAGAATTGGTAAGTCAACTTCTTTACTTCTAATGTTAATAAGTCCGTTATCATCTAACAAATAATTCACGCAATTCATCATGAATTCCTTGTTTGCATATAGATTGTTAGTCCATTTATCATAACCTAATTCTAATGGTTGGTAGTTTTTATCCAATTGATTTTTAACAACATCACCATCAGAAACAATAATCATTTTATTTTCTTTTCCGATAGGAGTGAAGCTACTTTCTTTGAATGGCAATAAACGATTTTCATAAACCGAATGAAATTTTCCTTCCATAAGTACAGCAACAGGAAGATTTCCTTTGCCAGTAAATTCCTTGAAATCAGGTTTTTCAGCAACTATATTTAAATTAATTTCTACTGGAGTTCCTACAGCTTTTGATAATTTGGTAGAGGATAGTAAAACTGTTTTTTTAATATCATTTTTAAGAACTTCTATTGGATTTGTAAATTCAAACTTTAAAGCATCTAAATTGCTCACAATAGGATGTTTTGACTCAGAATATACTGCTGGAGAATATAACCAAGGAAATTGACTATATTGTGTTGCGCTACCTTGTTGACCTGTTGCTAATGAAATAGGTATTGCTTGTAAATCTTTAACTAAATCTGGTTTGATTCGAACTCCATATTTAAAGAACATATCGTTCAAGTTCAAATCTCTTGGATAAGCTAGATTTTCTCCAGTTTCCATCAAGCTGTCCATTTCCATATTGACTTGATCAACTAACCAAAGAGTTTTTCCACCATTCATGATAAACTGGTCTAAAACTTGTTTTTCTTGGTCAGTAAAAGCTTCAGTAGGTTTTGCAATTACAGCTAAATCATATTTTTTTAGAGCTTTTAAGGTGTTTCCGGCATCTTTTGCAACAGAATCTAATGTAAATGGTCCGATATAATAATTTTCACGTACCGTTTTCAAGAAATCAGCAATAGATCTATCGTCTAATTCTCCGTTTCCTTTGATGATAGCAATTTTTTTCTCTTTTGTTTTTGTGATGGTATTAAATCCATTGGCAAAAGCATATTCTAAATGTTGCACCGAACTCACAACTTTTTCAGCAGTTGAAGCTCCTAACATATTTTTTAGCAAAGGTACTTTTGTACTTTTATTACCATAAGTAACCACTGCCCAAGGAAAAACCACTTCTTGTGTTTGTTTTCCTTTTTCGTCAAGAGTAACATTTAAAGGCGTCAAACCTCTTTCGTAAAACGATTGCATCACCGCTTCACGCTCATCTTCATTTTCTAAAGGATTTACAAATTGGAAGATGATATTTGAATTATATGCTTTAAATTCTTCTAATAATTGTTGGGTTTCTGTTTGGAGTTTTTTGAATTCTCCAGGAAAATTTCCTTCAAGAAAAACATCAACATATAAAGGTTCTTTAACTTCTTTTATAATATTTAACGAAGTTTCTGAAAGTGTATAACGATTATCTGCAGTTAAATCGAAACGCTTAAAGAAAAAGTTTCCAGCAAAATTTAATACAACTAAAATGGCAATAGTTGTAAGTAGTACTTTTAAGTTAGACTTCTTATTTTCCATTATGATTTTAGCGATTTTAATTTATAAACGGTCAATGATAAAAATGCAATGGTGATGCTTACAAAGTAAAGTACATCACGAGTATCAATAACACCACGACTAATACTTTTAAAGTGATAATCCATTCCGAAAAGCGCAATGATATCTTCTATACTTTTAAATTGAGACGCTACACCTTGAAATCCAAAATAGAAAATAAAACACAAGAAAACCGAAACTATAAAAGCTACAATTTGATTTTCTGAAAGTGTAGAAGTAAAAATTCCAATAGAAGTATAGGCAGCAATTAGGAATAATAGTCCGAAATATGAACCAATTGTGCTTCCCATATCGATATTTCCTTCGGGCATTCCTAAACCATAAATCACGTAAACGTAGATGAATGTTGGAATGATTGCAATTACAATTAGTAAAAACGCACCAAAGAATTTTCCGCTAACGATTTCCCAAATAGATATTGGTTTGGTCATTAAAAGTTCAATAGTTCCTTGCTTTTTCTCATCAGAAAAACTTCTCATAGTTACAGCAGGAATTAGGAAAATTAATATCCAAGGCGATAAAGTAAAAAACGGAGTTAAATCGGCAAAACCGCTATTTAAAATATTAAAATCGCCTTCAAATACCCAAAGAAATAATCCGTTGAGCAATAAGAAAATGGCGATTACTAAATATCCAATGGGCGAACCAAAAAAGGATTTAATTTCTCTTAATAATATTGATTTCATTAATTTTTTGTTTAAAAGTTTAAATGTTTAAGAGTTTAAAAGTTTAATTTGTTACAAGAACATATTTAAACAATTTTAAACCATATTAAACTAAACTAACTAATTTGTTAACACTCCAAGCTTCTGGTTTATCGTTGAACAGTTTTTTTGTAAACGTCCAAACTTCGTCAAATAATGCTGATTTTCTGTAATTTTCTAAATCATCTTCGGTTTCCCAATAACTGTATGTAAAGAAAATGCAAGGATTATTTTTGTCTTGATACAATTCAAGAAAACGATTTCCTGGCGAGTTTCGTATGTGGTTTTTCATTAATTCAAAATTTTCCAAAAATGCTGGAATATTTTCTTCGTGAAAGGATAATTTAACTATTCTGACTAACATGTTTTATATTTCTTTTTCAAATTTCATTTTGTTAGCATATATGATAAATTCGTGAAAGAAATTTTTCAGCAAATCATAACTTTTAAATTGTATGCTTCCTTCTTTTATAAATAATTCTGTTTTATTATTATTGGTAACAGGCAAATCGTTACATCTAATATCTTCCAAATAAAATTTATTTTTATTTTGTATTATTTTGGCTGTGCAAATAATTTTATAATCTTTAATTTTAGATTTATCTTCAAATAAATAAAAGCTAATTTCTTTAAAATCATTTTTTATTTCTAAAGCATAAATATAAGTATCATTTTTATCAGAATTTATATATTTTCCATCGTTAATATTATTTTTTTGAGCGAAGGAAAATAAAACTGAAATCATCAAAAGTAAAATTAATTTTTTCATAGTTAATTTTAATTAAAATTGATGGTAATAGCATCTCTATAAGTAATTCCGAGCAAACTTGCCGCTGTGGCAACTTTCGGATTACTTTTATACAATCCAATTTCTAGAAAACCAGCTTCATTGAAAATGGCTACTGCATTTCCACTAATCGATGACAAAGGTCTTTTGTCAATGGCTTCTAAATCGGAATATTTTGCGAAAATACTTTTTATTTTTTTGCTTTTAAAATTTACTTCATAAGGTCTTCCTTTTGAAACATCTAAAAACATTTTTCTGGTAATATTGGTCACAGCATTTCCAAATCGGTCAAGATATACTATATAACCTTTTATAGAATTGGTGTCGTCTGAAATCACAGGTTGTAACTCGGTTACTTCTTTCAAACTTTTGATTTCTTTGCCAATAACACTCAACGAACCACCTTTTGAAATATGAATGGCTACCATTAGCAAAACGTCCATATCGGTTGCTTCGGGTAAAAGTCTGTCGTGAATATTGATTACAACCATTTTTTGAGGCTTAATTTTTTCAATTAGCATACTCAAAATGCCATTATCGGCAGCAATAAAAAAATGACCATTCCATTCGATGGCAATATGTTGGTTGTTTTCTCTTAATTCAATATCAATTCCTACAATATGTACTGTTCCTTTGGGAAAGCTATTGTATGCAGCACCAATAATGTAACTCGCTTCACTAACATTAAATGGATCAACATCATGCGAGATATCTACAATTTTTGCCTCACTATCTTGCGATAAAATTTTCCCTTTCAAAGCACCTACAAAGTGGTCTTTTAATCCGTAATCGGTAGTAAGGGTAATTATTGACATAAATTTGTTTATAACTATATAGTGAATTTAATCAAGTGGCTTGTTTAATTTCATTAAATTTGAAATGATTGCAAAGCTAATAATATTTAGCCAAAAACTAATTAAAAAACACTTCCATTTGAACGAACGTATCATTGAATTACACGACATTGCTCCAAAAGAATTTTGGGGTGCACAAGACACGCATCTTGAAACAATTAAGAAGTACTACCCGAAGTTAAAAATTGTGGCTCGTGGCACAACACTAAAGGCATTTGGCGAAAAAGACGAATTAGACGAATTTGAAAATCGTTTCAACCGATTGATGTTACATTTTACTCGTTACAATAATATTGATACCAATGTTATTGATAGAGTAATTCAAAGCAATTCACAAGAAGAACAACGCATGCCCGATCATGAGAAAATTCTTGTTCATGGAATAGGAGGAAAGCTGATTAAAGCGATGACACCAAACCAACATAAATTGGTTGAAAATGTTATGAAAAATGACATGGTTTTTGCCGTTGGTCCTGCTGGAACTGGTAAAACCTATACTGGTGTTGCTCTTGCTGTTAAAGCTTTGAAAGAGAAACAAGTGAAACGAATCATTTTGACGCGTCCTGCGGTAGAAGCTGGTGAAAATTTAGGTTTTCTTCCTGGTGATATGAAAGAAAAATTGGACCCATACATGCAACCATTATATGATGCTTTGCGCGATATGTTGCCTCCACAAACTCTGGAAGACTATATATTAAAAGGAATTATTCAAATTGCACCGTTGGCTTTTATGCGTGGTCGTACTTTAGATAATGCTTTCGTAATCCTTGATGAAGCTCAAAATACTACACATTCGCAAATGAAAATGTTTCTGACGCGTATGGGTAAGAATGCCAAATTCATAATTACAGGCGATCCAGGACAAGTAGATTTACCAAGAAGAACAATATCTGGATTAAAAGAAGCCTTATTGGTTTTAAAAGACATTGACGGCATCGGAATCATCTACCTTGATGATAAAGACATTGTAAGACATAGATTGGTCAAAAAAGTAATCGATGCTTATAAGAGTATTGAGAATCATGATTAATTTTAAATATTAGATTTTTGATATTAAATATTAGATATATAATTGTTTTTATTTTCCTTATCGGATTTAATTGTTTTTCACAAAATCCCAAAATAAAATGGGGTTTGTATGGTAAGAAAACAGTTGAAGAACGAAGAGCAACTTTTCCATTCAGTGATGCAAAGAAAGTTTTATTGGTAGCATTTCCGAACCCAATTAATTCAATAGTCGAAGTTGATGGTGTTTTAATAACAAATGATAGTTTAAAATTGATTAATATGCATTTTAATATCATTAAATCCTTTGAATTACCGGAAAGGAAAAACAAATACTATGCAACTGAAATAGTACAATTAAATCAAAATCAAATTGATAGTTTGAGTAACATCCTAATAAATTATAAACTAAAGAAAGATAAATTCAAAGAGCATTCAATTTTTGCTAGTGGATGTTATACTCCTAGAAATGCAATTTTATTTTTGGATGCTAATGACAAAATTTTATCCTACATAGAAATATGTTTTGAATGTCATCGGTTTATTCAAATGCCAAAAGAAACAATAATAAATTTTAATTTATTTTCGATGCTAGAAGAATCTTTTAAAATGATTGATTTAATTAAAGAGTTTATGAAAACAAATGGATTAAAATATGGAGTTTTAGAAAAGTAAAATGAAAGAATACTTCAAATACGCTAACGGATATGTCAATATTAACGATGAAAATTTGTTTCTAACCAATTCAGGAAATTGGTCGGAAACTCATGATTTGTTGGAGAAATCACCAAAGTCAATTAGAAAAAATGATTTAAAATCTTTGAAGATTTATAACTTACATTTTATAATAGTTTGTATTGGATTGTTAATGTATTCAAAATTGGATAATGTTTTTATTCCTTTTGCATTTTCGGGTTCATGTTTTGGAGCTTATCTTCATTTAATTCGTGAAACAGGAAAGTGCTACAAAATTCCTATTTCCAAAATTATTTCTTTCGATGTTTCTAATGATAAAGTGAAAATTTTATTCAGAAACGCTAATAATATTGATGATTTTGAGGCAATTTTTAAAGTAGATACGAAAGGTTTAGCTATTTTAGAAGAGTTTAGTCGACAACTAAAAATCAATTAAATTTCGACAAAAACATTTATCATTTGGTTATTTGATTCAAAATGATATATTTGTTAAAATTATATTTTTCAAAAAATCATTTATACGCAGCTTTATCAAAACAATACTTATTACTGGTGCTTCTGGAGGATTGGGCAAAGAAATTGCAATTCATTTTTCGAAAAAAAATTGGAACGTTATTGCTACAATGATATGTATATCTGAATGTAATGTTTTTGAAGGTATTCCAAATATTAAATGTTACGAACTTAATGTAATCTCTTCAGAAAGTATTGAAAAAGCTAAAAATGAAATTCTAAATGATTATAAATCTATAGATGTTATCATCAATAATGCAGGAATTGGTTACAGAAGTTTTGTAGAATTATCTGAAGATGATAAAATTGACGCTATTGTAAATGTCAATTGGCTTGGAGTTGTTAAAGTTTGTCGTGCTTTTATTCCGCATTTTCGCGAACAAATGAAAGGTCATTTTATCAATATCACTTCTATCGCTGGATTGGTGAATTTGCCTCTAGGAAGTTTCTATCATCCCACAAAAAAAGCTGTTGAAAGTTTTTCAGAATGTATGGCTTATGAACTTTTGGATTTTAATATTAGCGTTTCAACCGTTCAGTTTGGAAATACGCCATCCAATTTTCAGAATAATGTTGCTAAATGTGAGCAATCAACAATACAATCTTATGCAAAAATGATGCAAAGTATTGACGGAATCATGAACAGAAAAACATCTGATAATAATGATTTGTCTGAAGCTATTCTAGATAAGTTGTATAAAATCGCTGAAAATCCTTCTCGAAGATTCAAAAAATATTCTATTGGTTTTGATGCTAATTTGATGAAATATTTGCGCAAATTTCTTGGATATCGATTATTTGATAGATTGATAAGGCGATATGTTTTAAGCAAATAAATAATTGTATTTGTGTTGAAAAGAAACTATTTTTGCCAAACAACACATTTAGAACTTGATGAGAATAGAATCTGAATCAAGTTCAGATTAAACAACACACAATTATAATGAATACAATAACTACAACTAATTTCAATTTTCCAAATCAAAAATCAGTTTATCGCGGTAAAGTAAGAGAAGTTTACAACATCAATGACGAACTTTTAGTTATGGTGGCAACCGATAGACTTTCTGCTTTTGATGTGGTTTTGCCAAAAGGAATTCCGTATAAAGGTCAGATTTTAAATCAAATTGCAACAAAATTCATGGAGCTAACTTCAGATATTGTTCCAAATTGGTTAATTGCAACACCAGATCCAAATGTAGCAGTCGGACATTTATGCGAACCATTTAAAGTTGAAATGGTAATTCGTGGTTATCTTTCTGGTCATGCTGCTCGTGAATATGCGATTGGAAAACGCACTATTTGTGGAGTAACAATGGAAGAAGGTTTGAAAGAGAATGATAAATTCGGAACTCCAATAATTACACCAACAACCAAAGCTGATAATGGTTCACACGATGAAGATATTTCTCATGAAGCCATTTTATCCAACGGAATTGTTACTGAAGAAGATTATCTAGTTTTAGAAAAATATACGCGTGCATTATATCAAAGAGGAACTGAAATTGCAGCCAGCCGTGGATTGATTTTAGTAGATACTAAATATGAGTTTGGTAAAACTAAAGAAGGAAAAATCGTTTTGATTGACGAAATTCATACGCCAGATTCCTCACGATATTTTTATGCTGAAGGTTATCAAGAGCGTCAAGATAGAGGAGAGGAACAAAAGCAATTATCTAAAGAGTTTGTGCGTCGTTGGTTAATCGAAAATGGTTTTCAAGGAAAAGAAGGACAACAAATTCCTAACATGACTGATGAATATATCGAATCGGTTTCTGAACGTTACATTGAATTATATGAAAATATTTTAGGTGAAAAATTTGTCAAAGCTGATATTTCTGACATTAATGAAAGAATAGAAAAAAATGTTTTGGAATTTCTAAAATAATCATCTTCTTAGATAGAATTTAAGCCGTGTTTTTGACATGGCTTTTTTATTTTTTGTACCTTTGTGTAACAAAAATGGAAAACTATCGTCTTATTGTTATAAATCGTAAATAACTAGAATTCATGAAAGTATAAAATTAATTAAAATCAGAATCATCTACTATGTAATACAAGGTATTATCTTTAAGAAATTACATAATCATCATCAATCATCAAAAAAATAAAAAAACAAATCACCATGAAAAAATCAATCATTTATTTAGGAATTTTATCGACAGTTTTATTAAACACTATGTCGGCAAACGAAATTATTTTAGACCAACAAAATATCGAAAATGATATTGTAAGAACGGAATCAAAATCAAATTTTAATTTAATTTCAAATTCAAAAATTGAAAAACCTGAAATTAAATTTGAATCGGAATCTAAAATCAAAGAATCAATTGCTGTAATTTCTTCAAATTATGTAAAATCAATAGAAGAAGTAATTGAAGAAAACAAAAAAATAACAGAAAGTCCAGAAGAAGAATATTTGCCATTAAATTTAGGTTTATCAATTGAGGAAATAATCAATTTGGATAATCAAATAATTGAAAGTACAATTTCAAATGAAGTTTATCCTTTAGATTTTGAAGTAATCAATAGTAAACAAGCTATAAATACTTATGAATTTAGAAGTAAAGATGCCTTGAAATCATAAAGAACTTGAATAGAAAAAAGTCCCAAAACAATTAAGTTTTGGGACTTTTTTCATTTATAACTAACCTCTAATTTCCTGAAATATCACCAGAACCTGCAACGTTTGAATCGATAATTTTAGGATTTCCTTTGTATTGAATATTTCCGCTTCCAGCTACTTTAGCAATTAGATTATTGGTGCAATTCACTTCAAGACTTCCAGAACCAGCAACAGTTACATTTGCATTTTGGGAAACTAATTTATTACAATTCAAATAACCTGAACCTGCAGTTTTAGCTTCTAAATTTTCTACTATTCCTGAAAGTTTTAAGTTTCCAGAACCTGCCATTTTTGCTACAATGTTTTTTGCATTAATTTCAAGAGTACAATCTCCAGAACCAGCCATTTTTGCCTCAAAATCTGTTGCGTTAATAGCATTTTTTGTAATCATATTTCCCGAACCTGCAAACGATATTTCGCTAATTTCTTCAAATGGAATTGTAATAGTGATGTCTTGTTTGTAGTTATAGCTTCTGTTTTTTTCAAAATACACTTTTAATTCGTTTCCAATTACTTCAGTAACAATGTGACTTATAATATTTTCATCGCCTTTTATAGTTATTGTTCCTTCTTTTCCTAAAACTAATTCTACATTGAATGAACCTCCTGTTGAAATTTTATCATAGGATTCGGTAGTTCTAGTGATTGTGGTTTGAACTCCATTTCCTTTTACTTTTTCTTTATCCCAATTTTGAGCATTTGCAATTGAAATGCTAATTAATGCTAGTAATACTGTTAGTTTTCTCATTGTTATTTTGTTAAAAGTTGAACGCTTCCGTAATTTGTAGTGATACTTATTTTTGATTTTCCTTGACTAATATGATATGCTGTGTAAGATTTTGATGTGTTTTTTTCTGATTTTAGGCTATATTTTAGTCCTACATTATCAACAAACGAACCATATTTTAGGCTTACATTGATGTCAAATGCATAGTCTGATGTACAAGTTATTTTAGAATTGGAATAATTTCCATTGATTGTAATGGCATCGGTTTTATTTGATGCAGAAAATTGAATATCACTATAATTTGAATTTGCAATTAAGGAATTTCCAATTTCACCTAATTTCAGCGTAAGATAATTTCCATCAATGGCAATTTTATGAACTGATTTTGAATTGATTTTGGTATAATTTGAAGATAGATTTAGAATTCCAACGTTTTGAAAATTAAATGTATTATAATTTCCATCAATGTTAATTTGATTTACTTTCTGGAAATCAACTTCTGAATACTGACTTTGTAAATTAATTTTATCAATAGAATTTATGCTTGAATTTGGTGCATAGGCAATATTTATATTGTTAGTTTTATTATTAAATTGTCCTAAAATAATGCTTCCATACTTACATTCGATTGCCGAACTTCCATTAAGTTTATCTACAGAAATGTTACCATATTTATTGTCCAAATCAATACTTCCATTTCGTGGAATTTTTACCACATAATTTATTTCATAACTGATATTATTGCCTTTCCATTCTTTTGTTGTAAAAATGGTTTCGGCTGTAACTTTGCTCATTTTTGCAGCAAAATCAACATCAATTGTATTGATTCGTTCGTTAATTTTCTTTTCGTTATTTCCAGAAACTTTAATGTTAACTTGAATGGATATTTTATTTTCATCCCATAAATACACGTTAATATTTCCATAGGAATTGGTAATATTTACTTGTGCATCATCGTTAACCGAATAGGTTTTTGAGATGTTTTTTTCTTTATTGTAGGCGTGCTTTTCTTCTGACGCATATCCAAAAATCGGAAGTAATGCAACGAAAAATAGTAAGTTATATATGTTTTTCATCTTCAATATTATTTATTTTGTTAATATCTTCAACCTGTTCTAAAACTGATTTTATAAAGGAAATTCGAGTTTGCATATTGGTTATCATAGCAAAGACAATTTGTTTGTTTTCACCATTTTTAGCAATTTCTTCTTTTAGATTTTGATAATCTTTCTCAAGCGATTCCATTTCATTCATTGCATCATTAATCAATGCTTTACTTTGCGGAGTTTCTTGCTTTTTTAAAGTTGCCAACTCATTATTAATAACAGAAGAAAAATAATCATGGGTTTCTTGCACTTGAGGTGAAAAGGCAACTTCTTCAGTTTGATTATTGTTATAATTAAAAATTAAAATTCCAAAACCTAATAGGAGTGAAGCCGCAATAGACATTGATAACCAATTGAATTTCTTCTTTTTTGGTTGTTGTTTCTTTAATTTATCAAGAAATCGCTTTTCGTGCCCAAGATTTGGTTCTTCAAAATCCCAATTGGTTTGGTTTTCAAAAAGTTGATTTAGATTATTGGTACTCATAATTCATTTAATTTTTTTCTTAAACTTTCTTTTGCTCGGCTCATCATCGTTCTACAGTTTTCATTGCTAATATTTAAAATGCTTGTAATTTCTTCCAAATCATACCCTTCAATAAAAAATAAGGTTAGAATGATTTTGTAATTTGATTTCAAACTTTGAATGGTTTTTAAAATACTTTCGGCTTTTAATTCAGAATAATTTTCAGATTCTTCTCTAAAATCAGCTACTTCTATGTTTTCATCCAAACTCTCAAATTGGTATTTGTTCGATTTTTTTAACTCGTTTATACTAGTATTGACAACAATTTTCTTTAACCAAGAACCAAATGTTACATTTCCACTAAAAGAATCTAATTTTGTAAATGCTTTCAAAAAACTTTCTTGCATAACGTCTTCAGCAAGATAAGAATCACCAACAATGCGATACGACACATTAAACATGGCTCTATAATATTGATTATAAAGTGTCAGTTGTGCTTTTTCATTATTCTCTTTGCAACGTTCTAGGAGAATAGCAATATCTAGATTTTGGTTTTTCAAATTGGTCGAGTGGTTAATCTATACTAAAGACAAATCGATTTTTGGATTGTTACAGTTTTAAAATAAATTTTTATAAAAATAAAAAATCCGAATGATTAATTCGGATTTTCTATACATATATATAAAGAGTATTATTTAAAATAAGAGAAGTTGTGATTGTCTTCAATTTTTAGAAGACTTTCATAGATCAATTTAATTACATTTTCTACATCTTCACGATGAACCATTTCCACAGTGGTATGCATGTAACGCAAAGAAAGCGAAATTAAAGCAGAAGCAACACCACCATTACTATATGCAAAAGCATCAGTGTCCGTTCCTGTAACGCGAGAAGTAGCATGTCTTTGAAACGGAATTTTCTTCTCTTCAGCAGTAGTAACAATCAATTCACGAAGAATATTTTGTGTAGCTGGCGCATAAGCGATAACAGGACCTTTACCCATTTGTAAATCGCCTTCAATTTTCTTATCAATCATGGGAGTAGTAGTGTCATGACAAACATCAGTTACAATAGCTACATTCGGTTTGATAGTTTGGGTTATCATTTCAGCGCCACGAAGCCCAATTTCCTCTTGAACTGCGTTTACAATATATAAACCAAATGGAAGTTTCTTTTTGTTTTCTTTTAATAATCTTGCAACTTCTGCAATCATAAAACCACCCATTCTATTGTCAATAGCTCTACAAACAAATTTATTCTCGTTTAAAATCATAAACTCATCAGGATAGGTAATTACACATCCAACGTGAACGCCCAAATTTTCAACTTCTTCTTTGGTTGCACATCCACAATCAATAAAAATATTGTGTAAAGTTGCCGCTTCTTCTTTACCACGATTTCTAGTATGAATCGCAGGCCAACCGAAAACACCTTTTACAATTCCTTTTTTTGTATGAATGTTTACACGTTTTGATGGAGCAATTTGATGGTCTGAACCACCATTTCTAATTACATATATTAAACCATTATCAGTAATGTAGTTTACATACCAAGAAATCTCGTCAGAATGTCCTTCAATTACTACTCTAAATTTAGCTTCTGGGTTTATAACACCAACGGCACTTCCATAAGTGTCAGTTATAAATGTATCAACATAGGGTTTTAAATAATCCATCCAAATTTTCTGTCCTTCAGATTCATAACCTGTTGGTGATGCATTATTCAAATATTTCTCCAAAAAGGAAATGGATGATTTTGTAAGTATCGATTTTGTTGCCATAAAATATTTTTTTGCTAAAATATAAATTTGGCACTACACTTGTTAAGGATATTCTATATTTTTACATTAAAATTAACAGCCATGTTTAAGTACCGATTATTAATAATTATTTTTTTTGCTACCTATATTTCTTATGCTCAAGTTGAAAAAGATCCTGAGATACTAGAAAAAGACATTAACATTAAAGAAATTGATACATCTATTATAGATACAATATTATTAGATGAAGTCATTCTTTCAAAAGATAAGTTAGATCCAGAAGCTCAAAAACAATTTTTATTACTTCAAAACAGGGTATACAAAGTATATCCATATGCCAAAATGGCTTCTGAAAGGCTTACTCAGATGAATAAAACTATGGATAAGCTAAAGTCAAAAAAGGAAAAAAAGAAGTATTTTAAAATAGTTGAAGATTATTTAGATAATGAATTCAAAGAAAAGCTTAAAAAATTATCTACAAAACAAGGTCAAATTTTAATAAAGCTAATACATCGTCAAACAGGTATATCAACTTTTGACCTTATTAAGGATTATAAAAGCGGATGGAAAGCTTTTTGGTCTAATAATACTGCCAAACTATTTAATATAAATTTAAAGCAAACCTACCAGCCATTCAAAAGTAATGAAGATTACTTAATAGAAACTATACTTTATAGAGCTTTTATTAATGGTAGACTCATCGAACAAAAATCCGCTAATCCAGTAGATATTGATGAATTGAATGATTATTGGCGAAACTTAGCTAAAGATTTAAATAAAAAGAAAGCTTAATATTTTTAGCAGCGAACCATCAGCGCTTTCTTGCGGTCGATATTCCTGCTTTCTGCGTTACAAGGTAACAGCTACAATCAGGGCTAGGTTGTTTTTGTATTGATTAGATGTAGTATTTCAAAAGATGTTTTTATGTAACTCAGCTATTTTCTTTAGAGATTAAAAAAACTTTGTTTAACAACAATCACAAAATGAGCGAATTAAAAAATACTTTCAAAAAAGGGTGTAAATAAGTTTGCGAGATTCAAAAAGATGAGTACTTTTGCACCCGCAATACGGCAGACGTTCTTTAATAAATACTGAAAAAAACTTTAAAAAAGATTTGCACGGAATAGATAAAGGTTTTACCTTTGCCCTCCGCAAAACGATGAAGTTTTTTAAAAGAATGAGCAAGGGAAAAAAGAAAAAAATATTTTTTTTCGATTTACTTGCGAGTTAAGAAAAAAGATGTACTTTTGCACCCGCTAAACGAGAGAATGGCGGCACAAAAAAGAATGACACGTTCATAGACATATTGAATTG
>NZ_BAABCT010000014.1:0-27177 GCF_039539185.1 Flavobacterium cheonanense | reverse complement strand
GTGTTTTTTTTAGTGGGTTGCGTGAGTGATAGTAGCGGCATCCTTTTCTTTTTTTCTTAAAAAAGAAAAGATACAGCGGATAGCACGACCCTTGGGGCACGCCATAAAAATTATACTAAGTATTGGTTTCTAGATCTTTAATGTATTCTTCGTATTCGAAAAAGAAGGTTTCAAATTGGGTCATAGTTTCACTAAAAAAATCGAATATTTCGTTCCAAGTGTTCTTGTTATTTAGACTTACGTTTAGTTTTTCAATCCATATTCTACTTATAATCTTGCCATTTTCTAAATAATGGTTTCGTTCAAGAATTGCATCTGGTAAATATTCTTCTAGTAAAATAGTTTTGAGAGATTCAATTTTTTCAAAATATATTTTTCTTTTTTCTTCTTCTTTTGGCTCGATATCTAATAAAACTTGTGCTTTTTTATTATCAACATAGAATTTGAAAGTTACATCTTTTATCTTTGTATCGTATAAAAGCCATTTTCTGGGATATGTTTCTGCAAATTGTACCCAAAATTCTTTTTTAATTTTTAAACTTTCTTCTTTACTATACATCTAGAATTTTATTTTTGGGTTTGTTGTGTTTTTTTGGTAAATTTATAAATAATTAGAACTAATAACTATGAATTTCAACTTGTTTTTTAATGCTATCACGAATGTTTTGAAAGTAGAATTACCTTCTATTTCTTCACATGTTAAAATGGCGCCGTTGGAAAGAGTTAAAATGATGGAGGAAAATAGTTATGATCTTAGCTCGGTAAGAAAAGCTGCTGTAATGATGTTGTTTTATCCTAAAAATGAAGTTACACATTTAGTATTAATTGTAAGAAATTCTTATCCAGGTGTTCATTCATCCCAAATTGCATTTCCTGGAGGTAAAGTTGAAGAAATTGATTTTGACTTAAAGCAAACTGCTTTACGAGAAACTCATGAGGAAATAGGTATTCATCCAAATGATATTCATGTTATTAGAGATTTTTCTTCTATATACATTCCACCAAGTAATTTTTTGGTGTATCCTTTTTTAGGAATATCTCAAGTTGAATTAACCTTTACTCTTCAAGAAGAGGAAGTTGCAGGAATTATCGAATTACCTTTATCTGCACTTTTAGATGATACCATTATGAGTATTAAGAATTTAGAAACTTCCTATTCTAAATTGATTGAAGTGCCAGTATTTCAAATTGAGGAGCATACCGTTTGGGGTGCAACTGCAATGATGTTGAGTGAGTTAAAAGATGTATTGAAAATGGTTCTATAAATTTTAATTTTTGTATGTTTGTCTTTCAATTTTCTACAAATTATTATGGGATTATTTAAACGAAATCCTTTTGGACATATACTTTTTATTAAGAAATGGCTTATCCGAATTTTTGGCGTGATAACTCATAGACGTTATCGTGGATTTAATGAATTACAAATAGAAGGTTCTGAAATTATTAGAAGTTTACCTGATAAAAATGTGCTTTTTATATCCAATCATCAGACTTATTTCGCTGATGTTGTAGCCATGTTTCATGTTTTTAATGCGAGCCTCTCGGGTAGAGAAGATTCAATCAAAAATGTGGGATATTTGTGGCAACCAAAAATGAATGTTTATTACGTTGCAGCAAGTGAAACTATGAGAGCAGGATTACTTCCTAGAATTATGGCTTACGTAGGAGCAATTACTGTTGAAAGAACTTGGAGAGCTGGAGGAAAAGATGTTACTGAAAAACGTGAAGTTAATCCAAACGATACAGAAAATATCAAAATTGCTCTTGCCGATGGTTGGGTGATTACCTTTCCGCAAGGAACTACAAAGTCTTTTAAACCCGTAAGAAAAGGAACCGCTCACATCATCAAGCAACACAAACCAATTGTTGTTCCAATAGTTATAGACGGTTTTAGACGTTCTTTTGATAAAAAAGGATTGCGCCTTAAAAAGAAAAATATCCTTCAATCATTTACAATAAAAGAGCCACTCGAAATTGACTACGAAAATGAAACCATCGAGCAAATTGTTGAAAAAGTAGAATATGCTATTGAGCAACATGCATCTTTTCTTAAAGTAATTCCAGTAGAAGAAATTGAAGAACAAGAAAAACTAAATCGCCTACGTCAGTGGGATTATTAATAAAAAAGTCTCGCTATTAACGAGACTTTTCTTTTATAAATCAATTTTCTTTAATTCATTATAATTTCTATATAATCGTTTTAATAATATTCCATACAATACTTTGTAAAATAACCAGAATAGGAATGTAAATACAGAAGTGATTATAATGATGATCAATAAACTTATTGCAATTACTTTAAACGAAATTTCAGGATGTTCTATGCCTTTTTTCAGCATAGTATCAATGTAAATATGATAAAATCCTACGCTAAAAATGGTTACAAAAATTACGGCAAATGAAGTTAAATTAAAAATCACATAATGTTTTACAACTTTTCTTGTATTCAATATCGTTGTCAATAAGTGTTTGGTGTTATCAATCACACATATTTTTTTATAATTTAGATAAAACTTATAAATAAAATATAAAACCACAGCATACAAGAACACAGTGATTACAATATAAAATTCATAAACACCCCATTTTTTATACAAATCAATACTCTGAGTATCATATTTAGTAAACGATAAAACTATATTTATTACAATTCCAAGTAATAACTCAATCAAACTAATATAAAAAATCCACTTCACAATTGAAGACGACTTCTTATGCAACATTTTATAAATATCCACTTCCGATACCTGTTCAAAAGAATTTTCGTTCTTTTTCCAGTCTTTTTTTAATAAATCCAACTCTTCCATCATAACCTTACGGATTTAATATTTTTTTTAATTTCCCTTTAATTCTATTCATTTTAACTCTTGCATTAACTTCACTAATACCTAATGTTTCGGCAATTTCTGTATAATCTTTATCTTCCAAATACATAAAAACCAATGCCTTTTCAATATCATTTAACTGATGCACCGCTTGATACATCAATTTTATCTGCTCTTCTTCTTCGCTATTATATTCGTCTTGACTAATAAAAAAACTATGCTTTTCATACTCCACTGTAGAAACACTTCGCGTACTCTTTCGATACAAAGTAATGGCAGTATTTAGAGCGACTCGATAGGCCCAAGTCGAAAATTTGGCATCACCACGAAACTTCGGAAAAGCTTTCCATAATTGTATCGTAATCTCCTGAAACAAATCCTTATGCGCATCACCATCAGACGTATACAACCTACAAATCTTGTGGATTATATTCTGATTTTCACGCAATTGCTGCACAAATGTCTGTTCCAAATTCTCGCTCATATATACGTTAGTAAACCTTTATTAGATTTTGTTACAAGATACGTAAATCAATTTCAATTTCAAAAGTCACATTTCAATGCCAATTGATTTTTGAAGGAGCGAATCGCTTGAGTATTTCTACAAACCTTTTTCCTGCTTTCCATTCCAAGTTTTTCTTTTGTTGCCTTCGAGTGCATTTCGACAGGCTCAATGTGAAACTTCAGGCAACAAAAGAAAAAGCTTTCCATTGCAATCAGGGCTAATGAGTAATCGTCATATATGAAATCAGATTTTCAAAACCACTAAAACTTGTAAACATTTAAGCAACTTTTACAATCAAAAAACAACTAACTTTGTATTCAAGAAAAATTGCATTTTACAATGAACATTCCACATTCAGATAAAAAGCGAGTAGTCATCATCGGTGGTGGATTTGCAGGTTTATCAATAGCTAAAAAACTAAGAAACAAAAACCTACAAGTTGTTTTACTCGACAAACATAATTACCATACGTTTCAACCACTTCTATATCAAGTAGCAACTGGCGGATTAGAAGCAGGTTCTATCGCTTATCCAATTCGAAAAGTAATCCAAGAATACAAGGATTTCTATTTTAGATTAACTTCTGTAAAAGAAATCGATACTCAAAATCAAAAAGTAATTTCAGAAATTGGTGATTTAAATTACGATTATTTAGTAATTGCAACCGGTTCAAAAACCAACTATTTTGGGAACAAGGAAATCGAACGCAATTCGATGTCAATGAAGACCATTCCGCAATCGTTGAATATTCGTAGTTTGATTCTTGAAAATTTTGAACAAGCCGTTTTAACAACAAACGAAGCAGATAAAAATGCACTAATAAATTTTGTTTTAGTAGGTGCAGGACCAACAGGCGTAGAGCTTGCAGGCGCACTTGCCGAAATGAAAAGAGCTATTCTACAAAAAGATTATCCAGATTTAGATATCTCTAAAATGGAAATCAACCTGATTCAAAGTGGTGACAGAGTTTTAAACACAATGTCTGAAAAATCTTCTGCAGCAGCCGAGAAGTTCTTGGTTGATTTAGGAGTAATTGTTCATAAAAATGTTCGTGTAACCAATTACGACGGAAGAACCATCACAACCAACTCCGATTTAACTTTTGAAACCGCAACTGTAATTTGGACCGCAGGTGTTCAAGGTGCTGCCATTCACGGATTGGATTCAAAATCTCTTGTAGAACGTGTGGAACGCATTCGAGTAAACCAATTCAATCAAGTAGTAGGTTACAATAATATTTTTGCCATTGGTGATATTGCCTCAATGGAAAGCGAAAAATATCCGCAAGGTCATCCAATGATGGCGCAACCAGCTTTACAACAAGGTGCTTTATTAGGAGAGAATTTAGTGAAATTATTAGCTAATAAACCAATGAAACCTTTCGAATACAACGATAAAGGTTCCATGGCAACAATAGGTAGAAATCTTGCCGTTGTAGATTTACCAAAATACCATTTCAACGGACTTTTCGCTTGGTTTGTGTGGATGTTTGTGCACTTATTTTCACTAATCGGATTCAAAAATAAAGCTGTTGTTTTCCTAAATTGGGTATACAACTACGTTCGTTTTGATAGAGAAGGAAGATTAATTGTAAGACCTTTTAAAAAGAGAAGTTTTGTGACTTTTACTTCTGACGAGGTTTAAAGGTTACGGGTTTCGGGTTACGGGTTCAAGTTTCGGAAATATTTTTGAAAAAGAAAAAAATCAAATTCTAATACAGAACCTACTAAATTGATATATAAATAATTATGTTAAAAATTTATTATAGAATTTGGGTCAGTTTATTTCTTAAAATTTTGCATTCCCAAAATGGAAATTCAAAAGTTTCATTATTTCTTTCTCTTATTGTTTTAGTCGTATCAAACTTTTTAAATGTTTTTTTAATTTGTATTCTTTTGATTATTCTTTTTGATATCAATAGTAATTTTTTTAGTGTTTTACCATTAAATAAAAACCTCAGAACTTTAAGTATTTTTATGTTTTTTTAATGACTAATTATTTTTTATTAGTTTATAATAAAAAACATGAATTTCTGATAAATAAATATGGGAATAAAAACCAAATAAATTTAGGAAGTAATTATTTTATTATTAGTTGTGTTTTAACTTTATCAATTGTCTTTTTGATGATAATTTTTCCTGAAATTTTTAATTTGAAAAATATAAATTAAGGTAGTTTTTAATTAAAGTTTCTATTGTCAAAATATAGTTTTTCTCTTAATAAATTATCTTATTTTAAGTTTAACTCGAAACTCGCAACTTTACAACTCGCAACTTTTATAATAATTAATCAACAAGTCCACATATTTACTATAACTCTCTAAACCATCTTTTTGCTGATTCATTTTTAAAAATTGATCGTAAAAAGCGTGAAAACCTTTGTCGATTATCGTGTCATAACTTTTCCAAAACGCTTCACTTTCTTTGTAGTTTTCTATAATTCCAGGATTGATTTTATTTTTATAATGTTCAAATTTTGATTCACTTTTCATTCCAATGTTATTCAAACAATAACGCAAAGCATATTGATAAGCTGAATATTGAAAATACAAATCGTCGTTTTTTACACTTGCTAAAAATCCTATAAAATTACATTCACTTTCACTCGCAAAACCCATTTGATGTGCCATTTCATGATTAATTGTCATCGGAAAACCAACCATCGGAATTTTATCATTGACTTGTGCTTCATTCGTAAACGGATTCAAATAACCACCAAAACCCATATAGGTCAACGGCAAACTAAACAACGATTTCTTCCTACTAGATATTTCATATTTGAAAAAAGTATATTGATTTCCCAAATTATCGTATCCATTTTGAGTCATCTTAAAAATAGAATCTTGCGAATAGGGAACACTTACTTTCAGGTTTTTATTATTCGTAATTTTAAAATGAATTTCATTGGTTTTAGCAATTAATTTCTCAGTAAAACGAAACAAATCTTCATCAGAATATTCGCGTTGAATACTCATTTTTTCAAATAACGGAACTCGGTAATAATTAAAAGCCCATAAAAAATGAAACAAGAAATAAACAACCGATAAAACATTAATAATTTTTAAAAAATTATTTTTCCATTGCAATCGCCACGATTTTCTCGTTTTCCAAAGTTGAATCAGTAAATAAATAATCAATAGTCCATAAATTACATCTCCAACAGAAAAAGGAATTTTGCCCAAAAATGTTCTTGAAATTCTAGAAATGTAAACGTACAAACCATTGCTATAAATACGTTCAACCGTTTCAGGAAAAAAAGCAATCACTTTCAGAAATAGTATCTGAAATAGTAAAAATATCGGAAGAAGGTATTTGCGTTTCACTTATAAATTTTGAATTGTAAATATAATCACAAATCAATTCGCAAAGAAATTAAACTTTGTAACTTTGTGTTTTAATATTAAATAATGCAATCTGTAATTTCGTGAAATTTCCGCATTAAATTAATTCGTGAAAATTCGTGAAATTCGTGTCAAAACAAACATAAAAATGAGCCAAGAAATTAGAAACCTTGAACCAAAAGCACTTTGGAACAAGTTTGCCGATTTAAACGCAGTACCACGTCCGTCAAAAAAAGAAGAGCGTGTTATTGAGTTTATGAAAAACTTCGGAACCAGTTTAGGATTAGAAACTTTTGAAGATGAAATCCGTAATGTAATCATCCGTAAACCAGCGACTCCAGGAATGGAAAACCGCAAAACCATTGTTCTACAAGGACATTTGGATATGGTACACCAAAAAAATAACGACACTAATTTCGATTTCTTAACGCAAGGAATTGATATGTTCGTTGATGGTGATTGGGTGAAAGCAAAAGGAACAACACTTGGTGCCGATAACGGACTTGGAGTTGCCGCAATTATGGCAGTTTTAGAAAGTAAAGACATTCCGCATCCTGCTATTGACGCACTTTTTACCATTGATGAAGAAACAGGAATGACCGGTGCTTTAAACCTAAAAGGCGGTATTTTAAAAGGAGAAATTCTTTTAAATCTTGATACAGAAGAAGACGACGAAATTGACATTGGTTGCGCAGGTGGCGTTGATGTTACGGCTACAAGAAGTTATAATGAAGAAGAAACACCAGAAGGTTCTGTAGGTTATACAATAACTGTAAAAGGGTTGAATGGCGGACATTCAGGAATGGACATTCACAAAGGTTTAGGGAATGCTAACAAAATCATGAACCGTCTATTATTTGATGGTTTTGAGAATTTCGGACTTCAAATTGCTGAAATTTCTGGAGGTAGTTTGCGTAATGCTATTCCTAGAGAAAGTGTTGCTAAAGTGATAGTAGCGGCTATGTATGACGAAGCTTTTGTGTTTGATATGCAGGAAGTTATTGGTGATATTAAAGCCGAATTCAAAACAATGGAACCTAATTTGACTATCGAAATTGTAAAGTCAGATTTACCTTCAAAAGTGATGGATTTAGGAGTTCAAGAAGGTTTACTTCGTTCGATTTATGCAGCTCATAATGGTGTTTACCGCATGAGTGCTGATATGGAAGATTTGGTAGAAACTTCTAATAATATTGCAAGAGTTATTGTAAAAGATGGCGAAATTTCGATTCAAAATTTAACACGTTCGTCTGTTGAAAGTTCTAAATTTGATTTAGCAAATGCCTTGCGTTCTGCCTACGAATTGTTTGGTTGCGAAGTAGAATTTGGCGGAAGCTATCCAGGTTGGACACCAAATCCGAAATCGGAAATATTAGATGTTCTAACTTCAATTTATGAAAAACAAAACGGCGATAAACCAAAAGTTGTTGCATGCCACGCAGGATTAGAATGTGGAATTTTAGGAACCAATTATCCAGGAATGGACATGATTTCTTTCGGACCAACAATTCACGGTGCGCATTCTCCAGATGAAAGAGCCAGTATTTCGTCTTCTCAAAAATTCTGGAAGTTTTTCTTAGAAATTTTAGCGAATATTCCTTTAAAATAGTAAACAGTGTTCAGTCACAGTTTGCAGTTTAACCTCGTTTAGAAATAAGCGAGGTTTTTTATAAATAATTGGTTGGAAATATATATATTTAATACAGTTTTACGTTATATCAAAAATCTCAATTTCCATGAAGAAAATTCTAATCTTGGTTTTGTTTTCAGCTTTTCTTTTTTCTTGTAAAAATGACAATAAAGTTGAAAAGGTTGAACGTGCTTTTTATTATTGGAAAAGTAATAATTGGAATATTAGTCAAGCTGAAGATTCAATTGTAACAAATCTTGGAATTAAAAAGTTGTACATAAAGTTTTTTGAAGTTGACCATAGTGATGCTATGGGAAATTTTCCCATTTCAAAAACACAATTATATTCCTATCGCCAAGATAGTTTAAATATTGTACCAACGGTTTATCTTAAAAATTCGGTTTTTCTAAAATCAACGAAAGGAAGTTTAGACACATTGGCAGACAATGTAAATTTCTTAATTGAAAAATATGCTAAAGAAAAATTTAGAAATCATTTAGCTCCAAGTGAATATCAAATGGATTGTGATTGGACAATGAAATCTAAAGATAATTATTTCTATTTTCTAAAGAAATTAAAAGAAGTTTCTAAAAAAGAAATTAGTTGCACACTTCGATTGTATCCTTACAAATATCCTGATAAAATGGGAATTCCACCAGTTGATAAAGTAACCTTAATGTGTTATAATTTGCTGAATCCATTACAAAACCATTCCAAAAACTCCATTTTAGATTTAGAAGAACTAGAAAGTTATTTGGATGTTGAAAATAATTATCCAAAGCATATTGATATTGCATTGCCCATTTATTCTTGGATGCAAGTATATCAAAATGAACAGTTTTCTAATGTGATTTATACAGATAATAAAAAGGTAAAAGCTATTTTAAAAGAAGTAAAACCGTTTTGGTATTCAGTAATTAAAGATACTGTGGTTAATGAAACCTATTTGCGAATAGGAGATAAAGTAAAGTTTGAAGAAACGGACGCAAATAAAATCAAACAAACTATTCAGCTTTTGAGGAAGTATGTGAAATTAGATAAAAAAACTACCATTTCACTATATCATTTAGACGAGCAACAATTAAGCAATTATAGCCATGAAGAACTTTCTAGTTTTTATTCTGATTTTAGTAAGTAAATCACTTTTTGCTTGCGGTTTTTATCCTTATGGTGAAGAACTTCGCTTCTCATTCTTTTTCCCTGAAATTACAGGTTATAAGTCTTATTCAACATTTTATTATTCTGCTAATACATTTGAACCTAAAGAAATCTATGATGAATTTGATAAAATGCCCAACGAAGTTTTATGGGTAAGTTATTGTAAAAACAAGGTTTCCTATAAATCCGTTGAAGAAGTTTTGCAAAGTTACAGTCTAGGTGATATCAATCAACAAACCAATAATGAAATGCTTCGATATCTATATAAAATTAAAGATTATGAAGCCATCAATTATTTGAAGTTTGCCAAAAATTGTGAATTTTTCAATTCGTGGGTTGACGATCCATGGGAAAGAAATGATGCCATGGTTTTACCTCAAAGAACAAAATTATTGAACCAAGCTATAAAATTATCTCAATCAACTACTAACAAAGCATTACAATTTAGATATACTTTTTTAGCCATACGAATGGCATTCTACAATCGTGATTTAGAAAAAATAAAAATGCTTTTTGATAGAGTTTATCAAACAAAATCAGACAAAGATATATTGTTTTATTGGAGTTTGTATTTTAGAACTTTGGCCGAGCAAGATAAAGCATTAGCAAATTTTTATGCAGCCCAAGTATTTGTAAATGCAGCCGATAAACGATTTATGGTATCCCAACAGTTTAATAGCGAAGTCGCAATTGAAGATGTTTTGAAATATGCTAAAACAAACAAAGAAAAAGCCAATGTATATCTTTTAGCAGCTATCAAAAAACATGATAAATCGTTAGAATACATCAAAAAAGTTTATGAATACCAACCCAATTTTGATGGCTTGAGTTTTTTATTATTGCGTGAAGTTAATAAAATCGAAGATTGGGTTTTCACTCCATATTACTCTTTATTTGAACCATCGGTTGCAACAAACAGTTTTTGGAATAACGAAGAAAACTCAATTAAAGATGTATTAAAAAGAGTAGAAACCGACAGAGAGTATGCTTCTCAATTATTAGATTTTATAAATTCAGTTAATTTAAATTCAATTGAAAATCCAACTTTTTGGAAAACTTGTAAAGCGTATTTATTTTATATTACAAAAGATTATGCATCAAGTTTGTCATTATTGGAAGAATTAAAAACCAGTAAAAATTCAGAATTTGCAGCAAATCAAATCGATGTTATAAAAGCATTGGTTTTAACTGCAAATCAGGATTATGGTAAAGCAATTCTTCTAAATGAAGTTAAACCTATAATTTTAAAAAATAAGCATTTCAGGAAATTTATTTTTGCGCTTGGTAGAGAGTTGGAATTTAAAGGAAATACAACTGATGCAGCTTTGTTATATTCTGTCATGAATAATAATTACACTAATTATAATGAAAATCATGATTACTATAACATCACATTTTGGAAATCAAAAGATAACAAAGGCGATACTTATTCCGATTTTTTCAATGATTATTTTGATTATATAAATGCGGTTTATGCACCAGAACAAGTAGAAGTTTTAATACAAAATGTATACAATAATAGAGATAAAACAGATGAATTTTCAAAGTTTAAATATGCTATTTTAGAAAAAGAAATTCCTCGTTTGTATGATTTGGTTGGAACTAAATATATCCGATTAAACAAGCTAACAAAAGCTTTAAATAGTTTTAAAAAAGTGGATAATAAACTTTGGAATGACAAATATTCTGATTGGGAAAGAAATGGCAACAGTTGGGCGTATGGAAGTAATATTTTTGACAAAAATCCATTTTATGAGCTTAAATATACTCCAGAATTTATTCCAATAAAAGATACAATTCGATTGAATAAATACACCGTTACAAAACAATTAATTAAATACATAAATAAAGCTGAAAATCCAAAAGAAAAAGACAAAGATTATTACTATTTCTTGGTTGCAAATTGTTATTACAATATGACGCAATATGGCAATTCGTGGATGATGCGTCGTTATTATTGGACAAGCGATGGAAATCGTTCAGTAATGATTGATGATAAAGAATTCTTTGAATGTAATTCAGCAAAAACCTACTATTTACTAGCATTTAAAAATGCAAAAACAGAAAAATTTAAAGCATTGTGCTTACGAATGATTGGTCGCTGTGAAAAAAATAAATTAGATTATTTAGCAGATGAAAATTACAGTGATAGTTATGCGGATTATCAGAATTATTTGTTTGGAAAAAATAAATACTATCAGGATTTAAAAGTAAATTATTCCAAACATTATGAAGAGTTAACTTCTGATTGTGAAGCTTTTGAAGACTATTTCAAAGCTAGAAGATAAAATTTAACCTCGTTTAGAAATAGACGAGGTTTTTTATTTCTAATTAGTTTCAAATCTAAGCTTGTGGTTTTTAATAAGTTTTTGACTTTTCTTTTGGATAGAAATGGGAAGTTTTTTCCAATTTTCATCATTTTCAATATGATAATTATCTTCTTCATTTCCTGCAGGATAATGAGAGGTTGCTTTGCTTTTTTCGATGTTTTTATTGTTTAAAGTGTACACAATTTGTTTGTAAGGTTTGGCGTCTAAACCATCACTATTTCCAAAATAGGACAAATAAAATTCAGGAATTCCATCTTTATTTTCATCAGAAATGGAACAATTTGGATAATCAAATTCAGGCCAATATACTACATTTCCAAAATCTTGAAATTTTGCTTTTTGAACAATTCCACCATGATCGTGAGCTACAATTAAAGCATATAAATTATGCTCACTAAAATTGATTGAATCAACAACTTCAGTATTTGTAGTTGGATATGGATTAGAATCTTCTGTTAATTTCCAATTTTTAGTTTTAAAATCAAATACTTCTGAAACACTTGTATTTTCATAATCTAGAATTCTTGAAAGTTTCAAAATTTGTTTCTTAAATATAAAATCAAAAACACCAAAAGCACTTTCGCAATGCACAATCATGGTTGTTTTGCCATAAGTTTTGAATTCGTAATTATATTCTAGGTCTTCAAACTTCTGATTGAATTGCAAAGAATCTTTAGGGTAGAAATAAGTAACTTTTATGTTTTTATTTTGACCAAAAGAAATGTAAAAAACTAAAAAACTCAGAAAAGTAAAAAGATTTTTTCTCATAAATCAGTATTAATTCCCAGCAATTGGACTACCAAAAATGCCAACAGCAAGTTCTGCCCAAAGTAAGAATAACAAAAGTAAAATAATTCCAGAAATAAGTAGGCGATGTTTGGTGCTTTTTACTTTTCGTAAAACAAATTCAATTACCAAACTCGTACCAAAAAGTAATATCCCAGCCATAACAAAATCGATAACCGACCAATTAACTTCATTCGTGAATTGCATAGCAATCAATGGAATTAGTAATAGTAGCAATACTATGAAGAGTAGTAGAAGAATTGTTTTTGGTTTTGGTAGCATATTATTTTTTTAATGTGCCGCGGCTTACACCAGTTGCTACAGCGAACACTGACAAACAAATTTACTGAATTTGTATGGAATTTAGAATTGTTGTCACCAGATTATTATTCAAGAATAGCAAAATAGCAAGGCAAGCTAGGTTATTGTTGTAAACTGCCGTTGTATGATATTTTACCATTCTTCAATAATATCTATTTCAAATATTTCCTTTTTGATTTCTTTAAACTCATCAATTAGTTTATGTGTATGTTCACGTTGAATTTGTAATCGAGAAATAAAAATCGTTTTTGCATCGTTATAATTTTCACACCATTTTATATGCTCGTAGAAATCTTCGTTCTCTTTTTTATGAGTTTCAAAATGATTTTGAGTTTCTTCTAAAAAGTTTTTGATTAATTTCCAATATGAATTCTCTTGAAGAAAATCTATTTCGTAAAATGCATGATATAAATCTGTTATGGTCTTTTTTTGGAAAGAATTTGAAAGTAATATTAAATCATCTTTATCAAAGAAGTCAAAAATATTTTTATTTAACATTGGGCTCATTGTTATTCTTCTACTTTCATAATATTTTTCATCGTCTTTTATTGCTAGCAAACTGTCGTACCCAATTAAATTAGTTTCTAAATATTTGATAATAATTTGATCAATAAACTGAATTAAAACTTTGCCAGTTTTCTTTATCTTTTTTTTACGGTTATAACTTTTGATAAGTTCATTTATTATTATTGTAATAAATGAGCCACCAACTGAGGATAGAAAAATTTTGTCAAGTCCAATCATTTCAGGTTTTTTTAAAAAAATACATATAACTTGTATATAGAACAAGAAATATAAGCAAATATACCAAAAAAAAGCTCCAATCTAAATCGGAGCTTTTCAACCTTAAACAAAAATCAATATCAGTAATGGTACTATTAATCCGGCTAGGGCTAATTTCCAGCCACGTTTTTTGAAAGTAAATTTTCCGGCAGGAATCATGATGGCACCAGTTAGCGCAATAGTTATTAATGATAATCCAAAAATATCACTGTAATAAATCCACCAATTAGAAGTGTTTTTATGTAATTTCATCGTTTGGCTAATAATAGGTGTTTTTGTAAATGTTACAATTTCACCTTTACCCGTTTTTAAATCAATTTCTACATCATTTTTCTCGAAGGATATTTTCAATTCGTCTTCTTTCACTTTGTGACGTCTAATTTTATCATCGATGCCAAGTTGCTTGCCAAGTTCTTCGGCATACTTTTCTGTGATTTCTGTATCTTTTGGAATGTTTACAGAAATAGTTTTTGTTTGAACTTTATATTTTTCGGGATGCCAATGTTCTCTGTGGTTCATCAATATTCCAGAAAAGGCAAAGGAAATGATTAGTCCAATGTAAAAATATCCTAAATCGCGGTGTAAGTTTCTAGCTTTTAAAGGTGAAATCATGGTATTAAAATTTGTATCGTAATGATGTTAATATTTGTCTTGGCGCAATAGGATTAACGCTATAATTTTCGTGAACCGTGTAATTCAATTCGTTGGTAATATTTGATAATTTGCACAATAATGAGAACTTTTTCCAATCGTAACCAACTGAAAAATCAATCGTAGTATAATCATCAAGTGGAATTTCTCTGTCATTAATACTAGTTGCAAATGTTGTTGGATTTACAACTACTTGATTGTTCCAACCTCCAACACGTTTTCCGATATAATTTCCAATAGCTCCAAAAGACAATCCTTTTAGTTTTCCGTTTGGTAAGGTATAGAAAAAACTTAAATTAGCTGTGTTTGCTGGAGTTCTTACTAATCTATCGCCAACAATAAAACTTCCATTTGTTCCAGATGTTTTGGTATATCGCATATCATTATAACTGTAACCAGCATTGATATTCAAACCTTCAATTGGTCTTGCTGTAATGTCAATTTCAATTCCTTTGCTTTTGGTTTCGCCACTTAAAACTTTTACAGTTGTGTCAGTATTAGTAGAACCATCGGCTTTGAATTCTGCTGTTTGAGCTAAATTGTCGTTTCTTATTTGATACAAAGTTACATTCAAACTCAGTAATCCTTTCCAAAAATCATTTTTAACACCTACTTCATATTGAGCTATGATAGACGGATCTAAAACATCGCCAGAGACTGTTGTTCCTGTATTTGGAGTAAACGAATCGGAGTAACTAGCAAATAATGAAGTATTCTTTGTAGGTTGGAATACCAAACCAATTCTTGGAGAAAAAGCTATGTCTTTTTGTTTTACACCGTTAGTAGTTACATTTGGATTTACTGCTAAATTGTATGTTATAGGTTGTGATTCTTGCCATGACCAACGAAGACCTGCCAAAACTTTAAATTTTTCTGTAATTGAAATTAAATCTTGTGCATAAATTCCAAATCTATTAGTAGTTGTTTTTACAATTCGTGTGTTGGTGCTTTCAGGAATTCCTGTGCCTTGATTAAAGTTTTCAAAATCGTAGATATTTCCACTTCCATAAGTTGTAGGAGAGAAAACATAAGTATAGGCTTTTGCAAATGAGTTTTCATAATCTACACCAGTAAGTAATTGATGTTTGATTTTTCCAGTTGAGAAATTTCCTTGTAAACTCAATTGTTCTGTGGCAATGGCTTCTTCGTTTCTGTTTTGTCCCAAAGGTCTATTCCAATCACCATTTGCAGCTGGTTGAATACGTTCAGTACCTTTAAAAGTTCTTGTATAATCTTGAAATGAACTATTGAAATTTAGTTTCCAATTGGAATTAAATTCATGTTTAAATAATGCAGAAACTGTAGTTTGTTTCGTCTGCCCAGTTGACCAAGTTGCTCCCAAGTATAAATCTCGAGGCAAATCAATTATTTTTTTACCAATAATTACGGTTCCAAAATCTGGAGTCCAATCATCATGAAGGTAATCGCCTTGAAGAAGAATTTCGGTTTTTTTATTTACTGCAAATAACAAAGAAGGATTAATATAGAAACGTTCTTTCTTTACAACATCTCTAAAGCTTTCTGAATTTTCGTAAGAACCATTAATGCGATAAGCTATATTTTTATTTAAGGGACCATAAAAATCTAAATAAGGTTTGTAAAAATTATAACTTCCTGCTTGCATGGCTATTTCTCCTCCTTTGGTAAATGATGGTGCTTTTGTTACCATATTTAAGATTCCACCAGGAGCAACATTTCCAAATAGCAAGGCAGCACTACCTTTCAAAATTTCAACTTTTTCTAGAGAAGAAACTTCTGGCATTGAGCCACTATTTAATCGAAAACCATTTTTAAAAATGTTATTGGCAGACATATCATAACCTCTTGAGAAAAATGATTCTTGAGCGCCACCACGAGCCGAACCAACATAAACTCCATTGGCATTCTTAATCACATCACTTAATCTGATGGATTGTTGTTGTTCTATTATAGTACTTCCAATTACTTGAAAACTTTGTGGTAAATCTAAAGGTTTGATGTTAGAGCGAACAACAGAAGGTGTTTTTTGATGTTTGTTTGAAATAATAACCTCTCTAAGAATTTCACCTTTTCTCTTTTTTATAGTATCATTTTCTGCATAAAAATCATCAAAAGTTTGGGCTTCTTGTGAGGAACCTAGGGCGCAAATCAAAAGTGATAGGATTGGAAATAATTTATATTTGTACATTTATTTAGAATAATTAAAAATAATATTGTTTTAACGGCGCAAATATAAATACGTAAAATCAATTCGCAAAACTTATTTAGACTAAATATAAATAATTAACATTTCAGTAAATTTAAATCATTGATTTGCTTAAAATTAGAAATAAAAAAAAACTTGCTGTTAAGCAAGTTTTAAAAGATTTGAAATAGGTAATTAACTATTTTACCTTATTCATAGAATAATTTTCAGCACTATTTTTTCCGTTTTGTTTTCCAGATATGGTTGCTATTAAACTTCCATTTTTCATAAGTTTGTACTGAATTTTTTGTGGATATTCATGCTTTGGATTTTCAAAAACCAATAAGCTATCTTCGTTTTTAGTCATTTGAAATGGGATAGGTGAATCGTTATTTTCTCCTTTAATTGTCGTTGTATAAAATAAATGTTCACCATTTTGCATTAGTTCAACTTGTTCGTTGTGCAATGTGTCTTTTTCATTTTGAATGTAATAAGACAAACCAACAAATGTGCTATCATCTAATCGCTCCCAAATTTCTCTAAGTGTTCCTAAACTATCTTTTTTCTCCCATTCTCCTAATATCCAATTGGCTTTTTCGAGTTCTTCATAATCTTTTATAATATTTCCATTAGAATCATATTTGTTACATGAAACAATAGATAGTAATAGAATTGTAAGTAGTGATATAGATAATTTATTCATGTTCTTTTATTTAGTTTTTTTCATTGGAAAAGTTTCACTCATTTCCTTGCCGTCTTTTTTGCCATAAATAACAGCAACTAAACTGTCATTTGTGATTTTTGTATAAACAATTTTGTTAGGAAAATCATGTTTTGGATTTTCGAAAGTTAACTCTTTATCATCAGATTTTGTCAAATAAAATGAAACTGGCTTTTCTTTATTTTGATCTTTGACAGAAACTTTGTAAAACAAGGAATCGTTTGATTCAAATAAATCTATTTTTTCATAGAAAACAGTGTCTTTTTCTACAATCACAAAACTTTCTCCAACAAATGAGCTATCATTTTTCGTTTTCCAAATTTCCTTAAAAGTAGCTTCTTTTGAACTATTTTCCCAACTACCAATAAACCAATTTGCTTTTTTCAGTTGGTTGAATTCTTTTTTTGTTTTAATTCCAAAAACTTCAATTTGAGATTCTTTTTTACAAGATGTTATCAAGATAATTGAAAGTAGCGTTATTACAAGTGTTTTTTTCATTTAAAATAATAATTTATACAATATTATGAAAAAACTGCCAACTGAACACTGCCAACTGAACACTTTTTTTACTACTTTTGCACTCCAAAATACAGATTACAATGTTAGAAAGACTTCAATATGTAAAACAGCGTTTCGATGAAATTTCAGATTTGATTATTCAACCTGATGTTATTTCGGATCAAAAACGTTATGTGCAATTAAATCAAGAGTATAAAGGACTTAAAGATTTGATGGAAAAGCGCGAAGAATTGATAAATGTGACAGGAAACATACAAGAAGCCAACGAAATTATAGCCGATGGCTCAGATGCAGAAATGGTTGAAATGGCTAAAATGCAATTGGATGAAGCAAAAGAACGACTTCCTCAACTAGAAGAAGAAATCAAGTTTATGTTGATTCCTAAAGATCCTGAAGATGCCAAAAATGTAATGGTAGAGATTCGTGCAGGAACAGGTGGTGATGAGGCTTCTATTTTTGCAGGAGATTTATTTAGAATGTATACTAAATATTGTGAAACACGCGGTTGGAGAACTTCTGTTGTAGATATGAACGAAGGAACTTCAGGTGGTTTTAAAGAGATTATTTTTGAAGTTACAGGTGAAGATGTTTACGGAACTTTAAAGTTTGAAGCTGGCGTTCACCGTGTGCAACGTGTTCCTCAAACAGAAACTCAAGGTCGTGTACATACATCAGCTGCAACAGTAATGGTTTTGCCTGAAGCTGAAGAATTTGATGTTCAAATTGACATGAATGAAGTTCGTGTAGACTTTTTCTGTTCATCTGGACCAGGTGGACAATCGGTAAATACTACTAAATCTGCGGTTCGTTTAACACACATTCCAACAGGATTAGTGGCACAATGTCAAGATCAAAAATCACAGCACAAAAATAAAGATAAAGCTTTAGAGGTTTTACGTTCACGATTATACGAACAAGAATTAGCCAAAAAACAAGCTGAAGATGCTACTAAACGTTCATCTCAAGTAAGTTCTGGTGACCGTTCGGCAAAAATTAGAACCTATAATTATTCTCAAGGTCGTGTTACCGATCATAGAATTGGATTAGATGTTTTCGATATGGATGGCGTTATGAATGGTAAAATTCAAAAATTTGTTGACGAATTGCAATTGGTTAACAACATGGAGAAACTGAAAGAATCTGAGGTTTTTTAATAGAAAATAGAGAATAGAATAAAGAAAAAAGAGGCTGAACAATTTATGTTTAGCTTTTTTTTTAACACATAGCGAACTTTGCGAAAAACTTTGCGAACTTTGCAATCAAACAACTACAATGACAACACAACAACTAATCGAACAAATTCAACTGAAAAAATCCTTTCTATGTATTGGTTTAGATGTTGATTTAACCAAAATTCCGCAACATTTACTTGAACTTGAAGATCCAATTTTTGAATTCAATAAAGCCATAATTGATGCTACACATGATTTGTGTGTTTCATATAAACCAAATACAGCTTTTTATGAAGCATATGGAATAAAAGGTTGGAAGTCATTGCAGAAAACCATCAACTATATAAACGAAAACCATCCTGAAATTTTCACAATTGCCGATGCAAAACGTGGTGATATAGGAAATACTTCATCAATGTATGCTAAAGCTTTTTTTGAAGATTTGAATTTCGATTCGGTTACAGTTGCACCATACATGGGAAAAGATTCTGTAGAACCATTTCTAGCTTTTGAAAACAAACATACTATAATGTTGGCTTTAACATCAAATGAAGGTGCTTTTGATTTTCAGACATTAGAAACTAATGGAAAAGAGTTATATAAACAAGTTTTAGAAACTTCTAAAGGATGGAAAAACTCCGAAAATCTAATGTATGTTGTTGGAGCAACAAAAGCTGAATATTTTACAGAAATTAGAAAAATAATTCCAACTAGTTTTCTTTTAGTTCCTGGAGTTGGTGCACAAGGTGGAAATTTACAAGATGTCTGCAAATACGGAATGAGTGAAAATGTTGGATTATTAATTAACTCGTCAAGAGCCATAATTTACGCATCCAACGGAGAAAATTTTACACAAAAAGCAAGAGAGGAAGCTATAAAAGTAAAAAATGAAATGGAGGAAATTTTAAAAAGCAGGTTTTGATTTCCTACACACTATATAAAAACGATAATTCCAATGAATGGGTAACTTTTGTGCACGGCGCAGGAGGAAGTTCTTCTATTTGGTTTAAGCAAATTAGAGAATTTCAAAAGCATTTTAATGTATTATTGTTAGATTTAAGAGGTCATGGCGATTCAAATTCACAAATAAAAAAAGCATTCAAACAAAAATATACTTTCAAGTCAATTGCAAGCGATGTTTTAGAAGTATTAGATCATTTACAAATAAAATCATCCCATTTTGTTGGTATTTCATTAGGAACAATTGTAATTCGACAATTGGCAGAAATGCATCCAAATAGAGTGAAAAGCATGATTATGGGTGGAGCGATTTTGAAAATGAATTTCCGTTCACAAATATTAATGCGATTGGGAAATATTTTTAAATATGTTTTACCTTATTTGGTTTTATACAAGTTTTTTGCATTTGTGATTATGTCTAATAAAAACCACAAGCAATCTCGATTACTATTCATAAATGAAGCCAAAAAGTTATACCAAAAAGAATTCATAAGATGGTTCAAACTCACTGCCGAAATCAATCCTGTTTTGAAATGGTTCCGCCAGCAAGAACTTAATATTCCAACTTTTTATGTTATGGGTGAAGAAGATTATATGTTTTTACCATCAGTAAGAAAAGTAGTCGAAAAGCATTATAAATCTTCTAAGTTATTTGTAATTGAAAAATGTGGGCACGTTGTAAATGTGGAACAATCAACTATCTTTAACAATCAAGTTATCGCATTTATTCAAAAGAACTAAAACTAACTTTGCTACTTTAGGACAAAAAAAATGCCAATGCTTTCACAAACACTGGCAATCTTTTTAACTAACCTAAACCAAACAAAATAATAAATCTTTATTTATTACTCTGCAAATATCTTACTTAATTCTCAATGAGTATGTTAAGATAATGTTATACTTATGTTATTGATTATTAAAATAATAGCAATTATTATTTATTATCCTGCAAAGCAAAAACTTTTTTCAATAAATCAGAGGTTCTAGAGTTTAAATCTGTTCTAATATTCTTTTCTTCCACTGAAATCATTTTAAAAACACCTTCCATAGCTTTGTTAGTTGTATAGTCAGTTAAATCAGGATTTACTTTTTTAACTAATGGAATCGCATTGTATTTTGTAATGATGTTAGTCCAAACTTTGTCAGCTCCAACTTTAGCAAATGAATTTTTAATCACAGGATTAAATTTAGCATACAAAGCTGTTGAAGTGGAACTTTGTAAGTAAGTTGTTGCCGCAGTTTCATTTCCCATCAAAATGTTTTTAGCATCTGTAAAAGTCATTCCTTTTATGGCATCAACAAATATTGGAGTGGCTTGTTTTACAGCATCTTCTGCAGTTCTATTTATGGCTCTCAAACCATCATCAGCCAATTTTCCTAAACCAATTTTTCTTAATCCTGCATCTACTTTTTGTAATTCTTCTGGTAACAAAATTTTGACCATTTCGTTTTTATAAAATCCATCCACAGCAGTAAGTTTAGTTACTTGTTTATTGATTCCATTGTTTAACGCTTCCTTTAAACCACCAGCAATATCAACATTTCCTTGTTCCAAAACACCAGGTAGTTGATTGGCTATTTGTTGCATTTCTGCACAACTAGATAGGGTTAATCCGGCTAATAAAAGTAAAATTGTTTTTCTCATGGTGTTTTATTTTCTCATATAGGTTCACAAATATAGTGCCTCAAATGTTTATTTATTTTAAAATCGGCTTAATCCTATTTTTAAAATATTTTTTTGGTTTGAAAATCAGGTAATTGCTTAAAAATGTGTAGTCAAAATGATACAAAAATCTGTTGCTTTTTTTCTCTGTAATAAAATCGTATAAAAATTATTAAATTCGTAAATTGCACTCCTAAATTTGAATAAAAATTACAAATGGAACCACAAACTCCTTATATTCCTAAAAATAAAGTAAGAATTGTAACTGCAGCATCCCTTTTTGATGGTCACGATGCAGCAATTAATATCATGAGAAGAATTATCCAAGCTACTGGTGTAGAGGTAATTCATCTTGGTCATGACAGAAGCGTCGAAGAAGTTGTAAATACAGCTATTCAAGAAGATGCTAATGCCATTGCAATGACTTCTTATCAAGGTGGTCACAACGAATATTTTAAATACATGTTCGATTTGCTTAAAGAAAAGGGAGCAGGACACATCAAGATTTTTGGTGGTGGTGGTGGAGTAATCCTTCCTTCTGAAATTTCTGAATTGCACGAATATGGAATCGAAAGAATTTATTCTCCAGATGACGGTCGTGCCATGGGTTTACAAGGAATGATTAACGATTTAGTACAACGTTCTGATTATCCAATTGGTGATAAATTAAATGGCGAATTAGCTCATATTGAGGATAAAAACCCAACAGCAATTGCAAGATTAATTTCTGCTGCTGAAAATTTTCCTGAAATTGCAAAAGCAGCTTTTGATGAAATTCATAAGAAAAATGAAACGAATAAAATTCCGGTTTTAGGAATCACAGGAACTGGTGGAGCTGGAAAATCATCATTGGTTGATGAATTAGTTAGAAGATTTTTAATTGATTTTCCAACAAAAACTATCGGATTGATTTCTGTTGATCCATCAAAACGTAAAACTGGCGGTGCGCTTTTAGGCGATAGAATTCGTATGAATGCCATCAATAATTCTAGAGTTTATATGCGTTCGTTGGCAACTCGTCAATCGAATTTGGCTTTGTCTAAATATGTGAACGAGGCAATCGAGGTTTTAAAAGCTGCCAAATACGATATTATCATTCTAGAAACTTCTGGAATTGGGCAATCGGATACTGAAATTATGGATCATTCCGATGTTTCACTTTATGTTATGACGCCAGAATTTGGAGCAGCAACGCAATTGGAAAAAATTGATATGTTAGATTTTGCTGATTTAGTTGCATTAAATAAATTTGACAAACGTGGTGCACTAGATGCCATTCGCGATGTCAAAAAGCAATACCAACGCAATCATAATTTGTGGGATGCTGATGTAGAAACAATGCCGATTTTCGGAACAATTGCTTCACAATTCAACGATCCAGGAATGAATACGCTCTACAAATCTATCATGGATAAAATTGTAGAAAAAACAGGAGCCGATTTAAAATCGACGTTCCAAATTACTCGTGAAATGAGCGAGAAAATATTCGTAATTCCTCCACATAGAACTAGATATTTATCAGAGATTGCTGAAAACAATAGAAAATACGATGAAACTGCTTTAACTCAAGTGGAAGTGGCTCAAAAATTATACGGAATTTATAAAACCATTGAAACGGTATCAGATAAAGTTCCTAAAATAAACAAATCGGGTATTGAAAGTGATTCTGTCATCCCGAGCGCAGTCGAGGGACAATTGTTTATGGATTTGTTGTTAAAAGAATTCGATCGAGTAAAAATGAATCTTGATCCATACAATTGGGAAATCATTCTAACTTGGGATGATAAAGTAAACAAATATAAAAATCCAATTTATAGTTTTAAAGTTCGTGACAAAGTCATTGAAATTAAAACACATAGCGAAAGTTTATCGCATTCTCAAATTCCAAAAATTTCGTTGCCAAAGTACCAAGCTTGGGGTGATATTCTAAAATGGAATTTGCAAGAAAATGTTCCTGGAGAGTTTCCATTTGCATCTGGTTTGTATCCGTTCAAACGTGAAGGAGAAGATCCGTCAAGAATGTTTGCTGGTGAAGGTGGACCAGAAAGAACCAACAAACGTTTCCATTATGTTTCTGCTGGATTGCCAGCCAAACGTCTTTCAACAGCTTTCGATTCGGTAACTTTATACGGAAATGACCCACACGTTCGTCCAGATATTTATGGAAAAATTGGAAATGCTGGAGTTTCGATATGTTGTTTGGATGATGCTAAAAAATTATATTCTGGTTTCGATTTAAGTCATCCGTTAACTTCGGTTTCAATGACGATTAATGGTCCAGCACCAATGTTATTGGGATTCTTTATGAATGCTGCCATTGACCAAAACTGTGAAAAATACATCATCGAAAACAATCTTCAAACAGAAGTTGAAGAACGAATCAATGAAATTTACAAGAAAAAAGGAACAGCAAGACCAAAATACCAAGGCGCTTTACCAGAAGGAAATAATGGTTTAGGTTTGATGCTTTTAGGTGTAACAGGAGACCAAGTTTTGCCTTTGGAAGTTTATAATGATATCAAAATTAAAACATTAGCACAAGTTCGTGGAACAGTTCAAGCCGATATTTTGAAAGAAGATCAAGCACAGAACACTTGTATTTTCTCTACAGAATTTGCTTTAAGATTGATGGGTGACGTTCAAGAATATTTTATCAAACAAAATGTTCGTAATTTCTACTCGGTTTCTATTTCTGGGTATCATATTGCTGAAGCTGGTGCGAATCCTATTTCGCAATTGGCATTTACATTAGCAAATGGTTTCACTTACGTGGAATATTATTTAAGTCGTGGCATGAACATCAACGATTTCGGACCCAACTTATCATTCTTTTTCTCAAACGGAATTGATCCTGAATATGCTGTAATCGGTCGAGTTGCTCGTAAAATTTGGGCGAAAGCCATGAAAAACAAATATGGAGCCAACGAAAGAGCTCAAATGTTGAAATACCATATTCAAACTTCTGGGCGTTCATTACACGCACAAGAAATTGATTTTAATGACATTCGTACAACTTTGCAAGCTCTGTATGCGATTTATGATAACTGTAATTCGTTACATACCAATGCATATGATGAAGCTATCACGACACCAACTGAAGAATCAGTTCGTAGAGCAATGGCAATTCAGTTGATTATTAATAAAGAATTAGGTTTAGCGAAAAACGAAAACCCAATTCAAGGTTCGTTCATCATTGAAGAGTTGACCGATTTAGTGGAAGAAGCTGTTTTGCAAGAATTTGATAGAATTACTGAGCGTGGTGGTGTTCTTGGTGCAATGGAAACTATGTACCAACGTTCTAAAATTCAAGAAGAAAGTTTGTACTACGAAACTTTAAAACACACAGGTGAATTCCCAATTATCGGAGTAAATACGTTCTTGAGTTCTAAAGGTTCGCCTACAGTAATTCCGGCAGAAGTAATTCGCGCAACCGAAGAAGAAAAACAATATCAAATCGATATGTTGAACAATCTTCATAAAACAAGTGGAGAAAAAGTAGCAGAACAAATAAATATCATTCAAGATGCAGCTATCAACAACCAAAACATTTTTGAAAAATTAATGGATGCCACAAAAGTTTGTTCATTAGGACAAATCACAAGTGCGTTGTTTGAAGTTGGTGGTCAGTATAGAAGGAATATGTAATATCACAATAATATGATTTTGTGTAGAGACAAGGCATTGCCTTGTCTCTTTTTTTTATAAAATAATTTTTATAAATGAAAATTTATCCATTATTTCGCAAAACGATATAACATTCAACGCCATGCAAAATAAATTTAAAAACAAATACCGCATTCCATCTGCACGTCTTCAAACCTGGGATTATTCCAATAATGGTGCCTATTTCATTACCATTTGTACCCAAAACCGCGAACATTTTTTTGGAAATATTCAAAATGGAATTATGCAATTATCAGAAATTGGTAAATTGGCAGAACAATATTGGTTCGAAATTCCAAATCATTTTCCGTTTATTGAATTGGGAAATTTTGTGATAATGCCGAATCATGTTCATGGGATATTGATAATAAATAAAATTGACAACCCAACATTATCGTCAACCGAATCTGTAGAGACAAGGCATTGCCTTGTCTCTACAATCAATTTAAATACAACAATTGGTTCATCACGATTTCAAAATCAGGGTAAAAACACGATTTCATCAATTGTTGGTTCCTATAAATCTATTGTAACCAAAATGTCACGTCAAATCCATCCCGATTTCGCATGGCAATCCAGATTTCACGACCATATTATTCGAAATTCAAAATCATTTGATATTATTCAAAATTATATCTTTGAAAATCCATTGAATTGGAAAGACGACAAATTTTATAAATAATATGAACCCAACAATTAAAACCTTCTCAACCACAAAATTCATAGGAAAAACCCTTTCGTTTACCTATGCTGATTACCGTGCTTTTGAATTATGGAGCAGTTTTATGCCACGACTAAAAGAAATTAAAAATACAATCGGTTCTGAATTATATAATATCCAAATCAATCCTGAGAATTTCGATTTTCAACCCAATACTCCTTTTACAAAATGGGCAGCAGTAGCTGTTTCAACATTTGAAAATATTCCTGTCGGAATGGAATCCTTGGAAATTCAAGAAGGTTTGTATGCTGTTTTTAATTATAAAGGTGATCAAAGTAATGTTGCGGCATTTTTCAACTCAATTTATACAGAATGGTTGCCTAGTTCTAATTATGAATTAGGCAATCATCCACAGTTTGAGGTTTTAGGTGAAAAGTATAAAAATAACGATCCGAATTCTGAAGAAGAAATTTGGATTCCAATTAAATTAAGAAATTGATATAATGGTATTTTCAATTGTTCCAATTGTTATTTTTTCACCAATTGTTTTTTCTTTAATTGAGTTATAAATAGGTGCTTCTTCTGAAATTGCAATTACATTTTTGCCATTCAACTTAAATTGTTGAAGTGAGATTCCAATAAAAATGTACAAATCTTCAGTTTCTATCAAGCTTCCCAATTCAATTTTAGTTGTTTCTTTATTTTTATAGGTTTCTAAAAAGTCTAAATTGTTTTTGGCTTGAACTAAAATTTGCTCATAGCGTAATTGCATTTCTTTAGCTTCATCTTGATGAGAAAAATCTTCTGGATCGATACTATCATTTTCATCAATATCGGAAGCGTTTTTATATCTTGAAACAGAATTCTCTATAGTACTTATAACAACGTTTTGCTCGTTGATGATGTTTTTAATAATTTCATTTTTGTTCATAGTAATCTCTTTTATATTTATTCAAAGTTATAGCTTAAAGAATAATTGATTTATAACCAAAATCATTGTTTAATTAGAAAAAAAGTGGTAAATATTTTAAAAATTAATATATTGTGTGCCTATTAACCAAAAAAAACTATAAACAATGAAAAATTTCGGAGGTTTTCTGGCATTGCTTGGTATTGTAGCAATAGTTATGAATTATTTGGACAGAGTGCCAAGATTGTTAATGTGGATTTATAAATGGGGTGATGATACAGCTTGGGCAACCTCTCGTCCTAAAATAGGTTGACTAAAAATTAAAACTTTTAGTATCCTATGGAAACACCAAAAAAACAACCCTGTCGAAAAAATGAGTATCAAAAAGTAAGCTTTGATCTCAAACTGTCCATTA
>NZ_BAABCT010000013.1:0-28244 GCF_039539185.1 Flavobacterium cheonanense | reverse complement strand
CCATTCCGAACAGAGAAGTTAAGCCCGATTGCGCAGATGGTACTGCATAACTGTGGGAGAGTATGTCGCCGCCTTCTTTTTGAAAACCTCTATCATTTATTTGATAGAGGTTTTTTGTTTTATATCATTTAAAAAAAATGAATAAGTACTATCTAAACAAATGTATCAGTACTTAAGTTTACTATTTATTGCGTAAATAATAGTGTTTTACTAAAGTTAAATGTCGTTATCTTTTTGAAAACCCTACCCAAAGTGGATAGTTTTTAGCTTTATTTATTGAAGAAGGTGTTTTTTTTAGTGGGTTGCGTGAGTGATAGTAGCGGCATCCTTTTCTTTTTTTCTTAAAAAAGAAAAGATACAGCGGATAGCACGACCCTTGGGGCACGCCATAAAAATTATACTAAGTATTGGTAGTAAAATAATTAAGTTCTAGAGTGTCTGATGAGTTTAAGAGAGTGTTGTAAAAAAAAGTAGTAATCTATTTAATTAAATATACTCTAGTACTCTTTCTAAAGCCATTCCACGTGAACCTTTTATTAAAATTGTATTATTTGAAAAATGATTTTTAGTAAGAAAGACAACAAATGATTCGAAGTCTTTATAAAAGAAGTGATTGTTTTTACTGTTTTTGTTTAAATAAAAATATTTTCCAATAAAATAACAAGTTATTTTATCTTCTTTGTTTAAATAGCTGACAATTGATTTGTGTTCTTCTATACTTTCATTACCTAATTCAAACATATCACCAATAATAATTACTTTATTGTTTTTTTCTAGTTGTATAAAATTTTCTAATGCTACTAACATGCTACTAGGATTTGCATTATAGGCGTCTAAAATGATTTCATTTGTGTTTTTTGAGAGTAATTGAGAACGATTGTTGTCGGGAATATAACTTTCTATCGAGTTCTTTATATCTTCATCAGAAACCCCAAAATAATGCCCAATTGTTATAGATGCATTTATATTATTTGCATTATAAAGTCCAATTAAATGTGATTGTATCACTGAATTATTGAAATGAATGTTGACAAACGGATTTGCAGTAATGCTTTTTATAAAAACATTTGCTTTGTCCATTTCAGTGCTAAATGTTATTCTATTTATGTCTCTAGTTTTTTCTTCTTGTATTTTATCATCAATATTTACAAAAACTTTTTTATCATTAAATCTAATGTAGTCATACATTTCGCTTTTGCCTTTTATTACTCCTTCAACACCTCCAAATCCCTCTAAATGTGCTTTTCCAAAATTTGTAATATATCCAAAATCTGGATTTGTAATTTCACATAAAAATTGAATTTCTTTTTGATGATTAGCACCCATTTCAACAATTCCAATTTCAGTTTCACTATTGAAAGATAAAATTGTTAAAGGAACTCCTATGTGATTGTTTAAATTTCCTAATGTAGCTTTGGTTTTATATTTTTTTGATAATACAGCTTGTATTAGTTCTTTAGTTGTAGTTTTTCCATTGCTACCGGTTAAAGCTATTATGGGTAGTTTTAGATAGTTTCTGTGATATTTTGCTAATTCTTGTAAAGCAACTAAACTATTTTGTACAATAATAGTTCTATGATCGATGTAATAATCCGGATTGTCAATTATAGCGTATATAGCACCTTTTTCTATTGCTTCTTTTGCAAATGTATTAGCATCATATTTTTCACCTTTTATAGCAACAAAAAATGATTTTTGTTTTACTTTTCTTGTGTCTATTACAATATCATTTGATAGTAAAAAAAGCTTGTGGATATCTTTTATGTCCATATTAAGAAATGAATTGAAAACAAAAAGCCCTAATTAAAGGGCTTTTTTGTTTAATGTATAAATGTATTATCTTTTCTTTTTGTTTCTAGCTGATTTTTTTGAATCAGATTTTGGTCCAACTCTAGACATTGCACATCTAAATCCGATATAGTCTGTAGCCATATCTTGAGGGAAATATCTTCTTTGTGCAGGATCTAACCAATATGCTCTGTCTCTCCAAGAACCACCTTTATATACTCTAACATCATCATTCACTAAAGTTGTTCTTTTGCTTGACTTGTCAAATTTACGAATCATGTTTCCAATACTGTCTGTAGATACATTGTGTTTTGGAGAATCATACATTCTTTGTTCGTCTTTTAACTTGCCATCGCCTTCTTCTGATGAACCGAAATCAAAATATCTAGTAGATTGTTTATCACCATCTCTATAATTTCTGTGGTCGCTTTTGTCAAAGTTTTGTCTCAAATAAGTTTCTTTTTCATCAACAGGTACTTGAGCAATTTGCCCAATAAAGTTTCTTGCCATAACTCTACCATTTGGTAAAGTATCAAATTTTTGAGTTTCTTGAGTAACTAATTCAACTTTTCCGTCTTCACCGATTTTATTTTTAGTGTAAACGTTACCTCTAAAGTAGTTGAAATCATTTGCTTCATCATCAATTATTGGTCTGTAAACGTCAGCAACCCATTCAGAAACGTTACCCGCCATATCATAAAGACCAAAATCGTTAGGAGGATATGATTTAACTTTATTTGTAATATCTGCACCATCATCAGACCATCCAGCTATACCACCATAATCTCCTTTTCCTTGTTTGAAGTTTGCTAACTGGTCACCTTTAATTTGTCTTTTTCCAGAACGAGTATAACTTCCAGACCATGGATATTTCTTTTGACCTTTGTAAATGTTATATTCTCTTTGGCCTACATCAGCAGCTGCAGCATATTCCCATTCTGCTTCTGTTGGTAGTCGGTACTCTGGTAAAATTAGACCTGAAGTTCTTTGTGCGTAAACGTTTTTAGCACCACTATTTCCATTTGCATTAGCAGTTCCACCACCAGCACCAGCTGCGCCATTGCTTTTAGCGCCACCTTTTTGTCCTTTTTGTAAAACAATTTCTTGATTTCCACCATAAGTTTTAGTAGGAGCAGCTAGATAAGTTTCTGTGTCAAATGTAGCATCAGCTTTTACATCTACAACTTTTGAATCTTTTTTCAAAAATCTTTGTTGTTCTAATATAGATTCATTTACTCTATTTGTTCTCCACTTAGCAAATTCGGTTGCTTGAATCCAGTTAACACCTACTACAGGATATTCAGCATATGCTGGATGTCTTAAATAGTTATTTGTCATAGTTTCGTTGTAACCTAATCTATTTCTCCACACTAAAGTATCAGGCGAAGCACCTTCATAGATATTTTTATAATTGTCTTCTTCTGGAGGAAATACTCTTTTTAACCAATCTAAATACTCCATGTACATAAGGTTGGTTACTTCGGTTTCATCCATATAAAAAGACTGAACGTGCTGTTGATTTGGTGTATTGTTCCAATCATGCATTGGATCATCTTGAACTTTACCCATTGTAAAAGTTCCACCTTCAACTAACACTAATCCTGGGCCAGTTGCTTGCTTTTTAAATTTAGAAGCATACTGAAATCCACCTTTTTTGTCGTTAATTTTCCATCCAGTGGCTTTTGATCCACCTTTAGAATTCGATTTTTTGCTACAACTTGATACACTAGCCATTAATGCTAGTACAAGTAACAACCTGATTGCCATAAATTTGTTTACTTTCATACTCTTAGTAGGTAATAAATTTTCGAGTCGCAATATAAGAATTAACCTTGAAATTGCAACATCTTTTTTAATAATAGTAAAAATTATTTTTTCTTGAACTATTTATTAACGTTAACTTGTGTTTATTATTGTATTTCAAATATTAATTTTATTTTTACATTCAGTAATATTTGAAAAATAATTGCGTTACTATGTACTATGAAAAAGATTTATTTTTATTTATTTCTATTTAGCGGTGTTTTGGTTTTTGCACAGCAAAGTAAAAATATAAGTATCGATTGGATTGATAAAACTAATTATTCGTTCGGCGAATATAAAGTTAATGTTCCTGTTTTTAAAACAGATAGCTATGATTTTGATTTTGCAAAGAAAGAAATTGTTTTCACAAGTAAAGTAGAAGTTAGTGATTTAATTGATGAAAATTCTTTGATGATTTCTGATATTGTCTATGAAGCAATTCTAGAAAGTCAACTAGGAGATTTAAAAAAAGAAAATATTAAAAATTCTATTTCAGCATCATTGAAAAATGTTATTGCTCGAGATAAAAAATATGTTGTCTTGCAATTTTATCCAATTATTAAAGATGGCATTGGTTATAAAAAGGTAAAATCACTTACTTACACATATAATATTTCTTCTGTTTCTAATAAAACTAATTTTCTTCAAAATCAATTTAGTATTTCAAATTCAGTTTTATCTAGTGGTAAGTGGAGTCGTTTTTATGTTGAAAAATCGGGTGTTTACAAATTATCTAAGTCGTTTCTTTCTAGTTTGGGATTTGATATGAATTCTGTAAATCCAACTAAAATTAAGATTTATGGAAATGGTGGACGAATGCTTCCTTTGTCAAATGCTCAATATTATCCAGATGACTTAGAAGAAAATGCCATTCAAGTTATTGGAGAACAAGATGGTTCTTTTGGTAATGATGATTATATCTTGTTTTATGCAGAAGGAGTTGATAATTGGAGTCAAGAAAATGAAACACATTTAAATTTATATTCTGATAGGTCTTATTACTATGTAAATGTTGTTGGAGCTGATGGGAAAAGGATAAGTTTAATGCCTCAACCTTCGGCTGGATCCACTTTAAATTTGACCACGTTTGATGATTATCAATTTCACGAGGTTGATTTGACTAATATTGGTAGGTTAGGCAGGGTTTGGTTTGGTGAAAACTTCAATATAGAAGAGGAGCAAACATTCGATTTTAACTTTCCAAATATTGTTACAAGTTCTCCAGCAAGAGTAACTATTCATACAGGTGGAAATTCTTTCGTTGACACCTCGTTTTCAATAGCTGTAAACGCACTAAATATTGGAACAATAAATTTGCCAGAAGTTGATTTGAATTCTGGAACAGAGGCTTCTCACGGTTCTTTAGTTTCCAATGTGCCAGGAGCAACAAATTTTAATGTTAAACTTACCTACAATAATAATGGTGTTCCAACTTCTAAAGGTTACTTAGATTATATAAGTATTTCATGTAAAAGTAATTTAACGGGCTTTGGCAAACAATTTAGATTTACATACAAAGATGCGACGCTGCAAACAGGTGTTGCACAATATCAGTTATCAAATGCAACTGGAATTTCTCAAATATGGGATATTACCGATATTTATAATGTTACCTCTGTTAAAAATCCAAATCAAAGTAGTTTTTCTTTCAAATCTAATTTAGGAATTGAAAAAAAATATATTGCTATTGACGAATCAGATTTGTATACTCCACTTAAAGAAAATAACACATCGGTTACTAATCAAGATTTAAAAGGTACAATATTTAACAATGCTCAAGGAAATTTTGAAGACATAGATTACCTTATCATTACACCAAGATCAATAAATGCGCAAGCAGAAAAATTAGCCAACTTTCATAGAAGTTATTCTAATTTGAATGTCAAAGTAGTAAATCTAGATGATATTTATCAAGAATTTGGTGGTGGTAAACAAGATATTGGAGCTATCAGAAATTTTGTAAAGTATGTATATCATAATGCTTCTTCACCAAGTCAAAGGGTTAAGTATTTGAATTTATTTGGTGATGCATCATTTGATTTTAAAGACAGAATTCCGAATAACACAAACTTAGTGCCAATTTATCATGCTACAAATAGTTATTTTTCTGGTGAATTATCTTTTGCTTCAGATGATTTTTTCGCATTAATGGATACAAACGAAGGTGATCCATTATATTCTTTTGGTGCTGATATTGCGGTTGGAAGAATGTTAGTTTCATCAGCTCAACAAGCTGAGGAAATGGTAAACAAGGTTATTGAGTATCATGATATAAAATCTTATGGTAGTTGGAGAAATAACTATGTTGCTATATCTGATGATTCGGATAAGGTCTCGGACGTTTCACTTCAAGAAAAACAAAATAACTTAACAGATGTTATTAATGCTCAAAAGCCATTCATAAATTTCAAAAAGATATTGTTAGATGCTTATCAACAACAAACTTCAGCTGGTGGTGATCGATATCCTCAAGCCAATGAAGATATCATAAATGCTTTTGAAAAAGGAGCATTAGTTTTTAATTATTTAGGTCATGGTGGTGAAGATGGTTTAACAGGTGAAAGAATCTGGGATAAATTTGATGGTTATGATTTTAATAATCGTTATAGATATCCTTTATTTATTACAATCACTTGTGAGTTTTCGAGATTTGATAATCCCTATCGCCCAACTGCCGGAGAATATACATATTGGAATCCAAAAGGCGGAGCTATTTCTATGATTACAACAATTAGGTCGATTGGACAATACAATGCTGAAATATTTAATGATATTTTGGCTGAGAAATTATTTTCTTATGGTTCAAATCAATATGTTTCAATTGCAGAGGCATTGCGACTTGCAAAAGCTTCAAGTAATAATAATTCTTCGACTAGAGTTGTAGCATATCTTGGTGATCCTGCATTGATGCTTTCTATTCCTAAGCCAAAGGTTGTTTTGACTAAAGTAAATGATGTTTCAATTACCCAACCTATTGATGATTTAAAAGCATTGAGTTATGTTAAATTATCAGGCGAAGTTCAAGATGATAATGGAAATTTACTATCTTCTTATAATGGTGAACTAGCGGTAAATGTTTTTGATAAGAATTACAATAAGTCCACTTTTAATAATGATGGATATAGTCCTGTAATCAGTTTTGTTAATCTTGGCGAAACTATTTTTAGAGGAAATGCTTCTGTAAATAATGGTAAATTTGAGTTTGGTTTTGTTGTTCCAAGAGATATTAAAATTCCTCTCGGAAATGGTAGAGTTAGTTTTTACGCTAAAAGAGATCAAATTCTTTTGGATAAAACAGGTTATAATTTAGATATAAAAGTTGGAGGAATAAATACAAATGCAGTAGCAGATAATACTCCTCCAAGAGTTCGTTTGTATATGAATGATGAAAGTTTTGTAAATGGTGGAATAACAAATGAATCGCCGTTCTTTTTGGCATTTGTAGAAGACGAGCACGGAATCAATACAGCGAGTGGAATTGGTCATGATATTGTAGCGATTTTAGATGGCGATGAAACTAGGCCGTTTGTTTTAAACGATTATTATGAAACGGAACTGAACGATTATACCAAAGGTAAAATAAGATTTCCTTTTAGAAATTTATCTAAAGGATTACATACAATTGTTTTTAAAGCTTGGGATGTTTACAATAATTTCATTTCAGCAGAAATACAGTTTATAGTTGCCGATAGTGGTGATATTACTTTAACAAATGTGTTAAATTATCCAAATCCATTTGTTAATTACACTCAATTTTGGTTCAATCATAACAAACCTTTTGAGCCATTAGAAGTACAAGTTCAAATCATGACTATAACTGGAAAAGTGGTAAAAACAATTAATCAAACAGTTACTACTGAAGGATTTTTATCAAGAGAAATTACTTGGGATGGGAAGGATGATTTTGGCGATAAAATCGGTAAAGGAGTTTATATTTATAAATTGACAGTTCGTTCAACTGTTTCAAACAATAAGTCAGAAAAAATAGAAAAACTTGTTATACTTTAAGAAAATGCTATATTTGTTAAATAATAATATTATAAAAATGAAATCGGAAATTCAAAAGAACGTGAAAAACAATCCTAAAAGCTTGATTAATAATTTAATATTGATATTCTTGCTTGTTTTTTCAACTCAAAACATAAACGCACAAGACAGAGTAATAACTACAGGTGTACCATTTTTATTAGTTGCTGCAGATGCAAGAGCTGCTGGTATGGCAGATCAAGGTGTTGCTACTTCTGCAGATGCTTATTCTCAGCAATGGAATCCAGCAAAATATGCTTTTGCATTAGATAAACAAGGTTTCGCAGTAAGTTACACACCTTATCTAACGGCGTTAGTGAATGATATTTCGTTAGGACAAGTTAACTATTACAATAGAATTAATGAAAAAAGTGCCTTTGCAGGAAGTTTACGTTTTTTTAGCTTAGGTGAAATCGAATTAAGACAAAATTTTGATGATCCTGCAAATGTTGTTAAACCAAATGAATTAGCTCTTGATGGTTCGTATTCATTGAAACTTAGCGAACATTTCAGTATGGCAGTTGGAGGTCGATACATACGATCAAATTTAAAAATTGCGGACACAAATACAGATGCGGTTCCAGGAAGTACTTTTGCAGTTGACGTAGCAGGTTTCTATCAATCAGAAGAAATTGCTTTCAATGAATTTAACGGAAGATATCGTTTAGGTTTCAATTTTCAAAATATGGGACCAAAAATAAGTTATGATAATGACCAAAATGAAATATCATCTAATTTCTTACCAGCCAATATGCGTTTAGGAGGAGGCTTTGATTTTATATTAGATGAATACAATAAAGTAGGTGTAAGTGTAGAATTTGCTAAGCTTCTTGTTCCAACACCTCAAGAGCCAAAACTAATTGATATTGATGGAGATGGAACAATATCTCAACTAGAAGAAAATACCGCTAGAGATTTAAATAATGAAAATTATAAAAAAATCAACTGGGTTTCTGGAATGTTTCAATCATTTAATGATGCTCCAGGTGGTTTTTCTGAAGAGTTAAAAGAATTTACTTATTCAGCTGGTGTAGAATATTCTTATCAAGACTCATTTGCAATGCGTTTAGGTTATTTTAATGAAAGTCCTTTAAAAGGTGCGAGAAGATTCTTTTCACTTGGTGCTGGATTCAAATACAATGTAGTTAAGGTAGATGTTTCTTATTTATTTTCAGCTTCGCAAGTTAAAAATCCGTTAGAAAACACATTACGTTTCTCACTAACATTTAATTTTGGTGATAAATATGATGAATATTAAAAAGTAATGAATTAAATAACAATCCAAATTTCTTAATCGAAGTTTGGATTTTTTTTCCTCTATATATAATGAAAGAAATAAACATTAACACCACAATTTCGGTTTTCAACGGAATCAATGAATTACCAAGCGAGATTCAAACATTAATGAATCAAGCTATTGAAACACGTAAAAATGCTTATGCACCATATTCTAAGTTTAGAGTTGGAGCAGCAATATTGTTAGATAATGGTAAAATAGTTTTAGGTTCCAATCAAGAAAACGCGGCTTATCCATCGGGATTGTGTGCTGAACGAGTAGCAATTTTTCAAGCTGGAGCTATTTATCCAAATGCTAAAATCGTAAAATTAGCAATCACTGCAGCATCGGATACTAATCCTACCTTATTACCAATTCCTCCATGTGGTGCTTGCCGTCAATCGATTGCAGAATATGAATTTAAACAAGACACTCCAATTGAAATCTATTTTATGGGCGAATCTGGAGAAGTTTATAAGTCAAATTCTATAAATAATTTATTACCGCTTTCGTTTGACAAAACATCCTTGTAAGCTATAACGATATAGTTGATATTTAAGAATAAACAGTTATTAAAAAATGCTATTTTAATTCTGAATTATTTTTACTTCTACTATCAATATCTTACTTTTGCAATTCGCAAATTTGATAATTCGCAATTTGTGATACGATTACAATATATTTAATCAACGTAATTCATTAAAAAATGAAACCAATTACAAAAGAAACTTACCTTCAATGGTACGAAGAAATGCAGTTTTGGAGAAAATTTGAAGACAAATTAGCCGCTGTATATATTCAACAAAAAGTTAGAGGATTTTTACATTTATATAATGGTCAAGAAGCAGTTCTAGCTGGAGCAATCCATGCAATGGACTTGTCTAAAGACAAAATGATTACAGCTTATCGTAATCACGTTCAGCCAATCGCAATGGGTGTTGATCCTAAAAAAGTAATGGCAGAACTTTACGGAAAAGTAACAGGAACATCAAAAGGAATGGGTGGTTCTATGCACATTTTCTCTAAAGAACATGGTTTTTATGGTGGTCACGGTATTGTGGGTGCGCAAATTCCAGTGGGTGCAGGAATGGCTTTTGCTGATAAATATTTTGAAACAGGTGGTGTAACTTTAACCTATTTTGGTGATGGTGCTGCACGTCAAGGTTCTCTTCACGAAGCTTTTAACATGGCTATGAATTGGAAACTTCCAGTAGTGTTTATTTGTGAAAACAATGGATATGCAATGGGAACTTCTGTTGAAAGAACTGCAAATCACACCGATATTTGGAAACTTGGTTTAGGTTATGAAATGCCATGTGGACCAGTAGACGGAATGAATCCTGTAAAAGTTGCTGAAGCTATGCAAGAAGCAATTGACAGAGCTCGTCGTGGCGATGGACCTACATTTTTAGAAATGAAAACATACCGTTATAGAGGTCACTCTATGTCGGATGCTCAATTATACAGAACAAAAGAAGAGGTTGAAGAATACAAAAAAATCGACCCAATTACTCAAGTTCTTGATATTATCAAAGAAAAAGGATATGCAACTGATGCAGAAATTGAAGCAATGGATCAACGAGTAAAAGACTTAGTTGACGAATGCGAAAAGTTTGCCGAAGAATCTCCTTTCCCAGAAGTACAACAACTTTACGATGTAGTGTACGAACAAGAAAATTATCCTTTCATTCCTCATAGACTATAATTATGGCAACAGTAATAAACATGCCTCGTTTGAGCGATACTATGACAGAAGGAACTGTTGCAACATGGCTTAAAAAAGTAGGTGATACAATAAAAGAAGGCGATATTTTAGCTGAAATCGAAACCGATAAAGCTACAATGGAATTTGAATCTTTCAATTCAGGTGTTTTACTACACATCGGAATTGAAGCAGGTCAAACTGCTCCAGTTGATTCATTATTAGCCATCATCGGAAAAGAAGGCGAAGATATTTCTGCTTTATTAGCAGGTGGTGCTCCGGCTCCAAAAGCTGAAGCTACTCCAACTGTTGAAACTCCATCAGCTTCTGCTCCTTTAGCAGCTGTAGCAATACCTGCAGGTGTAAAAGTAATAACAATGCCACGTTTAAGTGACACAATGACTACTGGAACAGTAGCAACTTGGTTGAAAAAAGTTGGTGATACAGTGAAAGAAGGTGACATGCTTGCTGAAATCGAAACTGATAAAGCAACGATGGAATTCGAATCTTTCAACGCAGGAACTTTATTATACATTGGAATTCAAGAAGGAGGATCTGCTCCAGTAGATAGCGTTTTAGCAATCATCGGACCAGCAGGAACTGATATTACAGGAATAGCTGAAAACTATTCAAAAGGTGGTGAAGCACCAGTAGTTGCAAAAACTGAAACTGCTGCTCCAGTTGCAACATCTCAACCAACTCAAGAAACAACAACTTCAGATAACGGAAGAATTTTTGCTTCTCCATTAGCAAAACAAATAGCTAAAGATAAAGGAATCAGTCTTTCTCAAGTAAAAGGTTCTGGTGAAAACGGAAGAATAGTTAAAAGTGATGTAGAAAACTTTACAGCTTCGGCTCCAGTTGCGTCAACTCAAACGACTTCTCAACCAGAAGCACAAGCTACTCCAGTGGCAAAACCATTTGTTCCTGCAGGTGAAGTTGTGACTGAAGAAATCAAAAATTCGCAAATGCGAAAAATTATTGCTAAACGTTTAGCTGAATCATTATTCACTGCGCCTCACTACAATTTAACCATTGAAGTAAGCATGGATGAAGCAATGAAATCAAGAGCAATGATAAATTCTGTGCCAGATACCAAAGTATCATTCAACGACATGGTAATCAAAGCTTGTGCAATGGCATTAAAAAAACATCCAAAAATCAATTCGCAATGGAAAGAGGATGCAATTACCATTAATCACCACGTGAATATTGGTGTTGCCGTAGCAGTTGAAGACGGATTAGTAGTTCCTGTTCTACGTTTTACTGATGCAATGAGTTTATCTCAAATCGGAGGAAGTGTAAGAGATTTAGCAGGAAGAGCTAAAACCAAAAAATTACTTCCAAACGAAATGGAAGGAAGTACATTTACCGTTTCAAATCTTGGAATGTTTGGTATAGTTGAATTCAATTCAATTATCAACCAACCAAACTCTGCAATCCTTTCAGTTGGTGCAATTATAGAAAAGCCAGTTGTTAAAAACGGACAAATCGTAGTTGGAAACACTATGATGTTATCATTAGCATGCGATCACAGAACAATTGATGGCGCAACAGGAGCACAATTTTTACAAACATTAAAACTGTTTATCGAAAATCCAGTGACGATGTTAGCTTAATCGAAACTCTATAAAACAAGAGTCCCGTTCAGAAATGAGCGGGATTTTTTATTTTGGAGCGAATGGTTTGGGCATTTTTGGATTCCATATTCCTGCTTTCCGTTCTATCTCGTCCCAAAAGACGAGATGCCACTCCAATCAGGGCTAGATAGGATTTGTATTGAATAGAAGTCAAAATAATAAACAACAATCTGTGAAAATCTTTACAATCCTTTTAATCTTTGGTTAAAAATCATTTCTTATTCTTTTCCTCAATCCACTTACTCATATATTTAGTGCTAGAAACTAAATGATGTTGCAAAATAGAACCAAAGAAATTTTTATTACGATGTTGTTTCAAATTATCTAAAAGCGAATTAATTTCAACAATAAAATCCTTTTCAAAAAGTGATTTTCTATAACGTTTATCTAAAATCTCAAATCCATTTTCTTGAGCCTGTTTCCATAAGTTTTCATCTTCATAAAGTTGAACAGCTCCATCTACAAACTCATTTGGATTGTCTTTCACAAAACCATTCCAGTTTAAATTTCCAGCCATAGCTTCCGCACCAATTGAAGAAGTTACACTTGGAGTTCCACATTGCATCCCTTCAAGTAATTTACCTTTAATTCCTGCGCCAAAACGAATAGGTGCTAAAACCACTTTAGCATTTTTTATAACTTCTAAAGCATCATCTGCTCTTCCTTTAATATAGAAATTTTGTTTCGGCTTATTCAACTCCAAAACTTTCTGTGATGGGTAAGCTCCATAAATCAACATTTTAGCTTCGGGTAATTTTCTATGCAATAATGGCCAAATTGTATCTGACAAATATTTTACACAATCCCAATTTGGTTCATGCAAAAAGTTTCCAATAAAAACAAAATTATTTCGTTCTGCAAAAGATAGAATTTCATTTAAACGTTCTGCAAAAATTGGCAAATAAAATAATAAATCCTTTGAAACCTTAAACTGACTTTGAAGCAATTCGATTTCAAATTCCGATACCATCAATGATAAATCACAACGTAAAATACTCGCAATTTCCCTTTTAGCAACATCTGAAAATAAATCTTCATATGTAAATTCTCGATTTTCTTTAACTGCAAGTTGCCTTGCTTGACGTAAACAATGCAAATCTTCGGTGTCAAGCAATTTTAAAGCATTTGGACAGCTTTCTGAAACACGCCAACCAAATTGTTCTTCCACCATAAATCGATCAAATAAAACAATTGTTGGATTCAACTCTATAACAAAATCATCAAAACTTGAAGAGTTTAATTTAATAGTTTTTGTTGAAACTCCTAAAACTGAAATATCTTCTGAAAATTCTAAATTCTGAGCAGTACTTGCAAAAGTAATTTCGTAACCATTTGTTTGAAATAGTTGTATTAATTGCATCATTCTACTTCCTGCCGCAGAAGATTTTGGTTCAGGCCAAACAAAGCCAATTATTAATAAAGTTTTAGATTTTAGCATAATATCAAATACAATTACAAAGAAAAGATTTAATTTTACAACAAATTAAAATTATACAAAAATGTTAGGTCTAAAATTAAAAACCGACCCAAGATGGGTTACAATAGTTGAATCAAACATTGAAGAAATTCTAACAGATCATGCTTGGTGCGAGCAAAAGGCTGCAACAAACATTATTACAATCATAACCTATAATTCAGAACACGAAGAATTAGTCACTGATTTGTTGGAAATAGCTAAAGAAGAATTAGAACACTTCCAAATGGTTCACAACATAATTAAGGAGCGCGGATTAAAATTAGGTAGAGAAAGAAAAGACCACTATGTAAACGAACTTTTCAAGTTCATGAAAAAAGATGGAAGTAGAAATGATTCTTTTATAGACAGATTATTATTTTCTGCGATGATTGAAGCAAGAAGTTGTGAAAGATTTAAAGTACTATCTCAAAATATTGAAGATAAAAAACTAGCAGAATTCTACAGAGAATTAATGATAAGTGAAGCAGGTCATTACACAACTTTTCTAAAGTTTGCCAGAAAATACACAGAAAAAGTTGATGTTGACAAACGTTGGGCAGAATGGCTAGAATTTGAAGGAGAACTAATCACCAATTACGGAAAATCAGAAACGGTTCACGGTTAATCAAATGCCTTCATAAAAAGAAATAAAAAAACTCCTTAGTTATCTAAGGAGTTTTTTTTGTAAACTATATTGATTCGTTCAAGTTTAATAATTTTAACTATAAATATAAAGTCTTTTACTTATTCCATGATCTCATTATGCATTTTTTTAAGATTAAAATATAGATAGATATAGTAGATAGGTAATCAATATCTTATCAAAAAGGAATAAATAAAATCATTTGAAAATATGTGTGATAATAATATTTAATCTTATTTTGTAATGAATTGTAATGAATATTCTTTAGTATTTTAGCCAATCTTTTAAATAAAATAGGTTAAGTATGAAAAAAAATATTTATTTTACATTAATTCTTTTGATAAGTTATTATTGTAGTTTTTCTCAAGTTTTTTCAAATTCTACTGTCAGTGCCGCAGGTTCTTGGAATGGTTCATTAACAAAAACCATAACGGTTTCCGGTCTTCCAAACTTAAATGCAAATATTTTTGAGTTAGTACAAGTAAACCTTCATATGGGCGATGATGGTAATACAAGAAATTACAATACCTACAGAATAACTTTAACTAAAGGAACTACTAGTATAGATTTGGTTTCGTCAGGTGGTTTACCAAATTCTTTTGTTAAACAAATTAATACGAAGTTTAGATACAATACTTATTTAAGAAGACTTTCTGAACATGGTGGAACCGCTGAACCATTTAGTATTGGTTACTATCGTTCCCAAGATAATTTCACAGGATTCAATGGAATTGATCCTAACGGTATTTGGACAGTAACCATAACAGAAACATCAGCAGCAACTGGTGGTCGATTTAACAGAGTAGATTTAGTATTCAAGTCACCATTCACTGTTCAAGATTATACTACACTTAATAGTTATGATAATTGTTCTACTCCTTATTGTTTAGGTTCAGCTGAAATTATAGTTGCATCTAATAATGGTTTTACTAATCAACCAGGAGATATGTACAATCCAAACACTGCTTCTTGTAGTTGGAATACTGCCCAAAACAATTCTGCTTGGTTTAAATTTAGAGCTGCACAGTCCTCTGTGGGAATAACCATATCTGGTATTACAGGTAATTTACAGATTTTAGCAATAAATGCAGGTGCTGATAACAATCCTTGTACACCAACTGATAATACTATTCTAAATGGAGGTTGTCCTGCATTAAGTAGCAATGATACCTATTCTACACCTCAATATACAAATGGCTCTACAAAGAATAATCAACTTAATTTAAGTGGATTAACAATTGGAAATTTTTATTATTTCATAGTTGATGGCTCAGGAGCATCAGTTTCTCCTTTTTATATTGAAACAGTTGGTGCTTCATTAGATTGTTCTAATTGTGTACTTAATGCTACATTAGGTAGTAACTCCCCAGTCTGTGCCAACGGAACATTGAATTTAACATGTAACGATGGCACAAGTTGGTCTTGGACAGGGCCTAATGGTTTTACTAGTAGTAGTCAAAATCCAACATTGAACAATGTCACATCTTTGGCATCTGGTACTTATGTAGTTGCTATTACAGACAATAATGGTTGTACAGACACCAAATCAATAGATGTGGTTGTAAATTCTTCTGTAGTTCCTACTTTTAACACTCCAAGTCCTGTTTGTGTTGGTTCGACTTTAAATCCACTTCCAACAACATCAAATAATGGAATTCAAGGAACTTGGAGTCCTGCTTTAAACAACACAACAACTACAACTTATACCTTTACGCCAGATGCGGGTCAATGTGCATCAACAACTACGCTAAGCATAACTGTTAATAATTGTGATTTTGAGGCATATGCCACTGCAATATGGATGGATGATTGTACAGATGTAGGAAATGGTAAATTTTACAATACTACTGGAGCTGGAGTTGATTTAATTAATCAAGAGCCAGGTAATACTTTTATAAAAGATTTTGGAGTGCATGTTCAAAACTCTTCCACTTTAATTTTGAGAGGTTCAGAAGTAAAAACGTACAAAAATGGAACCACCAATGTATGTGGAGCTAAAATGTATTATCGTTATTATTTAAATTCAGGAACTGGAGGTGCATTTACTTCAAGAAATTTATCTTTTTTTAGTGATTGCAATACTGGTACAAGTGAGTTTATTATTGGAGGTGGTCCTTGTGCTCTAGGACAGCAAAAATGGCAATGTGTATCCCAACCTGGATGTGATGCTCCAATAAATTTAACCAACGTTCCGCCTGGAGATTATATACTTGAAGTATACTATGATGTAACTGGAGATTTTAATTCTACCTCTCAATGTGATGATACTATTATTTTGAATAACGGAGGTACTAATTACAAAGCTAATTTTAGCATAATTGCAGAGCCAACAATAAGCAGTTCTAATCCAACAACTTGTAATGGTACTAATGGAAGTATTACAATTTCAGGTTTAACAGCAAATGAAGTATATGCACTAAGCTATAATTTTAATTCATCACCGATTGGACCAAATAACTTAACTTCTAATGCTAGTGGACAAATTATCATTCCAAATTTAGGTATTGGTAACTATTCTAATTTTAGTTTTGTAATTAATAGTTGTAATACGACCTTACCTTCAAGTATCTCATTACAAAATCCAATAATTACTCCGGTTTTTAGCACTCCAAACCCATTTTGCTTTGGTGAAACTATTCCTGCAACTGTTTTACCTTCTACTTCAAATAATGGAATTACAGGGAATTGGACGCCAGCTATAAACAATACAACAACCACAACCTATACTTTTACTCCTGATGCTGGACAATGCGCAACTACTACAAATATTACAGTTGTTGTTAATCCAGAAATTACAGGAGGAATAAATTCAAATCCAAATACGATTTGTAATGCAAGTTCGTCAGGTTGTACGCCAACAGGGACAAAAGTAGTTATAAATGAAGTAATGCATTTTCCATTAACGGCTCAAGGATTAGTTGCTAATGGTACAGAATACATTGAGCTTTACAATCCAACATGTTCTCCAGTAGATTTATCTTGTTATACCATTGCAACAGCAGCAAGACCAAATTCAAATCCTGGAAGTACACTTTCAAGAGGAGGAACAATACTAATTCCTTCAGGTACTATTCTTGCTCCAAAAGCGCATTATGTAATTGGAACTTCTACTGCTTCTTCAAATCTTGCAAATATTGATTACAATACCACTTTGACGTCTAACTATTGTATTATCAATCAATTTGTATTAGCCAATGGTGACGGTTGGGTTGCTCTCAACGATGGTAACGGAACTCCAGTAGATGCCATCTATTGGACAGTTGGTGCGAATGAAAGCTCAAAAATAACAACAGATGATGATTTAGATGATGCGCCCTGCATTCCTTCTTCACTTGGATTATGTAATACTAATGGATTATCTTTATTGTCAGCTAAATCTATATATCAATTGAATCCAACGTTAATTAATTATGTTGGACAAACTACATTACAAGGAATAAGTTCAACAGGAAATAAATTTAGTAGAATACCTGATGGTGGAGCTTGGCAAAGAGATATTCCAGGAAGTATTAATTTGATAAATTGTAATAATGGAATTTGTGATACACCACCTACTTCTACATGCAACGGAAGTGCAACAGTTAGTGTTACACAAGGTTCTGGGAATTATAGTTATTTATGGAACGATCCTCAAGCTCAAACTTCGGCAACAGCTATCAATTTATGTGCAGGAAATTATTGTGTTGTCGTAACCGATTTGGATACTAATTGTACGCAGCAATTTTGTGTCACGGTGATAGATAATATTTCAAATGCAACACCAACATTCAGTTTTGGAACGTCTTTAAGTATTTGTTCAGGTGGAGTTGTGCCAACATTGCCAAATACATCAGGAAACTCAATCACAGGAACATGGTCACCAAGTTTAGTAAGTAACACAAATAACGGAACTTACACTTTTACACCAAATGCTGGACAATGTGCAACAACCACAACTTTTACAGTTACGATAACTCTACAAACAACACCAACATTTGGTTTTGGAATTTCATCAACGATTTGTTCAGGTGGAATAGTTCCAACATTGCCAAATACATCGTCAAACTCTGTAACAGGAACATGGTCGCCTAGTTCAGTAAGTAATACAAATAACGGAACTTATACTTTTACACCAGATGCTGGACAATGTGCAACTACCACAACTTTTACAGTTACAATAACTCCACAAACAACTCCAACATTTGGTTTTGGAACCAGTTTAACATCATGTCAAGGAGTTTCAGTACAAGTATTGTTGCCTACTTTATCGAATAATTCTATTTCTGGTTCATGGAATCCATCTACAATAGATAATTCATTACTTGGACAAACGATATATACTTTTACACCAGATGCTGGACAATGTGCAACAACCACAACTTTTACAGTTACAATAACACCGCAAACAAATCCAACATTTAGTTTTGGAACTTCATCAACGATTTGTTCAGGTGGAATAGTTCCAACATTGCCAAATACATCAGGAAACTCAGTCACAGGAACATGGTCACCTAGTTCAGTAAGTAATACAAATAATGGAACTTACACTTTTACACCTGATGCTGGACAATGTGCAACAACCACAACTTTTGCAGTTACGATAACTCCACAAACAACACCAACATTTGGTTTTGGAACTTCATCAACGATTTGTTCAGGTGGAATAGTTCCAACTTTACCAAATACATCGTCAAACTCTGTAACTGGAACATGGTCACCTAGTGCAGTAAGCAATACAAATAATGGAACTTACACTTTTACACCAGATGCTGGACAATGTGCAACAACCACAACTTTTACAGTTACTATAACTCCACAAACAACACCAACATTTGGTTTTGGAACTTCATCAACGATTTGTTCAGGTGGAATAGTTCCAACTTTACCAAATACATCGTCAAACTCTGTAACAGGAACATGGTCACCTAGTGCAGTAAGCAATACAAATAATGGAACTTACACTTTTACACCAGATGCTGGACAATGTGCAACAACCACAACTTTTACAGTTACCGTAACTCCACAAACAATACCAATATTCAGTTTTGGAACAAGTTTAACAGCTTGTCAAGGAAATGTTTCAGCACAAGTATTGCTGCCAACATTATCAAATAATTCCATTTCCGGAACTTGGAATCCATCTACAATAGATTATGCAATACTTGGACAGACAGTTTATACTTTCACACCAAACAGTGGACAATGTTCTCTAAATGCAACTTTAACGGTTACAATTAATCCAATTCCTCAGTTTACAATATCTGGTGGATGTGATGGCGAAAATTATGTTTTGAATATTGTTCAACAAAATCAAAATATTAACTCAATTGAATGGTTTTATAATAATGTAATGATTGGTCAAGGGAATTCAATTGTGATAACAAATGAAGGTACTTATACTGCAGTAGCAACTAACTCAGATAATTGTAATAATAATGCTCAATTTGTTGTTGTAAATGATTTTTGTTCAATTCAAAAAGGAATTTCTGTTAATGATGATGGATTTAATGATGTTTTTGAATTGTCAAATCTAGGAGTTAAATATTTACAAATTTTCAATAGATATGGTATGAAAGTATATTCAAAAAGTAATTATACAAACGAATGGGGTGGAAAGTCTGATAATGGAGACGAACTTCCAGATGGGACTTATTATTATGTAATAGACAGAAATAATGGAGAAACTATAACGGGTTGGATTTATATCAATAGAGCACAATAACCCTTTGTATAATTTGTATTCAAAATCAAACAAACACAAAATGAAGAAACTATATTTCATTGCTATATTGACTTTAGTAATAAACGAGTTAAAAGCGCAGCAAGATCCAAATTACACGCAATACATGTATAATATGAGTGTCGTAAATCCGGCATATGCTGGTTCAAAAGAAGGTTTGTCAGGAGGATTGCTGTATAGATCTCAATGGGTTGGAATAGAAGGAGTGCCAACAACAGGCACCTTCTTTATCCATAGTCCTGTTGGTAGAAATGTTGGTCTGGGGCTTTCTGTAATTTCAGATAAGGTTGGTCCTGTTCAAGAAAATAATATTTATGGAGATTTCTCATATACTTTAAGTTTAGGTGGTGAACATAAATTAGCTTTCGGTTTAAAAGCTGGAACTACGTTGCATAAAATCGATTTTGCAAGAATTTATCCAACACTGCCTAATCCTACTATAAATGATCCGTTTTATGCTGCAAACCCAAGTAGTACTTTTTTAAATATTGGTTCTGGAGTTTTTTATTATACCAATAAATATTACGTTGCCTTTTCTGTTCCAAATATTTTAAAATCAAAGTATTTAGATTTTAACGGAAGACAATATGGTACCGAAGTTATTCATTATTTCTTAACTGGAGGATATGTGTTTGATTTGAATCCGAATTTAAAATTCAAACCTTTTGCTATGATAAAATCATCAGTAAACGCGCCAACATCTTTTGATGTTTCAACTAACTTTATGTTTTATGATAAGTTAGAATTTGGAGCAACTTATAGATTGGAAGACTCTTTTGGAGCTATGGTGAATTTTGCTATTACACCAAGTTTAAGAATCGGATATGCCTATGATAACATTGTATCTGATTTAAGGGCAGTAGCACCAGCTTCTCATGAGTTTATGATTTTATTTGATTTGAATTTCTCTAAAAAAGTATCACGTTCACCAAGATATTTCTAACCTTATAAGATACCAAAAAAATGAAAAATCTATATATAGCCATTACTTTTGTAGCCATTAGTTTTAATGTATCTGCACAAAATGCAGCAACCAAAGCAGCTGATAAATTATTCAATAGATTTGAATATTTTGATGCTGCCAAAGAATATCTAAAGTTAGTTGAAAACGGAAAAGCAGATGTTTATGTTTACAAACAATTAGCTGATACTTATTACAACATGTTTAATTCAACTGAAGCGGTTAAATGGTATGCCAAAGCAATAGAGACCAATCAAGATGCTGAGACATATTTTCGTTATGCTCAAATGTTGAAAGCTAGTAATAAATATGAAGAAGCGAACAAACAAATGCAAAAATTTGCTTCACTTTCACCAAATGATAATCGTGCTAAAGCTTTCAAAGAAAACCCTAATTATATTCCAAGATTACTTGAAAAATCAAAAATATACGATGTGAAATCATCGGATATTAGCAGTGATAAATCAGATTTTGGCGCAGTACTTTATGATAACATTTTGTATTTTGTTAGTGCTAGAAATGGTGCGCGTAAAAACTATGGTTGGACCGATGAACCTTTTTTAGATATTTACAAAGCAGATTTTAACAAAGATGGAACTATCATCAATCCTACAACTGTTTCTGAATTGAATTCAAAATGGCATGATGGTCCAGTGACAATAAGTACTGACGGAAATACTATGTATTTTGCAAGTGAAAGTTTTAAAGAAAAAATATCTGAAAAAGACAAAAATGCTAACACTAAATTAAGTCAAATATATTTATTCAAAACGGTTAAAAATGCTGGTGTATGGGGAGAAATTACGCCATTATCATTTAATGACAAAACCTATTCTACTAGTAATCCAAGTCTAAGTAGAGATGGCAAAACATTATACTTTTCTTCCAACAGACCAGGAAGTATTGGTGGAGTTGATATTTGGAGGGTAGCTGTGAATGCAGATGGTTCTTTTGGTGAGCCCCAAAACTTAGGTAACAAAGTAAATACTGAAGGTAATGAGAGTTTTCCTTTTATTGCAGATGATAATAAAACTTTGTTTTTTGCATCAAGCGGAAGACAAGGCTTGGGAGGATTAGATGTTTACCAAATTGATTTGACAAATGGAGAAGCTACAAATCTAGGAAAACCTTTAAATACAGAGAAAGATGATTTTGCTTTCACATTTAACGAAAGTGAAAAAGTTGGTTTCTTGTCAAGTAATAGAAATGGAAATGATGATGTCTATATAGTAAATCAGGTTTGTAGCGTTGATGTCAATATCGTGGTTACTAATGCAAAAACTAGTGAAATTCTTACTAATGCTAGAGTTTCTATTTTAGATGAGAAAAAAAATGTAATTGCAACTGAAGTGTCTAATGCAAAAGGCGAGGTGAATTATAAAGTAGAGTGTGATAAAGTTTATTTGATACAAGCTTCAAAAGATGGTTTTGAAGGTAATATCTTTACAGTAAGTAAAAGTAAAGGGCCAACGTCCAAAACGGACGCTCCGTTGCAACCAATAGATGTTATTGTAACAGAAACTGAGATTATTTTAAAACCAATTTATTTTGAATTTGATAAGAGTAACATCACTCAAGAAGGCGCCTTTGAGTTAGATAAGTTGATTCAAGTTATGAAAAATAATGAAAAAATGGTCATTATGGCTAAATCTCATACCGATAACAGAGGTAGTAATGAATACAATTTGTCATTATCAGATAGAAGAGCAAAATCTACGGTTCAATATATTATTTCGAAAGGCATAGATGCTAGCAGAATATCTGGAAAAGGAATGGGAGAATTAGAGCCAATAGTTAATTGTGGTAATGCATGTACTGAAGAGCAAAATATACAAAACAGACGTTCAGAATTTTTGATTGTTAAGTAAAAAAAATAAAACTATATTTGTTTTTTAAAGATAATAATAAACATTTATGACATTTAAACAGTTTTATTTACTTGGTTTATTTGGAATCACTTTTTCAATAGCTTCTTATTTATATCTTTTATGGTATTCTCATTCGAAAAAAAGTAAACAAAATATACAATTTAAACACATAAATCAAGGATTGTTGTTTGTAATTTTTGCTATTTTTTCATGGTCGGTTGTTGCCTTATATAAAATTTTTGATTTAAAAGAGTTTACACTATCCTATATAATAAATGACAGGATATTATCTTCTATGAATAATCTTTTTCTTTTTTTGAGTTTGGCATTTTTTCCGATTAAAAAGAAAAATAGGTTTACTCTATATTTTGTTAAAAAAGAAAAGTGGGTCATAAATGTTTTTATTGTTTTTTCACTTGTAATTTGTTTTTTTACAATAACTGACAAAATTGGTGATAGTTTTAATTTTCTGTCGAGGCTGATTATAGTTGGATTAGATTCAATATTTTCCATAGTTTGTATAGCGTCAATAGGTTATGTGCTTAGCCATTCCTATAAGGAGTTAGGTTTTGGGAAATGGATGTTAACCTATATTACGATAGTGATATCAATGTTTTCATTAACGCAAATATTATTGCCTTTATCCAAAATGCTTCCAGGAGCACTAAGTCTTTTTTATCCTTATTTTTTAGCTTTTTTTATAATTTGTTTATCGCAGTTTGTTTTTCTTATTGCTACTTACTATTCTGTTTTGTATTTTTCATTAACTAATAAGTCTTCTTTGGAAAATAATATTATAAAAGATAAGAATACAAATTCTCAAGAGATTTCTGAGGTCTTAAAAGTTGAAATAGGCTATAATCAAGATAAGAAACTATTTTATTTGACTTTAACATTTATAGATGAGTTTCAAAAAGAGTATACCGAAACAAATGAAAATTCTAAATTATTGCAGCCTTTATTATATTGGATGCTATTTTCTTATGCTAAGAAGCAAAATGTTATGCTAACTCATCAAGATATGGCAATTGCAAAATTTAGAATGGTAGATTATTGGAATAAAGAAAGTGATTTTAAACTTACCCAAGAGTTGTTGTTTTTCAATGAAAGTGGGCATTTTGAATTAAAGATAAATGGGCAAAATATTACAATAAACGATATGATTTTCCTAAAATCAAAATTGTCAGTAAAAGAATTATTTAAAAAGTATTTTATTTGTTTTGTACCTTCTGATGTAAAAACTGCACAACAATTATATAATAAGAAAAACGCGGATAAATATTTATTAGAACATTTTGAAGGTTTTTATTTTAATATTTCTGAATAAAATTAGTAATTACTAGGATTATTTTGTTCTTCTTTATTTTTTTTTAAAGCAATGAAATTCAATTAATTAAAAATTACATTTCCTTACATTTATTACCTGAAACATTTTATTGTATTTAATTTTTATGGTATTTTTCAAAAAAAAATATATTTGATTTATTAAATAAATTTCAAATTAAACTGTATATGCATTCATTAATTCTAGCAAAAAAATATTATCTATTTTTTTTTCTTTTTTTATTTACAATTCCATTAAAAGCTCAAGTAGTTATTAATGAAGTAATGGTAAATCCTGGAGGGCCTCAGGGGATGTTAGGTACAAATGATCAAACAGGATGGTACTATGGTGCTGAATATATTGAAATTTTTAATAATAGTTGTCAACCTATTGATATTTCAGGTTGGATATTAGCGAATAATGTTCAGCCTCTTATAGGAAACCGTAGCGGAGGTTCCTTCAGTTTTCCCAATGGGACAATTATTCAACCGAATAGTCATTTAGTATTAGGCACTAGAAATAGTAGCGGAGATCCTAACAGTATTGATTTTAAAACCGAAAATTTCACTCCTTTAACTACACCTCCCGCTACAGGCGCCAATAATCCATGGAATAGATATCAAAATATAGCATTCCCATATTCTTTTATAAATGGCTCACCTCCTTCAAGACCAAATTATTGGGTTTTGCCAAACTTTGAAGGTTGGCTTGCATTGTATAATAATAATGGAGTTCCGCAAGATGCTGTTTATTGGACAGGCACAAATGATCAATCATTCATTACTAATGCTTCTGGTAATCAATATTTTACAGGTAGACCAACAGCACCTCTATCTTATACAAATGTAGATCCTACATTACCTTCAGCAAGAGAAATATTTCAATCAAATCCTGGAATTATTAGATGGTTAAATAGAAGCCAATTTATTCAAGGGCAATCTCCACAAAGAAATCCTGATGGCGGTAATTGGGTAAACACAGGCCTTCCATCAATCAATCATTTAACTTTAGGCTCTAATGCTAATTGTAACGGAGGTACTTGTATAACTCAAGCATTACCAGCACCGCCAACTGTTACAACGCCAGTTAATTATTGCCAAAATGCCGTAGCTTCTGCTCTAACAGCGACTGCTTTACCTTTAGCTACTCTTAATTGGTATGGAACTAATGCAACTGGTGGTACTCCTAGTTCAACTGCACCAACTCCTTTAACTACTTCAGTTGGAACAACAACATATTATGTTAGTCAAACAATTGGTGGTTGTGAAAGTGTAAGAGTGCCAATTGTTGTTAATGTTACGGCTTCTTCAAGTAGTGTAATAAGCTGTGGAACTTCAACGACTACATCAGTTATTTTTAATTGGACTGCAGCAACTGGCGCTACAGGATATACTGTTTCATATCAAGTAAATACTGCAACACCCGTAAATGTTGGCGCAATAGGTAATGTATTTACCTACACTGTTAACTCTTTAAATTCTGGAGATAATGTAACAATTACAGTTACTCCAACAGGTGGAGTTGCAACATGTTTTACTGCTTCTACTTTTTCCTGTGCTACATTGGTTAACAATGCCTGTGGTGCTTGTGCAACTCCAACTTGTCCGATAGTCGGAGTGTCAAGTTATGCCAATTTGAATTTTTCTGCAGGTTCTTGTAATACATGGACACCACAAGCTACAAATACCACACTTACGAATTATTATTTGGTAACATCAGATTCCTCTGGTTTTCTTGGAATAGCTCAACAGGCTACTAGTACTCCTGGATGTATTGTGCGTTCTGCTTTTATTAGACCTCTTGCTACCTCTTGTAATATTGCGACTACTATTTCACCATCTGTTACAAATGCAAATGGTGTTGCCTCTGGTTTTAATCCTGAATGGTATGGATTAACTCCGAACACACAATATGTTGTTGTAGAGACGGTAGTTTTGAGTGCTACATGTTTTCTAACTTCACTATGTACCAACTATTACGGATGTTCAACACCAAGTGCGCCAACAGTTGGTTCGATAACACAACCAACATGTACTACAGCCACAGGAAGTTTTCAAATCACAGGATATAATGCTGCAAATACTTATACATTTAACCCAGGAGTTGTAAGTATTTCAGCAACAGGATTGGTAACTGCTAATGCGAATACTTATACTTTTACAGTTACCAATGTATCTGGTTGTACTTCACCATCATCGGCTAACATTGTAGTAAATGCTCAACCAAGTACACCAAGTGCGCCAACAGTTGGTTTGGTAACACAGCCAACATGTACAACAGCCACAGGAAGTTTTCAAATCACAGGTTACAATGCTGCAAACACTTATACCTTTAATCCAGGAGTTTTAAGTATTTCTGCAACAGGATTAGTAACGGCCAATGCGAATACTTATACTTTTACAGTTACCAATGCATCTGGTTGTACTTCACCATCATCGGCTAACATTGTAGTAAATGCTCAACCAAGTACACCAAGTGCGCCAACAGTTGGTTTGGTAACACAGCCAACATGTACAACAGCCACAGGAAGTTTTCAAATCACAGGATACAATGCTGCAAACACTTATACCTTTAATCCAGGAGTTTTAAGTATTTCTGCAACAGGATTAGTAACGGCCAATACGAATACTTATACTTTTACAGTTACCAATGCATCTGGTTGTACTTCACCATCATCGGCTAACATTGTAGTAAATGCTCAACCAAGTACGCCAAGTGCGCCAACAGTTGGTGCGATAACGCAACCAACGTGTACTACAGCCACAGGAAGTTTTCAAATTACTGCATTCAATGCTGCAAACACCTATACTTTCAATCCAGGAGTTTTAAGTATTTCAGCAACAGGATTGGTAACTGCTAATGCAAACACTTATACTTTTACAGTTACCAATGCATCTGGTTGTACTTCACCATCATCGGCTAACATTGTAGTAAATACTCAACCAAGTACGCCAAGTGCGCCAACAGTTGGTGCGATTACGCAACCAACGTGTACTACAGCCACAGGAAGTTTTCAAATTACTGGATTCAATGCTGCAAACACCTATACCTTTAACCCAGGAGTTGTAAGTATTTCATCAACAGGATTGGTAACTGCTAATGCGAATACTTATACTTTTACAGTTACCAATGCATCTGGTTGTACCTCACCATCTTCGTCCAATATTTTAGTAAATGCTCAGCCAAGTCCGCCAAGCGCACCTACAATTGGTTCGGTTACACAGCCAACATGTACAACAGCCTCAGGAAGTTTTCAAATCACAGGATTCAATGCTTCAAACACTTATACCTTTAACCCAGGAGTTGTAAGTATTTCAGCAACAGGATTGGTAACTGCTAATGCGAATACTTATACTTTTACAGTTACCAATGCATCTGGTTGTACCTCATCATCATCGGCTAACATTGTAGTAAATACTCAACCAAGTACGCCAAGTGCGCCAACAGTTGGTTCGGTTACACAGCCAACATGTACGACAGCCACAGGAAGTTTTCAAATTACAGGATTCAATGCAACAAACACTTATACCTTTAACCCAGGAGTTGTAAGTATTTCAGCAACAGGATTAGTAACGGCCAATGCGAATAATTATACTTTTACAGTTACCAATGCATCTGGTTGTACCTCACCATCTTCGGCCAATATTGTAGTAAATACTCAACCAAGTACGCCAAGTGCACCAACAGTTGGTGCGATAACGCAACCAACATGTATATCAGCCACAGGAAGTTTTCAAATCACAGGATACAACTCTTCAAACACCTATACCTTTAATCCAGGAGTTTTAAGTATTTCAGCAACAGGATTGGTAACTGCTAATGCTAACACTTATACTTTTATAGTTACCAATGCATTTGGTTGTACATCACCATCATCGGCTAACATTGTAGTAAATCCTCAACCAAGTCTACCAATCATCACCACACCAAGCAACTATGTAGTTTGTGATGAGAACAATGATGGTGAGAGTTGTTTATTTGATTTAACGACAAAGAATTCACAAATATCGACACAATCGGGTATTCAGATTAGTTATC
>NZ_BAABCT010000012.1:0-37931 GCF_039539185.1 Flavobacterium cheonanense | reverse complement strand
GTTCCGTCATAAAGCATAACACCAGCACTATCATAGCCACGGTATTCTAATCGCTTTAATCCTTTTATAACAATAGGATATGCTTCACGATATCCAATATAACCTACAATTCCACACATATTATTATTCGTTTTTAATTAAAAATCTCTTTTAGGTAGAGATTTAAAAATTTTATATACTAAATTACTTTTAGAGTTTAAAATTACCCAAGCTGTTATTATGATTATATTAAAATCAACTATAAAATTTTGTTTGTTTTGGTACCAAATTTCTAATTTACCTTTAAAAGGATATAATTTATTAGAGTAAAAATCCCATGTATCCAATCCTTTTTCCTTAATAGCAGAAATCAATTGTTCTTCATCTCTAAAAACAATTGATCCGATACCCGTTAATCCTGGTTTTACATTATAGATAACTTTCTTAACATTGTCAGGATAAGTATTAAAACTTATTGACATAACTGGTCTTGGTCCAACAAAACTCATATCACCAAGAAGAATATTGATTAATTGAGGTAATTCATTTATTTTACTTTTACGCAAAAATCCTCCCATTGGAGTTATTCTTGGATCTTTTTTTGTTGTCATAATTCCTCCTGCCATATTCGGGCTATCTTTTAGCATGGTGGCAAATTTTAAAATAGAAAAAATTTGGTTCTTAAAACCTACTCTTTCTTGTTTGTAAAAAATGTAACCTTCACCAGTTAATTTTAGCCCAATAACTATTGGAATCAGTAAAGGCGATAGAATAAGGAGCAATATGGATGACAATAAAATGTCGCAAGTACGTTTGAATATTAAATACATTTTTTACTATTTACATTTTTTGGTCTAACCCTTTTCCTGTTTCAATGTGCTGAAAATCGGGTAAATATTTTTTTAAGCTATCAACTATAGATTGTTTATCATATTTTCCTAGATTCATAGTGTTTTTTAGATCCGCGACACAATCTTCAATTTTTGAAATAGGAAGTTTTCGAGCATTTTTTATCACGCCTAAACTTTCAAATTGTTCCATTTCTATTTCATCTATTTCTGTATAAAACTCTTCATACAATTTTTCGCCGGAAGTGTCTGAATCGAAAAAGTAAACAGGATAAGGTTTGCTTTCATCCAATTGATGAGCTAAATCTCTAGCTTCTTCATCTGAATGACAAAGTTGAATATCTCGATTAGAAGCTTTAAAAAAATCTAAAGTAATTGTTTTAAAAAAAGCTTGTTCTTCTTCCTCTAATTTTGGAAAGAATATTTCACCACTCTCACCAAGCATGCACGCTAACATACAAATTTGGCCACTTTCTTCAGGAGATACAAAAAATCGTTTTACATCAGAAGGACAAGATATGGGTTGATTTTTGAAAAGTCGTTCGATATAACCAGCCAATAGAGAGCCATTAGAAAAAGCAACGTTTGCAAATCTTGCCGTTGTAATTTGAATTTCAGAACTATATGCCATGATTACTTCTTCCATTAATTTTTTGGAAGCTCCCATAACATTTACCGGATTTGCGGCTTTATCTGTTGAAACACAAAAGAAATGTTCCGGTTTATGTTTTAATAACAAATCTAGAAACGCTTTGGCTTTAAATACATTATTTTCTATCATTGCCTCAATTGAAAACTGATCTTTTTCACTTCTAACGTGTTTGTGTGCTGCAAAATTGGCAACAATATTAAAAGGACCATGCGTCAAAAACATTTTTTCAAAAACTGGGTCGCCAAAACTCATTGGATAGGTAATGTACTCCTCAGGAACATATTGGTTTGGTGTACTTCTTAAATCTCTAGTTAATTCGGTTAAGCCATTTTCATTCGTATCTACAACTACTAATTTAGCTGGTTTGAATTCTAAGATTGCTTTGATGTATGATGAACCTATCGTTCCAGCGCCTCCAATAACTAAAACATTTTTGCCTTTAATTTTTTCAGTTAATTGCAGTTTGTATTTTTCAATATCTGAAGCAAATAAACTTGTTGGTCTTCTTGTAATGTATTCCTTAATAAACTTTGGAATGTCTATAATATTCATTTTTTTGTGATATAAATTCTTGAGTAAAATGTTTTTATTGTTTGAACAACTCTAGCCATTTCTGCTTTAGTTATTCCTGCCGAACTTGGAATACTTATGGAAGTGTTATAGATTTCAAGAGAATTGTTACTTTTAGTAACATAAATATCGTCTTCAAACATTTCTAATTGATTCATTGGCACCCAAAAAGGACGAGATTGAATATCGTTTAAATTCAAATAATCTAAAAGTAAACGCATGTACTTAGTTTTAAAAGTAAATAACCAGCAATTAGCCTCTACGCACGGCAAAACCATCTGAAATTCAATATCACCGATTCCTGAAAGCTCTGAACGATAATAGCTATCCATTCTTTTTTTATTTTCTAATAGTATTGGAAATTGCTCCATTTGTGCAACACCAATGGCAGCTAAGACATTTACCAACCTATAGTTATATCCAACCTCATCGTGAAGATATTCCATTGTACTAACTTTTGCTTGAGTTGTTAAATGCTTTGCCTTTTGGGCTAACGCTTCATCGTTTGTTACAATAACTCCACCTCCACCTGTTGAAATAATTTTATTTCCATTAAAACTAAACACCCCAAACTTTCCAAAACTCCCAGCATGTTTGCCCTTATATAGGGAACCAAGTGCTTCAGTGCTATCCTCTATAATATCTATATGATAGGAAGTTGCAATTTCTTGTAATTGTTCCATATCACCAATGTTTCCTAGCACATGAACTGGCATTATTGCTTTGATGCGTTTATTGGTCTCTTTGTTGAAAGAATATATTTTACCTTCAACCTCTTTAAATACAACATTCTCTTGTAAAAATGACTCTAAAAGTTCCAAATCCATTTGCCAATTTTGAGGATCAACATCAATCAAAATAGGAGATGCACCTGTATATTTTATTGCATTTAATGTAGCGATAAAAGTGATGTTGGGAGCAATAACGTGGTCTTCAGATGTTACTCCCGAAAGAATTTGAGCAATGTGCAAACCGACAGTGCCATTCATACAAGCTACGCCATATTTAACACCAGCATAATCGGCTACAAGCTGTTCAAATTGACTTACATAGGAACCGGCAGAAGAAATCCAGCCAGTATCTAGGCAGTCTTTCACATACTTCCATTCGTTTCCTGCAAGTTGTGGTACTGATAAAGGAATCATATTTTTTTTAGTTTTAATAAGTAATTTTGTGTAAGTATTTCTGGACGACTTGGTAAAGAAGGGAATAATCGAAAAGCAAAGTTGATTTGATTTGTAAGCACTGACCAAAATGTTGCAAATAGAATTTTAAAATCTAATAAAAATGATTGACGAGTGATATACCAGCTTTCCAACTGTCCTTTGAAAGGAAATATATACAATTGATAATATTGTTTTGAATCATATCCTTTTTCGCTATAAATGGTAACTAATTTTTCTTCATCTCTAAATATTAGAGAACCAATTCCTGTAATTCCTGGTTTTGTTGAAACTATCTTTGAACGAGCTTCTTCACTGTACATTCCAATTCCTTTTAAGAGTAATGGTCTTGGACCAATAAACGACATGTCACCAATTAAAACATTCCACAATTGTGGCAGTTCGTTAATTTTTGACCTTCGTAACCATATTCCTGCTTTTGTAATTCTTGGATCATTTCTAACCGTTAAACTACCATGTCCGATTTTAGAACTATTTTTTAGCATGGTTGCAAATTTCAAAATATAGAACGACTTCATGGATTTTCCAATTCTCTCTTGTCTGTAAAATATTTCTCCCTCCGCAGTAAACTTTAATAGAATAATTATCGGAATAAAAACAGGCATTAATGATAATATTCCGATTAGTGCAAATAAGAAATCAAAAAAACGTTTTAGATAAAGGTAATTACTATTCATTTTTCTAATGCTCTGGTGTTAATTTTAATTTTTTTCTAATGCTATCTGTCATTTGAAAATCATCGCCATGTCCAGGAAGTATGGTTTCGTTTTGTATTCGATTTAATAATTTAGTAATTGAGTTAAGATAATCACTTTTGTTACTATGAGGAAATGCTAAATAAGGCTTTCCTTTCTCTAAAATAGTGTCTCCTGTAAAAACAAAGTTTTTTACAAAAATTGAAATTCCTCCTGGACTATGTCCGGGAGTAATCATTATCTCAAATGTAAAGTCTCCAAGTTGTATCAATTCTCCATCGTATACTTTTCGCTTTTTTTGAAGGATTTTAAAAGGTTTTATATCTTGAATATAACAAGATAGATTCTGCTTTTCATTTTCAATATTTATTGCACAAGCTTCAGAACAATACAAATCAAAATCATGAAAAGTTGCCAGTTCATTAATTCCAGAACAATGATCGGAATGCTCGTGAGTTAAAAAAACTGCTACTAATTGCTTATTATTTTTTTTTAAATATTGAATAAGCAAATCGGTTGGATAATTGCCTAAATCAATCATTACAACGCTTTTATCATCAATAGATAACAAGTAAGTATTTGATTCTTTGTAAGGATTTATTAATCTATCAATCTTCAATTGCATTCAATAATATTTTTCCTGTTTCGTTTCTAGGAAACTCAACAATGTATTTAACTGTAATACATTTGTGATACAAGCCAGTTTTTTGAATTATAAATTCTTTTACTTCTGACAAAAGGCTGTCGTTAGTTAAGTAAACATTCATAATAGAATCATTTCCTTTACAAACACATTCTATATGAAAGTTATCTTTAATCAATAATTCGAGTTCGTCTAAGGAAACTCGCAAACCAAATAATTTTAAAAATCTTGATTTTCGGCCTATTATAAAATAAAATCCCTCATTGTCTCTTCTAACTATATCGCCAGTTTGGAGGTATCCTTTGCGTTCATCTCCTTTATTTAAATCTAAAATATTTTCGGCATAACCAAGTGTTACATTTGGTCCTTGAAAAACCATTTCACCAGTCGCCTCGCCATCGTTGGTAATTATCCCTTGATCATCAATAACAGTTAGTTTTCCGTTTGGAATTGCTTTTCCAATACTTCCTTTTTTTCTTTCCACTTCGCCACTATTAAGGAAAGCCATTCGAGCTGTTCCTTCAGTTTGACCATAAGTTGGAATAAACTTTAGATTATTATCTTTTGCATATTGAATACAATCTTGTAATAAATCTTCAGACATCTTTCCTCCACCTTGAGTGATTAATTTCAAAGTAGGGAAGTTCATTTTAAAAAAACGTAATTTTTTAAGAATTTCAAAAGTATAAGGAACACCTGTTATACTTGTTGGTGATTCACTTTTAAGCATATTCCAAAATGAAATATCTGTCAAACTACCATTAAAAAGTAATAGTGTGGCTCCTGCTTCTAAATGACTATTTATGACAGACAGACCCATCGTATAATACATTGGTAATAAAACTACAGGACGATCATTTTGATTTAATTGAAAAAACGAAGCTACATTTGATGCGCTTGTGCTTATATTTTGATAACTGTGACGAACCATTTTAGGACTTCCAGTAGAACCAGATGTTGGTAGTAATAAAGCTAAGTCTTCAAACAGTGTTATTTTGGTTTGAGAATATTCTATAATTCTATAATTTTTGTACTCATAAACCACTGCTGTATTAAACCAACTCCAAATTTTTTGGGGAATTATTAAATATTGTGGCTGGTAATTATTTAACAAGTTATCTATTAAGTCTCGATTTGTTAGAGGATTTAATAATACTGGTACAGCTCGATTTGATAAACATGCTAAATAAAGTGCTACAGATGGTACGGAATTCTCAGAAAAATGAAAAACCAGTGATCTAGTAGGAATTAAATCCTTTACAGAATTAATAAAACTGGATAACTCACCGTAAGTTAGCGAAAGATTTTGCTCATCTAGTAGAGCAATTTGTTCCTGATTATGTTGTTGGAAATTATAAAAATATTTCATAAAATTAAAAAACTATACTACCATCAATTCCAATTATTTGTCCTGTGATATAGGCAGATGCATCAGATGCTAAAAAAACGCTCAGTTCAGCAATTTCATCTGGTTCAGCTAACCTTCCCATACCAATAGCATCTGTTTTATTTTTAAATCTTGATTCCATTTCATTTAAAAAACGATCTGTTGCTACCATTCCTGGAGCTATAGCATTAACCCTAATTCCTAGCGGTGCCAATTCTTTGGCAGCAGATTTTGTTAAGGCAATGACTGCGCCTTTAGTTGTTGCATAAGCGGTTTGACCAGAAGCCCCTTTTTCGCCTACCAAACTTGAAATATTTATTATTGAACCTTTTTTTTGTCGAGACATAATTCGTGAAACAAGCTGAGTTAAAAATAATACCGATGTGACGTTTACTTCCCACATTTGCTTAAATTGATTCATATTAATCATTGGAATCATTTCATAAGTCACCATACCGGCGTTGTTAACTAGCACATCTATTTGACCTTCTTTTGTTTTTATTTCTAGGATTTGTTTTTTTACGATTTCATAATCGGTTACATCAAAACACAAGGGAATTACCCTTGTATTATAGCTGTTTGATAATTCTATAGCCCAATCTTCTAAGTGATCTATTTCTCGTGCTACTGCATATACAATTGCACCTTTCTTTGCCAACATTGTTGCTATAGCCTTTCCAATTCCTTTGGAAGCACCAGTTACAAGACAAATTTTATTTTCCAACAATCGTTCTTCCATACTATTATTCCAATACTATATCATATTTTTTTAAAATTATTTTCCCCTTTTCAAATGATTTAAAATCAAGGATATCTTCTGTATCTAAAATAACATCAAACATATCTTCTATTGATGTTACCAAATGAAGTTGCGTAATTGAGTCCCAATTATCAACATTAGTTGAAGAAAATGTGTCATTAAGCACCTCATCTTCAACTTCAAATACATCCTTAAAAACAGTTTTGTAATTCTCTAAATTTTTCATATTTATTTATTTTTGAAAGTAATTGACCAAAAGTCATTTTATTATTAATTTAATTACATACACAGTACATCGTCTAGTTGTACCTTAAATCATATTCATCTGTAAATAAAATCGGTAAAATTGCATTTGTATTAATTACTACATCTGCACACGCCCATGATAAACCAGCTCCAAATCCGCTAAAAAACAAACTCATTGTAAGGTTTTCTGTGGCGGAAAAATGATCTGCCAAAACAAGAGGAATAGAATTACTGCTATTATTTCCATATCTGTCCAAAGAAATAGGAATTTTCTCCATAGGGATTTTATTTTTTCTAGATAATTGCTTTAAGATATAAAGGTTTGCTTGATGTAAAACAAAATGATCAAAGTTTTCAGGAGTCTTGTTAATTTCTATCAAAAAATCTGAAATTAACTTTGGAACATCTGAAATTGAAAATCCAAATACTTCCATTCCTTTCATATGGGTGTTATAGTCGGACCTTATTATTCCATCGCTCCAGCTAACAGATTCATCAGAAGCGTTAAGATTACGGTATGCGCCTGAAGGAGTTATAATGCTTTTAAACCTATTTCCATCAGAACGAACACCAAAACTTGTTTGCATAGTTTCATCTGTTTTTTCTAATAATAAAGTAGAGCCACTATCTCCAAAGAGCATTATCATTGTTCTGTCATGTTCAGAAATTGTTTTTACAGAAGTATCAGCGGTAATTAATAATGCTTTTTTAGAATTGGATGAATTTAGAAGACTCATTGCAGTTTGTAATCCAAAAAGAAATCCTGAACATGCTAGATTGATATCAAAACACATACAATTTTCGCTAAGATTCAATCGTTCATGGATGATATAGGAAGAAGCAGGTGTTCGATAATCGGGCTTCTGACTTACAAAAATTAATAAGCCTATTTCAGAGACGTCTATATTTCTTTCATTTATAAGTCGTTTTGCAGATAAATAACCTAAATCTGAAGCGGTTTGCTCAGGAACGGAACGACAAACGCTACCAACACCAGTCATTTCAATAAATTTATCTACGTTTTCTTTACCAAACTGACTATAATAGGATTGGCTTTCTAATAGCTTAGTTGGTAATGCAACAGAAACTCCAGAAATTTTAATTTTATTTATTTTACTTAAAATCATGTCTTTTGTTTTGATTTTTACATTTCATGTGTCACAAAGCCATTATCAAAAAAATTATTTGTTGCAATAGTTTTTATTATTGCTGATTTTTCTATCTTGAACTCTGATATCATCATTGATAATCCTTCTCCAAAACTTATGGTCATGACATCAATAATTTCTTGAGTTCCGTTTTCAAAATTTTTTTCAAGCAGCAAAGGAATAGAAGCAGAAAAAGCGTATTGATTAGTATCAATAAAATAACAAGTTAAATTATTTAGTATACCTATTTCCTTTACTGCAAGTGCAATATTTCTATTCCATGAATTAATTAAAACAACAGGTTTTACAGAATTTTCCTTTAACTTATCAGAGATAATATTGGTTATTTTTGTTTTTAATTCGGTATCAATCGCTAAAAAATCGATGTGAAGATTTTCTTTAGATTGACAACCTCTTTTGTTAATTAGATTGTCAAATAAGTTACTTGTTCTAAATCCACCTGATGGAATAACATATTTTTGCCAATGACTACTCAATGTTAAATTCTCTATTTTAAATAATTCATCAGAATCTAATTTTTCAAGGAGCATTGCAGATGAACCATCAACTATTTCGTTTTGCAAATAATCATTATCAGAAAGTTGTTTGGATGTAGTATCTCCAAAAATGCATAATGCAAATTTTGTATTATTTGTTGTTAATAAGGCAGATCCAATATTTAAAGCTGTTTCAAAACCACAAGCACCAATAGGAGTATCAAAAGCTAAACAATCAATAGGTAATTGCAGTCGGTGATGTAAAACTAGAGCAGTAGCCGGTCCGCGATAATCAGAGGTTTTAGAAATAAAAAGTACTATCCCAATAGTGTTAATGTCAATATTATGTTCATTAATTATTTTAAGTGCTGCTTCATATCCTAAGTCGGAACTAGTTTGTTCTCTTAATGAATGTTTAGATTCGTTAGATGGTAAAGCAGTAGCGATAGCATTTATTTTTATTGATTTATGTTCAAATTTTACCATGTGAGAACTTTTTTAAAAATTGATTCTTTTGGCAGGATTTCCGAATACTGTAGTTCCAGCTTTTACTTTAGAAATTACTACACTACCCATTCCTACGATAGCTTGTTCTTCAACAACAACGTTTTGTAGCAATTTTGCTCCGGCGTTAATTGTAGCATTATTGTTTATTTTCACATAACCCGCAAAAAAAGCAAAAGAGTTTATCTGACAAAATTTTCCGATTTTCACATCGTGTCCCATGATAACCGAACTCTGCAAAAAAGAAAAACTATCTATTTCGACATCGCTAGAAATCACGCAGTGACTTTTTATACCAATCCCTATACCTAGTTTTACACTAGGTGAAACTATTGCTGTTGGATGAATTAAATTGATGAACTCACCACCCTTAGAAATTATGGTTTCAACAACTCGTTTTCTAACAATTACATCTCCAATAGCACAAAAAAAACAATCGTTTTCTTCAACTGAGTAATCAATAACATTCGATAAAATTTTTGGATATCCCATGGCCTCTATTCCAGTATCATCCTTACTTAAAAATCCTTTTATTTTGAATAGAGTTTCATTTTTAGAACATATTTTGGCTAAATCATATATTTCTCGAGCCAGTCCACCTGCACCTATAATTATTAAATTTTTCATTTTATTTTATTGAAAAGCCTCCGTCAATTACTATTGAACTCCCTGTCATCCATTTGGATTCATCAGACATTAAGTAGATTGAAAGATGTGCAACATCTTCTGGTTTTCCGAATCTACCTATTGGATAATTTTTTTTGTGTGTTTCTAATTGCTCCTCACTAATATTATTTTCCTCCAAAATATTTGTTTCTACAAATCCTGGCATTATTGCATTCACTCTAATTTGTTTGGGAGATAATTCAAGTGCCAAAGCTTTCGCAAAAGAATTTACTGCGCCTTTTGTTGCTATATACATTGCATTTCCTAAAGTAGCTTTTTGAGTTGCAACTGATGATATAAAACAAATAGAACCTCCGGAGTTAATTTTTTTATTTTTTAATAATTTCTGTATTAATAAAATTGAACTTTGAATGTTTACATTAAACATGTAATCTAAAACATTCTTTTTTATATATTTTACCGGCATCGTTTTTACAATTCCAGCGTTTAAAACTATTCCATCAAGCAAAGGAAGTTGTTCAACAAGCATGTCTAGGCTAGCCTCATCACTCAAGTCAGCATCTATAAACAGATGTTTACCCTCACTAAGCATTTCTTTAGTCTCTAATAATTTCTCTTTATTTCTTGCTGTCCCAATTATATTTGCTCCTTGTTTAGAATTCTCGATCGCAATTGCTCTTCCTATACCAGAAGACGCACCAGTTACTAAAATATTCTTATTGGAAAGACTAAAAATTGTTTTCATAAATTATAAAACTCTTGGTAATTATGATTTATTTTTTGCTTTGATAGTTTCTATAAGATCGGCAATTGTTGAAAGATTTTTAAAATCGCTATGTTGTATATGAACACCAAAATCATCATCTATCATAGCGATAAGAGATAAATTTGTTAATGAATCCCAATTGTCAAAATCTCTAAATTTGTCAGTTAAATTAATATCCTGATCTTCCACTTCTAAAACTTCTTTGAATAATTCAATAAATTTTTGTTCCATGATTGTGTGTGTGTGTTTTTATTATTAATATATTATTTTTGCATTGTTATAGAATAAAACTTTTTCAAATATTTAATTCTTACCCGTTACCTTCTATCTTTTTGTGTAGAGTTGGTTGATGCCTTTCCAAATTATTGTTCTTTCAAAATTTCTGGACCACTCTAAACCATTTTCACCATATTGGATTGTGATTTCTTTGTTTAATAGCAAATGTTTCATTGCGAATTCAAGTTCCTTCTCGGCTTTTGGACTGACTAAAATTCCATTGAAGTTATCAGAAACGGCGTCAATTGTTCCTGTTCCAGTGGTACTTATAACAGGAATTCCCATTGCAGCTGCTTGCACCAGAACATTTCCAAAACCTTCCCACCATGCTGGTAAAACAAAAACATCTAACGTCAAAATATATGGAGGCACTTCGTCTTGTAAAACACGACCTACATTAATTATTGCTGGGTGATTATTTATTTTTTCTATCAAGGTTTTGTCAGCAATTTGATCTGTCTCAAAAGGACCAACTAAAAGCAATCTAGTGTTTGAATTCTCTTCATAAATTTTACAGAAAACATTATAAAGTTCATTAATTCCTTTTCTGTCTACTATTCTTCCTAAAAAGCCATAAACAAATTTATCTTTCAAGTTATATTTATCAACAATCTCTTGTTTCTTATCTATGTATAATTGATTTAAAGGGTTGAATAACTCAAGATTTACCCCATTACTGCTTCCTTTATTTATAACATTAGACTTTTTCTTGGGAAAAATATCGGCTTCAATTCCTAATTTCTGCACTGAATTACTGATGCAGATAACTTGATGTGCACAAAAAGAAGTTATCTTTTCCATAGCAATTAAAATCCTTCTCTTTACTCCTCTCTCATGTTCAAATCGAAAGCCTCTACAAGTATAGATTCTGTTTTTTATACCTAAAATTTTTCCTGCAATCATTCCTAAAAGAGCTACTTTAGGAGTTCCTAGATTTATTATATCTGGTTTTACTTCTTTAAAAATTCTAATTATTTTTAGTAAAGTTTTCAAATCTTTCCATAAAGATATTTCTCTTTCTATATTTATAATAAGATGGTTGCAACCTTCCTTTTTACAAAAATTTGCAGATCGTTCGCTATACGGAGCTAAAAGATAAGTTTCATAGCCAAGTGATTTAAAATAAGCTAATTGACCTAGTAATAAATTTACAGAGCCTTCTGCAGTGATACCTACAATTAGTTTTTTAGATTTCATCTTGAAAATGGTTTTCGGTAATGTTGTAAAAAGCTATCATGTTTTTTAATTGGGCGTCATTTCCGCCATTAATTACATTTTGGGTAACCAATTTCACACTTTGCGTGCCTTTAACTACCAAGGGATCTTTATTATATTTACTATTTGTTACCAATTTTTTACTACCTAATAACACCATTATTTTCATCCATAAATCGTCTGCTTGAGGTGCCAATTCTTTAATTTTTTCAATATCATTAAAATCTTTGTAAAGATCACTTTTACTGTATAGAGTTCCATAACCTCCAGTTTGAACTATTAAATTAGAAGGTTTTTTATCGATACTGTTATGCAACCATTTTTTGTATGGTTCAACTTTACCAAAATTAATTTTTAATTTATGAGCTCTATTGGTTGGTACACAATTAGGATATTTACTTTTCAACGCTACTAAATTTAAAATTAAATCCTTTTCATAATATAAATCATCATCTAATGTAATTATATAATCATTAGGAAACTCTTCAAGTGCATAGAGGTATTTTTTATGTGATCTTAAATCCTCTTTTATAAATTTAATGGTCAAGCCTCTATCTTGTAAATTCAATAAATTTTGAGGCAACTTTTCGTCCTTAAATTGGTCACTTGATAGCCAAAGTAAAACCATATCGGGTTTATAGGATTGTCTTAAAATGGTCTCAATAGAAATCCAAACATCATTTATTCTAGCAGGAAAACTAGTAAGCGATACAATATATTTTCGCTCTCTTTCTTCTGTTTTATTTATTCCTATACCTGCAGTTTTTGCAGTTTTTTCAAAATAAGACGGTAGTATGTTGTCATAACAGCGCTTCACAACTTTTGCGGCAACTCTATTAATAATTTTGGATACAATACCAAATCTTGTATCGTGAGGCAGCGAATAATAAATTTTATATAAAATGTTCATGACAATTTTAGGAATTCCATGTATTTATCTACAATTACATCTTTTTTCCAATTTCTTGCTCTTTGTGATGCTTCTTTACTAAACTGTTCTCTTAGTGTTTTGTCTGCCATTAATTTTTGAAGTGATTCAGACAATCCTTCGATGTCTCCTAAAGGTACCACTTCACCAGATACGCCACGTTCAAATAGAGATTCATAAGGAATACTATCAAAACAAACTACTGGCAATCCTGCAGACATAGCCTCGCACAAGGCATTAGGAAACCCCTCTAGCACAGAAGGTAAAACAAATATAGATGATCTACACAGCCACTCATCAATATTGGAAATGGCTCCTAGAAATTGTACTTGTTCAATAATTTTTAATTCCGCAGTGAGGTTTTTTATTAGCTTTAATTGAGGACCTTCTCCAGCCATAACTAATTTCCAATTTCCTTTTTCTGAAATTTGAGCAAAAGCTCTGACTAATGCTTCAGGATTTTTTTCCCAAGAAAAGCGTCCTGCATAAAAAATAATTTTTTCTTTTTCAACATCATATTTTTTAATTTCTCTTATCGCATTGGGTATTATTATTTGATTAAAATTTACACCAAACTCTTTTCTTTTATAATCAAATGACCTCTGCGTTTGAGCTATAAATCCAGATGCCTTTGGATAGAAAATTTTCTTTAACCAATTTATATGCTTTGGGAATTTGAAATCTGGACTTGTTCTATCTGAGATATAAACAGGTACTTTTAAACCTTTTGATGCCATGAGAGCAAGTGGATTAAATAAATCACCAAAACACAATACGCTATTAGGCTTTTCAATTTTAATTTGCTTTCTTAAATAAAAAAGCAATCTAGGATAAAAAAGTATTTTATTTAGTAATCCTCCACTTCTTTTAAAGTTAGGTTCTTTAACATTGATAGCTGCATCTAATTCATAGAAAGGAATACTATTTATACAGGAAACATAAGTTACTTTAACGTTTTTTTTTATAAATCCATTAGACAAAACGGATAATGCTCTCTCTATTCCACCCATTTTTCTAGATGGTGCAATTATTAGTACTTTTTTCATTTTCTAACTAATATGATTCATGAAGAGATGCGCTATGTAAAAATTGTATATCTGGCCATTTCTTTATTATTTGTTTTAATAACTCCTGTAATAAAATAAGATTTCTATCACGATTAGTTTCTTCTAATCCGCCACAGAAATTAATTCTATGGGTTCCAATTATAGCAGGTTTATTCCATCTAAAAGCTATTGAAATACTCTCCATACATTTATCAACCCAATCTACATCATGATTTAATGAGGGTTCAAACAGGCCGTTCCTTTGAAAATAATATTGGCCAAGATCATTTTTTTGACCATTAAAATGAAATATTTTCTTAAAAGAAGTACCTCCTTCAATAGGTAAATTTTGAAATCTAGATCCTTGTAAAAACTTCACCTCGTTTTCTTGGAGTATTTCTTCAATTTTTTTATCCCAAACATAGCATGGCGCAATGGATGATTTAGATTTAAAACCAAAAATGGATTCAAACAAGACAAGACCTTCATGAATACTTTGTTTAATAATTTCTAAATCTGCTTCCGAATTGTAATCATAAGAAGCCATCAAGTTGCTTCTCTTGTTAAAATGATTTTCAAAATCAATTGAAAAACAATTGTGTTGAAATGCTCTTATAAATGCAGAATTATTATTTTGTATTCTTTGCATCCACATAGGTAGATTTAAATGTTCTCTGCAATGAAATTGCGGATAAAAGTACTTCTCGTCAATCCCTTTAGTAAACACTTTAAGAGCATTTTCAGAATCTCTTTTAGCTAAATAGGTCTTTGTAAAAGGCTCAAAGAAATAGTGTTTATAATTGGATTCTTTGATTTTTTGAAAATCTGGATTAGCTACTACTGTATTAGCAGTTACAATTGGTGTATTATTGTTGATATCTTTAAACTGACTTAAAACATCAAATAATTTATCTAAATCTGTTGCCGTCTCAAGTGTATCATACATTGAGAATGGATCATTATTCTTGATTAACCCTTGATCTAAAAAACTATTTCTAGTTTTAATATTGGGTATACGAATAGAACCCCAATCGTCAGATTCTAAAACCAAATATTTTGCTTTTAAGTTTTTTCCGGGTATGTTGATTAGATTTTTTTTTAAATATTCAATCATGAGTTATTTTTGAAATTTCATGACATCACCTAAATCATCACTTGTAAGAAATTCTACATCGGGCCATTTTTTAAGGATGCTAGTTAACAATATTTTTAGTTTTGCTAAGGATTTTTCTCTATTCTCAGGGAAAATAGAACCACTAAAATTTACCCTATGAGAACTAATTACTGCAGGTTTACCCCATCTAAAAGCTATTTCAATTTCTTTTAAAGTGTCAGATACCGAATCATTATTTTGGTTTTTTGAAGGTTCGAAATTGCAATTTCTTCTCCAATACATCATATTATAAGAATTGGTATCACCCCAATATCTGTTTTTTATTTTTAAGGAATTGTTTGTTGGAATAAGTTGCTGTCCTCCTTGATGGTATAAAACTCCATTTTCTGAAAGTACTTTATCTAAATGTTCGCCTCGGATAGATTGTGACGCCATAAAACTCTTAGATTTAAAACCGAAAGTTTCCTCAAATAGTTTCAATCCTTCTTTAGTAACTTGTTCTATTTCTATCTTTTCTTTTTCATTAAAATACTCAAAAGCCGACAAGTACATTTTTGTTCTATCAGAATATTTGTATAAACCTAAAAGCGATTTGTTTTCAAATGCTATAAGTTCATTTTTATTGTCAGAGTTTAATGCAGCAAGCCAATGTGTTGGATTTAGATGCTCTCTTCCATGAAATTGAGGCCATAATAATTTATTTTTCAATCCGTTTTCCAACCAGTAAGTCAGTACATCTTCACCGCTTCCTAGAATTGCATAACTGTCTTTGAGATTTAAATAGGAATACGTTTTGTAATCAGACTTTTCAATTTTATTAAAATCTGGATTGGCAACAACTCCAACCGCAGTAATTTTTGCAGGATTATCATATTTGTCTTTAACAGAATTTAAAACTTCAAAAAGGAGTTGTAAATCAGTAATAGATTCTAAACAATCATATTTGGTGAAAATAGATTTATGTAAATTTATACCTTGTTTTTTTATCTCAATGTAAGCCTCTTTGGAATGTGTTCTTATACTTCCCCAATCATCAGACTCTATTACAACAATTTTACGGTTAGTTTTCCAACCTCTCCAATTTATATAATTTTTTGCTAATAGTGTTCTTAAATTCATAACTGATTTAGTTTAATAAATAATCTTGTATCGAAATAGATTCCTTGATAAAAAGAGATACTATAAAATTGCCTAAAAAAACTAAAGCATTAACAGTATATAAATCAGCTCTAATTTTTATTAAAATATTTATTATTAATATTGGAATGTAAACATGATTTAAAAAAGTTAAAAAACTGTTGCCTGTATTAATACTAGATAAATAAAAAAGAAAAACCAACTCAAAAAAAATAAACAATAAATTATATCTATTTGTTACAGTATCTACAATACTTCCCGAAAGAATAGAGTGAATTAACATTATTATTGAAAATACAAATAGCTTATTTGAAGTAGAATCGAATTTAACTTTAAAATTTTTAAATTTTATCAAAAAAATTGAAATAACTGAAAAAAAGTAAACAGAATATAAATTAAATACTACATAGAAATTCCAACTTTCTCGGGTATTGGCTCTTTTTTCTAAAAATCCATCGCTTGTATATCCAGTAAATTTTGATTCCGCTGTAGTTCCAAATAAACCAAGTTGACTCTCGATAAGAGATGAAAAAAGAAAGCTAAAACTAATAACCATGATTAAAACACCATATAAAACCCATTGTTTTATTGAAAAATTTAAAAAATAAATTAGAACTAAAAACACTAGAGAATAAACAAATGCAAAATGTATCAAAATTGATAAAAATGCAATAAAGAGATATTTTTTTTCTTTGGCAATAATTAGTTTTAATGCTCCTAAACTAAAAACCATAAAAGCTAGTGGGAATCTAATACCATTAATTCCAGATGATAAATTATATATAAAGCAGCAACCTATAAAAAAAGAAATAAAATATTTTGCATTTTTAATTGTTATAAGAGTCCATATTGTAGAAAGTAATTTTAAAAAAACAAAAAAATAAACACTTGCTGCTATTAAAAAATAAACCCTAGAATCTGTACTGATTGATTTAGCCAAATAATGAATAGTTAAGTGGTAAAAATCGGTATGTTCAGAATTTCCATTCATCACATAACCTATATCAGTACAATAGCTGCTAAAAGAATAAACATCAGTCGACTCAAAAATTTTCTTATACCGAGAACCATCAGAATTTGGAATTGGTAAAAAAGTATATCCATAAAATAAAAAAAACACATAGATGAAAATTCGGTATTTTTTTACATCATAATTTTTAATGGCATAAATAAAAGAGCCCAATGGATAAATAATATAAAGTATCCAAAGCCATATTCTGTTTTTTTCTGTCGTAGTGTTCATTAAAATACAATATCATTCACAGATTTTACGGTAATAACATGTGGTGTAGGGTTAATTAAATTATATCTTTTTAATCTTTCTACGTTGTTGTCTTCCATAATTTGATCAATCCAATAAAATTTGCAGTCTTCATTGTTTATAAATGTTGCTGTTGAGCAAATAGAAAGTATAATTGAGTTCTTCAATTCGCTGATAAATAATTCTGCTGGAATCTTGGAATTAATTATTATTATGTTATCTAATTCTTTGTACTTTTCTAATTTTACCTTGGAAGTTAGTGGGTGATTTTTTATGTAGATTAAATTTTTAGGATACTTTAATTTCAATTTTTTTAAAACACTTACTTCAAATGAACCATCATCATTCATGGGTTGATTCATAAAAAAAATAACCCCTTCTTTCTCGCAAAGTAAACTAGAGTCCCAATGGAATACTTGTTTAATTATGGTTTTAAAGCTGTCTGTAAATTTTGTTGAAATGGGTTCAATTGGTAAATTATTCCAATTAGTATATGCATTAGGAAAAGATAAAAAAAGTTTATCAATTCCTCTTAGGTATCCGTATCTTTTACAAATTAAAAAAGAGAAATAATTTTTTACTGAATAACCATTTTTTTTAATCCATTGGTTTTGTTTTATATTATACAAAACCATACCAAGCGAAAACTTCATTCCATTAATAACATAAGGTTTTAACCCATCTTGGTATAGATAAATTTTGGTTTTATTCTCTACATATTTATTAATAAGTATTATGCTAATAGGATCTTGTTCTTGAAAAAAGATGAAAACCGAAAGTTTATTTTCTAATAATTCTTCTAATACTTCCTTTTCACTAAAAGTTAATTTTGAATTTAAATCAATATTAAAATTGATAATTTTATAGGTAAAAGGTAAAAAATTCAAATCTAGGTCTTGCTTTAAACGAGTGCTTTTAGAAGATTGTTTAAGCAACACCTGTACCTCAAACTTGCTAGTATCTGAATATTTTTGTAGAATATCATTTATTGATAAAAGTAAATGATATTCTGTATGAATTAAGTAAACTATTTTCTCCTTCATTTTATTTTTATGACCTAATCAGTTTTTTAAATTTTGTTTCAAAAAATTCTTTTTGTTTTCTTTCAAGGGAAAAATTATATATGATAACAGGATATAAAATAAAGACAATTAGGAAAGTAGCTATCAATTTTAAAAAATTATCTAAAGGAATCAATAAGAAAAAATATAGTATAGTTGATAGTGCGATTGTTGGCAGAAAGACCCTAAAAAAGGTATCAAAATAAAACTCTTTTATCGAAAAATGTAGGTACTTTTTCAACAGTCTTAAACGAACATTTAGAGAAATTAATTCAAGACACATTCCTACAAGTATTATTGTATAACTTGGAAACCCCATTTTAAAAAATCCATATGCTATAGGAATGTTAAGCATTAATATGAAACTTACCCAAATATTGTATATTTTAACCTTTCCAATAGCATCAAAAACGGTTTGTATGCCTGCTGATAATAACATAACCTGTCCAAAAATTATTATTAGTCTAACATAAATAATGGTTTCTTGCGGCACATTTGTTAACCACAACTTTAGTATTAACGGGCATTGAAAGAAAAAAGGAATGGCAAAGAGCGATATTGAAAAGGTTGCGAATTTAGACATCGTTCGCATTAAAAAAATCATTTTATCATATTCGCCAGCTCCTGCGCTTTTGATAATTTGTGGACTTAATGAACCTATAATTCCTTGCGATAATATGCTCATTGCGACGTTTATTTGCATTGCAATTCCATATGCAGCATTTTTAGCTACACCAAAAAAAAGATTAATAAGTATTTGTACACCTTCATTTCTACTTGTTAATGATAATGATCCTAAAAGGCTCCAACTAAGAAAAGAGAACATACCCTTGACCAATTCTTTATCATAAAATTTTAATGAAATTATAACTTCTTTGTAATTTAGTTTTACAATAAAATAATAGATTACCAACGATATTACTGAAATTCCTAATAATAACAAGGAATATATAACTAATTTATTGTCTGTTAGAGACACTATCGTAAAAGCAATTCCTAACTTTAAGACAGATTCTGTAATGCCTATTATTGAAATATCAATAAAATTTTCTTTCGCTCTTAATATTCCTAAAAAAGGAATTGACATAATGGATATAAATGATAGTAGCCCTACTACATAAAGAATATTTTTGGTGTCCTCTAATTTACCAACTGGAATATTTAATAAACTTCCTATATAAAACCGACTTATAATTGCTATAATTGCCAATAAGAGTAGTCCATATAAAAAATGAATGACCAATGCTGAAGAAAAAACCTTGTTTAATTTTAGTGTGTTTTTCTCTCCAATAGCAAAAGCAGTATAGCGCTGTGTTGAAGAGGATAGTGACCAATTTAAAACTGCTAACATACCTACAAAACCAATCGTAAGTGTATACAATCCATAATCTTGTACTCCAAGACCATTAAGAATAATAGGCGTAGTTATTAATGATAAAGCTGCCGCAAAAAATCGTTGCCCATAGATAACTGCAGTATTTATTACCGCTCTATTAGAGGCGCTGGATTTATGTAAACTAATAATTTTTTTTATCATTTTAGAACTTGGAAATCATTTACTCAGTCGTATGCTTATTATATGAGAATAATTTACTTAATCTTTTTTTAATTTTGTATTAGTAAGCGAAAAGGTAACATATTATAGAAAATATGCTTTTTTAACTTGATTTCTTTATTTTTAATAAGAGTAACTTTAGGATTATTTATTTTAAATCTACAAAAGTTTTCTGCACACTATTTAACCAAAAGGAAGGAACATTAATTGCTTCTACAAACAGTTGAGCACTGTTCCCTTTTCCGTAATGATCTGTAGTTTGGTATCTTTGCTCTTTCGTTTGAGCGTTTCTGATTGACTTCAAAATCTCTTCCGAATCAAAGGCTACATTTGATATAGAAACATAATTAAATCTGTTATTTTGGCGAGTACCTACATTAATTGTTGGAACCCCATAAACAGGGGCTTCATGTATACCAGCACTAGAATTTCCAATTATAAATTTACTATATTTTAATAGCGTTAAAAAATACTCAAATCGCAACGATGGGAATATTTTTATTCTAGGATTAGATTTTAATTTCTTGTAAGCATTTAAAATATGTTCATTTCCTAGATCATTATTTGGATAGATTACCACATAATTTTGATTGCTTTCTAATAAAGAATCAACGAAAATAGTTGCATGCTTTTCGGCAACATCCAATTCTGAAGTAACTGGGTGTAACATAGCTATTGCAAAATCATCAAATTCAATTTCATAATAGGATTTTACCTTTTCAATATCTGGTAAATCGTTAGACAACATTACATCAACATCTGGTGAGCCAATATTATAAATACTGTTTTCATTTTCTCCTAATTGTAGCAATCTTTTCTTCGCCATTTCACTAGCAACGAAATGTATGTGCGACATTTTTGTACAGGCGTGTCTTATTAAATCATCTATAGTTCCTGAGACTTCTCCACCTTCAATGTGGGCTACCAAAATATTTCGCAGGGCTCCAACAATTGCTCCTGCCAACGACTCCACTCGATCGCCATGTATTACAATTAAATCAACTTTATTTTCTTGAACATACTTACTCAAGCCTGAAATGGTATTAGAGAGAATGACTTCCATACTTTCTCCTTCAACTTGATTTATAAAATAAAACAACTGATCTTTGAATCCTGCTTTTTGGATTTCTACAACGGTATTGCCATATTTTGACATTAAATGCATACCAGTACAAAAAATAGTACAATCGAAATCGGGATGCTCAGTTATTGATTTTAAAATTGTCTTTTGTTTTCCAAAATCAGCTCTAGTTCCTGTTATAAATAATATTTTCTTCATTTAAACAATATCATCCCAAGTTAATTGCTCGTCATTTTCAATAGTTCGTGTGGCGGTTTTACCTAATATTTTTTCAAAATTTTCGGCAAGTATTTTTCCAGTACCAGGACGTTTTACCCAAATATTTTCCATCGTGAATTTTTCTCCTTTAGCAATTTCAGCTATGCTGCAAACCGTTGCAAAAGCAAAATCTATAGTTACTTGTTCTTCGTCAGCTGGTTTTTTAGTTCCGCCTCGCATTAAATACATTTCTTTACTATATTTAATAAGTTCTTTGGCTGCCTTTTCGTCCATACTACATACAATATCTGGACCTTTTCTACTCATGTGATCTGTAAAATGTCTTTCTAATATGGATGCGCCTAAGGCAACAGCTCCTAAGCAGGCAGTATTGTTTAAAGTATGATCTGATAAACCAAAAACAGTGGTAGGAAAAGCTTCATTCATTTCACACATAGCTCCTAAACGGACTAAATTAGGAGGAGTTGGATAAAGATTGGTTGTATGGAGTAAAGCATATGGAACTTTGTTTTTAACAAAAATAGCAACTGCTTTTTGAATACTTTCAATGGTATTCATTCCGGTACTTAAAATAATGGGCTTTCCAAAAGAAGAAATATGCTCAAGAAGTGGATAGTTATTACATTCGCCTGATCCAATTTTATAGGCTGGAATATCAAATTTTTGAAGACGATTAGCAGCGGCGCGAGAAAATGGAGTAGAAATAAAAATCATACCATTGTTTTCAACATAGTTTTTTAGTGTTAATTCATCTTCTTCGCTTAATGCACAACGTTTCATAATTTCATAAATAGAAACATCACTATTTCCTGGAATAACTTTTTTTGCAGCGCCAGACATTTCGTCTTCTACTATATGCGTTTGATGTTTAACAACTTCAATACCCGCTCTTTTTGCAGCATCAACCATTTCGAGTGCGGTTTTTAAATCTCCTTCATGGTTAATTCCTATTTCAGCAATTACTAAAGGAGGATAATCTGGTCCTATTCTCCTGCCTTGGATTTCAATAAATGGATTCATTAGTTTAGTTGGCATTAGTTTTATTTATTATATATTCTGCGTACTCGAAATCTTCTATAGTATCTATGTCAATTTCTGCAAAGGAATGTTCTACTATATAAGGAAATGCTGATTTAGAAATAATACTGTTATTTAGTATAAGCTCTGATTTTGTTATATACAATAATCCATTTTCAAAAAATATGGGTTCAAGATCTTGACTTCTTTGCCCAACTTCATAATTAAAAGGTAGAAATTGATTTTTTAAAATTTTACCAAACTTCTGGTAATTTCTTGTAACTGTAAATAAACTTGTGTACTTTTCTTTTTCAAATAGTTCGTAAGCTTCTGATAGTAATTTTTCGGGCCTTAGAGGATTTGTAGGCTGTAGTAAAATTACAGTATCAACCTCATAATCTATTGAAAGTAAAACATGTGCTAAGGCTGTAACGGTTGGCTCTAAATCTTGTGATAAATTTTGAGGTCTATCAATAACTTTAGCACCGTATTTAATAGCTATTTTTTTAATATCTAAATCATCTGTAGTGACATAAATTTCATCAATTATATCTAAATTTTTTTTAGCATATAAAATGGAATGTGCTATTAGAGGTAAACCATTTAAGTTTTTAATATTTTTCCCTGGCAATCTTTTTGAACCTCCTCTAGCAGGAATAATTGCTATATTTTTCATTTTGATAATTTTGATTAAAAAAATAATCTAGATTCAAAGTCAATATAAACGAAGTGCAGTTTTTTTAATTACATTTTGATTAAAAAGATATGGGACCGAAATCGTCTAAAATTTTGCAAACAAAAACTATATAAAAGTCCTAATTTTAAAAAAATACTAAGTGTTAGCCTCTACTATACTGATAATCCTTTTGGGTGACGTCAGTAGTAGTTGCTCTCTCATTTAATATTCTGTATACACCATTCCACAATTCAATTCTGTGCTTTAACGAATTAATTACTGATTCCTCTACCTCTTGCCAAAATTGTTCGTTATCTTTACAAAGATTTGAAGTCATTTGTAAAGCAAGATGGCTATGATAGTCGCCATCTACTTCTATGTGTCTTTCAATATAATACTTAAAAATAGAAATTTCATTAGGGAAATTCTTGTGTATTTCGTTAATAATTGATATAAACATATCTGGTATTAAATCTTCACGTCCAAAAGTGAAGATAGCTGACTGCAAATAATCTTTTCTACTCCCAATTATCTTGAAAGTAAAGTCAACAAACTCTTTTGCTTCTTTTGGAGTTTCAGAAGACAAAAAAGCAGAATTAAAGTCACCAGTATTTTTTAATTCATCTATAAAAACTTCAATTTTAGATGAATCTGCTCCGCATTGTTTCATAGCATCTAAATACAATTCAAAATGGCTTTTTCTTACTCCATCAATGTCTATATCAGATTCTTCACCAACTACAATTTCGTTGATAAGATATCTTGAGTCAGCGTCTCCTTTTGGAAACCAAGGAATTGATGTACAAGTTAAATTACTTTGTAGCGTTTTTAATAAAGACATAAAGTCCCAAACAGCATAAACATGAAATTGCATAAAGACTTTCAAGTCATCTATATTTTTTATTGCTGAATAAACTTTATGATTGATAATCTCTTGCCTTAAAGGTTCAATTGTTTTTTTAATTTTATCAATTTGAGATTTCATTATTGCTTTTTATTTTTTTGATTAATATTTTAAGTAAATTGGTTATTAAATTTTATTCGCTCTCGTTAAGCTAATCTGAAATTATTTACTAATACTATAATTTCTATAATTTACCATCTGCAATTTTCCCAAAAACACCTTTTACATCATAAAGAATACTATTAGCATTTTTTAGTAAAACCAAATCTAAATCTAAAAATTCAACGTGTGCAACACCTAATACTATTGCATCAAATTTTTGATTGGGTATAGTATTGGTTGATTTCAATCCATACTCATGAAAAACTTCTGCTGGATTTGCCCAAGGGTCAAAAATAGAAACTGAAATACCATAATCTACTAAGGCATTAACCACATCTACAATTTTAGTATTACGAACATCGGGACAATTTTCTTTAAAGGTTATTCCTAACATTAATAACTTAGAACCTTTAATAGAAATCCCTTTTTTAATCATCAACTTCACTACTTGCGAAGCAACATATTCTCCCATACTATCATTTAAACGACGACCTGCCAAGATGATTTCTGGATGATAACCAGCTTCTTGCGCTTTTTGAGCTAAATAATAAGGATCAACACCTATACAATGTCCGCCAACTAAGCCCGGTTTAAAGGGTAAAAAATTCCATTTGGTACCTGCAGCTTCTAGTACAGCATGAGTATCAATATCAAGTAGATTGAATATTTTTGCCAATTCATTTACAAAGGCAATATTGATATCACGTTGTGAATTTTCTATAACTTTAGCAGCTTCTGCAACTTTAATACAAGGTGCTAAATGCGTTCCTGCTACAATAACGCTTTTGTATAAATCGTTTACTTTTTCTCCAATTTCTGGTGTAGATCCTGCTGTGACTTTTAGAATTTTTTCTACGGTATGCTCTTTATCTCCTGGGTTAATACGTTCAGGAGAGTAACCTGCATAGAAATCTACATTGAATTTTAGATTGGAAACTTTTTCTAAAACCGGAATACATTCTTCTTCGGTGGCACCAGGATATACTGTAGATTCATAAATAACAATATCTCCTTTTTTTAATACTTTGCCTACTGTTTCGCTGGCTTTGTAAAGTGGTGTTAAATCGGGACGATTATTCTTATCTACTGGTGTCGGAACGGTTACAATGTAATAGTTACAATCAGCAATGTCTGTCAATAAATCTGAACAATGTAATCCAGTACTTCCGGTATTGAAATCTTTCAATAAAACAACTTGCAAGTCTTCATCACTAACTTCTAAGGTTTTGTCAATTCCAGAATTTAATTCTATTATTCGGGTTTTATTGATATCAAAACCTACTACTTTATACTTTGTGGCAAAAAGACGTGCTAAAGGCAATCCTACATATCCTAAACCAATTACTGCAATTTTAGTACTCATTATTTCACATCTATGAACCAATGGCTTTATAGATAAAGCCTATTTGTTCTAATTCTTTTTTATTTAATAAATTTCTACCATCAAAAATAAATGCAGGTTTTTTCATTTGGTCAAATATATTTTTCCAATCATATGATTTAAATGTATCCCATTCGGTTACTATTAGAATAGCATGTGCATCTTTACATGCATCAACATAACTAGAACTTACTTTTAACCCCTTTTTATTTTCAATTTCCGAGCGAGTTCCCAAGTAATTTAAGTCTGAATATATTTGAGTTTCTTCTACTTTAGGGTCAAACACAACCACGCTTGCTTGTTCTTCCATCAAATCATTGGCAACATAAATGGCAGGAGATTCTCTAGAGTCATTAGTGTCTTTTTTGAAAGACCATCCTAAAAGAGCAATTTTCTTTCCAGATACTGTATTGTATAAAGTTTTCACTATGTTTTTTGAAAAGCGACTTTTTTGATAATCATTCATAATGATTACTTGTTCCCAATAATCAGCTACTTCATTTAATCCATAGGATTTTGCGATGTAGACTAAATTTAAAATATCTTTTTGAAAACAAGAACCACCAAAACCAACAGAGGCTTTTAAGAATTTTGAACCAATTCTACTATCCATACCGATAGCTCTGGCTACTTCATTTACATCAGCGCCTGTTTTTTCACATAATTCACTTAAAGCATTAATAGAAGAAACTCTTTGCGCTAAGAATGCATTAGCAGTTAATTTTGATAATTCAGAAGACCAAACATTTGTTGTTAAAATTCTATCTTTAGAAACCCAATTTGCATAAATGTCAACTAACTTAATTATGGCTTCTTGACCTTCAGGCGAAGATTCTCCTCCGACTAGAACTCTATCTGGCTTTTGTAAATCTCTTACAGCAGTTCCTTCAGCTAAGAATTCTGGGTTGGATAAGATCTGAAACTTAAATCCATTTCCGGTATTTTCTAATATGCTTTTTATAGCTTCGGCTGTTCTAACTGGCAATGTTGATTTTTCAACAACAATTTTGTTGCCTTTAGAAACTCTTGCAATTTGTCTGGCACACAATTCTATATACTTTAAATCTGCAGCCATACCCTTTCCTTCACCATAATTTTTTGTGGGTGTATTAACGGATATAAAAATCATATCGGCTGAATCAATAGCTGAATCAACATCAGTAGAAAAAAATAAATTTCTTCCACGAGATTCAGAAACTACATTGGCTAAACCTGGCTCGTAAATTGGAAGATTATTTAAATCTTCATCATTCCATGCCGCTATTCGTTTCTCATTTAAATCTACAACAGTAACCTTAATGTGTGGGCATTTTTGTGCAATAACAGCCATGGTAGGTCCTCCAACATAGCCAGCGCCAATACAACAAATATTTTTGATCATTTCTTGATATTATAAATTTTTCCAATACCAATCTACAGCTTGTTCTAAACCTTGCTTCATGGAAAATTTTGGGCTATATCCTAATAATTTTTTTGCTTTATCAATACTTGCTAAAGAATGCGGTATATCACCGGCCCTGTTAGGACCGTGAAGTATTTCTACATGTTTAATTTGTGGCTTGTATTTTGTTAAAATTTCTTTTAAACTTCCTACTAATTGATTTAAAGTAGTTCGATCACCAAAAGCGGTATTATAAACTGTATTTATAGCGTCTGGATTGGTTGTTAACATGGCCAACTCATTCATTTGAATTACATTATCGATATAAGTGAAATCTCTTGAATAATTTCCATCTCCATTAATGATTGGGCTTTGAAGACTCATAAATTGCTTTACAAATAAAGGAATTACAGCAGCATACGCGCCATTAGGATCTTGTCTTCGTCCAAATACATTAAAATAGCGTAAACCAATTGTTTCTAATCCATAGGTTGAACTAAAAATTCCAGCATAAAGTTCATTTACATATTTTGTAATTGCATATGGAGAGAGCGGTTTACCAATTACATTTTCAATTTTCGGTAATGCCTCTGAATCGCCATAAGTTGAGGAACTTGCAGCATAAATAAATCGCTTTACCTTGGCGTCACGACTAGCAACTAGCATATTTAAAAATCCAGTAACATTCACGTCATTAGATGTTATGGGATTCTGAATGGATCTTGGGACAGAACCCAAAGCCGCCTGATGCAGCACATAATCAATACCATAAACAGCACTTTGGCAAGTTTCTAAATCACGAATGTCTCCTTCAACTAATGTGAAATTGGGATGATTAATTAGTGAAGCTATATTGTGGCGATGTCCAGTTGCAAAATTATCAAGACAAACTACACAAGCACCTTTATTGATAAAGTACTCACACAAGTTAGAACCAATAAACCCAGCCCCACCCGTAATAAGAATTTTAATATTTTTCATTTATAATTGTTAACTTTTTTGCACGGCTTCGCCACATGTGTCACACAATGGAAGAATTAAACAAATCTTTGTAATCTAGTAAGTAATTGAAACTATGATACCTAACTGTTCTAGAGCAATAGTTACATGCTTTGCATTCACCTTTACAACTGTACCTTCATTATTTTGAAAAGGACCTTGCTTTATTTTTAATCTTTCACCGACAGCAATAGTCTCGATTTTTAATGCAGAATACGAATTAGTCAAAGATTCTCTCAAAGCAATAATTTCGTTATCATACACAATTGCTGGTTTTCCCATCCAGAAAAGATAACGAACTACACCTGGCACATCAAATACCTTAAATCTATTTTCAAAATCAACTCTAATAAAAACATAAGATTTTATTAGAGGAACAATAACTTTTTTCTTCCGATCTGACCATTGCCTAACCTCTTCAATAACAGGGCAATAAGCCTCGATATTAATTTTTTGAAGACGTTCAAGTACCTTCAGTTCTTGCTGTGGCTTGGTATATATGACGAACCAATTCAAATTATCTATTTTTTATGTTTGAAGAACTTGTTTTTTTAAATTTCAATCTATTAGAAAGAAAATTAAAGTCATTTTTATTGCCCAATCAGCTTATTCAAATATTCTTGATCAGCTTTTGTATTTTCTTCTAAAATATCTTTATTTTTGATAATGCGTTTTAATAAAAAGATAATTTCTTTTTTTACTCTTTCATAACTTGCTTTTCTTTTATCATCTTCATAATTAATCAACTCTTGTTCATAAAACAATAATGATTTATAATCTTCTACAACTTGATTGAAAGCCGTGAAGTGTTTGATCGAAAGTATAGCAATATTGTTCATTAAAATAGATATTTTGACACAAATTTTAAATAATTAAGCATTACTGAACTTTTAAAAGTAATAAATGGAATTAATGAGGGAATATTTGAAATAAATAAACGTTGTTGTCAATTATATAATTGAATATTATAAATTAAAGTAAATATTTATTTTAATTAAAAAAGTATTGAGGAAAAAGTCAAATATTTAAAATCGTTTTTTACATAAATATCTAACAAATATTTGCAATAAATAATCTTTATAATTACTTGTTAAAACTTCTTACAGTAATTAAATCAATCTCCAAATATTACACAATAATGAACACATATTCAATTAAAAGTATGATGTAAGTTTAATTTTTACTTTTTTTACAAAAAAAAATTACCCCACAATGAAATTAGATGTAATAACATACAAAACCCAAAAGCTAATAAATGATGAGATTATTAACTTTACAAATTCTTTTTCAAACCAAACACTAAATTTAAAATTTACCAATTCATTAAAAGAATTAAATAGTGCCTATGATATAAAAAAGATAAATATTCTTTTATTAGACACATCATTTGACTATGATGATGTAGTAAGTTTTTTAGATAACAATCGGATAATTACATCAAAAATTATAATTTTATCAAAAGATAAATCACAAATTTTTAATCTAGTAAAATATAATATCTTTGATTTTTTATTACTACCTACAAGTACATCATCTATTTTATTTTGTCTAAACAAATGTATCAACATAATAAATGATGAAATAAACCTGCATCAACTAAAAATTGCCGAAAGTAAATTCCAAAAATTCATACCTGTAAATTCAACAAAAAAAATTGAACTTATAAAACTAGAGGAAATAATCTGTTTTGAAGCAGATGGTAGATATACACTGATTTATTTGAATAACGGAGTGAGTAAAATGGCTAGTAAAAACTTAGGCGAATTTCAAAAACTATTAGACCCAGATATATTTTGTAGAATTCATCATAAATTCATCATCAATTTGAATAATTTGGCAAACATAATAAAATCTGATGGTTATTATTGTGAAATGAAAAACAATAAAAATATTCCCGTTTCAAAAAGAAAATTAGATGATTTGAATGCAGCCTTAAATATTGGAAAACATTTGTTTTAGTTTATATCTTTATTGGCCATTTATTCAGAAATTCAATTCACTTATTACTAATCAAAAAAAAGTAATTTAGTGGCTTAATACCTTTGTTGCTCTTTAAGAAAACTAAGGTGAATAACAAATTACAACATTTTTTACATTCTTACCAAATTCAGCAAGAATATTGGTTTATCTTTTTTTTTATTGTTTCATGGTTCATTAGCTACATCTCTTTCCCGGTTATTATAAATATTTCAAACCAAAAAAATCTTGTAGCTACCCCTTCCGAAAGAAGCTCACACATAATTAAGACTCCAACGTTAGGAGGCGTTGGAATATTTATTGGCTTTATTTTATCATTTACTTTATTTGGAGCAATATTTAAAAATATACAAGCCTATCACTTAATAGGATCTGTAGTAGTATTATTTTTTCTAGGACTGAAGGACGATATATTAGTGTTGTCAGCTAAAACCAAATTTTTTGTACAATTTTTAGTGGCATTATCTGTGATGTTAAGTTCCAATTTAACCCTTAATAACTTGTATGGGTTTTTAGGAATCTATCATATAAATGAATTTTTATCAGTTCTATTAACAGTATTCGTATTTATTCTCATAATAAACGCTTACAATCTGATTGATGGAATAGATGGATTAGCCGGAACAATAGCAATTTGTTTTCTAATTTTTACTGCTGTTATTTTTTACTGTGCAAAAAATACAGCTATGAGCATTATAACGTTGACACTATTAGGATCGATTATTGCATTTTTAAAATACAACCTATCAAAGAAGAACAAGATTTTCATGGGAGATACCGGTTCTATGATTGTGGGATTTCTGTTGGCATTTTTAACAATTAATATACTAACAATAAAGCAAGTAATTATTTTGAACACTACATATGAAATAAATCCAATATTGATAATTTCATTATTGTTTTATCCTTTAATAGATACTGCTAGAATTTTTATTATTAGAATTTTTATTTACAAGAAAAGTCCATTTAAAGCAGATAAAAATCATATTCATCACAGACTTTTACAGTTAAATTTGAAACATTGGCAAGTTAGTGTTTATATTGGAGTTGTAACTCTAATTTTATCAACTTTGAGCATCTTAATTGTTGATTTAAATATTCATTCTCAATTATTAATTATTCTAACTTTAGGAACAGCTTTTTTTTCTTTACCGCAATTAATACAAAAGAATAAAAATGTAATGCTTGGCTCTTTAAGAAAAGGAATATTTGTTTTGCTATCCACATTAGCTTTAACCTCAGCAACATCATGTTCTACAAAGAAAGATTTATTATATTTCCAAACTGGTAAGAAAAATGCCATAATTGATAATAGAATAGCAGATCAGAAAATTGAAAGTAACGATATACTTTCCATAAAAATTTTATCATTAGATATCGAATCTTCCAGAATTTACAATAGTGAATTGCTAAGCGGAGGTGTTAATAATGGAATAAATCCTGAAATTATTAAACTTAATGGCTATCTAGTGAATGACGAAGGTTTTATTACATTACCTGTTTTAGGTCAATTAAAAGTAAACGACAAAACCACAAGAGAACTTGAGTTGTTTTTATCTAAAAAATTAATAGATGACGGTCATTTAAGGGAGCCAACAGTTACTGTAAGGTTAGTAAATTCAAAATTGACCGTATTGGGTGAAGTTCGTCAACCAGGGACATTTACTTTTTATGAAAAAAATTTAACCTTATTACAAGCTATAGGAATGGCTGGAGATTTAACAATCAATGGAGAAAGAAAAGATGTGCTGCTTATAAGATATGAAAACAACACTAAAACAATAAATCATATTGACCTTACCACTACTGGCTGGATGAGCTCCGATCTTTTTTACGTAAAACAAAATGATGTAATTGTAGTGAACCCCAATAATGCAAAAATTAAATCGGCAGGAATTATTGGCAATGCAGGTACTCTAATTTCAGTTGTTTCTTTACTACTAACTGGATTTTTATTAATCAAAAATTAATCACATTGGATCAAAAGATTGAAGAACAATTAGATTTGAAAAGAGAAATTTTCAAATATTTATATTATTGGAAATATTTCATCTTAACAACCATTATTTCTTTAACATGTGCCTTTATGTATATAAGATATACTAACCCTGTTTATGGAATTGAATCAAAAATAAAAATTCTACAAGAATCCGACAAAGGATTAAAATTACCCTCTGAACTTCTCGGTTTGATGGCTGGAAAAGCTCAGGTAAACATGGATAATGAAGTAGAGAATATAAAATCTAGAAGATTATTCGGTCCGGTTGTTTCAGATTTAAATCTTACTACTTCCTATCTTTCGAAAGGTAGATTTAAAACTATAGAATTGTGGAATGCACCAATAAAAGTAACATCACTTTGTCATAAAGACTCTTTATTTAGTACAGCTTTCACTATCCTCATACAAAAAAACGGGTACATAATCACTCCAAATAATGCAAAACCATTTGCAGTAGCTGGTACACATGTTAAAACTAAAATTAATAATGTTGACTTCATTATTGAACCCAATTTGAATTATGATAAAAACATCAAACAAAAAACGTTCCTAGTTCAAATAATTCCTTACATATATGCTGTTGAATCCCTAAAAAATAAAATTAGCGTCGAAACTGTTGGGAAAGAAAGTGAAATACTATCTGTCAAAATCCAAGAAAGTAACAGAAAAAAAGGGGTTGATATCCTAAATAAAGTTGTTGAAACATTCAATATTGATGGAATAAACGACAAGAGGGAAGTAAATAAAAAAACTGTAGAATTTATTGATAACCGATTTAAGAATTTAACGTTCGAATTGGACAGCATTGAAAATCAAAAAAGAGATTTCAAAAAATCTAAAGACATGAGCTTTATTGAAGCTGATGCCGCAATTGAAGTTACCAAAAAAGCGAGTTCTGATTTAAATTTATTTAAAATTGAAACTCAAATTGAATTATCAAACTTGTTAAAAGAAGCATTAAATAGCTCTAAAACAACTGTTTTGCCAGCCAATATTGGTTTAGACAACATAATTATAACTAGTTTAATTAGTGAATATAACACTTTCATCTTACAAAGAGATAAATTAATCAAAACAGCAGGAACTGAAAACCCAACATTAAAAGGCTTAGAATCTCAAATAAGTATATTAAAAAACAACATTAATGAATCCATAGCAACCTATAATAAACAATTAAAAATTAGTTTATCTCAACAACAATATGATTTTTCAAAATCAAAAAGTGATGTACTTGAAATCCCTTCTAATGAAAAAATATTAAGAAGTATAGAAAGGCAACAAAAGATTAAAGAAAATCTATACTTATTATTACTTCAAAAGAGAGAGGAGTCGGCAATAGCTTATGCAGTAACGGCACCTTCAATAAAAGTTATTGAATATGCTTTTGCAACTCTTAATCCTATTGCGCCAAAAAAGAATATAATTTATTTAATGGCCATTGCAATGGGACTATTGATTCCATTTAGTATAATTTATATCATAAATCTATTAGATAATAAAATTGAAGATCGTAATGATATAGAATTTAAAAATTCTCAAATCCCTGTTATTGCTGAAATCCCTTTCTTCAAAGATTTCAAACTATTTGCAGAAAAAAACGATAGATCAGTTAATGCTGAAAGCTTTAGAATTTTATCCTCTAATGTGAACTTTTCTTTACCTCCAAAAGAAAATAAATTAGGACAAGTTATACTAGTTACATCATCTATTATGGGTGAAGGTAAAACTTTTATTGCAACAAATTTAGCTCTTGCAATGGCAAGTTATAATAAAAAAGTTTTAATTATTGGTGCTGATATGAGAAAACCTAAACTTCATGATTCATTAAATATGAATAAAATTGAAAAAGGGTTATCAACCTATTTACATAATTATGACATAGATTGGAAAGATACTCTGGTAAAAGAAAATCCCTACAACGAAAACCTTCATATACTATTTTCAGGAATAATTCCACCTAATCCATCTAATTTAATATCTAACGGAAGATTTGAAAAGTTAATAGATGAGGCCAAAACAGAATATGATTATATTGTCGTTGACACTGCTCCAACAATATATGTAAATGACACTTTATTAATATCCAATACCGCTGATTTAACCATCTATCTAACAAGACATGATTATACAGAAAAAAATCTTGTTACTTATGTTGACTCTTTAAATGAAAACTCAAAGTTAAAAAATATTGCTTTTATAATAAATGGGATTGGCTCTAATGGTAAATATGGCTATGGCTACAATTATAAATATTCATATAATTATGGTTATGGTTATGGTTATGGTTATGGAGAAAATACAGAAACTAAAAAAAATAATACATACAAGAATCTTTTTAAGTTTATTAAAAAATAAATTAGGTAAACAAATAACTAAACTTAAAAAAAAAAAAAATCCAATTATTACAAGAAAACAATCGGTTATTACAAAAATTAAAAATTCAAACAATAAATAGTTAATTTTAAATGTTTTTCATAATCACATAGTTTACTAAATGTAAATTATATAGTAACTCTTAGTTAGGGTATTAAAGTTACTTTAAACCTCCTCTTCTCAGAGGAGGTTTTTTTAATCACTTATTTCAAAAAAAGACCACTTATTAACTAATCACAAAATAAACTATTTAACATTTTAAATTTGTTAGTTAATCATACAATAAATCCTTAGGTACTTTTTATTAAATATAAATTAAAATTTATGATTTTTTTAAACAAAATAAATAATTTCAAGTTATTAAAATTCAATTATTTAATTCTTTTAATTTCTTTTTTATCTTCATCCCTTTCTTTTGCAAACGGTGGTGTAGGATATAAAGGCATTAAAGTGAATTTAAATGGAACGAATAATTGGTATAATGTTCATGGAGTTGCATGGGGTTATCAAGGTTGTGGCGATTACGGCGCTACTTTTTACAATAACGGTAGTGCAAATTGGAACACTACCAATCTTGGTACGTTTAGTGCATCTGCTGTATTACAAATTACTGGATATGCAGTTGTAGGTTGGGCGGATAATAATGATTATATTGCAGGAAAATTAGAATATAAAATTTGGAAACAAGGTGATGCTGAGCCAGTTTCTTGGTCTATTATTAATATAGGCAATTATCAAAGTCCAGTCAGTGGACCTAGTCAGGTTGTTTGTTCGTCAGGAAACGATAGAGTGGTTGGATTTAATAATGGAACAACTAATTTTAATCCAGGAGTAGCAGGAACATACAATTTCAAAGTGAAAGGATTTGGAAGAGTCCAGTTTTCTGGTGGTGGTGGTGGATCTTTCAATTCCAATGATGGCAATGAATTGACAGCTACTTTTACAATATCAGCAGCTATCCCAACGATTTTATCATCATCTTCCTCCATAACGTCTAACAACACACAAACGTATAGAGGAGCAACAATCACAATCAACGGTACTAATTTAGGATCTATAAATAGTGTAAGGATTGGCGGATCAAATGGAGCTTCTTGCTCTAATGTAACAGTAGTCAATTCAAACCAGGTAACAGCTGTTATACCTGATGGATCTAGTGGAGGAACAATATGGATTAGTGATGGTACCAACTCTGCAAATAGTGTTGATAACTATATTAATTTAGGTTTTATTACCACCTCCTCGGGTGGCTGGAATTCAGCAGGCACATGGTTGGGAGCCTCTGTTCCGGCAAATGCAACATCAACTCATGTTACTATTGCTCATAATATAACAAGCACAACAGGAAATGTAAATGTGGGTAGGTTAACTATAAATTCTTCTATTACACTAACCATTTCTGCAACAACTTCAATTACAATAAATACTACTTCTACAAATAGTGGAACTATTATCACTAACGGTACATTAGCGATATCTGGTGTAGTATACAATAATAGTGGTACATTAAGTATTTCTGGGATATTCCAATTAAATCAAGGAGGATTTGCAAGTGGCGGTACATGGAATTATGGAACTACAGGAACATTGGTTTACAACAATACATCTGGAAACTATGGACCAATAGATGGTAATCATTCTTATTGGCCATCAATCAATAGTCCTATCAATATTACAGTTCTTGGAGCTGGCGGAATTAATCTAGGTGTTTCAAGAACTGTTAGCGGTATATTCCAAACAGCTGCAGGAGTTACTTTAAGTAGTGGCGCAGTACTTACATTAAATGGAACATGCCAAATTAATGCCAACGGATTCTTCAATAATGCTCCTACTTATGGCGGAAGCTCCACACTTATTTACAATACTGGAGGTACCTTTGGACGTAGTACAGAATGGAGTAATATCTCAGGTGCAGGTTATCCAGCAAATGTTCAAATTGGTAACGGGGTGAACACTATATTAAATGTTGTAAATAACGATAATAGTTTCAAAAAAGCCTCTGGCAACTTAACAGTTTCCGCAGGTAGCACCTTCTCCATTCCTAGTCTTACCGCACAAAACGGAAGTACAGGTGTTGGTGTAGAGTTTGTTGGAAATATAATTAACTCTGGAAATATAACATTAAGCGGAACTACCGACAAACGCTTGAAAGGGGTTACACTTACCAACAATGGTACTATCACCCTTGCGGCTAATATCGGAGCAGATTTAGAACTAACAGGTAATTATACGGATAACGGAACTTTCAATGCTAATCAAAGAGCAGTATTTTTTACAGGAACAGGAACACAAACAATAAGTGGTACGGCCACTGCACCTTTTAACATTGATTACATTGTTATTACCAAACCTTCAGGAATCGTTCAGTTGGGTGTTGATTTGTTGACTGGTGCTCCTAATGGTGGTAATGGAATTACTTTAAGTTCTGCCAATGACATTTTTGATTTAAATGGGAAAACGTTTACCTTAGGAACAGCTTCCCAAACGTGCACTATTTCCGGAAGTGGGTTAATAAGAAGTGCTAGTAACAATCCAGGATCTATGATCATTAATGGCATAGGAGCCATGGGAACACTAACCTTTGAAACTGCTAACAATACACTTGCAGGCTTAACGATTAATAGAACTTCTGGCACAGGAACAGCTGGAGTGACTTTAGGTTCTCCACTTAACGTAACTACGACTTTAGCCTTAACAAGTACTACAACTTTAACTCTTGGAGGTAACTTAACAGTAAGTGCTTCGTCTAGCAACACTGTAAACGGTAAAATTGCAGGGACAGGTGCTTTGGTCAAAACTGGTTCAGGAACTTTAACTCTTACAGCTGCAAATGGTAACAATACTACTAGCAATTATTCTGCTGGAACCACAGTAAATGGAGCAGGTACAGGAACTATAGCGGTTACTGGATTAACCAATATTACATCAGCTTCTATAGCTTCAGATTCACAATCTGTAACATTTAGTACAACCACACCAGCTGATGGAACTTATCAATTATTACCAAATACACTTACAGTTGGTACGCAAAACTTTAATCATAATGCCGCTCCAACAAAAGCAGTTACCTTTAATTATACAAACAGTACAATAACTGTTGGGCCAGCGACTATTAGTACTTCTGCAATATCACCAACAACATACTGCGCAGGTGCTGCAGTTACTATATCTTTTACTACTAATGGTCCTCTTTCAGGAACGTATACTGCACAGTTGTCTGATGCTACTGGAAGTTTTACTTCTCCTGTCGCTATAGGAACAAGTACTACCAATACAATTTCAGGAACAATTCCTTTAGCAACAAGTAGTGGTACTGGTTACAGAATAAGAGTAGTCAATATAGGCAACTCTATTACTGGATCAGATAATGGTACCAATATCACAGTAAATCCAATTTTAACGGCAAGTGTTAGTATTGCCATCACTGCAGGAGCACAAACCATTTGTACCGGAACAAGTGTAACTTTTACAGCTACTCCAACTAATGGTGGTACAACGCCAAGTTACCAATGGAAAATTAATGGAGCTAATGTTGGAACGAATAGTGACACTTATACATCAACAACTTTGGCTAATAATGATGTTGTTAGCGTGGTAATGACGTCAAATGCCTCTCCTTGTTTAACAGGTTCGCCTGCAACATCAAATAGTATTTCTATGACCGTTTCAAACAACAACAATTGGGTAGGAACAACTGGTCTTTGGAGTGATACTGCCAATTGG
>NZ_BAABCT010000011.1:0-45818 GCF_039539185.1 Flavobacterium cheonanense | reverse complement strand
TGGTGTTGCATCAACAAAAGCATTTACAACTCAAATCACAGTTTTGACAATGATTGCTCTTCGACTTGCAAAAGCCAAAGGAACTATGTCAAATTCTGACTTCCATAGATATTTACAAGAATTAGAACTTATTCCAGAAAAGGTAGCTGAAGCCTTGTCTTCTACAAATGAAATTGCTAAAGAAATTGCTTCTATTTATAAAGATGCTCCAAATTGTTTATACTTAGGTAGAGGATATAATTTTCCAGTTGCTTTAGAAGGAGCTTTAAAGTTAAAAGAGATATCTTATATTCATGCAGAAGGCTATCCGGCTGCAGAAATGAAACACGGACCGATTGCATTAATTGACGAAAAAATGCCAGTAGTTGTAATTGCTCCTAAGCAAGGACATTACGATAAAGTGGTAAGTAATATACAAGAAATCAAATCTAGAAGTGGTAAAATTATTGCCATTGTTACCAAAGGTGATGTTCAAGTAAAAGGTCTAGCAGACCATGTAATTGAAATTCCTGAAACTTCAGATGCACTTTCACCGCTTTTAACTACAATTCCATTACAACTTTTATCTTACCATATTGCTGTATTGAGAGGATGTAATGTTGATCAACCTAGAAATTTAGCAAAATCGGTAACAGTTGAGTAAATAATATAAGAATTTGATAAAAAAAGCGAGAAAATATTTTTCTCGCTTTTTTATTTTAACATTTTTATGATTAATTTAAAAAAACACACTATTTATTATGTACGCATACTATTTTTTTTAGTAATATTCACAATAAGTTAATAAAAACATAAAGATTTTTGATTGCGGATTAATCGAAAAGAGTTAAAAAAAATGACAATTATTAAAATAATCTTTACTTTTTTTAATAATATAAAAATTATTTGTATTTTGGCTACTTAAACCAACAAAAATCAAACCTAATGAAGATTTATTATTTTATTTTGACGTTGTTTTTTTGCAGCATTTCATTTGCTCAAAGCACAATTTCAGGTTCGGTAAAAGACAGTAAAAACGAACCAATTCCTGGCGCAAACGTTAAAGTTGTTGGCGAGCCTTCAGGAACTGTTACAGACGGAGACGGTAAGTTCATTGTCAAAGTCACCAAAAAACCACCTTTTACAATTGAGGTGTCAAGTATTGGATTTGCTACTCAAAAAATTGAAGTTACTTCAGCGTCCCAAAAAGTTGAAGTAAAGTTAGAAAATCAAGACACACAATTGGATGAGATTGTAGTTGCAGCTTCTAGAGCTCCTGAGAGAATTAAAGAATCTCCAGTTACAATTGAAAGGATGACCATTAAAGACATCAAGAAAACGGCTTCGCCTTCTTTCTATGACGGTCTTGAAAATCTAAAAGAGGTTCAAATGAATACAAGTAGTATGTCATTTAAGTCTATCAATACAAGAGGTTTTGCTACTGTAGCTAACACAAGATTCATGCAATTAGTTGATGGTATGGATAATTCATCACCATTATTAAACTTCGTTTTAGGAAACCTTATTGGTATTTCTGAAATCGATGTTCAAAGTGTTGAGTTACTTCCTGGAGCATCTTCTGCATTATATGGAGCAAATGCTTTTAATGGTATTTTATTCATGACAAGTCAAAGTCCTTTTGATAAGCAAGGAGTAACAGCATATGCAAAGTATGGTATGACAAGTCAAAATGCAGCTGGAAACAACTTGTATTATGATTATGGAGTTAGAGTTGCACATGCTTTTACTAAACATTTTGCTGCTAAAGCCAATTTCACATTTATGAATGGAACAGATTGGTTTGCTACAGATTACAGAGATAAAGATTTAGTAAACAATGTAGGTCTAGATAGAAGTTTTCATAACTATAATGGTATGAATGTTTATGGTGACGAGGCTTCTACGAATCTAAGAGGTGTAGGTAATGCACTTGTAGGGTTGGGAGTTATTACACCTGCACAAGCATCAGTTTTACCTAACTATAATGTTAGTAGAACAGGATATAATGAAGTTGATTTAACAGATAATAAAGTACAAAATGCTAAAATTGATTTCTCGTTACATTTCAAGCCATGGGCAAATGACACAGAAATTATTTGGCAAAGTAAATTTGGTTTTGGTAACACCGTTTATCAAGGAGCTAACAGATATTATTTGAACGGATTCTTCATGCAACAGCATAAACTAGAAGTTAAAGGTAAAAATTTCTTCGTTAGAGGTTATTTCACAACTGAAGATGGTGGAAATTCTTATGACATGTTGTTTACAGGATTAAATATCAATAGACAATGGAAATCTGATAATCAATGGTTTGGAGAATACGCTGGTGCATACATTCAATCAACTTTATTAGGTGGAGCGACACCAGCTCAAGCACATGCTATTGCAAGAAATACTGCTGATACAGGTAGATTAGTTCCTGGTACAGATGCTTTCAAAAATGCTTTCAATAGAGTAATTGCTGATCCAAATGTACTGACAGGTTCAAAATTAGTAGATAACTCTTATATGTATCATTCAGATGCAAATTACAACTTCAAAGACTTAATAAAATTTGCTGAAATTCAAGTGGGAGGTTCATTCAGATTATATGAGTTAAATTCTTTTGGAAGAATCTATACAGATTATACAAGCCAAATTAACTATAACGAATACGGAGCATATACTCAAATTCAAAAGAAATTAATGGATGATAGATTGAAGTTAACAGGTTCTATTCGTTATGATAAAGCTAAAAACTTTGATGGTAATTTCTCTCCAAGAATTTCTGCTGTATATTCAGCTGGTGCTCAAAAAGCACATACTTTTAGAGGTTCATTCCAAACAGGTTTCCGTAATCCTACTACTCAAGATCAATATATTGGTTTTAATGTTGGTAATGCTGTTTTACTTGGTTCTGCACCAGATAACTTAATAAGATATTCTGAAACTTTACCAGTAACTTCACCATTAGGTCAAGCAGTTGTTGGAGGTACTTCAACTACTATAAATGGTAATAATGCATACTATAACTCATATACAGCTGCGTCAGTTCAACAATTTGCTGCATTAGCAGGAACTAACCCAGTTGCGGCAGCGGCTTTATTAAGGAGAACTAATGTTGGTCTTGTTAAACCAGAAACTGTTAAAGCATTCGAATTAGGATACAGAGGACAAGTTAAAAAGTTATCTTATGATTTAAATGGGTACTATAATATCTACAATGACTTTATTGGAAATATTACTGTTGTTGCTCCAACTTATGGTACAGCTCAAGATGCGCCAAATCTTTTATTAGGACCAACAAACGCTGGAGTTCAATCTGTAGATGCAATTTCTACTGGAAATACAAGAGCCTTCCAACTTTATACAAATACTAATATCGAAATTAAATCGATAGGTTTCGGAGCAGGTCTTGCATACAAATTGCCTAGAAATTTTGAAATCAGTGCAAACTATAACTATGCACAATTTGATTTTGATCAATCTCTAGACCCAAGTTTTGAAGCTAGTTTCAACACGCCTAAACATAGAGTTAAAGGTTCTATTAGTAATGATAAATTATTCAAAAACTTTGGATTCAATTTAAGCGCTAGATGGAATGACGAGTACAAATGGGAATCTACATTTGCTGATGGTATGATCGATGCTGCAACGGTTATTGATGCGCAAATCAATTATAGTATTCCAAAATTAAAATCTATAATCAAAGTTGGTGCTGCAAATCTTGGTGGTCAAGAATACCGACAAGTTCTTGGAGCAGGTCTAATAGGTCAACAATATTTTGCTTCTTGGACAATAACTCCATAATTTATTTTTAATACAATTTATAATATTATAAGATTATGATAAAAAATTTCAAATGGCTATTCTTGGTTTCGTTAACCTTTATAGCTTGTAGTGATGACGAAGTTACTACAAAGCCAAATTCATCTGATGGTTTGCCTCTTACGGCAGGTAGTGCAGATTTTGCAAAGTATGTTGCTTTAGGTGATTCTTTTGCTGCTGGATTTAGTGATAATGCGCTTTTTATAGAAGGGCAAAAAACTTCTTATCCAAATATAATGGCTCAACAATTTGCAACTGTTGGTGGTGGAGCATTTACAAACCCATTCATGGCAGATAATGTTGGTGGATTTGCTGGAAGTACAACTTATGGTCCAAGATTATATTTCACTGGTAATGCAGCATCGCCTTTGGCATTAGTTGCTGGTCCTTCTACAACTTCAATAACTGCGAAACTTACAGGTTCATTCAATAATATGGGTGTGCCTGGCGCAAAAGTTGGCGATTTAGACTTGCCAGGATATGGAAGTCCATTAGGAAATCCTTATTTCACAAGATTTGCATCAACACCTATGGCAACAATTGTAGATGATGCAGTTGCACAAAATCCAACATTTTTCTCACTGTATATTGGAGGAAATGATGTTTTAGGATATGCAACAGCAGGAGGAACCGGAGCAGGACCAACATCGCCGGCAGTTTTTCAATCTAAATATGATGGATTGATTAATAAATTAACAACTAATGGAAGAAAAGGTGTAGTAGGAAATTTACCTTATGTAAACACATTGCCTTTTTTTACAACCGTTCCGTTTAATGCAATTCCATTAAATGCTGCTCAGGTAACTGCTTTAAATAGTGGGTATGCAGCATATAATAATGCTTTAACTGCAGCAGTTGGTTTAGGATTAATGACACCAGCAGAAAAAACTGCAAGAACTATAACATTTGTAGTAGGACAAAATGCACCAGTTATTATTGATGAGTTTTTAGCAACAGATTTGACAGTTTTAAATCCTGCTTTAGTTAAAATGCGTCAAGCTACTGCAGCAGATTATTTATTATTAAGCGCAGGAGGAGCTTCAACTCAAGCACATCTACAAGCTGGTGGCGGTACATCTACTCCATTAGCAGATAAATGGGTTTTAAGTGCTGGTGAGGCTAACGAAATCAAAGTAGCAACCGATGCTTATAACATTACCATTGAAGCTGCAGCTACTGCAAAAGGTTTAGCATTTGCAGATTTAAAATCTGTAATGAATGGATTAATTTCTCCAACAGGTATATCTGCGAATGGATTTACTTTAAAATCACAATTTATTTTTGGAGGAGCATTTTCTTTAGATGGTGTTCATCCTTCTCCAAGAGGATATGCATTAATTGCAAATAGCTTTACTGCTGCAATTAATGCAAAATATGGTTCTAATATGGCGCCTGTTAGTTTTGGTGATTATAGAATATTATTTCCTCCATCTTTGTAAGAATTAAATTAATTTATACAAAACCATCAACTTCGGTTGGTGGTTTTTTTGTTTATTGAATATTGATTTCTCTATGATTTAATCTTCAAATAGAAAAAAAATCAAAAAATGCATAAAAAAATAGCTTTTTGCTATTGATTTTCTATTTAGAAAATTTATCTTTGCACTCTGAAAAAAGACATCATTTTTTCATTTCTAAAACGCTATTAAATAAATACATAAGCAATGTCAAAAGCAATAGGAAAAGTTTCTCAAATCATCGGACCAGTAGTTGACGTAGTATTCAACACTAAAGATGCTGAATTACCAAAAATTTATGATTCATTAGAAATCACTAAGAAAGATGGTACTTTACTTGTACTTGAAGTACAATCTCATATCGGAGAAGATACCGTACGTACTATCTCTATGGATTCTACAGATGGTTTAAGTAGAGGTACAGATGTAGTTTCTACTGGAAACCCAATTCAAATGCCAATCGGTGCAGATGTTTACGGACGTTTGTTTAACGTAATTGGTGATGCCATTGATGGTTTAGGAAATTTACCAAAAACAGGTGAAAACGGAATGTCAATTCACCGTCAAGCACCAAAATTTGAAGATTTATCTACATCTTCTGAAGTTTTATTTACAGGTATCAAAGTAATCGATCTTATCGAGCCTTATGCAAAAGGAGGTAAAATTGGATTGTTCGGTGGTGCTGGAGTTGGTAAAACAGTATTGATTCAGGAGTTGATTAACAATATTGCAAAAGGTCACGGTGGTCTTTCTGTATTCGCAGGAGTAGGTGAAAGAACTCGTGAAGGAAACGACTTACTTCGTGAGATGTTAGAGTCTGGAATTATTAAATACGGTGAAGAATTCATGCACTCTATGGAAAATGGAGGTTGGGATTTAACTAAGGTTGATAAGCCAGGAATGAGAGATTCGAAAGCTACTTTCGTTTTCGGACAAATGAATGAGCCACCTGGAGCTAGAGCACGTGTTGCTTTATCAGGATTATCTATCGCAGAATATTTCCGTGATGGAGCAGGTTCAGACCAAGGTAAAGACGTACTTTTCTTCGTTGATAATATCTTCCGTTTTACACAAGCAGGTTCAGAGGTATCAGCACTTTTAGGTCGTATGCCATCTGCGGTAGGTTACCAACCAACTTTAGCAACAGAAATGGGTGCGATGCAAGAAAGAATTACGTCTACTAAAAAAGGTTCTATTACATCGGTACAAGCGGTTTACGTTCCTGCGGATGACTTAACTGACCCGGCACCAGCAACAACGTTTGCTCACTTAGATGCAACAACAGTATTGTCTCGTAAAATTGCTGAGCTTGGTATCTATCCAGCGGTAGATCCACTAGATTCAACATCTCGTATCTTAACACCACTTATTTTAGGTGATGACCACTATAATTGTGCTCAAAGAGTAAAAGAAATTCTTCAAAAATACAAACAACTTCAAGATATCATCGCTATCCTTGGTATGGAAGAGTTGTCAGAAGAAGATAAATTAGCTGTATCTAGAGCTCGTAGAGTTCAACGTTTCTTATCTCAACCATTCCACGTAGCAGAGCAATTTACTGGTATTCCTGGAGTATTGGTTGATATTAAAGATACTATCAAAGGATTCAACATGATTATCGATGGTGAATTAGACCACTTGCCAGAAGCAGCTTTCAACCTTAAAGGAACAATCGAAGACGCTATCGAAGCAGGACAAAAAATGTTAGCAGAAGCATAAGAATTAGGATTGAGGAATCGAAGAGTTAGGATTTAAATATTCCTAAAATCCCAAATCCTAAATCCAGAATCCTAAATAAAAAAAAATGATTTTAGAAATAGTATCACCGGAAGCTACATTATTTAAAGGAGAAGTTACTTCGGTTTCTTTACCAGGTGTAGATGGTTCATTTCAAATATTGAACAATCACGCTCCAATAGTTTCTATTTTAAAACAAGGAACAGTAAAAGTTACTGCAACGAGCTTTAAATTTGAAAAAGAAGTAGAAGATAAATTTACAAAAGTAAACGATCAAAACTACACTCTTGAAATCTCTTCAGGAACTATTGAAATGAAAGATAATAAAGTAATTGTTTTAGCCGACTAAGACAATTTAAAATAAAGTAAGAAAGCCAAGCATTTTTGTTTGGCTTTTTTTATTTTTGGAGAATGGATTTAGATAAAAAAGAAATAGTCGTTAGTCAAGGTAAAAGACCTTTTTGGCAAATAATTATAGCATCATTATTATTTACTTTATCTTTTTTTTTCCTTTTTTATGGGTTTTATAAATTTTATCTAATGGGTTTGCATGAAGCGAACACTAAAGTAATTAAAGGAAACGTTAGTTTTTTTTCATTATCAATTTATGCATTTTTAGGAGGTTTACACTTTTCAGTTTACAAGACTATTTTTATTAATACTGAAAAGCAAAAATTAAAAACACAGTTTTCTGTTGGAAACATTAAGGTTAATTACCACTCAGAAGTTCCTGAGTTAAAATATGTTTCTGTTTTTAAAAATCCGAATAGTGATTTTATCGAAGTTAATTTATGGTACGGCAAAAATAAACATTTCAACGTTTATAATTATGAAAAACATTAATGAAGCAATGAGTTTTGGTTTATTATTCTCTAATAAATTAAATATAGATTTATTAGACGCAACCGAAAAAGGTAATTTCAAATGGATTGACAAAACTAAATCATGAAAAACTTCCCAAAATCATTAACCCAAAAATTGCAATTACGTGAGCAAAACAATGCCTTGCGAAAATTGCCAGTTTCTAATAATTTAATTGATTTTGCTTCCAATGATTATCTGGGTTTTGCAAATTCTGAGGAAATTTTCAATCAAACACATGATTATCTTTTAGAGAATAATATCAAAATAAATGGCGCAACAGGTTCACGATTAATTTCAGGAAACCACAATTTATATCAAATTGCAGAGGATTTTATTGCTAATTTCCATCAATCAGAAACCGCATTAATTTTCAATTCGGGATACGATGCTAATGTGGGTTTTTTTAGTTCGGTACCACAACGTAATGATATCATTCTTTACGACGAATTATGTCATGCCTCTATTCGTGATGGAATCCAGATGAGTAATTCCAAATCGTATAAATTTCAGCACAATGATTTCAATCATTTAGAGAAAGTAATAATTTCACAACTCGAAACTCGAAACTCGAAACCCGAAACTTTCTACGTTGTTACCGAATCTGTCTTTTCCATGGATGGTGATTCACCAAATCTAGAAGAATTAGTAAACCTTTGCGAAAAATACAATTGCTATTTGGTCATTGACGAAGCACACGCATTAGGCGTTTTCGGAAATTTAGGCGAAGGATTAATTCAATATCAAGGACTACAAGATAAAGTTTTTGCAAGAATCATGACTTTCGGAAAAGGATTAGGATGTCATGGTGCAGCCATTTTAGGAAGTCAAGAATTGAAATCGTATTTAGTCAATTTTGCACGAAGTTTTATATACACAACTGGACTTTCTCCACATTCAGTTGCTACAATTTTGATTGCTTATCAGTATTTAAAATCTGAAAAAGAAGCTATTCAAAAACTTAAAAGCAACATTCAATTTTTCAATCAAGAGAAATTGCAAATGGGTTTGAAACCAATGTTTGTTTATAGTAAATCAGCTATTCAATGTGCTATAATTCCAGGAAACGAAAATGTAAAATCAATCGCCAATCAATTACAAGAAAATGGATTTGATGTAAAAGCCATTCTCTCGCCAACAGTTCCAGAAGGTCAAGAGCGACTTCGTTTTTGTTTGCATTCCTACAATTCTGAAAAAGAAATCTCGGAAGTATTGAAATTGTTGAGTACTTTTGTGTTTTAATTTTACACAGAGATTCACAGAGTATTTACACAGAGTTTTTAGCTCCTAAATCTCCTTTTCTCTGTGAATCTCAGTGAAAAAAACTATGAAACTATTCATCACAGGAATCGGCACCGATGTAGGTAAAACCATAACATCAGCCATTGTAACTCAAGCACTAGAATCCGATTATTGGAAACCTATTCAAGCAGGCGATTTAGACAATTCTGATAGTCATAAAATTCAACGTTATATTTGTAATGATAAAACCATCATTCACGAAAATAGCTATAAACTGAACACACCAGCAAGTCCACATTTAGCAGCTGCAATAGACGGAATTACAATAGATTTGAAACAGATTAAAGTTCCATCTACAGATAATCATTTAGTAATAGAAGGCGCAGGCGGATTATTAGTTCCGTTAAACGACAACGATACCATTATCGATTTAATCCAACCCGATTATAAAATAATTCTAGTTTCACGCCATTATCTTGGTAGCATCAATCACACCTTACTATCTTTTGAAGCTTTAAAAAGTAGAAATTTGAAAGTATCAGGAATTATTTTTTCAGGTGATGAAAATAAAGCAACCGAAGAAATTATTCTGAATAAAACCAAAGCCAAATTCATTGGAAGAATTGACAACGAACCTTATTTCGATCAAAATGTAATACAATATTACGCTGATAAATTTAGAGAGAATCTTTTAACATTATAAGAGAATAGAAAATAGAATAAAGACCCGAGATTTATCGAACTGAACGAAGTTAAAATAGACTTACCTATCTTTGCAAAAATATTTAGAGACAAGTCTATGTTCTGTTCTCTATTTTCTATATTCTAGTAAAATGAACTTTTCACAAAGAGACAAAAAACACAATTGGCATCCGTACACACAACACAAAACTGTACCTGATTTTCCTGCAATCGTTAAAGGAAAAGACGCATTGTTGTGGGATGAAAACGGTAAAGAATATATCGATGCCATCGCTTCTTGGTGGGTGAATCCTTTCGGACATTCCAACAAAGTTATGGCGGATGCTATTTATGAGCAATTAACTACTTTAGAACATGTGTTGTTTGGAGGATTTACTCACAATAAAGCAGTAGAATTATCTGAAAAACTAATGGAAATTCTGCCTTCCAATCAACAGAAAATTTTCTATTCAGATAATGGTTCCACCGCCGTTGAAGTGGCTATCAAAGTTGCTTTGCAATACAATTATAATAAAGGAATCAAAAAAACTAAAGTCATCGCTTTTGAAGACGCTTTTCACGGAGACACTTTTGGAGCTATGGCTGCCAGTGGAATTACCTTTTTTACAGAAGCTTTCAAAGGTTCGCTTTTAGAAGTTGTTCGCATTCCAGTTCCAACAGCAGGCAACGAAGAGCAAACTATAAAAACTTTAGAAAATCTTGTAAAAACCAATGAATTTGCAGCGTTCATTTTTGAGCCATTAGTGCTTGGAGCGGCAGGAATGGTAATGTATTCAGCAGAAGTTTTGGATAAATTAATTAGCATTTGTAACCAAAATAACGTGTTCACTATTGCTGACGAAGTTATGACAGGTTTTGGCAAAACAGGTAAAACATTCGCTAGTGATTATCTTGAAAACAAACCTGATATGATGTGCTTGTCTAAAGCATTAACTGGCGGAACAATTCCAATGGCAATCACGACATTCTCTCAAGAAATCTTCGAAGGATTTTACCATGATGACACCGACAAAGCGCTGTTTCACGGACATACGTTTACAGCAAATCCTACAGGTTGCGCTGCAGCTTTAGCCAGTATTTCACTATTACAAACCGATGAAATCCAGCAAAATATTCAAACGGTTCATCAATCGCATTTAGCATTTCAATCCAAAATAAAAAACCATCCAAAAGTAAAAACCACTCGAGTGCTCGGAGTGATTTTTGCCCTAGAAATCAAAACAGAAACCCAAGAAAGTTACTACGGAACCATGCGCAACAAACTCTACAATTTCTTTATCGAAAACGGAGTAATTTTAAGACCTGTTGGAAATATAGTTTACATTTTGCCACCCTACATCATCGCCGAAAATCAATTACAAAAAGTCTATCAAACCATCGAAAATGCTTTGGAAATAGTTTAAATTTGCATTCGTTAAACAAATATTCAAAGCAATATTCAAAGACTTTATTTTTATTTAAAACTCTGTGATTCCTCTGAGAATCTCTGTGTTATTTAACATGAAAGAAAAAATTGCCATAACATCCTTAGCATCCATTTCACCATTAGGAAAAAATCCTGAGGCTATTTGGCGCAATTATCTTTCAAATGAAACCTTAATCTCAACCAAAGACTTTAACGGAAAACCACAATTTGTAGCCACAATTCCTCAAGAAATTAGAAATGAAATTGAAGAATTAAAAAAGAGTGAAATTAAGTACAAAGCTTTAGACGAAACCGTTTTGCTTTCTATTTTAGTTTCACGTCAAGCCATAAAAAATGCAGGTTGGAAAAATGGTGACGACTTCGGAATCAACATTGGTTCTTCTCGTGGCGCTACACAATTATTTGAAAAACACCACAAAGAATTTCTCGAAACCGGAAAAACGTCAACCTTAGCATCACCAACCACAACACTTGGAAATATTTCTTCTTGGGTAGCACACGATTTAAAAAACAACGGACCAGAAATATCCCATTCTATAACGTGTTCAACAGCTTTACACGCGGTTTTAAATGCCGTAGCCTGGTTACAATCAGGAATGGCAAACAAGTTTTTAGTAGGCGGAAGCGAAGCACCATTGACCGATTTCACTATTGCTCAGATGCACGCTTTAAAAATTTATTCTAAAGAAACTTCCGAATATCCTTGTCGTGCTTTCGATTTTACAAAAACCAAAAACACTATGGTTCTTGGTGAAGGTGCGGCAGTTGCTTGTTTAGAAATTGGCCAAAAAGAAAACGCTTTAGCTTACATAGAAGGAATTGGTTATGCAACTGATGATATTGAACACAATATTTCGATTTCAGACGAAGCCAATTGTTTTCAAAAATCCATGAAAATGGCGTTGCAAAACACCAAATTAGAAGATGTTGATGCCATAGTAATGCACGCACCAGGAACTTTGAAAGGTGATACTTCTGAGTATAAAGCAATCCAAAAAACATTCAATCAAAATATGCCAATGCTTACCACAAACAAATGGAAAGTTGGACACACTTTTGGAGCATCTGGAATGTTAAATATGGAAATGGCAATTATGATGATGCAACACAATCAATTCATCGAAGTGCCATTTGCTGAAAAGCAAACCATAAGAAAAGAAATTAAAAAAGTATTAATTAATGCAGTAGGTTTTGGAGGAAACGCAGTAAGTATTCTTTTGTCAAAAGAGTTTTAGTTAAAGGAATCATCTGCCAACTGCGACTGAAAACTGAACACTATTTCTCAAGCTCTTTCACTTTTTTATAAATCCGTTCGCTTTCCCATCCTTTACGAAGTAAGTAATCGCAGAATTTTTTACGTTTTTTCAATTCGTTTTTTTCTGTAATGGATTCCCAATGTTTTTCTGCTAAAGTTTCGAAAGTCATTTCATATTCTTCTGCTGGGATTTCTTTTAGTGCTTTGGTAACTAAATAATCTGAAATTTTTCTAGCCTTCAATTCGTTTTTGATTCGAATTTTGCCCCATTTTTTCTGATGAAATTTACTAATTGAAAAAACCAACGCAAAACGTTCTTCGTTTAGGAAATTACTTTCAATTAAATGCACAATTATTCGGTCTTTTTCTTGCTGATTCAAAACAAACGAGCGCAATTTTTCTGACACCTCAATGTGACATCTTTCTTGGTAAGAACAGTAATATTCCATCTTTTGTAGAATATCCTCTAAAGAACTGATTGATTTTGAGTTCAAAACGTTAAAAAGGCATGAAATTTGTTAATAATTTAATAACGCAAATGTATTGAAATTGTGTGAATTAGAAGTAATTTTGTAGTCCCAAATTGTTATTGAAAAATTAAAAAAAAACTAAATTCATTTTATGAAATTTAAAATACTTATTGTTGCGCTGTTTATTAGTTGTTTTTCGTTTGGGCAGTCAATTTTTGATAATCCATTAACTTTTGCTTCTGCAGTTCAGTCTAGTCCTTATACAGCAGGTCAAACAGTTGATCCTAATATTACAGTTTCAGGTATTGTTAGAGGTACAGGAATTGCTGGTTCTGCTGCCTTAAATAGGTACAGTGCAACAGGTTGGAATTCTGCAATTATTGATGTTAATGATTATTATGAATTCACATTAACGCCTAATTCAGGTTATCAAATAAATCTAACAAGTTTTGTTTATACTGGACAAGCCTCAGGTACAGGTCCAACAGCTACTGCATTTCGCTCAAGTATAGATTCATATACTTCTGATATTGGAACTGCTACTATTACAGGAACTACTATTTCATTAGCTTCATCATCATATCAAAATATTACATCTGGTATAACTTTTAGAATATATGGTTGGGGTGCATCTGCTGCTGGAGGAACATTTAGTATAAATGATTTTACATTTAATGGTACAGTAACAGCTGCTTGTACTTCACCATCAACCCAAGCATCAACTTTTACGAGTTCTGCAATAACCACTACCACTGCAACTATAGGTTGGACAAGAGGTAATGGTAATAACGTTTTGGTAGTAGCAAGAGCTGGTAGCGCTGTTAATACTGATCCAGTAAGTGGAACAACTTATACCGCTAATGCGGCATTTGGATCAGGTTCTCAAATTGGAACAGGAAATTTTGTAGTATATAATGGTCCTTTAGCAACCGTTAATCTTACTTCTTTGGCTTCTGGTACAACTTATCATTTTGCAATATATGAATACAATACTATTGTAACTTGTTATAATCTTGTAGAACTAACAGGCTCATTTCCAACTCTGACCCCAACTCCAGTTGTTTCATACGCAAATAATGGTACACAAGTTATTGCGGCTAATGTCTCGCAAGGAACATTAAATCATATTTTACATACATTTCAAATTAATGTCAGTGCTTCAACAACTAATTTAACAGGAATCTCAAATTTGGTTATGGGTGGAACTTATGTAGCTTCTGATATAGTTAATTTTAAAATTAGATATTCTACAGACAATGTTTTGGATGCTGGCGATGCAACCTTAAGCACAAAAACAACCACATTAACTGGAAATCAAACATTTGGTTTGACTACACAAACTTTGCCAATAGGAATAAGTTATATTTTTATTACTGCGGATTTTTCGGCAACAGCAACTATTGGAAATACTATCGGAACAACGGCTGTAAATCCTATTGCTGCTTCTAATGTAGTTTTATCAAGCGGAAGTGAGTTTGGCACTACAACAGCTTCTGGTCTTCAAACCATTAGACCTATTGCTCCAAATACTCCAGTTGCTTTAACCGAAATTTGTACAACTAATACCACTCAATCTTTATCGTGGTCGCCACCTGCAACTGGCACTTTTGATGGTTATATGTTAGTAGTTAGAGAAGCTGCAACACCACACGCAGTAACATCATTAGTAGCATCTTCTCAAACATTTAATGCTAATTATACTTTAGCGCCAACCTATGGTTCTACAGCAATTTTGTCGAGAGTTTTATATATTGGTACCGCTACAACTGCTACAATAACTGGTTTAACCCAAGGTGTAAATTATACTTTTGCAGTTTATGCATATAAAAATGATGGTGCAACATCAATTTATTCAACTTCAGCTACAACAACAAATCAAACCATAAACTTACCAAATGTTTCAGCAGCAGGAAGTTCTCCAGCAAATGCTTCTGGTACAATTACTTGGAGTACGCCTAACGCACTATGTTATAATGAGATTTTAGTAGTTGCAACAACAACACCAGGCATTACATTTACTCCATCAGGAAACGGAAGTGCTTATTTACCCAATACTGTTTATGCAGGGAATAATAGTATTGTTTTTAACAATGCTGGAAACTTTGTAACTGTTACAGGATTGACCAATGGCGTTACCTATTATTTTGAGATATTTGTTAGAAATGGATTAGAGTGGAGCAGTGGTGTAGAGGTTAGTTTAACACCAAATTTGGCAACCGTTTTTAAACCAGGTGAATTAGTATTCGTTGGTTTTGATGGACAGTATTTAAATACAGGTGCAGCTGATCAGTATATGGTAGCAACTATGGTTAATGTTCTGCCGGGAACAACCTTTTCAATTGCTAATTCAAGATATGAAGCTGGTGCAGCAGCTAATGTAAGAACTGATAAATGGGGTGGCGCTGGTGATGACCCAAGTGCAACGCCTGGAATTACTAATTTTACCTATAATGGTGCAACTACTATAGCTGCAGGTTCTATTTTTGTTTTAAATACAAATTCTGCTACGAGTCCTATTTTTGATTACGTCGGAGTAATTACAGGAACGACATTAGTAGATAGAACAGCAGATTTTACTATTACGCAACCTTTTGGTGTTGGATCAACTCCTAATATCACAACAACTAATGGTGATGGAGAACAAATCTATTTATTGCAAGGTAGTTTTGTTTCAGATGGAACTATAGACACAAATGAAGCTAATTATATCTTAACAGGAACATTGCTTCACGGATTTACCATCAAAACTGGATGGGTTCCTTTTACATCGGCATGTAGTGGTGTGAATGGTGGAGGAAGTAACAGACAATCTCGTTTACCAAATGCATTAACTTGTTTTAATGTTGAAAGTGCAGTTGCAAATACAATCAGTGGGTATTATAGAAATAGTGCTCAACACGGTAGTACATCAATTAGAAATATAATTAGAGAAATTGCTAATATTACAACAAATTGGGTTATAGGTACTACTAGATATACAATTGATGCGACAAGTAGCGCAACAAACAGAGCAGGAAAAACCTTTATCATTGGAACTAGTGAAACTTCTGGACAATGGGTTGGTGATTTTGATACCAACTGGTTCAATTGTTCAAATTGGGGTAGATTAACTGTTCCAGATGAAACTGTAGATGTAGTTATTGATAATGTAACTTCTATTAATAATTCAGTAATAGATTACACAGCAACCTATTCAGATTTTTATGCTGATTTGGCGGTTTGTAACAATCTTAACATCAACGGAAGAAGATTAACTATTCAAGGAAATCCTAATAATGAGTTGGAAGTTTACGGAAATGTTACTATCGGAGCTTCTGGAACTTTAGACATGAATGATGGTTCTAACGGAACGCCAGATGGTCAAATTTATTTGTATGGAAATTGGAATAATAATGGTACAGAAACTAATTTTGATCAAGGCGAAAGCACCATTCATTTTAAAGGAAGTATTCCTCAAGTAATAAATAATGTTGCTCCAAGAGGAACAGAATTATTCTACAATGTAGTTTTAGATAATGACTTTAATACCGCTATTTCTAATGATTTAATTGCTCAAGGTGATCTAACAATTAACGCAACAAGAGCTTTAAATATTGATTCAAATGGATTTGTTTTTGCTTATAATAGATTAAATCACAATGGAGATTTGTCAATAGCTAATAACGGACAATTTATTCAAGTTGACGAAACTGATAACAACACAGGTGTTTATACTGGAACTAAATTTCAACTAACAAGAACTGCACAAGCTAAGAATTTTGATTATGTTTATTGGAGTGCACCAACAGAAAATTTTGCAGTTACTGGCGTTCCAACTAATAATCGTTACGAATGGAATACTTTATTTGCAAATGCTAATGGAACATTAGGAAATTGGGCAACAGCATCTGGAACTATGACTAAAGGAAAAGGATATATTGCTAGAGCTTCTAATGGTTCTGCAACACCAGTTGGATTAAGTACAATCTTTACAGGAAAACCTCACAATGGTCAATTCAATTTTGATATTTATAGAGGAAATTATGATGGAGCAGACTATGATGCTGATTTAACCAATCCGAATAACGTATGGACAACAAGATTTGATGACAATTGGAATTTGGTCGGAAATCCATATCCATCAGCAATTGATGCTGAAGAGTTCTTGGTTCAAAATCAAACGAAAATAGAAGGTGCTGTATGGATTTGGACACACGGTTTGAATCCTACTTCAAATGTTAGTCCTTTTTATAATAATTATCAGTACAATTATTCGTCTTCAGACTATATCAAATACAATGGTTTAGGTTCAACAGATCCAGATACTTTTGCAGGAAAAATTGCTTCTGGACAAGGATTTATGGTGAACATGCTTCATACAACTGCAACTCCAAATACCATAACTTTTACTAATAATATGAGAAGTGATGCTTCAATGGTTCAGTATGATAATACCGATTTCTTTAGAAGTGTTTCAACAAATACTGTTGGTCCTGTTGAGGAAAAGCACAGAATATGGTTGGATATTATCAATACTACTTCTGGACAAATGGACAGAACATTGTTAGGATATTCAACAAGTTCAACCCTAGATGTTGACCATTTGTATGACTGTATTTTTAGACCAACAACAGAATTGAGTATGTATTCTATTATCAATTCAGAGCCGTTTATCATTCAAGGACGACCATTACCTTTCAATAATTTTGATCTTGTTCCAATGGGAATCAGAATTGTTGCAGCAGGAAATCATACTATAGCTATCAAGAAAGTAGATGGTTTATTTGAGCAAAATCAGGATATTTATTTAGAAGATAAACAGTTAAATATCATTCATGATTTAAGACAAGCGCCTTATAACTTTACATCATCAGTTGGAACTTTCAATGACCGATTTGTTTTAAGATATACAACAGCAGCATTGAGTAACCAAGATTTTGAATCTATTGATAGTTCTGTATTTGTGTCAGCTAATGATGGACAAATTAATATTAAATCTATAAATGAATCATTGAGTGAAGTATCAGTTTATGATGTTTTAGGAAGAGAAATTATAAAGAAGACTAATATTGCTTCAAGTGATTTAATACTAAATAATATTACAGCTACAAATCAAGCTTTGATAGTGAAAATAAAATTAGAAAATGGTGAAGTTGTTACTAGAAAAGTAATTCTTTAGTCAGTTTCTTAAAACTAAAAAGTCCCAATCTTATTAAAGGTTGGGACTTTTTTTATGGTTTAGATTTTATTATTTTCCTTTTCCAGAAGCTTCTAAATTTCTTTCAATTTTGTGTTCCGGACGAGACCATTTAGGTTTTTCACCCAAAGCTTGAAATTGTGAATCTTCAGCTTCAACAGTTTTTGGTTGCATCAATTTGATGAAAGGTTTTTGAGGAAGTAATCCAAGAGTTTCAAACATTTTCATGTCTTCGTTCACATCAGGATTTGGTGTTGTAAGAAGTTTGTCACCAGCAAAAATTGAATTTGCACCAGCAAAGAAACACATAGCTTGACCTTCACGAGACATTTCAGTTCTACCAGCAGAAAGTCTAACTTGAGTTTCTGGCATTATAATTCTTGTAGTGGCAACCATTCGAATCATTTCCCAAATTTCAACTGGTTTTTCATTTTCCATTGGCGTTCCTTCAACAGCTACAAGTGCATTAATTGGAACCGATTCTGGTTGAGGGTTTAATGTTGAAAGTGCTACAAGCATTCCAGCTCTGTCTTCTATAGATTCACCCATTCCAATAATTCCACCACTACAAACCGTAACATTAGTTTTACGAACGTTGTCTATTGTTTGTAATCTATCTTCAAATCCACGAGTTGAAATTACCTCTTTATAATATTCTTCAGAAGTATCTAAGTTGTGATTGTAAGCATACAAACCAGCTTCTGCCAAACGTTGTGCTTGATTTTCAGTTAACATTCCAAGAGTGCAACACACTTCCATTTCTAGTTTATTAATGGTACGAACCATTTCTAAAACTTGGTCAAATTCAGGTCCGTCTTTTACATTTCTCCAAGCGGCACCCATACAAACTCTTGATGAACCACTCGATTTTGCTCTTAGAGCTTGCGCTTTTACTTGGCTAACCGACATTAAATCGTTGCCTTCTATGTCTGTATGATATCTAGCTGCTTGAGGGCAATAACCACAATCTTCTGGACAGCCACCAGTTTTTATAGATAATAATGTAGAAACTTGAACTACATTTGGATCATGATGTTCTCTGTGAATAGTTGCTGCTTCATACATTAAATCCATTAAGGGTTTGTTGTATATCGCTATAATTTCTTCTTTAGTCCAATTATGTTTTGTAATGCTCATTGATAAGGATATTTAATGATGTTTCAAAAGTAGTTAATTACTTTGTAACAAACAATGATTTAAAAGTGGGTATTTATATAATTTAAAGCAAAAATTTTATCTTCATTTATTTGATTTTTTAAGTCGTTTAAAGAATCAAATTTTTGTTCCTCTCTAATAAATTCAATAATTTCAATAGTTAAGGTTTTGTCATAAATAGTTTTATCAAAATCCAGAAAAAAGACTTCAATAGTTTGATTTGTTCCATCAACTGTTGGTCTTGTGCCAATATTCATTAATCCGAAAATTGTTTTTTTATCGTAATTACTTTTTACAATATAAACGCCGTTTTTCGGAATCAACTTATAATCTTCGTTAATTTTAATGTTAGCTGTTGGAAATCCGATAGTGCGACCGAGTTGTTTTCCTTTTACAACAATTCCTGAAAAGAAATAATTATAACCAAGATAGTTATTGGCCAAAGTTATGTTTCCTTCTAAAATGGCATTTCTAATTTTGGTAGAACTTACCGCATTATCATTTATTTCTTGAGCTGAAATTTGCTCTACTTCAAATCCGTATTCTTTACCAAAAACTATTAAATCATTGATATTAGCAGTTCTGTTTCTTCCAAAACGATGGTCATATCCAATAATTATTTTTCGAATATTAAGTTGATTGACCAAGATTTCTTTAACAAATTCTTCGGCTGTAAGTCTTGAAAATTCTTGATTAAATGGATGAATGATTAAATTATCAATTCCTGTTTTTTCTAAAAGTAGTGTTTTTTCATCTACAGTATTTAGAAGTTGTACAACAGAATTATCTTGTAGCACCATTCTTGGATGAGGAAAAAAGGTTAAAACAACACTTTCACAATTAAGTTCTTTAGCGTTAAAAATTATTCTTTCAAGAATTTTTTTATGACCAATATGTACACCATCAAAGGTACCGATGGTAACAACCGATTTTTTATTATTATATTCTTTAATATTGCTAAAGGTTTTCAAGAAAAATAAATTTTAGCTGCAAAGGTAATTTATTTATATCGATACAAAAAAATTAAGTGAATAGGCTACTATAGTGTTTTTTGAAAATTTTTTAATTCATAAATATATGAAATCTAGTTTTTTAGTTTTTTTATTAAACAACCTTTTATATATTTACCACCTTATTAACTAACTCAATTTATGAAAAAAACTACACTATTAACCTTTATTGCCCTTATACTTACTTCAATCGGGCATTCACAGTCTAACCGATTTTGGATTTCTCATAATCCTAACGAAAGAATAATCAATAAAGATAAAGCTGCTGAAAGACTATCTTTTCCTAAAGATTTTAAATTATTTGATTTAAACATTACACCTTTAAGACAACAATTGTTTTCAATTGTTGGGAATGCGGCAACTTCTCGTTCAACTATTATATCTCTACCAAATGCTGATGGAGGTATTGAAGAATTTGAAGTTTATGAAGCTTCTAATTTTGAACCAGATTTGCAAGCACAATTTCCTGAAATAAGAGCTTATTCAGGAAAAGGTATTACAGATAGATATGCAACTTTAAAATTAAGTATTTCACCACAAGGAATACAAACTATGGTTTTTAGAGCTGATAAAGAAAGTGAATTTATTGAAGCTTATTCTCAAGATCATACAACTTATGCAGTTTTTAAATCTCAAAGACAAAAAGGAGCATTAGCTTGGACATGTTCAACTGAAGAACAAAAATTAGTTCAAGATTTAAATCACAGAATTTCAACAAATCCAACGGTTTTGTCAAACGCAGGGCAATTAAAAACAATGCGTTTAGCTCAATCATGTAATGCAGAATACTCAAATTTTTTTGGTGCAAATAGTGCTGCTCAAGTAGGTTTAGTTCTTGCCGCATTCAATGCAACTTTAACAAGATGTAATGGAATTTACGAAAATGATTTAGCGCTTCATCTTAATTTAGTAGCTAGTTCAACAAATGTAATTTATTACAATCCTGCTACAGACCCATATACAACAATGGGAAATTGGAATACCCAATTACAACAAGCCCTTAATACAACACTAACAGGACCAGGTACATCCTTGGCAGTTAATAATGCGGCATATGATATTGGTCACATGTTTGGTGCAAGTGGTGGTGGTGGAAACGCAGGTTGTATAGGTTGTGTTTGCGTTAATGGTACTGCAGCTGGAACTGGAGCAACAAAAGGAAGAGGGATAACGTCACCAGCAGATGGTGTTCCACAAGGAGATACTTTTGACATTGACTACGTTGCTCACGAAATTGGCCACCAATTAGGAGGAAACCATACTTTTTCGAATAGTAACGAAGGAGCAGGAGTTAACAAGGAAGTTGGTTCTGGTATAACAATTATGGGATATGCTGGAATTACAGCTCAAGATGCAGCAAATCATTCTATAGACATTTTTCATCAAACTACAATTGAGCAAATTCAGAATAATTTAGCAACGAGATTGTGTCCGATCACAACATCATTAACAGGAACAAATGCTACACCAGTTGTTGCTCCCTTTCAAAACTATACTATACCAATAAGCACTCCTTTTGTTTTAACAGGAAGCGCAACAGATGCAGATGTGAATGATGCTTTAACTTATTGTTGGGAACAAAATGACGACGGAGGATCTTCTACAGGAGCAAATAGTGTGGCAAGTACTACAAAAACTATAGGACCAAATTTCCTTTCTTTTTTACCTACGGCAAGTCCAACTAGATATTTTCCTACATTATCATCTGTTATAGATAATTCTGCTACTACAGAAACTATCACTGGAGACGCTGGAGTCTTAATTGAAGCTTTAAGTTCGGTTTCTAGAACATTAAATTTCAGATTGACTGTAAGAGATAATTCACCATATAGTTCAACAGCTCCAATAAAAGTTGGTCAAACAGCCTTTACCGATATGACAGTTACTGTTAATGCTGCTGCAGGACCATTTGTTGTAAACACTCCTAATACTGCTGTATCATGGATAGCAGGATCAAACCAAACGGTTACTTGGAATGTGGCAGGGACAACAGGAAATGGAGTTAACTCTCCTTTTGTTGATGTATTTTTATCTACTGACGGTGGTTTAACTTACCCAATTCAATTAGCTAATAAAGTTCCAAATAATGGAAGTACTGTGGTAACTGTTCCAAATAATGTTGGAAATAGTAATAGAATAATGGTAAAAGGATTTCAACACATTTTCTTTGATATTTCTAATGCAAACTTTACAATTACTGCTGCAACATCAACATTTGCTGTAACTCAATCGAGCGAACAAAGTAGATTAGTTTGTTCTGTATCATCAATAACTTATAATTTTGATTATGCGACGTTAGCTGGTTTTACAGGAACAACAACTTTTAGTGCAACTGGAAATCCAGCTGGAACAAATGTAACTTTTAGCCCAGCATCTTTAAGTTCTTCAAATGGAACTGTTGTAATGACAATCGATAATCTTTTAACTGCACCAGCAGGAGTTTATAACATAAATGTTAATGCAACTTCTGGGTCTGTTGTAAAAACCGTTCCTTTTCACTTATATTTAGGTTTACCTGATGTTACATTATCGACTCCAGCAAATAATGCAGTAGCACAAAATACATCGCTTGCATTGACTTGGTCTGTGAATCCTAGTGCATCTTCTTATAATGTTCAAGTAGCTACAGACGCTGGTTTTAATACAATTATTAGTTCTGCAAATGTTACTACAAATGTTTACAACTTAAATGGATTATCTCAAGGTGTAGCTTATTTTTGGAGAGTTGCTCCAGTAAGTGCATCATGCACAGGTAATTTTAGTTCAGAATATAAGTTTGTTACAGGTATTATTACATGTGTAACGGCTACATCTACAAATGTTCCTGTTACAATACCAACAACAGCAAATGCAACAGTTAATTCAACATTGAATATTACTGGACAAACCAATACAATATCTGATGCAAACGTTACAATTGATATTACCCATAGTTGGGTAAATGATATGACAATTACATTAATAAGCCCATCAGGAACGCAAGTACAATTGGTAGCTCAACCATGTGCAGTTGCAGCGTTGGCCGGAATAACAGCTACTTTTGATGATGCAGGTGTTCCAATAGTTTGCGGAAACAATCCAGCAATTTCTGGTGTAGTTATTCCTACTCAAGCATTATCAGCATTTAATGGCGAACCTATGAATGGTACTTGGACTTTAAGAGTACTAGATTCTTTTGCACAAGATGGAGGGTCAATTAATTCTTGGAGCTTGAATTTATGTAATACAGCAACAGCATTGGCAGTGAATCAAAACATATTTGAAAATTTTGCATTGTATCCAAACCCAAATAATGGAACATTCACTGTTCAATTTAATTCATCATCTGACAATTCTATTTTAATTGGAATTCACGATATTAGAGGAAGAGAAGTTTTTTCTAAATCGTATCAAAACAATGGATTTTTCAACGAAAAATTACAGTTAGACAATCTTCAATCTGGAGTTTATCTAATTAATATTCAGGATGGTGATAAGAAAATCACTAAAAAAATAGTAGTTGAATAACGATTATTAAAAATATTTTTTAAAGGGAAGTAATTACTTCCCTTTTTTATTTACTTTTGGAATCTTAAAAATTTTAAAAATGAAAAAGACTATTCTTATTTTATTAGCAATTAGTTCGTTAAATGCGTTTTCGCAACGAACATGTGCTACTACAGAAAAAATGAACGAGCTTAAAGCAAATAATCCTTCTTTTGCTATTCATCATCAAGAAACAATGGATTATTTACAAAATCCCAACACAACGCAATCTAATAAAAATGCTAACGTAGTTGTTACAATTCCAGTTGTATTTCATGTTTTGTATAAAACATCGATTCAGAATATTAGTGATGCTCAAATCAATTCGCAATTAACGATTTTGAACAATGATTTTAGAAAATTAAATTCAGATTTTTCTTCAGTTGTACCAGCCGCTTTTCAAGGTTTGGGTGCAGATACAGAAATATTGTTTTGCAAAGCAACAAGAACGCCTGCAGGAGATTCATCTACTGGTATTGAAAGAAAACAAGTTCCTTCGTCTTTTGTTTTTGAAAACAGCTATTATACAACAGCCGGTTTTACCGCATGGGATCCAACAAAATATTTAAACATCTGGATAGGAAGATTTTCTAATAATCAGTTGTTAGGCTTTGCATATTTACCATCAGCTGCAGGTCAAGCTTTTGATGGTTTATGTATTGGAGATCAGTTTTTTGGAAATACAGGTACAGCGACAGCTCCTTTTAACAAAGGCAGAACTGCAACTCATGAGATAGGACATTATTTTGGCTTGTTACATCCATGGGGAGATGATGGCAGTGCTTGTGGAACAGCAGAAAACAGTGATGGAGTTGCAGATACGGATGAAACAAACAATCCTTATTTTGGATGTCCTACTTTTCCTGATAATACTAATGCCTGTACTTCAACATCAGATGGATCAATGTTTATGAACTATATGGATTATGTTAATGATGCTTGTATGGCATTTTTTACTACTGGTCAAAAAACAATAATGCGAAATGCATTGAACGGACCTAGAGCAAGTTTGTTAACTTCAAATGGTTGTGCATCACTTGGTCTTGATGAAGTAGGAGCAATTGAAGCTATTGCGGTTTATCCTAATCCAGTTTCTCAGTATTTTATCATTACATCTCCTCACACCTCTATTGATTTTGTTGAGGTTTATAATGTAAATGGCCAGTTGGTAAAATCACAAAAACTTGAAGAAGTTAATAATAAAGTATATATCGAAGATTTAGAATCTGGAGTTTATTACTTAAGAATATACAATGGAGAAAGCTTTTTGAAATCAGATAAGATAATTAAAAAGTAATATTTTTTTGCTAAAATATTTTGCCTCAAATGTTAATAAACATTTGAGGCTTCTTTTTTTTTGATTCTAAATTGAGAAATTATCAATTTTTTTAATAAATTTGAACAATTAATAATAAAAACATTATGAAAAAAAACTTACTATTTACTTTTAGTGCGGTTTTAATTTTTGTTTCGAGTTTTGGTCAAGGTTCTCTATGGAATAAAACCACAGAGGAAAGAGTAAAAAATTTAAGCAAAATGGATCGTGCTTCAATGCCAAGAGAATATCAATTATTTTCTCTTGACTTCAATGCTTTAAAAGCACAATTACAACAAGCTCCTTCTGAAAATGCAAGAACTTCAAATGTAATTGTTGACTTTCCAAATCAAAATGGAGAATTTGCTAGTTATAAAATTTTTGATGCTCCAGTGATGGAAGCAGGTTTAGCAAATAAATATCCAAATATTAAGTCTTATTCTGGAGTAAGTGAAGATGGAACTTCTTCAATTCGCTTTAGTATTACTGATTTTGGTCTTCATGTAATGTCTTTTTCAGGCAAGTCTGGGACATTCTATATTGATACCTATACTAAAGATTTAAATAATTATATCGTTTATAGTAAAAGGAATATCGAAAAGACGAGAGATTTTGGATGTTTGGTGAGTGATGATGGGAATTCTCCTATAGATGCAGCTGTTTTAAGTAATAGAGTAAATGATGGAATGTTTAGACAATATCGTTTAGCTATTGCATGTACTATAGAATATTCTGCTTTTCATTTAACTGCAGCTGGAACACCAGCAAGTGCAACTTTAGCAGTTAAAAAAGGGGTTGTATTATCTGCAATGGTAGTAAGTATGACAAGATTGAATGGTGTTTACGAAAGAGAAATGTCATTAAGAATGAATTTAGTAGCTAACAATGATTTAATTATTTTTATTGATTCAGATTCTTTCACTAATTCACCTCAAATGATAAATGAAATACAGCCAATTGTAGATGCAGCAATAGGTTCTGCAAATTATGATATGGGGCATGGATTTTGCACTACAGATTCGGGTATTGCGCAACTTGCATCAGTTTGTGGTTCAGGAAAAGCTAGAGGAATCACAGGTCAGTTAAGTCCAGTTGGTGATCCTTTTGATATTGATTATACAGCGCACGAAATGGGTCATCAATGGGGTGCGTCTCACACACAAAATAATAATTGTAATCGTTCTGCTGACTCTTCTTTTGAGCCAGGAAGCGGAAGTACAATTATGGGTTATGCAGGTATTTGTGCTCCAGATGTTCAAACAAATTCTAATGATTATTTCCATGCAAGAAGCATTTTACAGATGACTACATTTGTTGTTGGTTCAACCTCATGTGGTATTGCAACTTCAAATGGTAATATTGCACCAGTAGTTGAAGCAGGACCAAATTACACTATACCAAGAGGAACTGCATTTATTTTAAAAGGAACTAGTACTGATGCAAACGGTGATGCATTAACATACTGCTGGGAACAATATAATAATCAAGTAAGCACACAACCACCAACTCAAACTGCAACAACAGGACCAAATTTCAAATCAGTTTCTCCAAGTACTTCTCCAAATCGTTATATGCCAAGATTTGCTGATGTTTTGAATGGTAATTTAGCACCAACTTGGGAAGTAGTACCTAATGTTGCAAGAACTATGAACTTTGCTTTAACAGTAAGAGATAATAGATCTGGTGGTGGTATGACAAATAGAGATGATATGACAGTTACAACTGCAAGTGTTGGACCTTTTACAATTACTAGCCCAAGTGTTCCTGATGTTTCATGGCCTATCGGTTCTTCTCAAACAATTACATGGGATGTTGCAGGTACAACTGCTAATGGAATTAACACAGCTAATGTAAATATTTTAATTTCTAATGATGGAGGTGTTACTTTTACAACATTAGTTGCTAATACTCCTAATGATGGAACACAAGATATAGTTGTTCCTGGTCCAGCTTCAACAACAGGTAGAATTCTAATTGAAGCAGTTGGAAATATTTTTTATGCAGTTTCTAAAAATATTGCTATTGGTTATGCCGTTGTAAATTCTTGTAATACTTATAATGGTACTTCTTTGCCAATTGTAACTGCAGCTGGTATTCCTGCTAATCAAATAGGGACTGTAAATGTACCTATTACTGGTTCAATTAGTTCAGTTTCTGTTTTCAATAACATTACTCATACCTATTTATCAGATGTTGTTACAGACATCAGTAGTCCTCAAAATCCTACTACTTTCGTAAAAGTTTTTAATAGATTTTGTGGAAATAGTAATGCGTCGTTAAATATGAAATTTTTTGACGGTGCTGGAACATTAGATTGTGGTGCTGGAGGTACTACATTACAAAATGTTGCTCCAGGAGAGAGTTTTGCTCCTTTCGTAGGACAAAATCCACAAGGTAATTGGACATTGAGAGTATATGATATTTACACTGGAGATAATGGAACATTGAATTCTTGGGGCATTGAAGTGTGTACACAAACGGTTACATTATTAACAGAAAGCTTTGGGTTTGATAACTTCTCATTATATCCAAATCCTAATGATGGAACTTTTACTGTTAAGTTTAATTCTAATACAGGAAATGATATTAATGTTGAAGTTTATGATATGAGAGGAAGATCTATCTTCAATAATGTATATCAAAATAATGGTGTGTTTGAACAAACACTTCAATTAGACAATGTACAATCTGGAATTTATCTTGTTAATATTCAAGATGGCGATAAAAAGATTGTTAAGAAAATAGTAGTAGAATAATTATTCTATTATAAATAAAAAGTCCCGATAAAATCGGGACTTTTTTAGTTTATAGAAGTTGTAATGGTTTTAATTATTTGAGGAACTTTAGTAATAGTAAAATCTAAATTTAAAGTTATAGTATCGTTTGTTTTCTTTAGATTTAATTTACCTTCTTCTACTTTATAATAACCTGTTTGTCCTCTGCAGAAACAAAACCTTCCAAAAAGCATTTTTGTTTGTTGAAGTTCCTTATTAGTTAAATTTAGTTCTGTATCATTATTGTTTATTTCAAAAATTATTTCTTCTCTGTAACCAGCGTCTTGTAAATCACCTTTTACGATTCTGTTGTACTGATAAACGATTACAGAAGTAGTTTCACTATCAATAATTTGTGTATACGTTGATCCAAATTCGTCAGTTTTAATAACTAAACTTTTGTTCTTCAGTATTTCTGTGGTACAAACTCCGTCAGAAGGACAAGGAGATTCTGTTTTTGTAACGACTTTATTTTCTTCTTCTTTTTTCATTATTTCTTTGTTTGTACAACAGAATGAAAAGAGAATTGCTGTTGGGATTATGAATAGTTTTTTCATTATTAACTTATTTAATTAGATAAAGATAATCAAAAAGAATACCATTATTTACCATTATAAATATTCATAGTGTTTGCCAATCCTGCTAAAGCAAAAGAGGATATAATTTCGCTACCCAACTCTAGTCGTTCAGGTAGTTTTGTTTTTTCTTCTTCATTCCATTCGCCTAATACATAATCTACCTGTTTTCCTTTTTTAAACTCATCACTAATACCAAATCTAAATCTAGGATATTCAGTTGAATTTAATAAAAGTTGTATGTTTTTTAATCCATTATGACCACCGTCACTTCCTTTAGTTTTTATTCTGATTGTTCCAAAAGACAAGTTTAAATCATCAGTAATAACTAAAATATTTTCTTTTTCAATGTTTTCTTTTTCCATCCAATACTTCACCGCCTTTCCACTTAGATTCATGTAAGTGTTTGGTTTAAGTAAAATTAGAGTACGACCTTTTGTTTTAAATTCAGCGACATCGCCAAGCTTTGCCGTTTGAAATGAAATGGATTCTTTTCTTGCAAAATAATCTAATATTTTAAATCCAATATTGTGTCGTGTGTTTACATATTCGGCACCAATATTACCTAAGCCAACAATAAGGAATTTCTTCATTGGAGTTGTTTCTTCTTTTATATTTTGTTTAAATAATTTTGAAAACCAATTCATGATGTAAAAGTAGTTAATTGTTTTGAAACTTAAAATTCATTCAATACGATTGCTAGCTAACCCTGATGGGAATGGAAATAAAAAAATGGTGGTTGAGGTTCTCGAAATCACCATTTTTTTATTGTATTGGACAGCAGGAACAAGGTTCACAATAAATACTACTGATTCGTTCCTGAAAAAGTTTGGAATTGGGTTAAAATAAAAAAGCACCAGTTTCCTGATGCTTTTTGTATTGAATAAGAATGAAATTATTTTTTCTTTCCTTTTGTTGCAGCTTTTTCTGCTTTTGCAGCTTCTTGAGCAGCTTTCATAGCAGCACGTGAAATCTTCACTTGACAAACTACAGTGTTGTCTGGGTGCATTAATTTGAAATTGTTTGTAGCTAATTTAGTTACATACAATTTGTTACCCATTTGTAATTCAGAAATGTTAGCTTCTACGAAATCAGGAAGATTTTTTGGTAAAGCTTTCACTTTTAATCTTCTTTGATTTAAATTTAAAACACCACCTAAAAGTACACCTGGAGAAGTTCCTGTGATTTTTACTGGCACTTCCATGATGATTTCTTTATCATCTGACAATTGGAAAAAGTCAATGTGTAAAATTGCATCACTTACTGGGTGAAATTGGATGTCTTGTAAAATTGCATTAAATTTTTTACCTCCTAAATCAATGGCAACTGTGTGCGCATTTGGAGTGTAAACCAAACTTTTGAAAGCTTTTGCTTCTGCTTGAAAATGTACTGGTTGACTTCCTCCGTAAATTACGCAAGGAACCATTCCAGCATTACGTACCGCTTTGGTTGCTACCTTGCCCACGCTTTCTCTTTCTGATCCTTTAATCGAAATTGATTTCATTGTAAAAATATATAGTTAATAAATAATAAATTACATTAAAAATTTTCCACTGATGGAATTGTTGTGTTGCACCATGTGCATAACTTCTGCGAAAAGAGGTGCACAACTCACCACTTTAATTTTGTTTGATTCTTTCTTTAACGGAATAGAATCGGTAACTATTAATTCTAATAATTTAGAATTTTCAATCTTCTCGTATGCGTCACCTGAAAGAATTGCATGTGTACAAATTGCTCTTACACTTAAAGCGCCTTTTTCAATCATTAAATCAGCCGCTTTTGCTAATGTTCCTCCTGTGTCAATCATGTCATCAACAAGAACAATATTTCTTCCTTTAACATCGCCAATTAATTCCATTGAACCAATTTCATTAGCGGCTTTTCTTTGCTTGTAGCAAATAACTACGTCTGATTCTAAAAATTTAGAATAAGCATAAGCTCTTTTTGAACCTCCCATATCTGGAGATGCGATTGTCAAATTTTCTAAATTTAAACTTTTCACATAAGGCAAGAAAATAGTCGAAGCAAATAAATGGTCAACTGGTTTTTCAAAGAAACCTTGAATCTGATCGGCGTGTAAATCCATGGTCATGATTCTAGTTGCTCCTGCAGTTTCTAGTAATTTTGCTACTAGTTTTGCTCCAATTGGCACTCTTGGTTTGTCTTTTCTGTCTTGTCTTGCGTATCCAAAGTAAGGAATTACGGGTGTTATATGTCTTGCTGAAGCTCTTTTTGCAGCATCAATCATTAATAATAACTCCATCAAATTGTCTGCTGTTGGAAATGTAGAGCAAACAATAAAAACGCGTAATCCTCTTATAGATTCTTCAAACGAAGGTTGGAATTCTCCATCACTAAATTTTGAGAACGTTACTTTGCCTAGCGGAATACCATAGTTTTTAGCTATTTCTTCAGCTAAATGAACACTTTGTGAACAGGCAAATATTTTTGCTTCTGGTTCTAAATGTGACATTTTACTTTTGTTGTTTTAATTCGAACTATTTTAATTCTAATTCGTTCTCAATTTTATAAGAGCAGAAAAATTTAAATGCCTCGAATGTAGTTAGTTAGTTGTGTGTCGTTTTAACGAGGTGCAAATTTAGAAATAAAATCCGAGTCTGAAAGGATATTTTTAACTATTTTCTTGAAAATGTGTTTAAAATTTATTTACATTTGCAACGTGTTAAAACAAATTGATTTTTTTAATCGATTTTAATGCGATGAAATGACTGTTGTTATTTCTGTCTGCTAAGCCCGGATGGCGGAATTGGTAGACGCGCTGGTCTCAAACACCTGTGGGAAACCGTGCCGGTTCGACTCCGGCTCCGGGTACGAAAGCTCTTCCGTAAGGAAGGGCTTTTTATTTTTAAAACTGTTTTTATGTATTATGTTTATGCAATTTCAAGTTTAGAGAGAAACTATATTTATGTTGGTATAACAGATAACATTGAAAGACGATTATCTGAGCATAATATGGGAAAAAATAAAACGACAAAACCTTATTCTCCTTTCGTAGTCATTTATTTCGAAGAATGTAGCAGCAGAATTGAAGCTAGAATCAAAGAGAAATATTTTAAAAGCGGAATTGGAAAGGAGAAATTAAGACTTATCAGAGATAATTATTTATAAAAGGCGGAACCTGCCTGCCGGCAGGCAGGTTGTTAGACGCGCTGGTCTCAAACACCTGTGGGAAACCGTGCCGGCCTGTCTACCGACAGGTAGATTCGACTCCGGCTCCGGGTACGTTAATCGAAACTCATCACTTTTTAGGTGGTGAGTTTTTTGTTTTTTATCATTGTAACTTTCTATGAATTAGTTATGTCAAAAAGTTTGTTGGTTTTTGCCGTGCGATATTCTCTTTTATTGATAGAGTGTAAACTTAGTAAAGTATATACTATTTTAAATTATAATACGTTATAAATACGTTATAAATACGATATAAATACGATATAAATGTTACTTTTGTATAAATGTAACTAGGATTAAAAAGGAGAAACGTATGGCAAAGCAAGAAGGATTGATTAGGTTGCGTGGCACTATTGATGGGGTTAATTTTTATTTTAGAAAAGGGAAGCCCATCGCCCGAAAGGCTGGTGGTGGATTTAATGGCGCTTCTATTAAAAACAGTGCTACGATGGTTCGGGTTAGGGAAAACAATACGGAGTTTGGTCATTGTTCGCAAGTGAAGAAGGCTTTTAGTGATGTTTTGCTTTTTCATTTTGCAAATAGAAAAGATGTTACGTTACATTCTCGTCTGATGCGTTTGTTTATAGGTATTAAAGATTGTGATTTTATTTCGGAGCGTGGTAAGCGCACTATAAATTTGGGTTTACAAACGGCTGCAGGACAACATTTGCTTACTTCTTTTGACTTTACTGCTATGTCCTTTCCTGTGTTACCGATGGATGTTGCTAGTACAACTCTAGAACTTACACTTCCTTCCTTTTCCTTAACGGAGTTTAAATTTCCTGTAGGCGCTACCCATTTGGAACTTTTTTTGGGTGTATTGCATTTGAATTTGGATGACAAGACGGCAACTTTAAACAAGAGTGCTTCTGTGTTGTTGGCAAAAGGTGCGGCTGTAGACTCAATTACTTTAACGCCAAATGCGTTGTCTAGTGCTGGTGGTTTTCGCTTGCCTGTATTGTTTTACAGTTATGTGCAGGAGCTGAATGGTGTATTGTACCCACTGCATGATTCTAAAAGTTTTGGATTGCGTGTTTTGGATGTTTTGACTTGAAGTTTGTAGCTTTTGTCGGACTGGTTTTTTTTAAAATTGTATGATTTTTAATGTGTCCAATGCCATTGTGCTGCGAAGTCAGGAGACTTAGAGCTGGCTTTTTTTGTGTGCACGGATTGTAAAATCGCGCTCAGTGGGATTTCTCTTTTTATTGCTTTGTGTGATTAGCTTGTGTGATTCCTGCGGAATGACAAAATACAAAGGATTGTTACTCGAAAATTATAGCGTTTATTTTTTTATTGCTTTGTGTGATTTGCGTGTGTGATTCCTGCGGAATGACTAAATACAAAGGATTGTTATTCGAAAATTATAGCGTTTATTTTTTTATTGCTGTGTGTGATTTGCGTGTGTGATTCCTGCGGAATGACAAAAAAAGACTACTATTCTTTTACAAAACGATCATTTAAAAATTCAAAATTCTCATTAAAAGAGCGAATAAGTTCCAATTTTCTATTTCTGTTCCAACTTTTCAATTCTTTTTCCCTCTCAATGGCAAGTTGCACCCAAGTAAACTTTTCATAATAAACCAGAAACTCAAGGTTGTATCTAGAAGCAAAAGTCTTTATCTCTTTTTCAATATTCTCTTTATGCTGTTTTAATCTTACACCCAAATTATTCGTCATCCCAATGTAGTAAGTTGATCTATGTTTATTAGTAATTATATAAACATAAAAGGTATAGTGTCCTTCATTATATTCAATCATAGTATTGTTCATGGCGTTTAATTTAAATTTTATGATTTATACTTTTATTTTGTCTTTCAGAAGCAATTCCACTCGTCACTCACACCCAATTTGTCATTCCGCAGGAATCACACACGTCACTCACACAATGGATTTCTTTCATTTTGTTATTCGAAAATTAACGCGTTTATCTTTTTATTGTTAGGTGTGATTAGCTTGTGTGATTCCTGCAGAATGACAAAATACAAAGGATTGTTACTCGAAAATTATAGCGTTTATTTTTTTATTGCTTTGTGTGATTAGCTTGTGTGATTCCTGCGGAATGACAAAATACAAAGGATTGTTACTCGAAAATTATAGCGTTTATTTTTTTATTGCTTTGTGTGATTTGCGTGAGTGATTCCTGCGGAATGACTAAATACAAAGGATTGTTATTCGAAAATTATAGCGTTTATTTTTTTATTGCTGTGTGTGATTTGTGTGTGTGATTCCTGCGGAATGACAAAAAAAGACTACTATTCTTTTACAAAACGATCATTTAAAAATTCAAAATTCTCATTAAAAGAGCGAATAAGTTCCAATTTTCTATTTCTGTTCCAACTTTTCAATTCTTTTTCCCTCTCAATGGCAAGTTGCACCCAAGTAAACTTTTCATAATAAACCAGAAACTCAAGGTTGTATCTAGAAGCAAAAGTCTTTATCTCTTTTTCAATATTCTCTTTATGCTGTTTTAATCTTACACCCAAATTATTCGTCATCCCAATGTAGTAAGTTGATCTATGTTTATTAGTAATTATATAAACATAAAAGGTATAGTGTCCTTCATTATATTCAATCATAGTATTGTTCATGGCGTTTAATTTAAATTTTATGATTTATACTTTTATTTTGTCTTTCAGAAGCAATTCCACTCGTCACTCACACCCAATTTGTCATTCCGCAGGAATCACACACGTCACTCACACAATGGATTTCTTTCATTTTGTTATTCGAAAATTAACGCGTTTATCTTTTTTATAGTTAGGCGTGATTAGCGTGTGTGATTCCTGCGGAATGACAAAGTACAAACGATTGTTATTTGAAAATTAACGCGTTTATCTTTTTATTGTTAGGTGTGATTAGCTTGTGTGATTCCTGCAGAATGACAAACTTTTTCTTTTTAAATCTCTATCTTATCAATCTCTTTCATCAATCTATCAGTTTCTTTCAATGCAACGATTATTTTTTGATAGTGGCGAATGTCTTCATAACTCAATTCTCTGTCTTTTCTATCTTTTAACCATTTTTGAGCAGGTTGATAACCACCAATGTAGAAATTCCATGCTACTTCTGGTACGTTGGCGAAGTATTGCAAGTCATTTATGTAAACGTTACCATCTTTGTAAATTGGTTTTGCAACTACATTAGTTCCGTCTTCAGGATATTGAGTTATTAATTTATCTACCACTTCACTTTCTAATAAATGGATTTCACGCAATTGACTACCTAAATCTACTAAATCAATAAATTGACGTTGGTTTTTTGGATAAGGAACTCTTGGGAAATCAATTTTTAAAAACTCTTTATATTTTTCTCTGTAACTTGGCGAATGTAACACGGCATAGATATAATCTAAAATATCAATTGGACAAAGCATATCTGCTTCTGCTGTTTGTTTATTATAATCGGGTTTTTCAGGTGAAAAAAACATACCCAAATCATTAGCCATTTTATTGACTATTTCCATGTTTAAATTAGGAGTGCGAACTACTTCGTCTAATAAACTATGTTGAGTGGTTGTTTCTGAATAAAGGTATAGTGGAAAAACATAGCCTCTTTCTTTTGATTTGTTAGATACAAAAGAATCGTCAACAATTTTGTTTGTAACAAATATATGAGAATAAGAATCGGAAACAAGTTGTCTACATAAATCTAATCCAACATTTTCTTTTTCTAAAAAATTTTTCATGTATTTTTCACGACCCCAATCAACCATTGAATTATCATAATAAATGAATCTATCATCAAATAATCTGTATGCTATTTTTTGTATAAATTCTGAATGATTATAATTCTTTATCTTTTTTCTAGCAACACTTAATTTCCATCCTCTAGAATCTCCTGCTAAATATTTTCCATCTTTTTTACTTCCAAAATAAAGATTTCTTATTGTATCATCACTTAACTTTTCATCAGTAAAATTTTCTATTCTTTTTTGTAAAATATTTCTATCAATATCAATCACAAATCCATCTCTTGCAGTAACTATTCCAGTAACATTGATGTCAAATAATTTATCAATTTCGAATCCAAACTGATATTCTTCTATCCCTAAATTGTCTTTAGGTAGAAAAAATAGATTTGGCTTTTGTGGATTTAATTGATTAAACTTGATAGATTTAATTGAATTTTGAACTAAAAAATCATATTTATGTTCTCTTTTTCCAAATAAATCAAAATGAAATACTTCTGCAAGATTATCATTTTTTTTCTTTCCTGTTTTTAAAAATAAATTTATTGAAACACCTTGCATGATGTCAAAAACATTTTGGTCACTAGAACCATCAGGTGCGGTTTCATTTTTCTTGCTATTTCCGTGTAAATCTATAGTATAAATTTTATCAAAACTCTGTAATAAATGCCAACGCATACCTCTAAAAGTAGGATTGTCTAAAAACCCATGAGGATTGATAAAAGCTAAAATTCCACTTCCATTTTTATCAATAAAATGCTGTCCAAAACGCATGAATTTTACATAATCATCATTTAACCAATGCTTGCGCTCTTTAAAATGTTCTCCATCAACATATTTATAATCTTCAATTAAATCAGAAATCCATTTGCCATTATTTGAAGAAATTCCACTGTAAGGAGGATTTCCCATTACTACCATAACTGGTGCATCACGTTTTATGGCGTTGGCTTGGTCGGCTTCATCACTTAACCATGAACTAAAAAGCGTTTGCGTATCAGGATGTGCTTCTTCTAAACTATTGGTCAAGAAAATTCTAAAACGTTGGTCGTCGGTTGGTTTGTAACCAGTTTCAGTCAATAGCATATCCATTTTTAAATGTGCCATTGCATAACTTGCCATTAATAGCTCAAAACCATTTAATCTAGGTATTAAATCATTGGTTACATATTTGCTCCAAATACCTTGTTGTCCTTCAAATTTTTTGTGAATGTGTTTTACAACTTCGGCTAAGAATGTTCCAGTTCCAGTTGCAGGATCTAAAATTTGAACTTTATGAACTTCAACATCGGTTTCAACTTCTTTTAGTTTAGCGTTTTTGCCTAAAGTTTGAGTTACGGCTTTTTTCTTAATCTTAATTTTGCTTGTATCTGCCAAACCTTCTTTAAGTCCAAATTCAGTTTTTAAAATATCATCTACGGCACGAACAATAAAATTCACAACTGGTTGTGGAGTGTACCAAACTCCTCTTGCTTTTCTCAAAGCTGGGTTGTATTCGCCTAGAAAGGTTTCGTAAAAATGTACTACTGGGTCTTCTTGTTTGGTGCTTTTACCAAAGTTTTTCATAATCATTGCAACATCACTTGCAAGGAATATAGAAACCAATTCTTCTACAATCCAAACCAAACGATTATCTAAATCATAACCTGCAATATCTTGAAAAAGCTTTCGCAAAAATGGATTACTTTTTGGAATTAATTCAGCAGCTTCTTGTCGTGAAAAAGTTGGTAAGGTTGGGTCATGGTAACGTGCGGCAAACATTCCGTAAGCAATGGTTTGAGCATAAATATCGGCAAATGATTTATTATCAATATCATGAATCAACATTTGTTGAAACGATAACATCTGACTTTTAATACTTGAGCGTATGCCTTGCAAGTCATCGTTATTCAATGATTTTTCTATAACATCAGCCATTAATTTGGCTTTTCCTGCCATCATTTGCGCCAATTTAGTAGGCGATTTAATAGTTTGAGAAATAGTTTGAGCAAAATTCACAATAAGACTTGCAAACTGCTCAAAGTTTTCAGGAATAGGAACTATAGTGCCACCTCGTCCTTCGGACACTCCTCCAGAGGAGGAGAATTCTATGCGAGCAATTGCAATTTTGGTAACAAATACGCCATCTTTATAAAAATGAAAATCTAAATAGTCGGTAAAAATTAGATTGGTTAAACCTGCTTTGTATCGGTCAAATTGTTCTTTTAAAGTTTTACTTGCAAGGTCAACACCAATATCTTTTGCTTCAATGTAACCTATTGGAACATCTTTTCTAGTCAACACATAATCAGGTGCGCCACAATCAACTCTTGCAGGTTCATTGGTAACTAATACATCAGGTAAAATTGCCATTATAAGGTTTTGCAAGTCGCCACGATAAGAATGTTCTCTTGCGTTTCCAGTTTTGTATAAGGTATCGATTTTGGTAATGTATTGTTGTAAAGTCATTGCAATATATTGTTTGTGTAAATATAAAATAGATTTTTGTAATAAAATACTTGTAATAGGTGATTTTTAAGTTATTGAACTGGATTTACGTTTGTGGTCTGCACTTTCTAAAAAAGTTTAAAAAACTTCATAATGGTATTTACAATGGATTAAATTGACATAAAATTCTTCGACGTCATCGACTTTCATAAAATCTACAAACTCGTCTAGTGGCACTTCAAAATAGAGGTGAATTACATTGATTTTGAACTCTATTCCTAGAATTTGTTTTACTTCATCATATCCCACATTAATGATATTAGCAGAGTTTATTGGGTATTTGTTCATGATATAAATATTTATTTTTTCTTTAAAGCTATATATCAAAAACAAAAATCCAGTAAACATGTCTACTTACATCCAAATTGATTTTTGTAGTCATGAATAGGATTATGGGATTGAAGAGAATAGCTATTGCTATAAAAAGTTGTAGTTGACTGATAAACAACAAAAATAGTATAATTAAATTTTTTTTATGTACACGTAGTTTTACGTGTTTTTTAATTCAAAACAATGATTTTTTTTGAATTCTGAAGTAGCTAAAAAAAATTAAATAGTGTATGATTTACTTCTAGTAAGTACATCTGTCAAAAGATTTTGAATAGCATTTGCTTTTGACAGTCTTTTTTTATAGAATATCAAATTGCTTTAGGAAATATTTTGGTTTTTGTTTACTTTGTAGGTTAGAAGCATTTATAAAAGAGAAAATAACGTATTAGTACGTTTTTGTTTTTTTATTAATTATGCGACATAATTTTAAGGATATCCCTTGATTTATAAAAATTCAAGGACAGCTATTAAGTAAAATGTATTAGAAAAGTTGAAAATTAAATTCAGTAAAAACTTTAAAAAAGGAATAATAGTAAAGGCCTATTGATAAAGTAAACTTAATCGTGTTAATGAAATAGATTCATATTCATTTACTATTGTTTTAATAAAAAAAAATATAAAAAATCAATCTTCCCAACCACAAAGTTTTAATCCTAAGTATTTGACTTCTTTATAGATTAAAACTAACTTACAGATTCAATCTCGTCAGTACTTAAATTAAAATATTTTGAAATTATAGTATTTATCTCAAAATCATCTGATTGTAGCATCTTTTTTAATCTCACAATATTTTGAGTATTATTGTTTTTAATATCAAAAAAATGGAACACATTTTTCTCGAACAAATCTAAATTTGTATAAATTATTTTTTTATTTGTTAATACTATAAAATCAAGCAACTTGTTTTTTTCTAATAGTGTGTACTCAATTTCTTCTGTAGAGTCTAATAAAACTAATATTTTATTTAAAAATGTTTCTGTATTCATAATTTTTTTTTTAAACTCAACAAATTACGTAATTAATGGTGATTAGGTTTTTCAAGTAACAATTTTTATAAGAAAATTAAGATTAAATATTTTTTTAATATTAGGGTTAAATAACTTATTAAGGAAAGTTAAATATATTTTATATTTTTTTAAAATTAGTTAAATTATTTACACAAATAATAACATTATACAAAATAAATACTAATTATTTTATTTACTTCACAAAAAACAAAAAAATAAAGTAGAATTAATTCTACATTATTGCATTTTATAATTTTTTTTTTAGGTGAAATGTTTGTTTTGTCTTTTAAAATGGAACATTTTATAATCTTATTAAATAATTTTAGTTGCGTATACAAATGATACTATTATTTGTTATTTACCATATGTTTTATTAAATATTATTAATATGATAAAATATTTCTTACTAATACTGTGCAACATATCCTTTGGAACTAATTCTTATTTATTCTTCAACGACAAAAGTTCAGAAATAAGTAATGGACCATTAATGGTTGTTTACGGAAATTTAATTCCTATTGTAAATGGAAGTTTAAATCCTTCGTCAATTGATAATACTATTTTTTCATCATGTCAAATAATTAATGAAACTAATGCTGTAACCTACATGATAGTTAATGATGGTACTACTTCATTAACCATTTCGAATATTTTGGTAAGTGGGATTAATGCCTCAGATTTTCAAATCTCAAGTTTTCCAGTTACCAATATTGCTGCAGGAGAAAGCACCTATTTTACAGTGTTGTTTGATCCAAGTTCAGTAGGTTTAAGAACAGCAACTATCGAAATTAACTCTGATGATCCTTCAAATCCTATTTATTCTTTTGCTATTCAAGGTACTGGTTTAAATTATATTGAATGTGGTTATAACTTGTTTAGTGAAGTTATTGCCAAACAAGATTTTGAACCAGGGTCTACTTTACCAATTTTAGGCTATTCAGTTTCTAATGGTTTTGCTACAGTTTCTGGAGGCACTGCTTATGCTGAAAATGCCGTACCGCTTGTATTTGTTCCTAAATTTATTGGCACAAAGAGTTTACAAGTTAATAATTCTTTTTGTACTCTATTATTTGATTCAGTCAATACAATCAATGTTAAAGATCCTTCATTTAATTTTAGATTGGCTTCATTTTCAAAAACTCCTTCTGAAGGAAGTGAAAATGGCGATTATGTTTCGGTTGCTATTAGCACTAATGGAGGCAATTCATGGTCAAATGAGATAAAAGTAACTGGCAGTAGTCAAGCAAAATGGTCTTTTTTAAGCGGTACTGGAATAGCTCAGTCTAATTATTCTGGAACTGATTTTGTCATTGATTTTATTCCAACCGCTACAGGGTTTTTAACCACAGACGGTTATAGTAAAATATCTTTAAATGGATTGCCAAAAACTACAGATCTTAGAATACGGATTACTATCGTAAACAATAACATCAATGAAGTTTGGGCAATAGACGATATACAATTAAAGGGAAAAACACAAGCATCAACAGTTTGGAATGGTTCGTCATGGAGTAATGGAATTCCTAATAATTTCACAAAAGCCATAATTGATGGAAATTATGATACTTTGTTAAATGGAAATATTACTACATGTAACTGCCAGATTAATTCGGGAAAATCATTAGTTATTGGATCTAATTCCTATTTATCCTCAGAAAGTGACATTACTAATTTTGGAGATTTAATTGTTGAAGATAGTGGAGTCATTATCCAAAACGATGATTATGCATTAAATACAGGTAATGCTACAGTTAAACGAAACGCCAACATTAGAAAGCTTGATTATGTTTATTGGTCATCACCATTGCAACAATTTTCAGTAAATTTAATATCGCCTAATACACCATCAAGTCTTATTTGGAAATGGAATCCGATTTTAAATAATCCTAATGGAGGTGTTGGTTTTTGGTCGCCATCTGCAGGCGATACAATGGAAGTAGGAAAGGGTTACATTGTTAGAGGTCCAAACGGATTTGGAACTACTCCTCAAGTTTTTACGTCAATATTTTCTGGGTCAACTATTAATAATGGATTGATTAATTGCACAATAGCAAGAGGACCAATGACAACAACATCATTGTCTAGTTTCACAAGCTTGAATGGTGTTCCTTTTTCTGTTTATGATGATAATTGGAATTTAATCGGAAACCCTTACCCAAGTGCCCTTAACGTTGATTCTTTTTTACTTTATAACGCTATAGATAATCCTGTGATTGAAGGTTCAGTTAGATTGTGGACACACGGAACCTTGCCTTCAAGTAGTGTTAACCCTTTTTACAGTTCTTATCAATATAATTATACAGCTAATGATTACATAACTCATAACGGCACTGCTACACTTTCTGGTCCCAACGGATTTAATGGATTTATAGCTTCATGTCAATCATTTTTTGTTTTAATGAATGAAGGAAATCAAGCCAATGCTCAAGTAACTTTTAAAAATTTCATGAGAGAGAATTCATTAAATTCTAACACACAATTTTACAGAAATCAATTCATATCTTCATCTATTGAGAAACATAGAATTTGGCTTGATTTAGTTAGTGATTCTGGCAATCCTACAAGAACTGTTATTGGATATTTGAATAATGCAACGTATCAGAAAGATGTTCTCTATGATGCATTTACTAAGCTAGATGGTAATCAAAATTTTTACACATTGATAGATGACCAAAAAGTTTGCATTCAAGGAAGGCCTTTGCCATTTGAAAATAGCGATATGATACCATTGGGTTTTTCAATACCAACTAGTGGAAATTATACTATAGCTATCGGTGCATTGGACGGATTATTCCTAAGTAATCAAGATATATTTATACAAGATACATTGTTAAACATTACTCACAATTTAAAACAAAGTCCTTATCAGTTTTTCTCCAATTCAGGCACTTACAATAATCGTTTTCTAATTAAATATCTAAATTCTAGTTTGTCACTCAATAACAATTTTACTCATGGGGATTTTAATATCGCTGCCAATTCGCAGGATAATGTAATATCTATAAAGAGTAAAGAATTAATTGATTCAATTATTATATATGATTTACTTGGAAGAGTTTTGATTGATAAAAAAGAAATCAATCTTGAAAATCTAAACATAAAAGAATTGGCTGCTAATAATCAAGGTTTACTTGTTCGTGTGAAATTTATAAATGAATCTGTGGTAACTAAGAAAATAATTTTTTAGAAGTGTTAGCTATGTTTCAATTATTACCAAATAGTTGCAAAGTTTATTTATCCTTTTGTTTTATGAAGTTATCGTAAATGTCTTCAAAAACGATATTGTTTTTTAAGAATAAGCTATTGGTTTTATACCATCTGTTTATTAAATCTCTTTTTGCGATTTGGTTTTCATATAATGAATCAAAAAAGTCATTTTTAGATTTATTGAATTTTCGCACTTTTTCGTTATATTCTGCAATAGTTTTTTCATCGTCATTTTCAGTAACATTTTTTTTTGCTTCTTGAAAAGTTAAGTATTCCTCAATGTATTTATAGTAAAGCTCTTTTAGATATACATTTTGATTCTGAAAAAAATAAATCAATTCAGTGGTGATATTATTTAAAGATTCATCGTCAAATTCACCTTTGAATTCACGGGTTTTAAATTCTGATTCTTTTAAGATATTATCCATATGAATAATGCATTCATTTACTTTTTCTGTATCTTTTAATGTGAATAATGTTACTAATTTATCGTCGAGAACATTTAATTTATAAAAAATCAAATTTTGATAGGCATTATATTCAAATACATTTTTACTAGTATAATTTCGTATCAATATATTATATTTCAAACCAAACTCTTTTTTAAATTTTTCATAATATAGTATATCAGAATAATAGACAGTAATTTCTTTTTCTTTATAAGAAAAATTTTTAAAAATATCTTCATAATCAGAGTTACTCTGAACGATATAATCATTAAGCTTAAGAGCTTTATTTTTTAGTAATAAAATCGTTTTACTATTTAATTTTATAAATTCATCTCTTAATGTAGTGTCTCCATTAATTCCAGTATCATTTTTTAATAAATTGTTGTTAATATCCTCAAGTTTGATATATATGCGTTCCATAGTTGTTTGAATTCTATCATCTGGACTTGACTCAATTATCGATTTTGAATATTCCATTAAAGCTTCTTTAACAAACAATTCAGATTTTCCAAAATCATTTATATATGCTTTTGGATTTCTGTAATTTTGTGCCGCTATATTAAAAAAACTCAACAGTAAAAAAGAATGTACGAAAAGCCGAATTAAATTTTTCATATCATTTTCTATTAAAAAAAACCCTCTATTAAAGAGGGTTTTTATTTATTTAATAATTTTAAAAGTAACTTTTCGGACTAAATCTCTAGATTTTTTTGAATCTTTATCTACAGAATTGTCTTCGCCTTCTGCAAGAATGATTAATCTTTTTCCATCGATGCCTGATTTTATTAAAATTTCTCTTGTAGCTTTGGCTCGTTCTTCTGAGAGTTTTTTGTTCTTCTCCTCAGTTCCAATTTCATCTGCATGACCAATAACATAAACTGATTCATTAGGATTTGATTTTAAATAACTTCTGATAAAGTTAAGACCTTCTGTAGATACATTTGTCGGAATAGTTTTATTAGTTTCAAAAAACACGGCTATATATTCATCATCAATTAATGTTTGCAATGTGCTTTTATTTAAATCTTCAGATGATTTTTCTTTTTCAACTTTTGATGATATATACCTTTCTATTTCATCTGGTACACCATTGCGGTTAACATCCACCATTTTTCCTCTTGAATCCACAGCGACTCCAGCTACAGAGTTGTTTTCTTGATCTAAATAATCTGCTACTCCGTCTTTGTCTGTATCATTCATTAAGGTTTCTATCTCCTCAATTCGGTTATTTATTACTTCAATTTTCTTTGTTTCTTCTGGTTTAATTATTGACCAATCACCATGCATTTTATTTTTTCCAATAGAAAAAGATAAGCCTAGAGATGTTACTACAGATTGTCCTTTCATGTTATTTGAAGATAAATTAGAGTAACTACCATCCCAATTAAAATGTTGTCTGAAATTGTTTTGTACTGTAACATCACCAAAGATTGAAATTCTATTTGATATCCTATATTGAGGTGTAATTCCAACAACTAAGCCGCCATTAAGTTCCTTCTTATTGTAATTACCATTAGTTAAGGTGTTAGCTGTTTTTGATTTCATTTGGTCAATTTTGAAACCACCATGTAGTAATATACCAAACCTATTCAATTTATTTTCTATGTTGAATAACCTATTTAGGTTGGTTACTCCTTGTATAGAAATCCCTATTTGTTGCATATTGAAAGGTAAACTATTTGTGCTTAAGTTTTTTAATTGGTCATATTGAAGACCTACTTTAACACCAAATTTTGATCCAAAAGAATATCTACCTGCAATGGAAAAACTATTTATATCGATAGATCCAAAAAATGTCCCAGGATTACTTGAATAATATCCATCGGCATATGGAGTAGTTCCTTTTAATTGACCGGCTGAAATTTCTAAAGTCCATTTATTAAAAGTGGTTTGTGTTGAGTCTGTTTCTTTTATGTTTTTTTGACTATATAAAAGTATTGAACTCACTAAAGATAAGAGTACTAGTGCTTTTTTCATTTTTCTAAATTTAGAACAAAATTATTCAATCTTTAAATACACATACATGTTAAGTAATAACAGTGTATTTTATTTCATAAATGGTTTAAATAATACACAACTGGAAATAGTTTGATTTCATTTATAACATCATTTTCATCATTTACTACATTAGTTTAATTAGAGAATTATGAAAGTTTAATTTTTGTTTCGGGGCGTTTAATTTTTTAAGAAAAATTTAACAAACTTGATAAATACATTAAACTAGAACTCTTGAATTATGAAAAAGATATTAATTTATGAAAGTCAGTTTTTTTATGCCAGAGGTTTGCATGCTGTTATAAAAAGTAATTTTCCTGATTTTGATGTTTTTTTAGTTTTTAGTAGTATTATTTTTTTGGAAGAATGTAGTAAAAAAAGGTATGATATTGTGATTTTTGATTTTGAATATATTAAAACTACTAGTCTTAAGGATTTAAAAAGAATAAAAAAGCTACAACCTCAATCAAAGCTTTTTGTTTTTAGCGAAATAGATTCTGATGATTTTAAAATTCAATGTTCAAAAGGAAAAGTGGATTTTTTATTGTCAAAGAATTGTTCTGAGGTTTATTTGGTTGCGGCTTTAAATTTAGCTCTGTTTGGGGATTCCTACTTTTCAAAAGGTTTGCGTTTGAATATTCCCGAACTAAAAACAATTAAAAAAGTGAAGGTTGAGTCATCAAAGAGTAATCTTCTTTCACAACGTGAATTTGAAATTGCAATGTTAATGGTACAAGGTTATTCTACAACTAAAATTTCTGATAAATTAAATATAGTTCCAAGTACAATAAGCACTTATAAAAAACGATTATTTAAAAAGACCAATTCTTCTAATGTTATTGATATTGCAAAGTTTCTTCGTGTTTTACAATAAATTCTTATAATAAAATATAAATGCCCTAGAGAGTTTCTAATTCTTTAGGGCATTCTTGTTGTTAATAAAGGTTAAATTTATTTTAGTTTGCTTGATTAATTTTTCTTTGTTTTTTTACTATTGAGA
>NZ_BAABCT010000010.1:0-59551 GCF_039539185.1 Flavobacterium cheonanense | reverse complement strand
ATGTTGGTAACTTTTTTAAAACCCGAAGGGAATTTTTTAAAAAAAGTTATCAATCTTCCGATTACAAATCCGTATTTTTGAATTAATTAATAACCTAAAAATGGTCAACGTATTTTAGGACATGACACAATTAAAATTGGCTTGGTAGTAATTGGAGGTGCAATGTATTTATTTGGACCAAAAGACGAAGAGGATACTCCAGAAGAAGGTAGTCCAAAAGAACCAACAGAGGAATAAATACTAAACCGAAGCTTTTGTCTTCGGTTTTTTTATTGATAGGTTCCATCAACATAAAACCAAGTTCCATTTTCAAAAGTAAATGTTGAATGTTCATGATGGATTTGTGCTTTCAATTGGTAATCCAAATAGTAAGCTTTAAAAGTTACTGTAGTTTCTGTACTTGCTATTACCTCAAGTTTTATCCATTGGTTGCTTTTGCTCCAAGCTAAAATATCAGATTTTTTATGAAATTTTCTGGTGCTTGAATGCGTTGTTGCAACTAAATAATCAGCTTCACCAGTTGCAAAAGCAGAATATCTTGAACGCATTAATGCTTCAGCAGTTGTAGGTTTTTGAATTCCTTTGATGTAAATTTCACAACAATTTTCAAAAGTTTTTGAACTTCCACAATAACAATTCGTCATAGAAAACTACTCTTTTTGCTCGTTAAATTTTCGAACCATTGCTTTTAGTTTTTCTTCACGTGCTGTTTTTTTTGCTTTGGCTTTGTCTTGCGCCTTATGGAGTTTGTCGTTGTGCGCTTTGATGTTTTTATCTGTATTTCTGCTCATAATTAAACAATTTTATCAATTTTTAAATAACCAATATGCAAAACATCTTCTGATGAACCTTCTTCTTTTTTAGAGATTGAAATATCAAAATTATCTTTGAAAATGGGTGCTAAAATTTCTTTTACGTTAAACGCATCATCAATGTCAATTCCGAATTTATCATCAATGTGAGAAGTCGCTCCTTTAAAAGTGCAATGTTTGTAAAAAGTTGTTGCTTTAGCTTTTTTGGAAGCTTCTGCTAATGTTTCACCTACTGCAAGAACTTTATAATGATATTCTTCAAATTCATTTTCTCTGTAACCACCAAGATTGATAAAAAATAAATTATCAGAAGAAGCGATTGCTTTTCCTTTTGGAAGAATTTCAATTTGAAAATTATCCACATTTGTAACTTCTCTCCAAGCGTCTATGTGAATTCTACCTTTGGCTTCTGGCCAAAATGCCTTCATATTTGGAATTAATTCTTTCAATGATGTTCCAATTCCAAAAAAAATATCGTGTTGCTCTGTATATCTGCCTTCAGGACGACATCCAAGCATTATCATATATAATTTATTCTCGTTTTTCATTTTTCAAAGGTACAATTTTTTATAAAAAGAAATTTTTGGCACAACAATTGAATAAGGTTAAATATCATTAATCATTAAAACCAAAATATTATGAGAAAAATTACTTTATTGTTAGCATTTATCGGGATGATAAGTCTAAACAGTTGTACAGTTAACGAGGTAAGAGACACGCCAATTGATAATGATACTATCAGTGAAGTTTTTGAAGTAACACGTTCTTTTACGCCTTCAAATAATTTTTACAATTTCATTGTTTTACCATACACTACTTACAGTTCTGATATGATTTTAATGTATAGATTGACAAGCACATCTGGACCTGATGTTTGGAAAATGCTTCCAGAAACCTATTTCTTTAATGACGGAACATTAGATTTTGGTTACGATTTTAATTTCACACAAAATGATATTGAATTGTTCATGCATGGAAATGATTTAGGAACAGTTTCAAATAACTTCAGAATAAATCAAGTATTTAGAATAGTAATTGTTCCTGGGTTTTTTGGAAAAAGCGCTACTAATACAGTTGACTTAAACGATTACAATGCAGTTATAAAAGCATATAATATCGATGACTCTAAAGTAAAAGTATTAAAATAAAATAGATTTGGTTAGTCTATAGTTTGTTTGTTTGGATAGAGGTTGTGAGCAATTACAGCCTCTTTTTTTTATGCCTCTTTTTCTTCGTCTTTAGCCTTAGATAATGAAACCAAAATCCCTCCAAGTAAAGCCAATGCAATAAATCCTAAAGAAACCCATTCTGGAAATTTGAAATGGTGAATGATTAACATTTTAATTCCAACAAAAGTCAAAATGGCAATCAAACTGTATTCTAAGTAGCTGAATTTTTCTAACATATTGGCTAGGAAAAAATACATAGAACGCAATCCAAGAATGGCAAAAATATTAGAACTAAATACTAAAAAAGGATCGGAAGTAATGGCTAAAATAGCAGGTACGCTATCCATTGCAAATAATACATCCATTAATTCTATAACTATAAGTGCTACAAATAATGGTGTAGCAAAAGTAAATCCTCTTTTTTTAATAAAGAACTTTTGTCCTTCCATATGCATAGTTACGGGCATAACTTTTCGCATATTTCTAAAAATAAACGATTTTTTTGGATTAAATTGTTCTTCTTCTCCTTTGAATAACATTTTGGCTGCAGTAAATATTAAAAAAGCACCAAAAACATAGGTCATCCAACTGAATTTATTGATAAGTAAAACACCAAAATAAATCATTAAACCTCTAAAAATAATGGCGCCAAGAATTCCCCAAAACAAAACGCGATGCTGATATTTTTGTGGAATTTTAAACGATGCAAAGATTACTGCAATTACAAATATATTATCAACACTTAAAGAAAGTTCAATTAAATAACCAGTAATGTACTTCATTACAGCTAAATTGGGTGTAAGTTTTGTCGGATTATCAATGTAACCATTTTGGTAAATCCAATAAACCACTCCTGAAAAAAGAAAAGAGATAGTTACAAAAATACCAGTCCATTTTCCAGCTTCTTTTGAAGATATAATATGAGGCGTTTTATTGAAAACACCTAAATCTAATGCTAAGAAAAATAAAATTGAAGCTATAAATATAATCCAAACTATCATAATTGTTTTATTTGTTGCAAAGATATCATTTTGTTAGTAATGTAAAATTGGTTTTTCATAAAGTTTGTAATTTTGTTCATTCAAATAAAAGCTATATATTTGAGAATCAATTTATATATTCTATGAGAAAAATATATTTTATTTTGGTAGTGTTTTGTTTTGGGTTCATGGCTAGCGCACATTGTCCAGCACCAACAAATGTTATTGCGGTTGACAATACACTATTAAATAGCTCTATAGAATTAAGCTGGACAGAAAACGGTACTGCAAGCGCTTGGCAAGTTTTAATTCTACCAAATTTTAATGTTGGAACTCAAATACCTTCCTTTGGGTGGGTTATGACTTCAACCAATCCATTTACTATTGTTGGCGTGCCTCCAAGTACTCAATGTTATGCTCTTTTTGTTAGGTCTGCTTGTTCTCTTTCAAATGTAAGTCCTTGGTCAGCAGTTGGAACTTCGGTTTGTTCATTATTGACAATAAATTATCTTGCAACCTTGTCAAATGATAGTTTTGAAAATAATGATACTAACAGACTCACATTGTTTCCAAATCCAACTAATAATATTCTTAAATTAAATAGTAATTCACCTATTGACAAAGTAATAATTTCAGATTTCTTGTGTAAAGTTATTTTAGTGCAAACTCAAGGTACAAATGAAATAAATGTAGAAAGTCTTTCAAAAGGAATCTATATTGTTGAGGTAATTTCAGGAAAAGACACGTTTTTTAGTAAGTTTATAAAAGAGTAAACTAAATAAAATGATATAAGGACCGATAAATTTAATTATTTATCGGTTTTTTATTTAATCATAAATCCAACATTACAAATTCCAAATTACAAATTCCAAAATCCAAAATTTCAAATAGTAAAATTGGAGTTTGGAATTTAAAAAATTGGAATTTATTAATTTTACCCCTAAAAAAATAGGGTATAATTATTTTTGAATGAAAATATTATTATATTTGCATCAAAATATAAGGGTATAACTTTTAAAAATTAATTTTATGTCAACTTTACGTTTTCAAGCATTAAAAGATGCATCGGCTAGAAAGCCAGTAAAATTTGAAGAAGCTGGAAGAAAATCAGCTCTTTTTGGTTCAAATGTTTTTAATGACAAAGCAATGAAGCAATTTTTGACTTCAGATGCTTATAAAGGTGTAAAAGATGCTGTCCAACACGGAACTAAAATTGACAGAAAATTAGCCGATTATATTGCAATGGGTATGAAAGAATGGGCTTTGTCAAAAGGCGTAACTCATTATACACACTGGTTTCAACCATTAACTGGAACAACTGCCGAAAAACATGATGCTTTCTTCGAAACTTCATACGATGGTTCTGATCCAGTTGAAAAATTTGGAGGAGGTCAATTAGTTCAACAAGAGCCAGATGCTTCTTCTTTCCCAAATGGCGGAATTAGAAACACCTTCGAAGCTCGTGGATATACTGCTTGGGATCCAACTTCTCCAGCATTTATTTTCGGTACAACTTTATGTATTCCAACAGTTTTCATCTCTTATACAGGTGAAGCTTTAGATTATAAAACACCACTTTTACGCGCATTAAACGCTGTTGATGAAGCTGCAACTGAGGTTTGTAAATATTTTGATAAAAACGTTAAAAAAGTAACAGCAACTTTAGGTTGGGAGCAAGAATATTTCTTGGTAGATGCTTCTTTGGCAAATTCTCGTCCTGATTTAGTAATGACAGGAAGAACGTTACTTGGACACACTTCTGCAAAAGGACAACAATTAGACGACCATTATTTTGGTTCAATTCCTTCTCGAGCTCTTAATTATATGAGAGAGTTGGAAGAAGAATGTATGTTATTGGGAATTCCAGTAAAAACACGTCACAATGAGGTGGCTCCAAATCAATTTGAGTTAGCTCCAATTTTTGAAGAAACTAATTTAGCGGTTGATCACAACTCTTTATTGATGGATGTGATGTCTAAAGTAGGTGAGCGTCATGATTTCATGGTTCTTTTTCACGAAAAACCTTTTAAAGGTGTAAATGGTTCAGGAAAACATAATAACTGGTCGTTGGCTACCGACACTGGAGTGAATTTACTTTCTCCAAGTAAAACACCAATGAGTAATTTACAATTCTTATCGTTTTTTATCAATACAATCAAAGCGGTAAATGAATATGAAGAATTACTTCGTGCAGCTATTGCTACTGCAAGTAATGACCATAGATTAGGTGCAAATGAAGCGCCACCGGCAATTATCTCTGTTTTCATTGGAGAACAATTGACAAAAGTTTTAGCTGAATTAGAAGGTGTTTCAAAAGGAAAATTATCTCCAGAAGAAAAAACCGATTTAAAACTAAATGTTGTAGGTAAAATTCCAGACGTAATGTTGGATAATACTGATAGAAATAGAACATCTCCATTTGCTTTCACAGGAAATAAATTTGAATTTAGAGCCGTAGGTTCTTCTGCAAACTGTGCTAACGCGATGACAACTTTGAATTCTATCGTTGCAAAACAATTGAAAGAGTTCAAAAAAGAAGTAGATGCTTTAATTGAAACTAAAGATTTAAAGAAAGACGAAGCAATTTTCAATGTATTAAGAGAATACATCAAAGAAACTAAAAACATCCTTTTTGAAGGTGATGGATATAGTGATGCTTGGGAAAAAGAAGCTAAAAAACGAGGTTTAAGTAATCACAAAACTACTCCAGCGGCTTTGAAAGCTAAAGTTTCTAAAAAAGCATTGGATTTATTTAAAGACTTAAACGTAATGAACCACGTTGAGGTAGAAGCACGTTACGAAATCGAATTGGAAGAATACACTAAAAAAATTCAAATTGAAGGAAGAGTTTTAGGTGATATCGCAAGAAATCACGTGATTCCAACAGCTATTCGTTACCAAAATACGTTAATTGAAAATGTTCGTGGTTTAAAAGAAATCTTCGGAAAAGATTTTGAGAAAATTGCAAAAGAACAAATCTCTTTAATCAAAGAAATTTCGGCTCACATTGAAGGAATTAACTCAAATGTTGAAGCTATGACAGAAGCTCGTAAAAAAGCAAATGCTTTAACCGATGCTCAAAAAATGGCAGAAATGTACTGCGATAAAGTAAAACCATATTTCGAAGTTATCAGAGAACACTGTGATAAATTAGAACTTTTAGTTGATGACGAAGTTTGGACGTTGACTAAATACAGAGAGTTATTGTTTACGAGGTAGAGTTTAAAACTTAAAAAAATCCCATTTCACTTTATACGAAATGGGATTTTTTGTTAGTTAAAAATTTTTATAATTGGGTTATTGTATAGGTTCCAGAACCATTAAAATTTAAGATTAAATCTATTCTATAATTTTTTGGAATTGAATTCGCTCCTGGAAAATTTATTACCGATGATGAAGCAGCTAAATCTAGAGTTCCATCATTAAATTGATCTCCCATAAGTTCAGAACCAGACGCGAAAGGTATTGGTACATCAAAATAAAAACTACCATTTTGATTGGTTATACCATTAAAAAAATAGGATATTGTATTGGTTGCTACATTGTAGGATATTTGAGAAGGGTTTACAAAAGAGCCTTGGATACTTATTTGTGGTACTCCATCAGATATAAAAAAAGTGTAATCTGATATATTATGTGGTGATTGTTCATCTCCTAAACCAACAAGATAAAACCCACTTGAAGCTACAGTATAAGAATTTCCATTAGGCGTTAAATTTAATGATCCGTTTAACCCAAGTACTTGTGCAGAAGAATTATTAGCAGGTAAAAATTTTAATTGTGTTCCTGCAGTTAAATATTTGTAACCATAAAATATAGAGCCTAAATAGGTGCTGATTTGAAATTGAAGTGCATTAGACGCATTAAAACTATTAAAACTGCCATACATGTAAAGTGAGTTTGGGCCAGTTCCTGAGGCTGAGGAAGTTGGCAACGATAACTGCCCACTATCATTAACGGTTAATTGATATGGCGTTCCATTTGGCGAAACCAAAGTAATACCTTCACCAGGTGAAGTTATTAAACTGTCTGCTGCAAGTGCATAAGGTACACTCAAAAGTTGCGTAGTTCCAACTAAAACATAACTTGTTCCGCCTGCAACATCCATTTCAACTTTTAAAAATTTTGCATTTGCAGACCAATTTATCGTATTAAAAGTTCCAGTTGTAGGTGTTCCTTGTCCAATTACTAAATTGAAAAGCCCTTGAGCATTAGTGGTTTTGGTGTGAGTTTCGGTATATAAAACTGTTCCAGTTGCCGAATTATTTAAAATAGATAATCGTATCCCAACATTTGAACTAACAACTGGATTTCCTGAGTTATTTAAGGCAATTGCTTGATAAGAAATTCCTTGTGGTACTTGTGCAAATATTGCTGTAGAAATTAAAAAAATATAAAGGCTAATTATTCTTTTCATACTTGTTTTGATTTTAAAATTGTTTTTTCTAACGTTTGATTATTTTGAAGGAGTTGAATTTTTTATTTGAAAATTGAATCAAGTAGATACCACTTGATAATTTATTTAAATCTAAAGAATTATTATTTTCAATCTTACTTTCCAAAACTAATTGTCCAGTAGTATTGTAAATTGATACATTTTCGTTCAAAAGATTTTCAGAAGTCTTAAAATAAATTGTTGCAATAGTTGGATTAGGATAAACCACAATATTTTCCGAAATTTCAAATTGCGAAACTTCTAATTGTTGTTGATTTACTTGTGTTAAAATCCCTATTAACCCAGAGTTGGATTGATTTTGAGTAGGAACAATAACGATTTCCCCAACTGATAGAGAAGTATTTGATGCAATTAAACTACCTGAGTTAACAGATTGTATTAAAGTTTGTGATTTACAAATAGTTGTAATAAACACAAAAAGTAAAAATAATTTATTTTTCATTTTTTCATTTTTTTCCAAATTAGTAATTTTTTTTTCAAAATTAGTAAAAATTATTATTCCATTAAGATAGATAGCTAAAATAAAATAAATATTCTGTATTTTCGTTTCATGAATATGAAGAAACTTTTACTCTACACTCTGTTTTTAGTTTTTTTTCAAAATGCTAAAGCTCAATTACAATTTGTTGTTTATTTTGACAACAACAAATTTCAACTGAATAAAACTGAACAGGCAAAATTAGATAAATGGATACTAGAAAATAAAACCTCTAAAATTTTATCAATTACTGGTTCTACTGATGAAGTTGGTTCGTCAGGATTTAATGATACGCTTTCTCAAAAACGTGTCAACTCTATTTATTCTAAAGTGAATGGGAAGATAAAAATAAGAGAAGATTTTAAAAGTATTTCTCTTGGCGAAAAAGGAGCAACTTCTCCAAATAAAGCTGAAAATAGAAAAGCAATAATTCATTATATTCTTGAAAAAGACTTAGCTCGAGAAAACGAAATATTAGGAATTAAACCCAAAGTTGTGGTCGAAGAGGAAATTATTCCAATAGAGGAAGAAAACATGAATTTTCCGGAAGGAGCAACTTTAGAGGATAAGATTGAACTTTCTACCAAAGGAACCTTAATCCGATTGGAAGATATTAATTTTCATGTCAATACATTTGCTATAATTCCATCGTCTAAAAAATCTATCGATGAATTAATTTATGTTTTAAAAAAATATCCAAAGCTAAAAATTGAAATTCAAGGACATATTTGTTGTGTAAATAAAGACGCAAGAAATCTTTCTCTAGACAGAGCGCGTCAAGTAAAACGAATCTTAATGTCGGAAGGAATTGACGATAAAAGAGTGAAAGTAAAAGGATTTGGAGTATCAAAACCTAAGTTTGCTATTCCAGAGAAAAGTGAATTTGAAGCTGCTCGAAACAGAAGAGTTGAGATAATGATTTTAGACAAATAATCTTATGAGAAAATATCTATTTCTTATTGTTTTCTTTACCTTTTTTGCTCAAGCACAAGAGAAACTCAACGTGTATTTTGATTTTGACAAATACAATTTGAATGACGAAGCTATCAGAAAAATTAACTCTTGGATTGCAGAAGGAAAAAACTATCAAGTAACCAAACTTTATGGTTTTTGCGATTGGAAAGGATCGAATTCCTACAATGATACGCTGGCTTTAAAAAGAGTAAATGAAGTCTATAATTTTTTGAAAGAAAGTGATATTGAAGTTAAAAAAGATATAGAAATTCGTGGTTTTGGAGAAGATTTTGAACAATCAAAAAATCAAGGAGAGAATAGGAGAGTAACCATCATTTTTCAAGAAAAAAAGGAAATTATTGTAGCAGATAAAAAGCCAGAAATCCCAAAAGAACTTCTTAAAGACAAAGTGAAATCAGCCAAAAAAGGCGATTTGATTAAATTAGATAATATTTATTTCTATAATAATTCGGCTAAAGTAGTGCCCAAATCGGAACCAGTTTTATACGAATTACTTTGTATTATGGTCGATAATCCTAAGTTGGTGATTGAAATTCAGGGACATATTTGTTGTAAGTCGCCAACACAAGAAGATCCAATTTCTTCGGCTCGTGCTAAAGCGGTTTACAATTATTTGATTCGAAATAAAATTGATAGAAAACGAATGACTTTCAAAGGATATGGTGTTTCGAGACCTATTCATCCAATTCCAGAGAAAAATGCTTTGGAAGAAGATGAAAATCGTAGAGTTGAAATTTTAATTGTTGAAAATTAAATATAAAAATTCTCCTCCGAAATCGGCTTTCTGCAATCTTTGAATTATCTTTGCCCAACAACGCAACAACTACACAATGAGTTCTGATAATAGCCAACGCTACGCCATGCGCGGAGTTTCTGCCTCTAAAGAAGATGTGCACAATGCCATCAAAAACATTGATAAAGGATTATTCCCAAAAGCATTCTGCAAAATTGTTCCCGATTATTTAACCAACGACGAAGACTATTGTTTGATAATGCACGCCGATGGTGCTGGAACAAAATCCTCTTTGGCTTATATGTATTGGAAAGAAACTGGCGATATTTCGGTATGGAAAGGCATTGCTCAAGATGCTTTAATCATGAACATTGACGATTTACTTTGCGTAGGAGCAACCGACAATATTTTACTTTCATCAACTATAGGAAGAAATAAAAACTTGATTCCGGCTGAGGTGATTTCGGCAATTATCAACGGAACAGAAGAATTGATTCAAGAGTTAAAATCGTTTGGAGTAACCATTCATTCTACTGGTGGAGAAACAGCTGATGTTGGCGATTTGGTAAGAACAATAATCGTTGATTCAACGGTTACGGCTCGAATGAAACGCAGCAAAGTCATTGATAATGCCAATATAAAACCTGGCGATGTAATTGTTGGAATGGCAAGTTTTGGACAAGCCAATTATGAAAAAAGTTACAATGGCGGAATGGGAAGCAACGGATTAACATCAGCGCGTCATGATGTTTTTGCGAACTATTTGGCAGACAAATTTCCAGAGAGTTTTGATAGTTCTGTTCCAAAAGATTTGGTGTATTCTGGTAACATAAAATTGACCGATGCTGTTGAAAATGCTCCAATTGATGCCGGAAAATTAGTGCTTTCACCAACACGTACTTACGCACCAATTATCAAAGCTATTTTAGATAAATATACTTCAAGTGACATTCACGGAATGGTGCATTGTTCTGGAGGAGCACAAACTAAAGTATTGCATTTTGTAGATAACGTTCATGTTATCAAAGATAATTTGTTTCCAGTGCCACCATTATTTCAGTTGATTCAAGAGCAATCTAAAACCGATTGGAAGGAAATGTACCAAGTGTTCAACTGCGGTCACCGTATGGAAGTTTACGTTCCTCAAGAAATTGCCAACGATATTATAGCGATTTCAAACTCTTTTGGTGTGGAAGCTCAAATTGTAGGTAGAGTAGAAGCAAGCGAAACCAAGAAACTGACTATCGAAAGTGAGTTTGGGAAGTTTGAGTATTAGTTATTAATACTACAGACTTAAGTTAATTGCGGTTGTTTAATCTTCGTTTGCAAAATAGACAAGCAAGCATATTACAAATATTCCAAATTCGATTATTGATAATTTTTTAGTGTCAAAAAAAGATGCCAACATTCTGTCGACTGCTAACAAAATTGCTAATCCAATTACAATTCCGAAAACTAAAACTCCGCCAAGGCTTGCTCCACCTTTTAATGTCAAACAATATGCACCAAAAGGAATTCCTAATACTATTCCAATAACTGCAATAACAGCTACAAAAGTTGGTTTATATTTTTCAAATCCATTATATATTTCTTTTTTTGTCAAGATAAAAGCATTTAATATTAAGCGCAATCATAATAACTAAAACGATTTCAATTCATAAATATTCAGTAATTGGAAAATTTTTGTATTCTAGTTTTGAATCTTTCCAAATGGACAAATAGGATAATAGGTAACAAATAAATAAATCGTTATTAATAAGAATATTATTTTTTATTTATAATATTTCATGTGAAACCTAAACCAAAATTTATTACAAAATTTACATTCTTACCAAGCTGTTGGCAGAAGATTTAATTTTTAATTAATTTTTTAGTTGACTTTTGTCCATTCTCGGTTTCAAGTTGAATTAAATAGTTTCCGATAGTTAAACTTTCAACATTTATTTGTTCGTTAAATTTTGAATTTCCACTTATTATATTTCTTCCTGTTAAATCAAAAATTTTGTATTTAAAATATTCGGATGAATTTTCTTTGTTTTTAATTGTAATGAAATTATTTGTTGGATTTGGATAAATTAAAATTTTGCCATTAAAACTCTCAAAATCGTTTGTTGATAAATTTTGATCAATTATCATAGTTCCATCTAAACATCCTGTATTTACCCAACCAGTAAATGGTGGTAATAAACCAGTTGGTACTGCAATATTACTAAAACCATCATCGGTTAAATCTCCTTCAGCATATAAAACCCATTTAACATTATCAAAACCAACTCCAATAACTACACTTTCTCCATCAATAACAAAAGTTTGAGTATAGTTGTTTTTACCATTTACTTGTCCATTGTATGTATAAGTACCACTTGCATAAGAACATTCACCTGTAATTATTACGTTTATAGGATTTTGTGCATTTAAATTGTTTTGAAAAGAGATAATTAGTAGAAAAATAAAGATAATTTTTTTCATTTTTTATAATATATTTAATTTAACTTATTTTTTGTTTTCGAGTCTTCTTTTTACAGTGATTTAATAATTTTCAGCTAACTTAAAAAGTGTAGCTACAAAAGTAAAAAAATCCTCACAACAACTTCCGTAAAAATACCAAAACTTCTTTAACTTCTTAAAAAAAACTTTGCGACCTTTGTGATTAAATACAAATGAGATGAAACTAAACCCAAAAAACGGAATCGATAGTTTGCTTTTCGGAATGAAGCAACAAGATGTAACGGCACTTTATGGAGCTCCAGATAAGAAGTTTGAAGATGATGATAACAACATAATCTTTTTGTACAACCAGCATAAACTTCGTCTAACGTTCTATGAAGATGAAGATTTTCGTTTGGGTTATATCATCACTTCCAATGAAAATGCAACTTTATTAGACAAAAAAGTAATTGGATGTAATGTAAAAAGTCTAATAGCCGATTTGCCTTTCAAATCTTGGGAGAAAGAAGATTTCGATTCTACAGAAAATCATTTTAATGAAAGCAATTGGCTAACATTACAATCGGAATATGATTTAGTTATAAGAATCGAATTAGGAGCCATTATAAAAGATAACGACGAATTTGATTGGAAATTTAAAGGATAAAAAAAAGAGGCTGTCTACTATTTTTAAGACAACCTCTTCGTTTATTATTGTTGATTGATTTTGATTAACTCAACTTCAAAAATTAAATCTGAATTTGGAGGAATAACACCGCCAGCACCTCTTTCGCCATAAGCTAATTTTGAAGGAATTAAGAATTTGTATTTAGAACCTTCTGTCATCAATTGAACACCTTCTGTCCAACCAGGAATAACTTGGTTCAATCCAAAATCAATTGGTTGACCTCTTTGAACGCTACTGTCAAAAACTTTACCGTCTAGTAAACTTCCTGTGTAATGAACTTTTACATTACTTGTAGCTACTGGTTTTGCACCAGTTCCTTCTTTTAAAACGATATATTTTAAACCACTTGAAGTTGTTTTAGCAGTTTCAAATTCTTTTAATGCTATAGCATTGGCAGCAGCTTTTGCAGCAGCTTCTTTAGCTTCTTCAGCAGCTTTATTTGTGAAATAATCTTCAAATACTTTAGTAGCATTAAATTTTGATGCTTCGTTACCTTTTCTAACAATAGTTATTTTATTAATAACATCGTTTTGCTCAATAGCATTTACAACTTCCATCCCAGTTACAACAGAACCAAAAACGGTATGTTTTCCATCCAACCAAGATGTCTCTTTGTGGGTAATGAAGAATTGCGAACCATTAGTTTTTGGTCCAGAATTCGCCATAGAAAGAATTCCGCCTTTGTCATGTTTTAAATCAGTGATTTCATCTTTAAAAGCATATCCAGGTCCACCTGTACCATTTCCAAGTGGATCACCACCTTGAATCATGAAATCTTTAATTACTCTGTGAAATTTCAATCCATCATAGAATTTTTTTCCTTTATAAGTTTCAGAAACCTTTGGATTTGTACCTTCCGCCAAAGAAATAAAGTTAGCAACAGTTATTGGAGTTTTTTTGTACTCTAAACGAAGTACAATTTTACCTTTAGTAGTTTCAATCTCTGCAAAAATCCCATCATTCGGATTGGCAACTTTAGCAATTACTTGAGTAGTTGGTTTTTTAACGATTTTCTTCTTCTTAGTTTGAGCATTCGAAATTGTTAATCCTAAAAAGAATAACAACATGATTTTTAATTTCATTTTCATTGTTCTAGTTTTAATCGGTTTTTTAATTATAGTTTTTCTAATATTTCAACTTCAAAAATAATATTCGCGTTCGGTGGAATTACATCTCCAGCTCCATTTTCTCCATAACCTAAATTAGATGGAATAAATAAAATGGCTTTATCTCCAATATTTAATAGCGACAATCCTTCTTCAAATCCAGGAATAGCAGCACCTTTAGAACCACATTGAAATGGCAATGGACTATAACCATTCTGAGAAGCTCGTTGCGGATCTAATTTTCCGAAAGCATTTGCTATTTCGGCTGAGCTGGTATCAAATAATGTTCCATTCTCTAAAAATCCTGCATAACTAACAAATATTTGAGAGCCAGCTATCGGTTTTTTACCTGTTCCTTTTTCTAAAATAGCATATTGTAAACCAGAAGGTAATTTTTTTGATGCGGCTTTTTGTTCTGCAAAAAAGGCAATTTTATCAGTAATAGCTTTTTTAAGCGTTGCAGCATCAATAGCAGCTTGCTTTTTCTGTTTTTCAGATTCTACTTTAAAGTAATCACTGAAAACTTTTACAGCATCAAATTTTTTAGCTGCTTCTCCTTTACGAATGATTTTAACCGAATTAATGGCATCGTTTTGAACAATTGTATTTACTACTTCCATTCCGTTTTCTACAACGTGACCAAAAATAGTATGTTTTCCATCTAACCAAGGAGTGTCTTTAATAGTGATAAAAAACTGGCTACTATTTGTTGCAGGACCAGAATTTGCCATTGCTAATAATCCACCTTTATTGAATTTTAAATCGGTAATTTCATCTTTAAATTTGTATCCACAATCACCAGAACCATTCCCAAGTGGATCACCACCTTGAATCATAAAGTCTTCTGCATCACCATTACATTTAGAAATAACTCTGTGAAATAATAAATTGTCATATAATGGTTTGTCTTTCAAATTTTCTGAAACAAACGGATTGGTTCCTTCTGTTAAAGTCACAAAATTTGCCACAGTAATTGGAGTTTTTTCATATTCCAATGCCACTAAAATAGTTCCTTTTGAGGTTTCAATTTCTGCGTATAATCCGTCTTTTAAGTTGGTGTGTTCGTCTTTACATCCTACAAAAAACGTTGTAATAACTGCTAATAGTAAAATTATTCTCTTTTTCATTTCTATTTAATCTATTGTTTGTTTTCGGGTTTAAAATCGTTTAAAGTTACTGTGCAAATTAATGGTTCGTTAGTTCCAATTCTTCTGTCGTCACCATGATAACCAAAGGCTAGGTGAGAAGGAAACAAAAAAGTCACCGTTTCTTTTTTGCGCATTTGTTTTATACCATGACGTAAACCAGACATGATGTTTTGTTTGTCAACCAAATAAGTTTGTGGTTTAAGTTCAAGTTGCGAATAAATAACATTTCCTGCAATATCTTTGATTTCGTAATCAAAAAAGGCAACATCACCTTTTTTAGGACGCAAAGTATCGCTGTCATTTTTTACATCATAATGGTACCAATATCCTTTTTGGGAAGTCAAGTACTTAATTTGAGGATTGCTCTTGATGATAGAATCTATCTGCTTTTCTTCACCTTTAATCAATTTTTTATTGCGCTCCACAGATTCATTCATGAAAGCTCCAGAATTTCTTGAAATTGGCATTCTTGCTTGTTGCTCTTTACAACCAATTAAGGTTAAAAGAACAAAGATAAAAACAACACTAATTTTTATATTTCTCATAATTTATAGTTCAATTTTAGAAATGATTTGTTCAAATTTCTTTATAGTATTTGCCAAGGAATCATAAGATTTTCCTCCAGCCGCATTGATGTGTCCACCACCGCTAAAATGGTCTCTAGCAAATTGATTTACATCAAAATCACCTTGGGAACGAAACGATATTTTAATAATATTCTCGTCTCTATGTTCGATGAAAATAGCTGCAAAAACGATACCTTTTATAGTCAACCCATAGTTAACGATTCCTTCTGTATCACCTTTTACGTATTTAAATTCGTCTAATTCCTTTTGAGATAACGAAATATAAGAAGTTTTCTTATCGAAAAGCACTTTCATATTCTGCAAAGCTCTTCCCAATAATTGCAATCTATCATAAGAATTATTATCGAAAAGTAAATTCGGAATTTCTGTATTTTCAACACCTAAATCAATGAATTCTGCAACAATTCTATGCGTTGTTCCTGTTGTTTTTGGAAATCTAAAACCTCCAGAATCTGTTAGGATTCCGGTGTAAAGACAAGTTGCAATGGTTTTATCGATTAGGGCTTTTTGATTCAAATATCCAATGAAGTTGTAAATCATTTCACAAGTCGAACCAAATGAAGTATCTGAATAAGTGAACGTTGCATACGAATCAGGCAATTGATGATGATCAATCATAATCATTGGAGCAGAAAGTTTGCTTAAAACTTGTTCCATTTCTCCAGTTCTGTGCAAAGCATTGAAATCTAAGGTGAAAACCAGTTCGGCATCGTTAAGAATTTTAGTGCAATTAACTCTGTCATTTTCATAAACCAAAACCGTTTCTGAAGATGGTAACCATGCTAGAAATTCAGGGAATTCATTGGGTGCAATTACTACTGGTTTATGGTTTAATTTTAATAAAAAATGATACAAACCAAGCGTCGAACCCATGGCATCACCATCGGGACTTCGGTGTGGAATAATTGCAATTTTCTTTGGAGAAGCCAATAACTCTTGAATGGCTAAAATGTCTTTTTCGTTCATAGGTTGCGAAAATACTAAAAATTAACACAATCGCTATATAGATTAACACAGAATTTAAAGATTACTTCCTTAGAAAAATCAAAATTTAATTGGAATCAATGACGTGAACCTTTCCAAGTTCCGCCATATTTGTAGTTTTCCAATTTTTGAGATTTCTCGCAACACGATTTGCATACAAAAAGCCAAGTTTTTCCTTTATCAATTTGAATTCGAAACAATATTGATTCTTCTACTTTGCACAAGTCACAATTTTTGGTTTTCATTACAATATTTGAATTACTTAGAAACAAAAAGTCCTAACCAAACAGCAAATATTCCTAGCAAAACACTTAAAGTAATATAGCCAAAAGCTAACAAGGAATTATTGTTTTGAAACAAAGTATAATTTTCAAATCCAAAGGTAGAAAAAGTAGTGTAACCACCACAAATTCCTGTGATTAAAAACCATTTTAAATTGCTATTAGCCAAGTTGTTTTTTTCCAAGATTCCAATCAATAATCCAATTAAAAAACAACCCAAAACATTAGTAATAAATGTTGCCAACGGAAAATGATTTGCCCAATATTTATTGACAAAAACCGAAGTTAGATATCGTAAAACACTACCAATGGCGCCACCGATTGCTATATATAGAATTGTTTTGAGCATTACTTTAATTTGATTTCAAATGTAATGAAACCATAATAATTTGTTATTAAAAATAAGAATTTAATTTTTTGAAGGTTATTTTATTAGATTTGTTTTGATATTAGTCATTGCAGTTAACTCATATAAAATCAAATTAATATTAAAAATGGCAAGTAAAAAGTTTACTGAAGCAGCTCAAAATTTATCGAAAGCAGCAGAAATTGCAATTGAATCATTAAAAAAATTTCCTCCTAAAGAATATGATAATGATTATTATAAATATATATTAAAATGTTGTATCGAGCGCCTATTCTTTATCAATAATCCTGAACCAAAGTACCGTAATTTAAGAAGTTTAAAATATCTTGAAGAGGAAGTATTTACTCGATTTCAAGAAGGTAGTGGCGAAGATATTGAAGAGTTTTGGAAAAGAATAAAAGAAGAAAATTTGCCTTTTAAACGAGAAAATAAAATGGCAAAAATATTAAAGCGTAAAAAAATAAATAACGATATTGAATATGATTTTGTAACCGATGTTATTGTGCCTTACCAACAAGAAGGAATGATAACAGAGGAAGAAGTGATTTTGCTTAATACTTATTTGGGGAATTTTGAGAATAGAAAAAGAAAGTAAAAAGATAAAATATCAGTTTGATTTTTGAACGTTATTCAATCAGTTTTGTCTAATATCAAATAATAAGTGCTGTTTCCTTTGTTGTTTTTTCTAAGTTGTTGTCTAGAATTTTTTTATTAAAATTTATCGATTAAACAAATAAGAAATCTTTACTAGAATATAGCATAAAGTAAATTAGAATTAAATTTACTTCTAAACAGAAAATAAGTAAAATAACGGTTTAATTATATTATTATAACATAGTATAGGCATATCAAAGGCATATCAAAGGTATATCAACGGTACGGTTGTGGTACCCTAATTTTTATTATAAAAAACTTCAAACTTTTTCCACTTTCCTCATTTTGTTTTCTTCTAAAAAATAGTACTTTTGCGCATGCAACACAACGTACTTATTTTAGATTTCGGCTCGCAATACACACAACTTATTGCACGCCGCGTTCGCGAATTAAATATATTCTGCGAAATTTTTCCTTACAATCATTATCCAACTGATTTATCGTCTTACAAAGCGGTTATTCTTGGCGGAAGCCCTTACTCGGTGCGCTCAGAAGATGCTTTGCAAATCGATTTGTCCGAAATTAGAGGTAAATTACCTTTGCTTGCCGTTTGTTATGGTGCGCAATATTTAGCTCATTTTTCAGGTGGAGAAGTAGCTGCTTCCAATATCAGAGAATACGGAAGAGCCAATTTATCATACATTAAAGAAGATGAGGTTTTCTTCGAAAATGTAAACCTCAATTCACAAGTTTGGATGAGCCACAGTGATACCATTAAACATTTACCAACGAATGGTGTAAAACTAGCAAGTACCAACGATGTAGAAAATGCGGCATACAAAATTGAAGGCGAAACTACTTACGCTATTCAGTTTCACCCAGAAGTATATCATTCAACTAACGGAAAGCAAATGCTTGAAAATTTCTTAGTAAAAATTGCAGAAGTTCCTCAAAATTTTACTCCAAATGCTTTTGTTGAAGATTGCGTTAAAGAATTACAAGAAAAAGTAGGAAATGATAAAGTAGTTTTAGGACTTTCAGGTGGAGTAGATTCTACAGTAGCAGCAGTTTTATTGAACAAAGCTATTGGTAAAAATCTATACTGTATCTTCGTTAATAATGGTTTGTTACGTAAAAATGAATTCGAAAACGTACTTCACCAATACAAAGACATGGGCTTAAATGTAAAAGGCGTTGATGCTTCGGCACGTTTTTTGGAAGCATTGGCTGGAGTTGATGATCCAGAAACGAAACGTAAAATTATTGGTAATGCTTTTATAGAAGTTTTTGATGATGAAGCGCACAAAATTGAAGATGTAACTTGGTTAGCCCAAGGAACGATTTATCCAGATGTTATCGAATCGGTTTCTGTAAAAGGTCCGAGTGCAACGATTAAATCACATCACAATGTTGGCGGTTTGCCTGATTTTATGAAATTGAAAATTGTGGAACCACTTCGAATGTTGTTTAAAGACGAAGTTAGAAGAGTTGGAGCAACTTTAGGAATCGATCCTGAATTGTTAGGAAGACATCCTTTTCCAGGTCCAGGATTATCGATTAGAATATTAGGCGATATTACACCAGAAAAAGTACGTATCTTGCAAGAAGTTGATGCAGTGTTTATTAACGGATTAAAAGAACACGGATTGTACGATAAAGTATGGCAAGCAGGAGCGATTTTGCTTCCAGTAAATAGTGTAGGAGTAATGGGTGATGAGCGTACGTACGAAAAAGTAGTAGCACTTCGCGCAGTAGAATCTACAGACGGAATGACAGCGGATTGGGTACATTTACCATATGAGTTTTTGATGAAAATCTCTAACGAAATCATCAATAAAGTGAAAGGTGTGAATAGAGTTGTATATGATATTAGCTCAAAACCACCAGCAACTATCGAATGGGAGTAAGAAAGTTGGCAGTCTCAGTTGGCAGTTTTCAGACATGTTATTGCTTAATGAAACTTAATTTCTTAATGGTTTAAAATTTTAAAAGATATGTTTAAAAGAGTAATTTGTATAATTGTATTGATGTTTGCAACTTCTGTTTTCGGACAGAATTATACTAAGCACAAAGTGGCTAAAGGAGAAACGATTACTCAAATTGCGCAAAAGTACAAAGTGACGCCTTACGATATCTATAAGTTAAATCCAGATTCGCAAAGCGGAATTCAACCAGATGCTATTTTACTTATTCCTAAAAGTATTGAAAAAGTAACTTCAAATGAAGTTCCGTTTAAGGAAAAAACATACACAGTAAAAGCGAAAGAAACACTTTATAGTATTGCAAAAGAGAATAATGTAGAAATTTCAGATTTAGAGGAAGCGAACCCATTTTTGAAAACTGATGGATTGCAACCAGGACAAGTTTTGAAAATAATGAAGTATGAAGAGCCACCAAAAGTGCAAATGGGAACTAAGATATTCTCTACTCATGAGGTAGTTGCAGGTGATACAAAATACAGTATTTCCAAAAAATACGGAATTTCAGTAGAAGAACTAGAAAAGCAAAATCCAGAAATAAAAGACAATCTTCCTGTTGGTTTTAAATTAAAAATAAATAGTAGTGAGAAAGTAGTTGCTCAAACTGAAGTAGTAAAACCAAAAACAGAAGTTTATAAAGGAAATACTTTAGAATATACAGTAAAATCAGGCGAAACGATGTACAGTTTAACCAAACTTTTAGGTCTATCGGAAGCTTCATTGATTGGTTTAAATCCAAGTTTGAAAGAAGGTGTAAAAGAAGGAATGATTCTTAAAGTTCCAGCAACACTTTCATTTTCAAAAGAAACTAAAAACAGTTTGAAAGACTTGACAAAATCTATTTCAAGCCAAAAAAGAAAAGAGTTAGTCTTGTTTTTACCTTTCAATGCATCTAAAATCCAAAACGATACGGTTACTTCAATTTCAGAACGATTAAAGAAAGATAAATTTCTAAACATGACTTTAGATTTTTATGCTGGAGCTTTAATGGCCATAGATTCAGCTAAAGTTCTAGGAATGAATTTGGATATTAAAATATACGATTCTCAAGAAACCAAAAATTCAACTAGTGCTCTTTCGGTTATTTCTAATAATGATTTTTCATCAACAGATGCCGTTATTGGTCCGTTCTATCAAGTAAATGTTGAAAAAGTAGCTGATGCTCTAGAGAACAAAAATATTCCAGTAATTTCACCATTGTCAAGAGATGAAGGAAAATCTTATAAGAATTTGTTCCAATCAATGCCTCAAGCTGATGCTGTTAAAGGTGCAATGTTCAATTATATGCAATCCAAAAACGGAAATATAATCGCAGTAATTGATCCCAAAAAAACTTCAATAAAAGAGTATATTCAAGATTTTCAAAAAGATGTTAAAGTAGTTGGTCTTACTGACAAAGGTGGCTTTGTAGCCGATAGTATTAAAAAACATTTTGTAAAAGACAGAATAAATTATGTTGTAATGGCTTCAGAAAAAACTGGAACTATTTTTACAACAACATCAGCAATGTCGAGTGTTATGAAAGACTATCAAGTGCAATTGGTAATATTAGAACCCAACGAAACTCTTGATTTTGAAGAAATAGCCTTATCTCGATTGACAAAATTAAAAATGGCTTATCCTTCAGCAACAAAAGACAACGATTCTGATGAAGCACAAAAATTTGAAAGAGCTTTCAAAAAGAAAAATAAAATACTTCCAAATCAGTACGCAGTTCGTGGTTTCGATTTAACTTTTGATATAATGCTGCGATTAGCACAAGACAAGCCTTTTGAAGAATCCATAAATGATGATGCAACGGAACAGGTGGAAAGTAAATTTGATTACGCCAAGAAAATTTCAGGAGGTTACACTAATAATGGTATTTATATTCTTTACTACGACGAAGATTTAACAATAAAACAAGCACAATAATGGCAACTTCCAAAGTAACTTATTTAGGAGATTTACGCACTTCTTCCATTCATTTACAATCAGGTTCTGAGATTATTTCTGATGCTCCAATTGATAACAACGGAAAAGGAGAAGCATTTTCTCCAACAGACACCGTTGCCAATGGTTTAGCCAGTTGTATGTTCACTGTTATGGGAATAAAAGCTCGCGATTTAGAAGTAGATTTTTCAAATTCAACAGCAGAAGTAACCAAAATTATGGGAACCGAGCCAAGAAGAATCACCGAAATTCATGTTACTTTCAATATGAATGTTATTGTTGACAATAAAACCAAAACCATCCTTGAAAGAACAGCAATGACTTGCCCAGTTTTTTATAGTTTACATCCAGAAATTAAGAAAGAAATTGTTTTTAATTGGAAATAATATCAGAATAAAGAAAATAGAACATAGAATATAGATGTTCTAAAAAAGTCTATATTCTATTCTCTTTAATCTATTTTCTAAATAAATGGACGACCAACAAAAATCCCTAATCAAATTAGCTCACACCAAAATGCCTTTCGGCAAATACGAAGGCAAATATCTTATTGACTTACCTGAGTATTATTTAGTTTGGATTCACAACAATCGTCTTCCTAATGGGCAGCTTGGCGAACAACTCAAACTCGTTTATGAACTCAAGTTAAACGGTTTAGAAGAGCTAATTCGCAATATTAAAAAGCAATATCCGAAGACAGATCGTTAGATTATTTGATTACTAGATTTTAGGATTTTTTTCTAACAATCCAATAATCTAAAAGTCTAATAATCCATTTTAAATTCTTATTTTTGCATCGTTTTTTACAACAACACAACTACAACAAACAATAAAATGAATCAAACGAAATACATTTTTGTTACTGGCGGTGTGACTTCTTCCTTGGGTAAAGGAATTATCGCAGCATCTTTGGCAAAATTATTACAAGCACGAGGTTACCGAACAACCATTCAAAAATTTGATCCTTATCTAAATGTCGATCCAGGAACTATGAATCCTTATGAACATGGCGAATGTTATGTTACAGATGATGGAGCTGAAACAGATTTAGATTTAGGTCACTACGAAAGATTTTTAAACGTTCCAACATCACAGGCAAACAATGTAACTACAGGAAGAGTTTATCTTTCGGTTATTGAAAAAGAACGTCGTGGTGAGTTTCTTGGAAAAACAGTTCAAGTTGTTCCTCATATTACCAACGAGATTAAAGAACGCATGCAATTGCTAGGTAATTCAGGCGATTTTGATATTGTAATTACCGAAATAGGTGGAACAGTTGGTGATATTGAATCACTTCCTTACATCGAATCGGTTCGTCAATTGGTATGGGAATTAGGTGAAAGTAACGGAATTGTAATTCATTTAACGTTAGTTCCTTATTTGGCTGCAGCAGGTGAATTGAAAACCAAACCGACACAGCACTCAGTAAAAACATTGATGGAAAGCGGAATCAAAGCTGACATTTTAGTTTGTAGAACCGAACATGAATTGTCAGATGAAATTCGTCAAAAATTAGCTTTGTTTTGCAATGTAAAACGCGAAGCAGTTATTCAATCCATCGACGCTTCAACAATCTATGAAGTTCCTTTGTTGATGCTAGAAGAAGGTTTGGATGTTGTGGCTCTAAAAAAATTAGATTTACCTCAAAAAAACACGCCAGATTTAGAAAACTGGAACACTTTTTTACACCGATTAAAAAATCCAAAACATACCATAAATGTTGGTTTAATTGGAAAATATGTAGAATTGCAAGATTCATACAAATCGATTTTAGAAGCATTTATTCACGCAGGTGCATCTAATGAAACTAAAGTAAACATCATTAGCATACATTCAGAATATATTGATAAAGAGAATGTTGCAGAAAAATTAAAAGGAATCGACGGAATTCTTGTAGCTCCAGGTTTTGGTGAAAGAGGAATCGAAGGTAAAATAGAAACCGTTCGTTACGCACGTGAAAATAATTTGCCATTTTTCGGAATCTGTCTTGGAATGCAAATGGCTGTTATCGAATATTCTAGAACTATTTTAGGATTAACCGATGCCAATTCAACTGAAATGAATCCAAACACAACCAATCCAGTTATCGACTTGATGGAAGAACAAAAAACCATCACCGACAAAGGAGGAACAATGCGTTTAGGTTCATGGAAATGTGATTTGAAAGAAGGAACTTTGGCACATCAAATTTATGGTAAAACACAAATTTCAGAACGTCATCGTCACCGTTATGAATACAATAACAAGTATGCTGCCGAACTAGAAAGTGCAGGTTTAATAAGCTCCGGAATCAACCCAGACACAGGTTTAGTTGAAATTGTAGAGATTAAAAATCATCCGTTTTTTATCGGTGTGCAATATCATCCAGAGTATAAAAGTACTGTTGCCAATCCACAGCCAATTTTTGTTAGCTTTGTGGCCGCAATGGTAAAGAATAAAAAATAATTTTCAGAATAATTTGAAAATTGGAAACAAAACAGTCAAAAAAGCGACTGATGTATAAATTATAAAGAGTAATGGAAGAAAAGAAGTTTGACAAAAATTCGATTATTGGTTTCGCCTTAATCTTCGGGATTATAATGTGGATGATGTACAATGGTCAAAAGACTGCACAAGAAGAACAAGCCCAAAAAATCAAGCAAGAAAAAATTGATAAAGCCAAAAAAGCTAAGGAAGTTGCTACAAAACAAGTTTTACAAACGGTTGTAGATACTACAGTAAGTGATACGGTAAAACTTCAAAAACTTAGTGGAGCTTTAGGAAGTTTTGCTTATTCGGCGACATTGCCATCAGCAAAAGAAAGTTTTACGACAATTGAAAACGAATTGGTGACTTTAAAAATCGCTAATAAAGGTGGATATATTGCTGAAGCAGTTCTAAAAAACTACAAGAAATTCGAAAAGAATTCAGGACAATTAGTTGAATTAATTAAAAATAATAACGCTAATTTCAATCTTGAACTTCAAACCAAAGACAATAGAGTTTTAAACACTAAAGATTTATTCTTCGAACCAACTTTAACTAAAAATGGAAACGATCAAATTCTTTCCATGAAGTTAAAATCAGGAGCAAACGAGTTTTTAGAATACAAATATGTGTTGAAAGCTAACGATTATATGTTAGATTTTGACGTTCGTTCTCAAGGATTAAGTAAAGTTTTAAATACTTCAAAAGCAGCCGATTTGCAATGGGATTTGAAAACCTACAGAAACGAGAAAAGTGTTTCTTACGAAAACCGTTATGCTGAAATCTATTTTGAAAACGACGGAAAAGTAGATTATGCAGGTTTAGGAAAACAAGAAGATGAAACCTTAGAAAAAGCAACTTTTATCGCTTACAAACAACACTTTTTTAGTTCAATTTTATTATCGCAAACTCCAATCGAGAATGTAAAAGTTAGCTCAACAGATTTAGTTAATGATGATAAAATCGATACTGTTTTCACAAAACAATTTAAAACTACTTTACCATTAGCATTCAAAAATGGTGAGTTAGATTATAAAATGAATTGGTATTATGGTCCAACGGATTATAAGTTGTTGAATAAATACGATAAAAATATCGAAGACATCGTTCCATTAGGTTGGGGAATTTTTGGATGGATAAACAAACTAATTTTCATTCCACTTTTCGGATTCTTGAGTTCATTCATGGGATTAGGAATTGCCATTATTGTATTTACAATCATTATCAAGATTGCAATGTCGCCAATTACTTTCAAGTCGTTTTTGTCACAAGCAAAGATGAAAGTATTGCGTCCAGAAATTACAGAGCTTAACGAGAAATTTGCAAAAGATCCAATGAAGAAACAACAAGAAACAATGAAATTGTACAACAAAGCTGGAGTAAATCCGATGGCTGGTTGTATACCAGCATTGATTCAGTTGCCGTTTATGTATGCTTCATTCCAGTTTTTCCCATCTGCAATTGAGTTAAGACAAAAAGGATTCCTTTGGGCAGAAGATTTATCATCATTTGACCAAATTTTCAAATTACCATTCAACATTCCATTATATGGTGATCACGTGAGTTTGTTTCCAATTTTGGCTGCAATAGCTATTTTCTTCTATATGAAAATGACTTCAGGCGATCAAGCTATGGCACAACCACAACAAGAAGGTATGCCAGACATGGGTAAAATCATGAAAGTAATGATTTATCTTTCACCAATCATGATGTTGATTTTCTTCAACAGCTACGGTTCAGGATTGAGTTTATATAACTTTATTTCTAACTTAATTACTATCGGAATTATGTTAGTTATCAAGAAATATTTTATTGATAGTGATAAGATTCATGCACAAATTCAAGAGAATAAAACTAAACCAAAAACTGAAAGTAAGTTCCAAAGAAAGATGAGAGAAATGATGGAACAAGCAGAAGAACAAAAGAAATTAAATAAGAAATAATATAAAAAAACCCAATCAATTTTGATTGGGTTTTTTGTTTTTATAAATAGGATAAATTATAATGTAGGTTGTAATACTTTGTCAACCGCATGTATTACACCATTTGAGCATTGAACATCCGTTACAATGATATTCGCTTTTACTGGAGTAGTATCCGAAATTTTAGCACCAGCTGTCAAATCGATAGTAAGATTTTGAACTGGACTTGTAATAGTTGGAACCACTTGACCATTAGTTAGACTACCTGCTAATACATTTCCTGCTGTTGTTACATGATATTGTAATACTTTAGATACTTGTGCTGGAGTTGCACCTACTGCAAATCCAGAACCAGTAGTAGCTGCAGTAAAGGCAGCATTTGTTGGAGCAAAAACGGTTTTAGTTGTAGTATTTGATAAAGCAGCAGCAACTGCTGTTTGATCTCCAAATCCATTTCCATTTGTTGCTGTACTTGTAACAACGGTTACCAGAGTTGAAAATGCTGGATTTGCAGCTGCATGTGTAATAATAGTTGGAAGAGTGATAACAGCATCAACTTTGTGAATTACACCATTTGTTGCAATGATATTGAATGTTGAACCAGCTGTTGTTGTGATTACTGATGACATGCCATTCAATCTCACACCAGATGTAGTATTAACATACATACTTAATGTGTTTGTTGTTGATGCAGTTCCTTTTGCTAAAGTTTTGATGTAAGAATTATTCGTTAATCCAGTAGACTGAACCGAACCGTTCACAACATGATTTAATAAAATTTGTCTAAGTGCAGGAATGTCAGCTGTAGGATAATTATCAATAACAGTTGCAGTTAATCCTGCATTAATAAATGCTTGATCTGTTGGGGCAAAAACGGTGAAAGGTCCAGCACCTTGTAAAGTAGCAGCTAAATCTGCTTTTTTAAGTGCTTTTACTAATAATGTTAAATCACTTGCTTTTGAAGCAATACCTGTAATTGTATTGTCAACTGTTGGCTGAGGATTGTCATCATCGCTACAAGAAGTTAGCATTAATACTAAAAAGGCAAAGATTGCGATTAATTTGGTTTTGTTTGTTTTCATAATGATTTTTTATTTAAAGTTATTTTGTTTAGCTAAGTAACAAAATGATTAAACAAAAAATTAAAATTTTTAATATGTTTAACTTTTTTGTTTAACCTTTAAAGTCAATAAGTTGTGTGTTTTTTTTGTAAATGTTCGAGGTATTTGTTTATTTTAATTATATAAAAGTTAAACAAAATACATAGATTCATTGATTTGTTTATAGTATTTTTCTTATAAAATATTATTTTAACAAAAAAAAAGCTGTCAAATTATTTGACAGCTTTAAATATATAGTTAATTTATATTATAAGGTTGGACGTAATGCTTGACTTAATACATGTATTACTCCATTGGTACATTGAATATCAGTGATGATGATGCTACAATTTCGGTTATTAGAATCTTTTAATTTAGGACCAGTACTCAATAAAACTTTAACAAATTGAGGTGTTGCTTGTGTTGTTAAAATTTCTCCTTCAGATAAATCGGAAGCCAATTTATTACCAGTTACGACATGATAATTTAATACTGTTGTTAATTGTGCAGAGGTTAATGCAGCAACTCCACCAGGTAATTCATTGTTTAAAGCTACCAATGCAGTATTATATGGCGCAAATAAAGTAAATGCTCCAGAACCAGATAATGTAGTAATATAATCCGGTTGACCAGTTGTAGTTAATAAACTTGATAATGTGTTAAAATTTGGATTTGCATTAATATGGGTGACAATTGTAGGTAATCCAATTACAGCATCAACAACGTGAACAATTCCATTACTTACATAGTTATTTGCTGCAGTAACTTCAGAGATACCATTTAAAACAACACCATTAGTTTTGTTTACAAATAAACTCAAGTTGTTGTCAGATACATTTCCTACAGCTAATGTTTTTACATATCCAGTGAATGGCAAATCATTTGCAGTTTTTACTTGAGTTACCACATGATTTAAAAGAATTTCTCTTAAAGTTGTTGTAGGAACAGCATTAATGTTTGCAAAACCATTGGCTAATAAAAACGCATCAAAAGCTTCATTGGTTGGAGCAAAAAGAGTATATTTTGTATCGCCATTTAAAGTTGCAAGTAAATTAGTTCTTTCTAATGCCACACCTAGTGAAGTTAAATTTGACTTTGATTGAACAAAACCAGAAATACTTAATTTTTTTGCATTAATATCATCTTCTTGACTACAACTTACAAAAAAAGTTGAAATGGATAAAAAAAATACGATTAAAATTGAACTTTTTAGAATAGATAGTTGTTTCATAATTTATTTAATGTTGTTTTCTTACATACTAATAATCAACAACAAAAGTATGCAAATAATTTAATTTACAAATAATATTTTTGCACTAAGCTATTTTGGAATTACATTTGCTATAATAATTCAATAATAAATTAGTTATATAGTCAATAAATAATAAAATATATGAAATACATATTGTTAGCTTTATTTTTTACTGTTTCAATTTTTGCTCAAGATATCAATAAGTTAGATGAAAAAGGTAAAAAGCATGGAACATGGAAAGGTATTTACGAAGAATCTAAACGTCCCAGATATGAAGGAACATTCAATCATGGAAAAGAAACAGGAATATTCAAATTTTATGATGATACAAAAGATGGAACCGTAATAGCCACAAGAGAGTTTAATGTAAAAGATAATTCTTGCTACACTATTTTCTACAACCAAAAAGGAAACAAAGTTAGTGAAGGTAAAGTAGTAAATAAAAAATATGAAGGCGAGTGGAAATATTATCATGAAGATTCGCCTCAACTTATGACTCAAGAATTTTACAAAAACGGAAAGTTAGATGGCTTAAGAAAAGTGTTTTATGTAAGTGGTAAAATTGCTGAAGAATGCAATTATACTGCTGGTGTTAAAAATGGAGCCTACAAAAAATATACAGAAACCGGAATCATCATTGAAGAAAGTAACTATAAAAATGGCGAATTCGATGGTCCTTCGGTCTTTAGAAGTTCTGATAATGTTGTTATGGCAAAAGGAAATTTTGTCAATGGAAAAAAAGAAGGTATTTGGGAGTTTTTCAAAAATGGAAAAAGAGTAAAGGAAAATATGAGCAAACAGAAGGTTAGAAAGTTTGTCAAAAAACCAATGACTCGAGAGGAAGATAGATAATTTAATAATAAATAATATTTACCAAAGTATATGTTTTAACAATTAAAGCATATACTTTTTTTGTTTTTATTAATGTAAATTTGCATTAAAATTAAATCAATTAAATGAAACGTGTAGTTGTTGGACTTTCTGGTGGTGTAGATTCAAGTGTAGCTGCTTATCTTTTAAAGGAGCAAGGCTATGAAGTAATCGGTCTTTTTATGAAAAATTGGCACGATGATTCTGTTACGATATCTAACGAATGTCCATGGTTGGAAGACAGTAACGATGCACTTTTAGTTGCCGAAAAACTCGGAATTCCATTTCAAACAGTAGATTTAAGCGAACAATACAAAGAAAAGATTGTCGATTACATGTTCAAAGAATATGAAAACGGACGAACTCCAAATCCAGATGTTCTTTGTAATCGTGAGATAAAATTTGATGTTTTCATGAAAATTGCGCTAACACTTGGTGCCGATTTTGTGGCAACAGGTCATTATTGCAGAAAAGGAGAAATTGAAGTCGATGGTAAACCTGTTTATCAATTACTTTCAGGTAAAGATGATAACAAAGACCAATCTTATTTTCTTTGTCAATTATCTCAAGAACAATTAGCTAAATCTTTATTTCCAATTGGTGAATTAACTAAGCCTCAAGTTAGAGAAATAGCTATGCAATTGGATTTGGTTACTGCAGAAAAGAAAGATTCTCAAGGACTTTGCTTTATAGGAAAAGTGCGTTTACCAGAATTTTTGCAACAACAATTACAACCAAAAGAAGGTTTGATTTATGAAATTCCAGCAGATAGCAAAATTTACAACACTTCAAAACCTACTTTTAATTCTTTAGAAGAAGAACTAATTTTTGAATCAACATCAATTAAATATAATTCAGAAAGCGGAAAAGTTGTTGGAAAACATCAAGGTGCACATTATTTCACAATCGGTCAACGAAAAGGATTAAATGTTGGTGGTACAAAAGAAGCTTTGTTTATTATAGCTACAGATGTAAAATCTAATGCGATTTATACTGGACAAGGACACAATCATCCTGGTTTGTTTAAGAAAGCTTTGAAAGTAAATTCATCTCAAATTCATTGGATACGAGAAGATTTAAAACTTAAAAATGGCGAGTCAATGAAAGTAATGGCTCGTATTCGTTATAGACAAGAATTGCAACAAGCAACCTTATATCAATTTAAAAGCGGACTTTATGTTTACTTCGACCAACCACAATCGGCAATCACAGAAGGACAATTTGTTGCATGGAATATTGAAGATGAATTAGTTGGTTCGGGAGTAATTTCGTAATTTAGTACTTTCAAAAAATAAAAGCTATGAAGAAAATCCTACTATTAATTGCTTTTTTTGTGTCATTTGCCTCTTTTTCCCAAGAAGATGCATGGGTTTATTTTAATGATAAACCAAATGCACAAACTTATTTGAATAATCCGTTAACGATGTTAACCCAAAGAGCATTAGATAGAAGAGCGGCTCAAGGAATAGCATTAAATGTAAACGATGTTCCAGTTGCACAAACATACATAGATCAAGTTGATGCAGCTACAGGAATTACTGTAAAAGCTAAATCAAAATGGCTAAATTGTGTTCATGTGAGAGGAACAGAAACCGATATTAACGCTTTAGAAAGTCTTCCTTTTGTAAGTCAGATAGTTTTTGCAGATAATTCTCTCAACGCAAGAACTGCAACCCCAAAAAAGAACAAACCAGTCAATAAGCAAATGAATGTGCAAACAACTTTTGCTTATGGAAATTCAGCCAATCAAATAGAAATGCTTAACGGACATTTGTTGCATCAAGCAAATTATACTGGAACTGGTAAAATAATTGCAGTTTTAGATTCTGGTTTTTTAAATGTGAATACGGCGCAACCTTTTCAAAGACTATTCAACAATAATTTAATACTTGGCGGATATAATTATGTTAGTCAAAATACAAATGTTTACTCTTTACACAATCATGGTACATTAGTGCTCTCATGTATGGGTGGATTTACAGATGGTCAACTGGTAGGAACAGCTCCAGATGCTCAATATTATTTATTTGTAACAGAAGATGTTTCTGAAGAAAATCCAGTTGAAGAAAGTTATTGGGTGGAAGCTGCAGAAGAAGCAGATAGGTTAGGAGCCGATATTATAACAAGTTCACTAGGATATTTTGGATACGATAATCCTAATTACAGTCATACGTACTCTCAAATGACTGGAAATATTGCTTTTGCTTCTAAAGGTGCTAATATTGCTTTTTCTAAAGGAATGGTTGTGCTAGCAAGTGCTGGTAATTCTGGTAGTTCAGCCAATCCACATATAGGAGTTCCAGCTGAAGCTACAAATGTACTTGCAGTTGGTGCAGTAAGGTTTGACGAAACTTATGCTACTTTTAGCTCTATTGGACCATCTTTTGACGGAAGAGTAAAACCCGATGTTATGGCTAAAGGTCAAGCAACAACGCTTTCTAATACAAATGGTGATATAGTAACAGCAAGCGGAACATCATTTTCTTGTCCAGTTATGGCAGGTATGATTGCAAGTTTTTGGCAAGCCGTTCCCAATCTTACTAATCAACAAGTTGTAAATTTTGTAAAACAATCTGCAGATAGATTTACCAATCCTACCTCGCAATTTGGCTATGGAATTCCAGATTTTCAATTGGCTTTACAAAACGCTCTTCTTACTGTTGGTGAAAATCAAATTGAGCAATTTCAATTTTTCCCAAATCCTACAAATGATAATATAACTTTTGTTTCGCCAGATGTTGTTCTTGGTTCATCAGTAAGATTTTATAATAATTTAGGGCAATTAGTTTTGTCAAAAAATATTGATAATCCGATTCAAAATCTTTCATTAGAAAGCTTAAATGCTGGAATTTATTACTTTACAATTTCAACTTCAGAAAAAGTACTTCAAGGAAAAATCATCAAAAATTAATTTCTGAATTTCGATTCAATGAATAGAATTACACAACTTTTCAATATACAATATCCAATTATTCAAGGTGGAATGATATGGAATTCTGGTTACAAATTAGCAAGTGCTGTGAGTAATGCTGGCGGATTAGGATTAATTGGCGCAGGTTCAATGTATCCAGATGTTTTGCGAGAACACATTCAAAAATGCAAAAAAGCAACGGACAAACCTTTTGGTGTAAATGTTCCAATGTTGTATCCCAATATTGAAGAAATCATTCAGATAATTATTGAAGAAGGTGTAAAAATAGTTTTCACATCAGCAGGAAACCCAAAAACTTGGACATCACATTTAAAAGCCAACGGAATTACAGTAGTTCATGTTGTGAGTAGTTCAAAATTTGCTCTTAAAGCACAAGAAGCTGGTGTAGATGCAGTAGTTGCAGAAGGATTTGAAGCTGGCGGACACAATGGAAGAGAAGAAACAACTACGTTGACTTTAATTCCGATGGTGAAAGAAAATATTACTATACCATTAATTGCTGCTGGTGGAATTGCAACAGGTCGTGGAATGTTAGCAGCAATGGTTCTTGGTGCAGACGGAGTTCAAATGGGAAGTCGTTTTGTGGCTTCCACAGAAAGTTCTGCACACGATAATTTTAAGAAAACAGTTATTGAAACTGGTGAAGGTGAAACACAATTAACCTTAAAAGAATTAGCTCCAGTTCGTTTAATTAAGAACAAGTTTTATAACGATTTGCAAGAATTGTACGCCAAATGTCCAACCAAAGAAGATTTGGAAACGCTTCTTGGAAAACGAAGAGCTAAACGCGGAATGTTTGAAGGTGATTTAATTGAAGGAGAACTAGAAATAGGTCAAATTGCTGGATTAATTCACGATATAAAGCCTGTTGAAACCATTATTAATGATATTGTAGAAGAGTTTGAAAAAGCAAAAAAAGAAGCTAGTAGTTTTTAGTATTTCTTAATGGTTTATTCATAAACAATCACTTTCTATTACTTACTTTTGCACAAATTATCTATCATGAAAAAGTTATTCCTTTTAGTTTTTCTTTCTTTTATTTCATTAAAAATCCAAGCTCAAGAACGTCCAAAATTAGTAGTCGGAATTGTTGTCGATCAAATGAAAATGGAATACTTATATCGTTTTGAAAGCGATTTTTCTAAAAATGGTTTCAAGCGGTTGATGAATAAAGGTTATACTTTTCATAATGCTCATTATAATTATATGCCAACTTATACTGCACCAGGACATGCTTCTGTTTACACAGGAACAACACCATCAATGCACGGAATTGTAAGTAACGAATGGTTTCACAGAACTTTAAAAAAAGAAGTGTATTGTACAGATGATGCAACGGTTTCAACATTAGTTCCTGGTACAGAAACCGAAGGAAAAATGTCGCCAAGAAATTTGCAAAGCACTACAATTACAGACGAATTGAAATTGGCTACAAATTTTAAAGGAAAAGTTATTGGAATTAGTATAAAAGATAGAGGTGCCATTCTTCCTGCTGGACATTTTGCTGATTGGGCTTTTTGGTATACCAAAACTGGCGAGTTTATTTCGAGTTCTTACTATGGTGAAAAACTTCCAACTTGGGCTGATGATTTTAATAAAGAGAAGAATTATATCGCTTATGCAAATAAAGGTTGGGATTTATTAAAGTCGAAAGAAATCTATAACGAAAGTCTTCCAGATGATAATCCGTATGAAGGAAAATTGTATAAAAAAACACCATTCTTTCCATATAATATGAAAGAAATGCTTGATAATAATGACGCAGGAGTTTTAAGAGTTAGTCCTTATGGAAATAATTTAGTTGTTGATTTTGCCAAAAGAGCCATCGAAAAAGAAGCATTAGGAAAAGATGAAGTAACAGATTTTTTGGCAATTAGCTTTTCTTCAACAGATTACATAGGTCACACTTTTGGTCCGCGTTCTATTGAAATTCAAGATACTTATTTAAGATTAGATCAAACTATTGCAGAGTTCTTAAACTATTTAGATGAAACCATTGGTAAAAATAATTATTTGGTTTTCTTAACTGCAGATCATGCTGGAGCAGAAAATGTCACTCATTTAAAAGATAACAAATACCAAGTAAATAATATCAATTATAAAAACGTTTCAAGTGATTTAAAAGACTTTTCTAAAGCTACTTTTGGGGAAGATTTGATACTGAAATATGATAGTTTTAATGTGTTTTTTGATAAAGATTTAATAAAAACTAAAGGATTAGATTTTACTAAAGTAAAGCAATCATTCAAAGATTTTTTATACACAAAAGAGTATGTAAAACGAGTTTATACAGAAGAAGAAATTTTAGCTTCATCTCCAAATGATGAATTGCTAGGATTTATTTCAAAAGGCTATGATCCAACACAAAATGGTGAATTGTATTTTGTTTACAAACCAGGTTATATGGAATATGGAGTTACTGGTACAACTCATGGATCACCTTATTCTTATGATACTCATGTTCCGGTCATTTTTTACGGATGGCACATCAAAAAAGGTGCTTCACATGATAAGAAATTGATTACTCAAATTGCTCCAACGGTATCACAATTGCTAAAAATAACGATGCCAAACAGCACTAAAAGTGAAGTATTGACAGAACTTTTTACTAAAAACTAAAGTACTGTTAAAAATTCTAACATCACTTTTCATTCGATACAAAATTTAGTAACTTGTGCTAAAATGAAAAAGTATGAAATTGATATTTGATGCCTTAGTTAGAAAAAGCGGTAGAGTTCCACAATTAGTTTACACACGTCATATAAAAGATTTTATCTTGATAAGTATTGGTGTTGTTTTGGCTACCATTGGACTAAAAGAGTTTCTTTTACCAAATAATTTTCTAGATGGAGGTGCTATGGGATTGTCTCTACTATCAGAGATTATAACAGGTATTGAATTGTCAATTTTGATTGTTTTAATCAATTTACCTTTCATCATTATTGGAGCTAAGCAAATATCAATGGAATTTGCAGTTAAAAGTGCTTTAGCTATTTTAGCATTATCACTTTTGGTACATTTCATCACTTTGCCAGCTATTACAACTGATAAATTATTAATATCTGTTTTTGGAGGATTTTTTCTCGGTGCCGGAATTGGTTTCGCCATTCGTGGTGGCGCAGTCATTGACGGAACTGAAGTTTTAGCAATCTATGTAAGTAAAAAAACGAGTTTGTCTGTTGGTGATTTTATTTCGGTTTTTAATGTGATTTTGTTTTCCTTTTCAGCTTTGTTAGTTAGTGTTGAAACCGCAATGTATTCGATGTTGACTTATTTTGCAGCATCTAAAACAGTTGATTTCATTATTAATGGTATTGAAGAATACATTGGCGTAACCATAGTTTCAAGAAACGCAAGCGAAGTCAAACAAGCCATAATCGATAATTTAGGTCGTGGAGTAACAGTTTACAATTCAGAAAGCGGTTATGGAAAAACAGGTGTGAATTTTAACGAAAATAAAATCCTTTTTTGCGTTGTAACTCGTCTAGAAGTAACAAGATTATTACTAGAAATTGATAAAATTGACGAAGAAGCCTTCGTAGTGCAACATTCCATAAAAGACACCAAAGGCGGAATGATTAAAAAGCGTCCGTTGCATTAAAATAATTTTTTACTAATTTTAGTTAAGGTTTTTATATTTAGCTGTTTTTGTGAAAATCATTTCTTTTTGCCAACAATCTTCATATTTTGATTCACACTTAAATTCAAAACCATCTTTTAATATTTTACCTTGATAATTTAGTGTTGTTTTTGAAAGTCCTACTGATTCTTCATTTTTGCTTTTTTGCTTTACTATTTTGAATCGTGTTTTTACAAATAATTTTCGATGCTCAATTTCAAACCTAATAATATTTTCTATTATGCTCAAGTTTTTCATTTCGTTTTCATAGAAAAAAATTCCGTGTCCACTTCCATTTTCAGTTCCGTAATATTTTCCAACTAATTTGCCATTTAAAGTGTCAATAACTATGAAGTGATTTTCAATTTTGTTTTCAGTTTTAAATTCATAAGTTCCAATTAATGAAAAATTATCTCTGTTGTTTTTTTCATTTTTGAACGAAACTAAAATTAATCCAATAATAAATATTACAATAACTTTTTTCATTTTTTTGCTTTTCGTAGCTCGAAAATATTCGCTAACGTTTCTGTGCTTGGCGAGTTTGCGAAATTAGGAACCAATTATTTTCTATCCCGATAGCGCGGATTTGCAATCCGTGCCCACAAACAAAGTCAAACCAAAAATACAAATTTAAACTTCAAATCACACAGTATGATTAAAAAACGTCCTTTACATTAAAAATAAAAATTCCATCAAAAATATTAGTTGAAATTTTTTATCTATATCAGTATGGATTAGTTATTTGGAACTCAATTTCAATAAATATCGATTTAGGCAATTTCATTAAACGATGTTAGTTGAAGGTCTATTATTAATGACTATTAATAAAGTTATTAAATTCAGTCTTAGCCGTTGGACTTTCAAATAGAGAGGCGTGTTCACCACCAACAATCTCAACAAACTGACTATTTTGACAATTTGTACAACTTAGCACATCTTGTTTAAAAGTTGGCCAAGAATACATTTGAATAGGTGAGTCATTTAATCCTTGTACAAATAAAATGTCAGACTTGAATCCATTTGTGAAATTAAGTAATGATCTTTGAAAGTAGGCATTAGGATTGTTTGTTGTCGTTCCATAAACATTTTTAAGTTTATTACAAACAGCACCCGATTGGATTTGTCCATTTTCCTCCAATTGACATCTATAAACAAGGTTTAATGGACCTGGCGCATTGGCAATAACACCATTTGTTTGATGCATTGTATTTAGTCTTGTTACCATATATCCTCCTTGAGAGTGTCCGCCTAAGAATATTTTTTTTACAGTTATTCCTAATTCTTGGCTTGCTTTATTTTTCAACCATAACAAAGCAGCTTCGCCTTGAACAATATTATCGCCAAATAAAACATTTTCTTGAGGATATGCAACACTTACAATCATCATATCATTTCTATCTAAAATACCTTTGAATTTATCTAGAGTTGTATTGGCTGCAGTCATTAAGTTGGAGTCATATTGAACAGTTCCGTGAAACACTAACAAGGCATCAACTTCATTTAATGCTGGTTTGTCTATTACAACATCAACATTAATATTGTTATAACTAACAGTCTTTGTTATTCTAGATGCCGCAAGAGAAGTTTGTTCTGTACTGTTGTCTTTGTTACACGAGAAAAATAACAATGCAAAAAATATAAATAATCTCATAAAATATAATTTAAATATTTGTTTAGACTGTTCACTTTTAATAAGGTTTAATCTCGATAGCACACATTTGCAATCCGTGCCCAAAAACAAAGCTAAACCAAAAATACAAATTTAAATTTCAAATCACGCAGAATGATTAAAAAAACGTCTATTGTATTAAAATAAAAATTCCACTAAAATTAATTAGTGGAATTTTTTCAAATATGAAATTTTGACAATTTTTGAAATTCGTGGCTTTTAAACTTCAACCACAACTTGATTCTTAATCAAATCTTCAAAAGCTTCTCTTTTACTAATTAAATGACCTTTTCCATCTTTCCATAAAACTTCTGCTGGTTTAAAGCGTGAGTTGTAGTTCGATGCCATTGAGAAGCAATAAGCTCCAGCATTTTTAAAGCATAAAACATCACCTTCTTTTATTTCGGCAATTCTTCTGTTGTTAGCAAACGTATCGGTTTCGCAGATGTAACCTACAACGGTGTAAAAACGTTCTTTTCCTTTTGGATTAGAAATGTTTTCAATCATGTGTTGCGAACCATAAAACATTGGACGAATTAAATGATTGAAACCACTGTCAATTCCAGCGAAAACTGTTGAGGTGGTTTGTTTTACTACATTCACTTTGGCTAAGAAAAATCCAGCTTCACTTACAAGGAATTTTCCGGGTTCGAAAGCAAGCGTTAACGTTCTTCCATATTCTTTTTCGAAAGCTAGAAAACGTTTTGTTAATTTTTTTCCAAGTTCTTCGATGTTGGTTTCGATGTCGCCTTTTTTGTAAGGAACTTTGAATCCTGAACCAAAATCTAGAAAATCAAGTTCTTTAAATTGTTTTGCCGCGTCAAATAGAATTTCGGCAGCATACAAGAACACTTCAATATCTAAAATATCGGAACCTGTGTGCATGTGAATTCCGTTGATGTGCATTTTAGTATTTTCAACAATACGCAAAACGTGTGGAATTTGATAAATTGAAATCCCAAATTTACTATCAATATGACCAACAGAAATATTCTCATTTCCACCAGCCATTACGTGTGGATTGATACGAATACAAACTGGAACTTTTGGGTATTTTGCTCCAAAATGTTCTAAAACAGAAAGATTATCAATATTGATTTGAACACCAAGTTTGGCAACTTCTTCAATTTCTTCAAAGGAAACGCCGTTGGGTGTAAATATAATTTTGTCTGGAGTGAAACCAGCGTGTAAACCAAGTTGTACTTCTTGATAAGAAACAGTGTCTAAACCAGAGCCACACTTCTTCAGCAACTTCAAAATCGTAATGTTTGACAAAGCTTTCATCGCATAATTAATTCGAAGGTTTTCCACCTTAGAAAATGCAGCTGTCAAACGGTTATACTGATGCTCAATGGTTGTAGCGTCATAAACGTACAACGGACTGCCAAATTCTTCGGCAAGCGCAAGTAACTCTTTTGGTTGCATGATTTTTTTAGTTTAAAAGTTTAAAAGTTTATGAGTTTAAAAGTTTACTATCAAATATTTTTTACTTGTAACTCATAACTTTTGCAAATATAGCTCATCAAATAAGGAATTCAAATTGGTTTAACATTTCTACGAATTTGGTAATTTTTGCATTAAATTTTTTTCAATACCATAACAAACTAGCCCTGATACTGGAATTGTTTAAGCTCTTTTTTATATTGTTGCTTGAGGTACTCGAAGGCAACTGTATAAAAAAAGCGAGTTCCGTAGCAGGAAAATGGATTATCGAAAAAAACCAAGCCATTCGCTCCTAATTATTTCTAAAATAAAGTTACTAAATTGATATACATTTCTTTTTGGTTTCATTCTATTTAATTACTTTTGTGAAACTTTTTAAACGACAAACTAATACTTATGAATATACACGAATATCAAGGTAAAGAAATTCTAGCAAAATACGGTGTACGCGTTCAACGTGGAATTGTTGCTAATAATCCTGTAGAAGCGGTTGCTGCTGCAAAACAATTGACTACTGAAACAGGTACGCAATGGTATGTTATCAAAGCTCAAATTCACGCAGGTGGAAGAGGAAAAGGTGGCGGTGTTAAGTTGGCTAAAAACTTAGAACAAGTTACTGAAATTTCAGAGCAAATCATTGGAATGCAACTAATCACTCCACAAACTCCACCAGAAGGAAAAACGGTTCACAAAGTTTTGATTGCTGAAGATGTTTATTATCCTGGTGAAAGTGAAACTTCTGAATTCTATATGTCAATTTTATTGAATAGAGCTACAGGAAGAAATATGATTATGTATTCTACTGAAGGTGGAATGGATATCGAAGAAGTAGCAGAACACACACCACATTTAATTTTTACAGAAGAAATTGATCCTCAAGTTGGTTTACAAGGTTTTCAAGCAAGAAGAGTTGCTTTTAACTTAGGACTTTCTGGAAATGCTTTTAAAGAAATGGTGAAATTTGTTGACTCATTATACAATGCTTACATTGGTTCTGATTCATCAATGTTTGAAATTAACCCAGTTTTAAAAACATCTGATAATAAAATTATGGCAGTTGATGCCAAAGTAAATATTGACGATAACGCTTTATACCGTCAGCCAGTTTATGCTGAAATGCGTGACGTTAGAGAAGAAAATCCAATTGAAGTTGAAGCTAAAGAAGCTGGATTGAACTATGTTGACCTTGACGGAACTGTAGGTTGTATGGTAAACGGTGCTGGATTAGCAATGGCAACAATGGATTTGATTAAATATGCAGGTTTTGAGCCAGCAAACTTCTTAGACGTTGGTGGAACTGCAGATGCAAAACGTGTGGAATTAGCTTTTAGAATTATCTTAAAAGATCCAAACGTGAAAGCTATTTTAATTAACATCTTTGGTGGAATCGTTCGTTGCGACCGTGTTGCTCAAGGAGTTGTTGATGCTTACAAAAATATGGGTGACGCAATCAATGTGCCAATCATTGTAAGGTTACAAGGAACAAATGCAGAAATTGCTAAAGAATTAATCGATAATTCTGGAATGCCAATTTTATCTGCTGTTCAATTTCAAGAAGCAGCTGACCAAGTTCAAAAAGCGCTTTCATAATAAATTGAAAAGGACTTTAGTCCAATTATAAATAAATATAAATCCCGAGGGTAATGCTCGGGATTTTTTTGTTTTTTGATTGGAATTTATTTCTTAACCGAACAAGTATTGATTCCTAATAAAGTGTATAACGGACAGAAACTTACTAAACTGGTTAGAGCAAAAACTGCCGCTACAACGACAGCTACGATTCCTAAAGTTCCTGTAATTGTTCCGTTGTAGAATAAGAAAGCTAAAACTGCAGCAACAATCAATCGGATTATTTTATCTGCTGTACCCATATTTTTTTTCATAATAAGTTAATTAGTTGATTATTATATGATAAAGGTACGCTTTATAGATTATATACTTTGTTACATAAGTTACAAATCTATAATTTAATCCTTTTTAGTCTTACCGTTTTTGTATTGTACTTTCTCTACAATTTCGATTTTTTTAGTAGGCTTTTTGTCTTTGAAGTTTGGTTTTAAAGCTGGTTTTTTCTTGAAATCACCTGGTTTAAACTCTTTTTTCGGAGCAGTTCCTTCTGGTTTTTTAAATTCTTTTGGTTGCGCTTCTTTTTTGTGAATTGCAATTACATCCATAGGATTCTTCGGATTTTCTTTTGTTCCACGTAAGTGAATTACCAATCCGTTTAGGAAATTACGCAATACTTGATCGCCACATTCCATAAATTTAGGATGGTCTTCACTTCTAAAAAAGTTACCAATTTCACCTTTAGACATTCTGAAATCTACTAGCTTTAAGATTTCTTCTATTTGGTCGTCACGAAGCATTAATGCTACACGTAGTTTTTTAAAAATATCGTTGTTGTTCATGTTTTTTAATGTATAATGTATTGTTGTATAATGTTTTCTTGTCTATTGTAGCATTTCAGTATACAATATACAATTCTACACTATACAGTTTTTAAAACAGCCAAAGGTACGCTTTTTTGAAACCTTCACGCCATAATTTTTCGTTGTGTTGTCCGTCTTTTACAATAATTTTTTTGTTTAGCATTTTACATTCACAACGTTTGGTATTGACTTGGATTTCCATATTGTTTAAATCGCGAACCATATCTTCGTCTCCTTCGTTGTCGCCACACAGGAAATAGATTTTGGTTTTGAATGTTTTAGTTTGCTCCATTAGTTCGAAAATTTCTTTTCTGTTGAACCAAAAGGAAGGCGAGAAGCAACCTACTTTTCCAAAGATTTTAGGATATTTTAATGCACCATAAAACGAAACTAATCCACCAAGTGAACTTCCGAAAATCGCTGTGTTATTAGCATTGATTTTGGTTCTGTAGGTTTTGTCAACATAAGGTTTTAATGTTTGAACAATAAAGTCTAAATAATTATCGGCATTTCCTCCGCCATACTTTTGGTGTTTGAAAGGTGTTAATTCTTCCATTCGTTTTTCGTTGCCGTGTTCGATACCAATAACGATTACTTGTGCCGAAATGCTGTCTAAGGTTTCATCAACATTCCATTCACCAACGTAGGATGTTTTGGTATCAAATAGGTTTTGACCATCGTGCATGTAGATTACAGGATATTTTTTCTTTGGATTTGTGCTGTATTCTTTTGGCAAATACACCCAAATTTTCTTAGTTGTATTTAATTGTGGTGCTTCTATTGAAAAAGAAGAAACTTGCTTACTAGCAGTGCTTTCTTGCGCATTTGAACTGCAAAATAAGATTCCAAATAAAAGGGTTAAAATGAATTTCAAGCGAATTAATTTTTAGAATTTAACAATTAATTATATTTTAGCTAAAAATAATCATTTTGATGAACACTAAGGAACAAAAATTAAGTTTATTAGCAGACATGATTGCATTTGCAATTGTAGATGGCGAATTGCACGAAAGAGAATACATGTTTCTTTCGATAATTGCGATAGAACTTGGCGTAAACAAAGACGAGTTGAAACAACTTTTTCATGAAGAAAACCGAAGTGAAATAATCAAAAGTGAATTTGAACGCATTCAGCAATTTTATAGATTGGCACTTTTGATGCATTGCGATGGCGTTTTGCACGAAAGAGAACAAATCAAAATACACGAAATAGGCATCAACATGGGATTAAATCCGTTTGCTATCAAGCGTGTTTTGAAAGCTATGGAACAATCGCCAACACGAATGGTTTCTCCTGATTATTTACTTGAAGTTTTTCAAGAGCAGCATAATTAAATACTGAAAAATGGCGAGTTGGTATAAACAGATTTTTAAGGTATACATCTTGCCGTTAGTTGCTGTTTGAAAACTAACCAAAACAGATTTGCAGAATTTTTTAGAAAGTTAGATCCAATACCGTCAGTTTATTTTCCATGAAATGGAAAACAGCAGTAACAAGCGCTGCAATTGCGGCAAACTGTGGTTAGCAATAGTTAATTAACATATTTTAATTCAATTATTTTGTCATTTACCATTAACATGTTGGCTTTATCATCTTCGGGAAAAACATAAACAAGCTTTCTTTTTTTTTCATTTCCTTTTGAAATATATGAATCAATTTTACCAAACATGTTTATTGGTCCAACAACCATAGCCCATTCTGCTTTATGTTTAGTTTTGGTCCGTGGATTTAGTAAATTAAAGTTGTCAAAATTTAATTCTTGTTTTTGATCTGAGTTGTTTACAAAAGTAATGTACACAAAAACAAACTTATTTCCTCTAGTGGCGTTATAAGAACCGTTTCCAGTTGCTATACTTTCACCTTCTTCTATTTTGTCAATAGTAAAGCTAATGTTTTCAGTATAACTATGAGTTTTTGGTATGATTTTATAAGTTGTGTAACAAGATGAAAATAAAATTCCAATTAGTAAAAGTAAATATTTCTTCATTTTTTTTATTATTATTACCAACGTCCCGGCGCTTGGCGAGGTTGCGAACTACGGAACCGATTATTTTCTATCAAAGATAAAATTTCTTGCTAGAAATAAACGTGTATTTACTACAAAATTCGCAATCTTGCCAAACGCTTGTTGTGCGTAGTTTTTTAATAGTATTCGTATGTATAGTTTACTATTTGTTTTTCTGGTATTTCTTGAAAATAAATTGACTTAGTTTTTCTAATTTTAATTTCTTTAGTTAAAATTCCATTTTCATAATAATATTCTTCAACAAAGGCTAAAATTTCATAGTGATACATTTCTTTTTTTATTAATAATTTGTTTTTATAATAATATTTATAGTGTTGACCATTTTCTTTCTCAAGAATTAAATTTTCATTTGAGTCATATACATATTCTAACCAACTATCTCGTTCCTTTTTTAGTTTCTTTATTTTTTTATTATTCCTATCTGAAAATAACTTAGTGTGTTCAATAATATCGTCATCATGAGTTTTAATACTTTCAATAATTACAAAATCCTTTTCTACATAAGTTTTTATATTTGTTTTTATAGTGTCAGAATACTTATAAACGAAGTAGCTTTTTTTGTTTTTCGGAAATGTTTCTTTGAAAAATTTAATGAAGTCATTTTCATTATTGATTGAATATAAAGTATTCCTAAATTGACTTTTATTTTTAATTTTTGGATTTACACTAAAAAAAGAATTTTCGCTTATGTCAAAATTATTAATTGTGTTTTTTAATATAGTTGAAGCTATATTTGTAGAATCTACTTTTATTGAAATTCCTATATTTGAATTTGCAGAATATTCAATCTTTCTGTTTCTTTTTTTGTCATATTCAAAGGCTGAAATATAGATTATACTATTTTTCATTCCAAAGTCGATTTGATTATGTTTCTCAAAAATTAAATTTTGATTTTTATCAAATATTTTTTTTTCAAGTAGAGTATCGTTAATAGTTTTTGTAATAGATTTAATTCTAAGGTTTGAATTTTTGTCTTTATTACAAGAGACTATAAAAAATATAAATATGATTAGTAAATTTCTAATTTTTACGTTTTGTTGTAAAATTACGCACAACTAATGTATATGTCTGATTCAATAGCACATATCTACCTTATTTAGGGTTGATTGCTCCAACTAAATTGCATATTTTACTCAAATCTACAAAACTAAAATTTGTCTTACAAGGAAAGTAAGTTTTTATCTTGGGTTAATCATCTATTAGAATTCGCTGTTTTGTGATGGTAGCCTAGTTAATAATTACTGTTTTTTCTCTGAAAAATCGTCAGTTAAAATTGTCTTAAAATGCCATAATTTCATATTAAAGTGTTTATTATCAGTCAAATTGACTTGTTTTTTGCGTTGGTATATAATTTGTTTTTTGGGAAGTATAACTAATAAATGTTTAATTTAAAATATAAAAATTATGAACTTAATTAAAAGAAACACCGTTCCATTTCCATCAATTATCGATGAATTATTAAAACCAGATTGGTTAGGAGGCATCCAAAATTTTAATACCAATGTTCCTGCAGTAAATATCAAAGAAACCGATACAAGTTTCGGAATAGAATTAGCTGCTCCAGGAAAGAAAAAAGAAGATTTCAATATCGAAATTGATCACAATGTGCTAACTATTTCATCTGAAGAAAAAACAGAAAAAGAAGAAACTGAAGGTAAATATACTCGTAAAGAGTTCAGTTATTCTTCTTTCAGAAGAGCCTTCACTTTACCTGAAACGGTAAATACAGAAAACATCAACGCTACTTATGAAAATGGTGTTTTGCATGTGGCACTTCCAAAGAGAGAAGAAGCGCTTCCAAAACCAAAACGCTTGATTGAAATTAGTTAATTAATAGTTGATTGGAATGAAAAACGCAACCTTAAAAAGTTGCGTTTTTTTTATAATTTCTCTTGTAGTGATTTTATCTCATCTCGATATTTAGCAGCTTGCATAAAGTCTAAATCTTTGGCTGCTTTTTCCATAGCTTTTTTAGCTTCACGGATTTTCTTTTCAATTTCGGGTTTTGATAAGTACAAACTTTCAGGTTCGGCAGCTTTTAAAACTTGATTTTCGTAGTATTGTGTCGAAACCGAATTTCCTGCTAAAGCACTTCCCAAACTTTTATTCAATGCTTGTGGTTCAACTCCATGTTGGGTATTGTAATTCATTTGTTTTTCACGACGGTAATTCGTTTCATCAATGGTTTTTTGCATCGATGCCGTGATTTTATCGCCATACATAATAGCTTTTCCATTTACATTTCGAGCGGCACGTCCAACAGTTTGTGTTAGTGAACGATGACTTCTTAAAAATCCTTCTTTATCAGCATCCAAAATCGCAACTAATGAAACTTCTGGTAAATCTAAACCTTCACGAAGTAAGTTTACTCCAATTAATACATCAAACAAACCTTTACGTAAATCTTGCATGATTTCCACACGTTCCAAAGTATCAACATCAGAATGAATGTAACGGCAACGAATGGAAACTTTTGTTAAATATTTGGTCAACTCTTCCGCCATTCTTTTGGTTAAAGTGGTTACCAAAACACGTTCGTCAACTTCACAACGTTGCTGAATTTCTTCAATTAAATCGTCAATTTGATTTAAACTCGGACGCACTTCAATAATTGGATCTAATAATCCTGTAGGACGAATGACTTGCTCTACATAAATTCCTTCCGATTTTTGTAATTCATAATCAGCAGGAGTTGCTGAAACATAAATTACTTGGTTTTGCATGGATTCAAATTCTTCAAACTTTAAAGGACGATTGTCCATTGCTGCTGGAAGACGGAAACCATATTCCACTAAATTCTCTTTTCGACTTCTATCGCCACCATACATGGCATGAACTTGCGAAATTGTTACGTGACTTTCATCGACAACCATCAAGAAATCGTCTGGAAAATAATCTAACAAACAGAAAGGACGAGTTCCAGGAAGTCTTCTATCTAAATAGCGAGAATAGTTTTCAATTCCGGAGCAATAACCTAGTTCGCGAATCATTTCTAAATCGAAATTGGTACGTTCTTCCAATCGTTTTGCTTCTAAATGTTTGCCAATTTCTTTAAAATAATCGACTTGTTTTACCAAATCTTGTTGGATATCCCAAATGGCTGCTTGTAAGACATCAGGTGAAGTAACAAACATATTCGCTGGATAAATATTTAGCTTTTCGTATTTTTCTAAAACTTGTGAACTTCTGGCATCAAAAGCTTCAATTTCTTCGATTTCATCGCCAAAAAAGTGAATCCTAAAAGGTTCGTCGCCATAACTTGGAAAGATTTCGACAGTATCGCCTTTAATTCTGAAATTTCCTGGAGTGAATTCGGCTTCAGTTCTTGAATATAAACTTTGAACCAATCGATGTAATAATTTGGTTCGAGATATCACTTGATTTTTTTCTATCGAAACCACATTTTTCTGAAATTCTACCGGGTTTCCAATTCCGTAAAGGCAAGAAACAGAAGAGATTACAATAATATCGCGACGACCAGAAAGTAGGGCAGAAGTAGTGCTTAAACGAAGTTTTTCCAACTCTTCATTGATAGATAAATCTTTTTCAATATACGTTCCAGTTACAGGAATAAACGCTTCTGGTTGATAATAATCATAGTAAGAAACGAAGTATTGCACCGAGTTATTTGGAAAAAACTGCTTAAATTCTGAATACAATTGTGCTGCTAATGTTTTGTTGTGCGCCAAAACCAATGTAGGTTTTTCCACATTCTGAATTACATTGGCAACAGTAAATGTCTTTCCCGAACCTGTAACTCCTAATAAAGTTTGGTATTTTTCGCCATTGAGAATTCCGTTTGAAAGTTTTTCAATGGCTTGTGGCTGATCGCCTGTAGGTTCGTATGAAGAGATTACTTGGAATTTCATTTTGGCAAAATTTCAGAAGAGCAAAGTTACAAAGTTTGATAGTTATTCAGCAGAAAACTTCCATTCTTTCTGTTGCTTTTCGCTTAAGAAAGTCCATGCTACAAAACGGCTTATTTTTTGTCCTTGAGCCATATCAATGGTTTTAATTTCTACTGCTCCAACTTTATTTAAGGTTTTATAAATGCTTCGTAAATTGTCTTTTTTGGAAACTAAAGTAGTGAACCAAAATACTTGCAACGGATATTTTACGCTTTCGTAAATCATTTGAGTTATGAATCCAATTTCACCACCAGTGCACCAAAGTTCGGCATTTTGACCACCAAAATTCAGAACTGGTTTTGAAGATTTAACTTCTTCCAAATTATTTACTTTTCTCAAAGAAGCTTTAGTTGCTTCGTCTTGCGATGCATGAAATGGCGGATTGCAGATTGTAAAAGCAAATTTATCTTCTGGAAGGATAATATTTTTGAAAATAAATCTAGGTTCCACTTGTAATTGAAGACTTATTGCTTCAATCAAATGTGGATTTTTTGCAATGATTTTTTTGCAATTTTGAAGTGCATTTTCATCGATATCAGTTCCAACAAAACTCCATTGGTATTCATGATTTCCAATTATAGGATAAATACAATTTGCACCAATGCCAACATCTAAGCCAATTACATTTTCACCTTCGGGAATAATTTTGTTATTTGAATCTGCTAATAAATCTGCTAAATAGTGAATATAATCGGCTCTTCCTGGAATTGGCGGACACAAATAGTTTTTAGGAATTTCCCAATATTCAATTCCGTAATTGGAAATTAATATAGCTTTGTTTAATGCCTTTACCGCTTCAGGATTTGCAAAATCAATTGTTTGCTTCGCCTGTTCGCTTTTGCTCGGGTCGACATCGTGTTCATTGACGAAAATATAATTTTTTAAAATAGGATAATTGTAAATTAATTTTTCAAAATCGTATCTAAATCTATGTTGATTTCTTGGATGTAATGTAGTTTTTTCTGGGATTGTTTTGTTCTTCATTTTGTCATTTCTCTATATCAAATATATGAAAATGAATGCATAAAACAAGTGATTTAGTCAAAACATTCCATTAATAGTAAATCGCCATCAGAATGTTCGATTTTTACAATTCCATCTTCGGTTACATGGTTGCTGCTTCCTGTTCGATATCCAATGGTAAGTTCTTCATTATTTAAAGGATAGAATAGATTTTGAGTTGTAATTCCGCTTACTTTTCCAATTGGAATTAAAGAAATTGGCGTATTTTTAGTGTACCATTTTTCAAATTTATTAGGTAATAAAAACACTTTAGAATGGTCGTCAAGAATTACAATTTTTAATTTGTTTCTATAACTAACAATATTTGTGATATTTGTAATAGTATGATCGGCACGTTTTCCGGTTGCCCAAACTACGTTGACAGCTTTGTGACCTTTTTCAATTAAATAATCAAACGCTTTTTCTAAGTCGGTTTTGTCTTGATTTGGTGTGTGAACAATTTCAAGTGGAAACTGTTTTTCGTTATAAATTTCGGGATTAAAATCATCGTCAAAATCTCCTAAAAGTACATCAATTTTAATATCTAATTGTAAAACTCTGTCAATGGCATTGTCTAAAACTACAACTATTGGCGACCATTCAAGTAATTGTCCTAATAACTCAAAACTGCACGAAGCACCATTTGCAATGATTAGTGCTGGTTCTTGATCGTCGCGAACAATATGATGTGAAGACATTTTACTTGCTAATTATTGTATTGTATACTCTATGGTTTCTGTTTTACTCAAACGGAAATAACCTAGTGCATAATTACTAAAGTTTGTTTGATTAACCAAATTTCCGCGAATAGTTGAAGATGGTGTGGAAAAAGGGCCGCCATTATTTGATCCTGTTTGTGCAAGTAGAATATTCATGTAGTTATAAAAATTGTTCGAAACTCCGTTAATCGAAAATTTTACCACATCGCCAGGGTTTAAATCTTCAAGAAAATACAATTCAAACATTTCATTATTTTGAGTAAATCGATCTTCGGCAACGCTAAACGACGGAATCAAAGTATTAGGATTTTCGAGTTTTGAAAAATAGAAGTTAGTTTGATTTTGAAAATCGTTGTAAAAAAACTTCAATTCTGTTTCTTCACCCAAGAAACCTGCATCGTTCTTCTGTTCAACATTAGTTATTAGTGGCGTGTCATATAAAACATCTGTTGAAGTATAAATTTCACCTTTGTAAACTACTCTTAACGTATAGCTTTCGCCCACTACCGGAACGAAATTAGTACATTCGTATGTTCCGGGAATTACATTTTGAATAAAATTAAATACCTGACCCGATGTATTTGAAATAGTTACAATTGCATCTGTAACTGCAGGAATTTCATTAGCAAAATAGTCAGTAGTTGTAGATAACTTTATTTTTTGAAAACTTCCGTCGGTTGTTGAAAACCAATTTATAGTTGCTTCTACCACTAGCCTCGGTTCGGCAGTTTCTAAATCTACATCAATAACTTCTTCACAAGAAATAAATAGTATTGAAATTAGAACTAGGGTTATATATTTTTTCATAGCTTAAAATTTAATGTTATAAGTTACACTTGGTACAATTCCGAAAATGGTTAAACGACTTGCTTCATTTCTAGCAGTATCGGCATTTTGCCTGAAGGTAATTGCTGCTGCGTTTTGTCTGTTATATAAATTATAAATTCCAAAAACCCACTCCGATTTCCAGTTACGGTTATCGTTTTTCCTTGGTGTTAATGTTGCAGAAACATCAATTCTATGGTAAGCAGGTAAATTTTCTTCATTTCTTCCTGTAAAACTCGGAATAGCAATTCCTTCATAAACATATTGACCATTTGGAAAAGTAACAGGTTGTCCTGTTTGAAGTGTAAAGTTTGCTCCGAACCTCCATTTAGTATTTAATTTGTAATTACCTACAACAGAAAGATTGTGAGTTTTATCAAATCCGGTTTTGTACCAATTACCATTGTTAATTCCTGTTTCTATTGGTGTTCTTCCTACTACTTGTTGTTCTGTTCTTGATATTGTATAAGAGATCCAACCTGTAAAAACACCTTTATTTTTTCTCGTATAAAATTCAACACCGTATGCTCTAGCTCTTCCATTTAATATAACTTGCTCCAAAGCATCATTTGCAATTAGGTTTGCCCCATCAATATAGTCTACTCTATTTTTTATTTTTTTGAAAAAAGTTTCAACCTCAAAAGTGTATTTGTCGTCTATACTATTTCTAAAATAACCCAGAGCTATTTGATCTAATAGTTGAGGTTTAAAATATTGATCGCTTGGTGACCAAACATCTAGTGGAGTAGGCGATTGTGTATTAGATACTAAGTGTAAATATTGCGACATTCTATTATAACTGGCCTTGATTGATTGATTTTCATTTAAGATGTAAGCCATTGAAAAACGAGGTTCGAAATTATTAAAGTAGGCAATTGTTTCGTTTTTATCATAGCTAACGGTTCCTATCGGCTTCGCTTTTTCGTAAATCTGAAAACTTGGATTAAACACTACAGGTTGATCATTTTCATATACATTCATCGTTTGTTGTCCTAATCGCCAAAAAGTACTCCATCTAAGACCATATGATAATGAAATTTTATCACTTATCTTGTGTTCAGCATCTAAATAAAGTGCATTTTCTAGCGCATATTTACGCTCCAGTTGATCTGAATTTATTGTTGATTCGTTGTTGGAAGGATTAATAGTACCTGGATTGAACTCGTAAAAATTAGTATGCATTCCGTAAGTTAATTTTAACTTGTCATTTAAATAGTGCTTAAAATCGTATTTCAAGTTGTAATTTTTGATGCCACTATTCCAATCTAATCCTATAAAGTCTAAAGTTAAGCCATAATAATAATCAGAATAAATCATAGAAAGGTTGGAAAATAGTTTATCAGAAAACAAGTGATTCCAACGCAAATTAATTACAGTATTTCCGTAAGTATTATCGAAACTTTCATTAAGTTGAAAAACATCTCTGCCAAAATACCCTGATAGGAAAACACTATTTTTGTTGTCTAAACGGTAACTTATCTTGGTGTTTAAATCGTAGAAACTTGCTGAATTTGGATTATCTGCTAGTTGTAAAAACAAATGAGCATAAGAGGCACGACCAGCGACTAAGAATGATCCTTTACCTTTATCTATAGGGCCTTCGCCTAATAATCGACTAGAAATTAAACCAATACCACCATTCATGTGAAATTTATTTTTGTTGCCTTCTTTTTGGTAGATATCAAGTACTGACGACAACCGTCCGCCGTAGCGTGCGGGTATTCCTCCTTTATATAATTTTAGATCTTTTATGGCATCTGGATTAAATACAGAAAACAAGCCGAACAGGTGAGAAGAATTGTAAATTGTTGCTTCATCTAATTGAATTAGGTTTTGATCTGCGCCACCACCACGAACGTTAAAACCTGATTGACCTTCTCCGGCATTAGTAACACCTGGTAGTGTAAGAATAGATTTTAAGACATCTACTTCACCCAAAATAACAGGCATTTCTTTAACTTCTTGAATGGATAGTTTTTTGACACTCATTTCAGGTTTTCTAGTATTTGTACCAACTTTTTCTTTTATAACGACTTCTTGTAACAATTCGCCACTTTCAATTAAACTGTAATTTTTTTTGATGTTTTGGTTTAATGAAATTTTTTCGTCGATAGTTTCATAGCTCATATAACTAATACTTATTTCATAATCACCTTTGGGAAGTGTAAGTGAGTAAAAGCCATATTCATTTGTAATTGCGAAAGATTTGGTTCCTTTTACAATAACGTTTACACCTATTAAAGTTTCATTATTTTTTTTATCTGAAATGGTTCCACTGATGGTGAACTTTTCTTGCGAAAAACTTGACATTGAGGTTAGAATAAACAGAAATATTGTCAATAATCTATTGAAAGGCATAGTCTTTGATTTAGTTTTGCAAATTTGATAATTTATTAGACTTGTTGTTGCGTAACGAATGTTAATGTATGGTTAATAATTAAAAAAGGGTATTTCTTTTTTGAATATATTTACACTTTAATTAGATATGGTAAGGATTGTTTTTTTTGTAGTATTTTTATTTTGTTTTTCTTTTAGTTCTCATGCGCAATTTGAGCAAACTAAAAGAAAGGTAAATATTAGTGCGATGCCAGACAAAGCTAAAAAGAAGAAAGCTATTTTGCCAGAAACTCCTCCAACTACAGTTACTCCAGAAATAAAATTTGAAAGTCAATATTTTAAAAAGGAGGATGACATATTATTGAGAAGTTTGCCTAAATTACCTAAAGTTGGTGAGGTAGAAACGCCAAAAACCTATGAAGTGAGAAGTACTTCTGAAATTTACACAGAAAAAGTACAGGCTAAGATGGCTCAAGAAGGAATTTCAAGAGAAATTCTAAACAGCGATATTTTTCTTGGAGAATATACAGTTTATACAAATGAAATTAAGATATCTGCAAGAGATTATAGTGCCATCGATGGAGATTTAGTTAGGATTTGGTTGAATGGTGAAATAGTAACTAGAGTAATTGATTTAGAGTCCGGTTACCAACGATATGATTATGTTTTGAAGGAAGGTTTAAATGTAATTCAAATTGAAGCACTCAATATAGGTTTGTCTTTTCCAAATACAGGTCAATTTTCATTTGTTGATGGAAATGGTAAAATGATAACAGAACAGTTTTGGGGATTGAATGAAGGTTATCGCGCAACCATAAAAGTATATAAGAAAAAAGGTTTAGAAGAAGAGAAGGAGAATAAATAAAAAAGACGACCTATTGGTCGTCTTTTTTATTTCTAATTTAGAAAATTATGCTAATTTTTTATCTAAATTTTCTTTAATAGCTGCTAAGAAATTTTCTGTAGTTAAGTAATCTGCAGAAGTTAATCCCTCTGGTTTTACTAACATAGCTAAATCTTTAGTCATTTTACCGCTTTCAACAGTTTCTACACAAACTTCTTCAAGCTTGTTGCAGAAATTAATTAACTCTTGGTTTCCGTCTAATTTACCTCTGTGTTCTAAACCTCTTGTCCAAGCAAAGATAGATGCAATTGGGTTTGTTGAAGTAGCTTTTCCTTGTTGGTGTTGACGATAATGACGAGTTACTGTTCCGTGTGCTGCTTCTGCTTCAACTGTTTTTCCATCTGGAGTTACTAATACAGAAGTCATTAATCCTAATGAACCAAATCCTTGTGCAACAGTATCCGATTGAACGTCTCCATCATAGTTTTTACAAGCCCAAACAAATCCACCATTCCATTTCATTGCTGATGCTACCATGTCGTCGATAAGTCTGTGTTCGTAGGTCATTCCGTTAGCTTCAAAATCAGCTTTGTAATGCTGTTGGTATACTTCCTCAAAAATATCTTTAAATCTTCCATCATAAGCTTTCAAAATTGTATTTTTTGTTGAAAGATATAAAGGCCATTTTTTAGTCAAAGCCATTTGAAAAGATGAATGAGCAAATCCGTAAATACTTTCATCAGTATTATACATAGACATTGCTACACCATCACCTTTAAAGTCATAAACTTTCCACTCAGTAGTTTCACCAGCTTCATTTGTAAAAGACATGGTTAATGTTCCTTTTCCTTTGATAACTTTATCAGTTGCTTTGTATTGATCACCAAAAGCGTGACGACCAATAACAATTGGTTTAGTCCAACCTTGAACGTATCTTGGTACATTGCTCATAATAATTGGTTCACGGAAAACAGTTCCACCAACGATATTTCTAATAGTTCCGTTTGGAGATTTCCACATTTCAGAAAGGTTGAATTCTTTTACGCGCTCTTCATCTGGAGTAATAGTAGCACATTTAATACCAACATTATATTTTTTAATTGCTTCTGCAGAGTCAATTGTAATTTGGTCTTTCGTTGCTTCTCTGCTTTCAATTCCTAAATCGTAATATTTGATATCTAAATCAAGATAAGGAAGGATTAGTTGTTCTTTAATGAAACTCCAAATAATTCGTGTCATTTCGTCGCCATCCAATTCAACTACTGGATTGGCTACTTTAATTTTTGCCATAATGTATAATGTATTGTTGTTTGTTTATATAAAAATTCGCGGTAACAAATATAAGAATAAGTAGTTAATTTTATTATAGTTGAGCTACGAAATCGATTGATTTATGAATTTGATATTTTAACGAACTTAAATTATGAATTTGATAATTTAGAGTTGTTTTTTTTGCATAAAAAAAGCCTCGATATTATCGAAGCTTTTTTTATTGATTGAAAGTTTAGAATTATCTTCTTCTTTCTTTGATTTTTGCTTTTTTACCAGTAAGTTCTCTAAAGTAGTAGATACGAGCTCTTCTAACTTTACCTCTTTGGTTCAATTCAATTTTTTGTAAAGCAGGCATGTTAACTGGGAAGATACGCTCTACACCAACTGCACCTGACATTTTACGGATTGTAAAAGTTTCAGTGATACCAGCTCCTTTTCTTTGAATAACAACTCCTTTAAAAAACTGAGTTCTTGTTTTTTCACCCTCTTTAATTTCGTAGTAAACTGTGATTGTATCACCAGCTCCAAACGCAGGGAAATCTTTTTTTGTTGATAATTCGTTATTAACGAAATCTACTAAATTTGCCATTTTTAATGCTAATTATGGTTTAAAATCTGAGCAACATTCACGGTTTTCGCCAGAGGTTGGTCAAATGTGGGTGCAAAAGTATAAATAAAATTTCAATAATCAAATCCCAAATTCCAATATTTTCAAACTTGGAATTTGGGATTTCAAAATTTGGAATTTAATCCAACAAATCTGGGCGTCTATTTTTTGTATGTTCAAAAGCCATATCTTCTCTCCATTTGTCAATTTTGGCGAAGTGGCCACTAGTTAAAACTTCAGGAACTTTCCATCCTTTATAGTCTGCAGGTCTAGTATATATAGGTCCTGATAGAAGTCCGTCTTGAAAACTATCTGTCAGTGCTGAAGTTTCGTCAGATAAAACTCCCGGTATTAAACGAATTATTGCATCACAAAATACAATTGCACCAATCTCACCACCACTTAAAACATAATCACCAATAGAAATTTCTTTAGTAATAAAATGGTCTCTTACTCGTTGGTCGACTCCTTTATAATGTCCACATAAAATTATTATATTTTCATACATCGATGCGGTATTTGCCATCTTTTGATTTAAAGTTTCACCATCAGGAGACATATATATGATTTCATCATAAGTTCTTTCACTTTTCAAATGGGTTATGCAAGCATCAATAGGTTGAATCATCATCACCATTCCAGCACCTCCTCCAAAAGGATAATCATCAACTGATTTCTGTTTATTAGTAGTGTAGTCTCTCAAATTATGGAAATGTACTTCTACTAATTCTTTATCAATAGCACGCTTCATAATGGATGCTTCAAATGGACTTCTAAGTAATTCAGGTAATAAAGTGATAATATCTATTCTCATTTTATAAAAATTATTTGCAAAGATACAAAGTTTAAGAGTATTTGACTTTTGAAATTGTAGAATGTAGAACTACACTTTATGTTAAAAACGAAAAACACGTATTTCTACGTATAAATTTTAAATACTTAGAAGCTAAGTTTGTAAACTCAAAATAGGTTTTTGTTAAACGATGTAAATTTCTTTATTCTTAAATCTAATTTTGTAAGTTGATTTTTATTGATTAAATATAAGTTACTGTAATTCAATTGGTTAATATTTTTTTGTTTTTGATTCAGTTGTATTTTAAAGAAAAAATTAACGAATGTTGAGCATTTTATGCTAATCAACGATTTTTAAACACTTTTCAACGTTTTTAATTTTTTGTAGAAAACTTATAATTTAAGTTTGTTGTAGAATTAATTCGACTTAAATAAAGTGAACTCTTTAAAAATTGTCTTTTTAATTTATAACAATAAAAAAAACAAAATTTTTAAAATATAACATAAGTAAATCTTGGTTTTTTGCCCCGAAAATTAAGATTAAATAAACTTAACCTCATAAGTATTCAAATTAAGTTTTGAATTTATGTAATGCTATATTTTAATTACAAATATTTAAAATATAATATTATGAGAAACAAAGATTTAATTCAGCCAACAGAAACATCTTTTTTGCAATCAATAAGTATTGTGAGAAATACCAAAATTGCTTTTGCACTAATCATGATGATGTTTTCATTATCAAATGGATTTTCTCAAGCATCAAATCAAAGAGCTCAAATTATTACTAAGGATGCTTTTTTGAATTCTTTGTCAAACTCAAGTACAAGATACTCTTCAACTGAGTATAACAATGTACTTGGTTTATTGAATAATTCAAATTCTTCATTATATCTAAGTAATGGCCAAGTAAGAACTTATGGTCAAATACCTGTATGTATGTATACAGATCTTACATCGCTAAGTATTGCCGATAGACCTGACCTACCAACAAACGATATTCAATTAGTGACTATTAAAATAGGAAGAGCTTCTGAAATTACGGGTCCTATTGATCTTACAACTATTTGTAATTATAAAAATGTAAAGTATATACATATTAAATTAAATTTTGATATGCAGGCTTCTCAGTTGACAAGATTGATTAAGAATTGTAATCCTAAATGCGTTGTTTTCTTTAGCGTTGAAAAAATATCTTAAAGTTACTTTTTGAAAAAAAATAAATATCTTATTATGAAAAATTTATACTCAACCCAAAATACAAAAAAGCAAATTTATTTTTACTTTCTTCAAATAGTACTTTTATTTGGAGTTGTGTTTTCAGCAAATGCACAGTTAAGAGTGCCATTTACACAGAGAACATCACAGTATTCTCCTTCAAGAAGTGTTTATAATATTAAAGGAGATTTTGCAATGGTTGGAAATACCAACTTGACGCTTCAAAGTTATAGTAATGATGGCACCAATGATAATCCTATGGTTTATGTTGATGTCGATGGAGATTCAAATACATTCAATTCATCTTCAGCAAATTTAACATTATCAACTGAAAATGGAGCATTGCCTTCATGTTCGAGAATTATTTATGCTGGATTATATTGGACAGGTAGATCTTCTAATAGTAATCCTAGTAATGATATTTTTACGGTTACTAAAAATAATGTTACCAAAACATTTAATAAAAGAGTGATTTCCTTAAAAGGACCTCAGTCATCAACTTATACTCAGTTTACTGCAGCTGCTTCAGATATTTATTATCCAACAACATCTGATGGATACATGTATTCTGCTTATGCTGAGGTAACAGATTATGTTAGAAATAATGGATTAGGAAACTATTTTGCTGCCGATATCGCTTTAGTTGAGGGTAATGGTGGTGGAACTGGTTTTTACGGAGGTTGGAGTTTGGTAGTAGTTTATGAAAACTCTAAAATGAAATATAGAGACGTTACTATTTTTGATGGACATGCCTATGTTGCCGGAAGTGTTACTGCTGATTTTGAAATTCCAGTTTCAGGATTTAATACAGTTCAATCTGGACCAGTTAATATGAAATTAGGTTTAATGGCTGGTGAAGGTGATAGAGGTATTTCTGGAGATTATTTTCAAATAAGAAATCATACAAACACTAACTGGGTTACTTTAAATCATTCAGGAAATGCAATTGATAATTTTTTCAATTCATCAATTGTTACTGGTGGAAATACTCGAAATCCAAATTTGCTCAATAATACTGGATTAGATATTAGCGTTTTTAATATTCCTAATGCTGGTAATGCTGTTATGACTAACAATCAAACAAGCACAAGATTTAGATATGGAACAACACAAGATACTTATGTGATTTTTGCTGCTGTAATGTCGGTAGATGCCTATATACCTGATGTTGAAAATGTTTTATCAACTACAGCAATTAATAATGTTCCTGTTTCATCTCCTCCTTATACCGTTTTGCCAGGTCAAGAAATGACTTTTAATGTAACAATTAAAAATCTAGGAACTGAACCCATAAATAATTATAAATTAGTAATTCCAATACCATTTAATGCAACTTATGTTGCAGGAAGTGCTGTTGGAAGTATTTTCTTTACACCATTACCTACTCCTAACACAATTACATTTAATCCAAGTTTAGGAGCTACTGGTTCTATTGTTTGGGATTTCGGTACATTACCTTTACCTGCAGACCCAAATACATTGTTAGGAGCTTTATCTTTTAAATTAAGAGCAACCACTGATTGTTCAATCTTAAGTAATCCTAATTGTTTAGCGCCAATTTCTGTTAACGGATCATCTTCAGGTGTAGGTGGAATAACAGGTGTTAGTTTTAACGATAAACAATTTATTAAAGGTTATTCTCAGAATGGAAGTTGTCTAGGCGAACCAGTAAGTCAACCTTTAAATGTTGATATTAATGCTACCAATTACGTAAATACTAACTGTCAGAATACGCCAATAGTTAGAAATTTCAATTTCTGTAATTCAAGTACAACAGTTGCAGTTTCTCAAATAGCACCAAATTTTCCAATAGGATCATTATTTTATAATCAATATCCTGTTACTCAATCTGCAATTCAATATACAGCAAGTAATCCATTTCCATTAGTATCTGGATCAACTGTTACTTATTATGCAGTTCCACCCAATACTTCTGGTTGTTTCTTCCCTTTTATAATTAGCAAATGTGGAGTAATTGACGCAATAAATGATAATTACTCTAATATAAATTGTACTACAACTGGATTGATTGGAAATGTAATTTCTAACGATTTATTAAATAATGTTCCAGTTCCTTCAAACTTAGTAACATTTACTTTGTTAACAGGAAGTAATCCTAATATATCTTTTGATAGTTCAGGAAATATTACAGTTACTAGTGGTATTGCTGCAGGTACTTATACTTTTACTTATAAAATTTGTGAAAATGCCAATGCGTCTAATTGTGATACAGCAACAATAACTATCAATGTAACAGATACAACAGCACCAGTTATTGCAGCATTACCAGCGCCAAGTACAATTTCTTGTCCAGCGACACCAAGTTTTGCAACAGCAACAGCTACAGACGCTTGTGGAAGTGCATTCACATTAACATTCAATGATGTTACTACAAACGGAGCATGTGCAGGAAGTTACTCAGTAACTAGAACTTGGACAGCAACAGACGCTTGTGGCAACGCATCAACAGCATCACAAACTATCAATGTAACAGATACAACAGCTCCAGTTATTGCAGCTTTACCAGCGCCAAGTACAATTTCTTGTCCAGCGACACCAAGTTTTGCAACAGCAACAGCAACAGATGCTTGTGGAAGTACAG
>NZ_BAABCT010000009.1:0-95732 GCF_039539185.1 Flavobacterium cheonanense | reverse complement strand
TAAACGCAAAAATTTATATATTTGACCGCCAAGGAAAATTGATCAAACAAATCAGTCCAGCAAGCAAAGGATGGGATGGAACCTACAACGGAAACCTAATGCCATCAACGGATTACTGGTTTACAGTGAAATATCCTGAAGCTGGTGCGATGAAAGAATTCAAAGCGCATTTTGCACTGAAACGATAAATATGTAGATGTAAAGCAAAAAAAAATACTCCTCATTATTGAGGAGTATTTTTTTTATAATATTATGATAATTTATTAAGCGTTGTAAACTCTTAATGCCTCTTTTAAAATTTGTACAGAACGAACTAAGTCTTCTTTCTTTAAAACATAAGCGATTCTTACTTCATTTAGACCTACATTTGGAGTTGAATAAAATCCGGCAGCAGGAGCAATCATAACAGTTTCTCCATTGTTGTGGTAAGATTCTAATAACCATTGTGCAAAATCATCTGCATTTTTAACTGGTAATTGAGCAATACAATAGAAAGCACCTTTTGGAGTAGCCACTTTTACACCTTCAATTTTATTTAATTCAGAAACAAGTGTATCTCTTCTTTCTTTGTACTCTTCTATTACTTCTGTAAAATAACTTTGCGGAGTTTCTAAAGCAGCTTCACTTGCAATTTGAGCAAACGTTGGAGGACTCAAACGAGCTTGCGCAAACTTCATAGCAGTAGCCATCAACTCTTTATTTTTAGAAACAATGCAACCAATTCTTGCTCCACACATACTATAACGTTTTGAAACAGAATCAATCATAATAGCATTTTCTTCAATTCCAGGAACATTCATAACAGAATAGTGTTTATCATTTTCATCATAGATAAACTCACGATAAACTTCATCTGCAATTAAAAATAAGTCATGTTTTTTTACAATTTCTGCTAATTGTTGGATTTCTTCTTTAGAATATAAATAACCTGTTGGGTTACCTGGATTACAAATAAGAATTGCTTTAGTTTTTGATGTAATCAATTTCTCAAAAGCAGCAATAGGAGGTAAGGCAAAACCATCGTCAATAGTTGAAATAACCGGAACCACTTTTACTCCAGATGCAGTTGAAAATCCGTTATAATTTGCGTAAAAAGGTTCAGGAATGATAATTTCATCATCAACATCCATTGTGCTTCCCATAGCAAATAATAATGCTTCTGAACCACCTGTAGTAATGATGATGTCTTGAACGTCAACAGGTAATCCTTGTGATTTGTAATATTGTGAAAGTTTTGTTCTGTAACTTTCAAAACCTGCAGAATGACTGTATTCTAGAACTCTTATATCTGCATTTTTAACTGCATTTAATGCAACTTCAGGTGTTTTAATATCAGGTTGACCAATATTTAAATGATATACTTTATTACCTTTTTTCTTTGCAATATCTGCATAAGGCACCAATTTTCTTATTGGCGATTCGGGCATTTGTTTTCCTTTGTTCGAAACTTTTGGCATGATTGAAAATTTAGTTGTGCAAATTTGCAATTTTTTTATTGTATTTATTGTTAAAAATGATTTTTCAACAACAATATTTTATTAAATTTATGAAAATATTTTTAATGAAGTATAAGTTAATCGCCATTCTCATTTTTTTATTTAGTTCCAACGGTTGGACTCAAAATGGTTTTCAGTTTGAGACTAACAAGAAAAAAAATTCAATTCCATTCAAGTTTATTAACAATTTAATAATTATTCCAATACAAGTTAATGGTGTTTCCTTAAACTTTATGGTAGATACTGGTATTGAAGAAACAATTCTATTTAGTGTTGATGAAACTGATGGTGTAAGTTTTTCAAAAATAGAAAAAGTTAGGATTAAAGGATTTGGAAGTAACGAAGCATTTGACGCCTATAAATCTGATAATAATAAATTAGAAATCAAAAACTACATTGATAACAATCATAATATTTATCTTGTTTTAGATCAAAATATTAACATTTCCTCTCAAGTTGGTGTCCCAGTAAATGGAATCATTGGTAGTAAGTTGTTTCAAAATAATTGTGTAAAAATCGACTATATTTCTAAGCGTATTGTTATTTACAACAAAAATGAAAAACAATTAATATCAGCTATTAAAAACTATTATAGTTATCCAATACAGTTAGTTCAAGGAAAACCATATTTGAATGTTAATGCCTTTTTTAATACTGAAAAACAACCTCTTAATGCAAAAGTTTTAATTGATACCGGAAATACAGATGCCTTTTGGTTTTTTAAACATAAAGACAAAGGTATTGAAATACCAATAAAAAATATTGATGATTTTCTAGGTAGAGGATTCAGTGGTGATGTTTTTGGGAAGAGAGGAAGAATTCCTTCAATTTCTATTGGAAATTATAATTTTAAAGATCCAATTGCAGCTTTTCCAGATACAATTGCAACTTCAGATATTGACAAAATTGAAGGTAGATTGGGTTCTGTAGGTTCAGAAGTTATGAGAAGATTTTCTACAATTTACGATTACAATAATAATTTAATTTACTTAAAGAAAAACAGTAATTACAAAGAATCCTTTAGTTTCAATATGTCTGGAGTAGAAGTACAGCATCAAGGCTTACAATGGATCACAGAAACATATAAAAGTAACACAGTTGTAAACAATAATTTATTTGATGCTAATGGCAACAAATTAGAAAACAATCTTAAATACAGGTTTGAGTTAAAACCAATTTACGTTATAGCTAACGTAAGAAAAGATTCGCCAGCTGCAATAGCTGGATTGAAAAAAGAAGATGTTATTGTAACAATCAACAATCAAAATGGGTAAAATTTTACTTTACAAAAAATAAACGAACTCCTTAAATCGGAAGAAGGTAAATCCATTGAATTTGAAATTGATAGAAAAGGCAAAATCATGAAATTCAAATTTCAATTGAAAAATATATTATAAAAAAAACGTCCGCAGTTTGCGAACGTCTTAAATTTATGATTTTTCCATCAAACTTTGCTTTTTCTCTAGCGGATTGACTTCTTTCTTTACAATCACTTCACCTTTTATTTTTAAGGCAACCATTCCACTTTCAACATTTACAGCATTAGTTTCAACTGTAATAGTTTTTCTTATTGGACCTGGATTCATATTGTATTTCACCTCAATTATACCAGTTTTACCTGGTTGAATAGGAGTTTTTGGATAATCAGCAACCGTACATCCACAAGTAGATTTGGCATTAGTAATCACCAAAGGAGCATCTCCAGTATTGGTGAATTCAAACTTTCTCAAACCATCGTCAGTATCTTTGGTAACAGTTCCGTAGTCAATAGTATTGTCTTTATCTTTAAAAACAATCTTTGGTCCAGTTTGAGCAAAAGCTACACTGTTTAGAACTACAAAAGCGATAAATAATATTTTTTTCATTACGTTAATTTTTGGTTTCATTGGATTAGTAAAATTACGACTTTAAATTTATAAGCAAAATTTTAATTCTTAATTTTTTATAAAAGTACTTATTACTTACTTTTGCAGTAATAATTACAAAAAACATACCAAAGATTTTAAGGAGCGAATGGCTAGGGATTTATCAGCAATCCATATTCCTGCTTTCCGAGTTACATGGTAACTTTTCCAATCAGGGCTAAAAAGTTAAGGTATTGATTTTTTGTTATCTAGTTCGAAACAACTTTAAACTAAATTTAACTATAAACATTTTAAACAATATAAATGATTCCTGCACAATTCAACGCCAAAGAAGTAGAACAAAAATGGTATGACTATTGGATGAAAAACGATTATTTCACATCCAAACCAGACCATAGAACACCTTACACCATTGTTATACCACCACCAAACGTGACTGGAGTCTTACACATGGGACACATGTTGAACAATACTATTCAAGATGTATTGATTCGTCGTGCGCGTCTTAAAGGTTTCAATGCGTGTTGGGTTCCAGGAACCGACCATGCTTCTATTGCAACTGAAGCAAAAGTTGTTGCCAAACTAAAAAGCGAAGGAATCAACAAAAACGATTTAACGCGTGAAGAATTCCTAAAGCACGCTTGGGATTGGACCAACAAATATGGCGGAACCATTTTAGAACAACTAAAGCAATTAGGTTGCTCTTGCGATTGGAGCAGAACCAAATTCACTATGGACGAAGATATGTCGGCGTCTGTAATTCATTCATTTGTAGATTTATACAACAAAGGATTGATTTATCGCGGTTATCGAATGGTAAATTGGGATCCAGAGGCTAAAACGACTTTGTCTGACGAGGAAGTAATATTTGAAGAACGTCAAGGAAAATTATACTTCTTAAAATACAAAATAGAAGGTTCAGAAGATTTCTTGACCGTTGCTACAACGCGACCTGAAACTATTTTTGGAGATACTGCTATTTGTATTAATCCAAACGACGAACGCTTCACACATTTGAAAGGTAAAAAAGCCATTATTCCAATTTCTGGAAGAGTTATTCCTATTATAGAAGACGAATATGTAGATATCGAATTCGGAACTGGATGTTTAAAAGTGACTCCAGCGCACGATATGAACGATAAAACTTTAGGTGAAAAGCACAATTTAGAAATTATAGATATTTTTAATGACGATGCATCTCTAAATTCATTCGGATTACATTATCAAGGACAAGATCGTTTTGTAGTTCGTGAAGCAATCGCAATCGAATTAGAAAATTCTGGTGCTTTAGCTAAAACCGAAACACATCTAAATAAAGTAGGAACTTCAGAAAGAACCAAAGCTGTAATCGAACCAAGATTATCAGACCAATGGTTTTTGAGTATGGAAGAGTTGGTAAAACCTGCCATCAAATCCGTTCTTGAAACCGAAGAAGTAAAATTATATCCATCACGTTTCAATAACACTTACAAACATTGGTTAGAAAACATTCGCGATTGGAATATTTCGCGTCAACTTTGGTGGGGACAACAAATTCCAGCGTATTTCTATGGTGACGGAAAAGAAGATTTTGTAGTTGCTAAAAATATTGAAGACGCTTTAGAATTAGCAAAAGTTAAAACTGGAAATTCACAACTTCAAACTTCCGACTTAAAACAAGATGCCGATGCACTAGATACTTGGTTTTCATCATGGTTATGGCCAATGGCAGTTTTTGGTGGAATTCTTGATCCAGAAAATGAAGATTACAAATATTATTATCCAACTAACGATTTAGTTACAGGTCCAGATATTTTGTTTTTCTGGGTTGCGAGAATGATTATTGCTGGTTATGAATATGCTGGTGAAAAACCATTTACAAATGTATATTTAACTGGTTTAGTTCGTGATAAGCAACGTCGTAAGATGTCTAAATCTCTTGGGAATTCGCCTGAACCATTAGAATTAATCGAAAAATTCGGTGCTGATGGAGTTCGTGTTGGATTGCTTTTGAGCGCTTCTGCAGGAAACGATATCATGTTTGATGAAGAATTGTGCAACCAAGGAAAAGCATTTTCTAATAAAATCTGGAATGCTTTTAAATTGATAAAAGGTTGGGAAGTTTCGGATGCAATTCCGCAACCAGAATCTTCTAAAGTAGCTATCGAATGGTATGAAACTAAGTTGCAAAGAACCTTAACCGAAATCGAAGAAAACTTTGATAAGTACAGAATTTCTGATGCTTTGATGGGTATTTACAAATTGGTTTGGGACGATTTCTGTTCGTGGTTTTTAGAAATGATAAAACCAGCTTACCAACAACCAATAGACAAAGCAACGTTTGACAAAGCAATAGAAATGTTGGAAAACAACTTGAAGTTATTACATCCATTCATGCCGTTTTTAACGGAAGAAATTTGGCAACATATTGCTGATAGAACTCCAGAACAAGCATTAATTGTTTCAGAATGGCCAAAAGCAAAAGCCTATGACGAAAAGCTAATAGCAGATTTCGATTTTGCTATGGAAGTAATCTCAGGAATTAGAACCATTAGAAAAGATAAGAACATTCCGTTTAAAGATGCTATCGATTTGAAAGTAGTGAATAACGAAAATGCTTCAACTTATTTTGATGCCGTTATCATGAAATTAGGAAATATCGTTGCTCTAGAATACGTTACCGATAAAGTTGATGGTGCCTTGTCTTACAGAGTAAAATCTAACGAATACTTTATTCCAATCACCGGAAATATTGATGTTGAAGCCGAAGTAGCTAAATTAACAGAAGAGTTAAACTACACCAAAGGATTCTTAAAATCGGTACAAGCTAAGTTATCTAACGAGAAGTTTGTAAACGGCGCACCAGAAAAAGTATTAGAAATGGAACGCAAAAAAGAAGCCGATGCTTTAGCCAAAATAGCCACCATAGAACAAAGTATTGCTGGTTTAAAATAATAGAAAAGTCCTGAGTTTAATGCTCAGGATTTTTTTTATTTTACAGTTCGTCCGAGTCTATTTCATCTTTTATAGGAATAGATTTATCATTCTTTTTTAAATATTTTTCATAATTTTTCTTGTCCTTTAAATTTCGCATTATTAAAAAAACAACCAAGACAATTGCAATTATAATAACGCTTCCAACCATATATCAATTTATTTCCATTACCTTTAATTTTTTACTAAAGTTATTAAAATTAAAGTTTAGTTTTTTTGTAGAGTATATTTTCAAATTAAGTAAAAAAGGTTAATAAAAAAATCTGAATTTTATAACAAAATTCTTTTAGATAATCTTATGATGAAAACTATAATAGATATTTATTATATATTAGTTTTTAGTTGAACATTCACTAAGTAAAATATAAAAAAATCCTCAATCGAATTAACAATTGAGGATGAAATAGTTTTTATAGTAGGGTTTATTCAAATTTCACTTTGGTAACCTTAGTTTCGCCATCTCTAACATAAGTAACTTCTAGTTCGTCACCTGGGTTGATTTTGCCTAAAGCTTCCATATAATTATAAACGTCTTTTATTGTTGTTGTTCCAATTTTTGTAATAACATCACCTTCTTTGATTCCAGCAACTTGAGCAGGTCTATTTTCTGTTACGCCATCAACATGTAAACCATCAGGATGCTCTGAGTAATCTGGCATAATTCCCATTGTTACTTTGTATTTTGGTCTTGTTTTTCCAGCATTGGCTTTAGTTTTAGTAAATTCTACTTTATCTAAATCAGCTACATCATTAGCAATTCTAAAAACAAACTCTACAATGTTTTTTACACCATTGAAATTAATTTTATCAGTATCATCACTTGGTTTGTGGTAATCGCCATGCGTTCCTGTAAAGAAATTTAAAACCGAAATATCTTTCAAATAAAACGAAGTATGATCGGTTGGTCCGATGCCACTGTCTTCTGTGGTTACATTAAAACCAGCTGGTTTGTTTTTCTCAACCAATTTTTTGAATTCTGGAGAAGTTCCGACACCACCAACAATCATCTCTTTTTTGTCGCTCAAACGTCCAATCATGTCCATATTAATCATAGCAACCACATTTGGATACAATGTTTTCAATGTTTCCGCCATATGTTTAGAACCAATTAAACCATCTTCTTCACCAGAAAATAAAGCAAAAATATAGTTGGCTTTTTCGGTAGTTTTATTTTTTGACAACATACGAGCCAATTCTAAAACACCAGAAACTCCAGAAGCATTATCATCAGCGCCATTGTGAATTTCTCCTTTAGAATTTGGTTTAGTAGAATTGTTGTGCTCATTCAATCCCAAATGGTCATAATGCGCACCAATTACGATAGTTTTAGCGGCTTTATTGTCTAAATAAGCAATAACATTTCTACCATTATTAGTTTCGCTTTTATCAGTTATAGAATCGTTTGGACTCAATCGAACTTTGTAGTCAAATTTTTGTAAATATGTTTTTCCAGAATATGGTTTTAAACCTAAAGCTTTGAATTGTGCCGAAATATAATCAGCTGCTTTTTGTTCACCCACAGAACCTGTTAAACGACCTTTCAACTCATCAGAAGCTAAATAAGAAATGTGTTTGTTAAGAAGTTCTGGTTTTACATTTTCTGTTTCGTCACTGTCAACCCAATCCGCAATAAAAACGTTTGTTTCACGTGCTGCAGTTTGCTGACGATTACTAGACCAAACCAATTTCTTTCCATCTGGTGAAAACATTGGAAATGCGTTAAATTCACTTTCCCAAGTTATTTGTTTCAAATTAGTTCCGTCTACATCAATCATGTACAACTGAAAATCGTATCCACGAGTAGAATGATGATTAGAAGAAAAGATGATTTTTTTATCGTTTGGACTAAAAAATGGAGCCCAGTTGGCTTTTCCTAAATGCGTTACTTGTTTAACATCAGTTCCATCAACATTACAAGTGTAGATTTCCATTTCTGTTGGAGCTACTACATTTTCTGCCAATAAATCTTTGTATTCTTTAATGTCTTTTTCAGTTTTTGGTCTAGACGAACGGAAAACTAATTTTTTGCTATCGTGCGAAAAGAAACTTCCACCATCATAACCTAAACCATTAGTAACTTGTTTCAAATTACTTCCGTCAATGTCCATGGTCCATAATTCCAAATCACCAGAACGAGTAGAAGTGAAGGCAATTTTCTTTCCATCTGGAGAAACTACAGCTTCAGCGTCATATCCTGGAGTATTGGTTAATTGTTTTACAATGTTACCGTTCAAATCGGCAATATAAATATCAAATTCTGGATAAACTGCCCAAAGGTATTTTCCGTCTTTTGGTTTTGGTGGCGCTGGACAAGCTTCACTTGAAGCATGAGTTGATGCATAAATAATGTGCTTTCCATCTGGCATGAAGTAAGAGCAAGTAGTTCTTCCTTTTCCAGTTGAAATCAATTTTAAATTTTCTGAAGAATAACTTTTGCTTTGCAAATCATACATATAAATCTGATCGCAAAGAATATTAGCTTTCGGATTAGAAACTTGTAAGGTCAAAAGCGAACTATTTGGACTAAAATACGCCTCAGCATTGTCACCTCCATTAGTTAGTTTTTGAATATTTTTAAGATTTTTCTCTTGTCCAACAGCGTTCAAAGAAAGCAGAAGAAAAAAGAACTTAACAAAAGAATTTAGTTTTGAAATATTTAGATACATATATAATTTGATAAAGTATTTTTTAAATGCGAGCAAAGATAATAAAATGGATTTTTTTACTATAGTGGTTTGCAATAAAATATAGGTTTATTTAAAACTTAGTTAAGCAATTACTAAAAAAAAATCCCAAGATGTTGACCTTGGGATTTTGATTTATTTTTTAATGGCTTCTTCATATTTTTCGCCAACTTTTTTCCAATTGATGACATTAAAAAAAGCTTCAATGTATTTCTTTCTTTTGTTTTGATAATTCAAATAGTAAGCATGTTCCCAAACGTCGATAGCTAAAATTGGAGTTCCTGCAACAACTGCTCTTGGCATTAAAGGATTGTCTTGATTTGGCGTACTAGTAACTTGTAATTTTCCTGCTTTATCAACTATCAACCAAGCCCAACCTGAACCAAATTGCTTAGTAGCTGCATCTTCAAACTGAATTTTAAAATTATCAAAAGAACCAAAATCTTTATCAATAGCACTTGCCAAAGTATCAGAAGGTTTTCCGCCAGCTTTTGGTGCCATAATATCAAAATACAAAGTATGGTTGTAGTAACCACCTAAATTGTTTCGTAAATCGGCATTATTTAAATCTAATTTTTTGAAAATCTCTTCGATTGGAAGACTTTCTAACTCGGTTCCAGCCAAAGCTTTATTTAAGTTGTTGGTGTATGTTAGATAATGTTTAGAGTAATGTACTTCCATGGTCATAGCATCAATATTTGGAGCTAAGGCATCATAGTTATAGGGAAGTTTAAGCAATTCAAAGGCACCAGCATCAGCTTTAACGTCTTCTGGTAAACCTATAGTCATTTTTTCTTCTTTAGAAGGAAGAGGCACTTCTACAACTTCGGTATATTTTTTCCTTTTGCAAGAACCAATAGAAAGGAAAAAAATCGAACTTAATACAATTAAAATTACTTTTTTCATTGGTTATCTTTTTTTAACTAAATCAGTGATGGCTTCAATGTATAATTCCTTGCATTCATCTTGAGTAAGATGGCTTATTTGCATCCAAGCATTCATTTTAAACGCATTTCTTAAGTCGTATACAGGATAAACGCGATTGGTAATTGTTCCGTGGGTTGATTGTTTATATAAGGCATACAAACGCAACTGAACATCTTGTGGTAGTTCGGCTTGTGTTATGGTATTTGCCAAGGCTACGGCATTTTCAAATCGTTTTTCTAAATCTTCTTGCATTTATTTGCTAGCAACTATAGTTTGATTTCCGACTGCTTTTTGTCCAATTTTTACGTTTACATTGGTTCCAATTGGTAAATAAATATCTACTCTAGAACCAAATTTGATAAATCCAGCATCATCACCTTGTCTTACTTGCATTCCTTCTTCAGCATAATTTACAATTCTTTTTGCCAAAGCACCAGCAATTTGTCGGTACATGATTTCACCAAAAATTCTATTTTCAATTACAACTGTTGTCCTTTCGTTTTCTGTACTGGCTTTTGGATGCCAAGCTACAAGATATTTACCAGGATGATATTTACTATATCTTACTTTTCCACTTGTAGCATAACGAGTTACGTGTACATTTATTGGCGACATAAAGATAGAAACTTGTAAACGTTGGTCTTTGAAATATTCAGGTTCAAAAACTTCTTCAATTACTACGACTTTTCCATCTACTGGTGCAATGATATTGTAATCATTAACTTCTAGTGGTCTCTTTGGGTTTCTAAAAAATTGCAATACGGTCACTAAAAGCAATAGCATTAGTATTTGTACAGATTTTAAAATCCAAGGATTTGATATAACCATTGGAGAAACTAATAGTAAAACTACAAATAGAGTAGTAGAGATAAGAATAATCTTGGCACCTTCTTTATGAAACATAATCTAAAATTTGATAAAATAAAAATACAAATGGAGCTACAAATATAATACTATCTAAGCGATCTAGAATACCTCCATGTCCTGGCATAATTTTTCCGCTGTCTTTAACACCAGCAATACGTTTGAATTTCGATTCAATTAAATCTCCCAAAGTACTGAAAACACTAATGATAACGGCACTTACTGTCCAAATTAAAACAGATTTATTAAAGTATTTCGGATTGGGGTCGAAATAGTATTTTGATATTAAAAATCCTGCTAAAACCGAGAAAACCATTCCTCCAAAAAAGCCTTCAATGGTTTTTTTAGGTGATATTTTCTCTAATAATTTATGTTTTCCAATTGATTTTCCAACAATGTAAGCAAAAGTATCGTTGGTCCAAATAAGGATAAAAATACTAATGATAATTTTTGGTCTGAAGTTATTTCCAACAAAAGGAATTTTGGCAATTAGAATAAAAGGTAAGATTACATAACCAATAAGGTAAATGTATTTCGAAAGAGTATCAATTTTTTCTTTCTTGGTATTGAAAAGTAAAAGCAAACATTTAATGGAAACAAAAAGTGTTGCAATTAATATTAAAATATCATTGGTTTTGTTAGTTCTAAATTGACTTCCCAAGTAAAATGCAACTCCTCCAACTATTATGGGAAGAATTTTATTTAAATTGATTAATTGGCAAAACTCATAAATCGCAATGAGCATAAAAACGCCAAATAGTAAAAAAAAACTATTAGCAGAGTAGGAAGTAGCTAATAGTAAAAGTGTTACATAAACTACACCCGAAAGTAATCTCGTTAGCGATTCATTCATGTTATAAATCTTCTAAAAGAAGTAGGTAAAGATTTTTGGCACAACTTCCATAGGTCAAGAAATCTTCTTCTTGTACTTTTTCAAAATATTTGATAGTTGTAATATTGGTAGGATAGTCTTTATCGTATTTTTTCTTTATAACTCTCAAACCATCACTTTTAGATTCTAATATCTGACTTGTAGTAGCAAGTATTACAATATTGTCAGGTAATTCGTTAGGTTTTTTCTGTTTAATTTGATTTGAAGAAAACAACACTGAACCTTCATCAGCTATTAAATTTTCACAACTTGCAAAAAAGAATTTTGGTTCTGTTGGATTGGTATAACTTAATTTATTTTCGTCTAAAAGGTTGTAAAGTTTTGTTTCAAAACATAATGCTTCACTTTCAAACCAATCATTCTCCTCAAGTATATTTTCGAACTGTTCCCTTACTTCGTTTAAGTTTTCACAATAGATAAACTTACCGCCATTTTTCTTAAAATTGAAAGTAAATAAATCGTCAATTGGAAGATTTGAAGGTTTGGGAGTATTATATTCACTTTGGTTTTCCTCATCGGAAGCATCATTGCTAGAACCAAATATTTTTCTGAAAAGACTCATATTGCTGTGTAAAATTCTTTAAATATCATTTGAAAACCTTCAAAGATAAAAAAATCTTAATTCAAAAGCATTTTTTGAATTAAGATTTTTAAATTTTTATATTTAACTGTTGTTTAAGCAGTAAATTCAGTGTTCTCTTTGCTGTCTATTTGATAAGGACGTTTGCCAAAAATAGTTTCCAAATCATCTTTGAAAATCACCTCTTTTTCAATCAAAATATCCGCAAGTTGCAACAATTTATCTTTGTTTTCTTTCAGGATTTCAATCGCTCTTTGATACTGACCTTCAATAAGAAGTGAAATTTCTTTATCAATAGTAATTGCAGTATCTTCTGAGTAAGGCTTGCTAAAACTATATTCGCTTTGTCCTGAAGAATCGTAATAAGTGATGTTACCTAATTTTTCATTCAAACCATAAATAGTTACCATAGCACGAGCTTGTTTTGTAACTTTTTCTAAATCTGATAAAGCTCCTGTCGAAATTGTATCAAAAATTACTTTTTCTGCAGCACGACCACCCATAGTAGCACACATTTCATCAAGCATTTGATCTGGACGCACAATAAGTCTTTCTTCAGGTAAATACCAAGCAGCACCTAAACTTTGACCTCTAGGAACAATAGTAACCTTAATAAGTGGCGCAGCATGTTCTAACATCCAACTTACGGTTGCGTGACCCGCTTCGTGAACTGCAATAGCTCTTTTTTCTGCAGGTGTAACTATTTTGTTTTTCTTTTCCAATCCGCCAACAATTCTGTCAACTGCGTCTAGGAAATCTTGTTTGTCTACGGCTGTTTTGTTATTACGAGCAGCAATTAAAGCCGCTTCGTTACAAACATTTGCAATATCTGCACCAGAGAAACCTGGCGTTTGTTTTGCTAAAAAGTCAGTATCTAATCCTTCTACTTTTTTCAATGGTGCTAAATGCACTTCGAAGATTTCTTTACGTTCTCTAATGTCTGGTAAATCCACATAAATTTGTCTGTCAAAACGTCCAGCACGCATTAAAGCTTTGTCTAAAACATCAGCTCTATTCGTTGCAGCAAGTACAATAACGTGAGTGTTTGTTCCAAAACCATCCATTTCGGTTAGTAATTGGTTCAAAGTATTTTCACGCTCGTCGTTTCCGCCTGACATGTTATTTTTTCCTCTTGCACGACCTACAGCATCAATCTCATCAATAAAAATGATGGCTGGTGATTTTTCTTTTGCTTGTTTGAATAAATCTCTTACTCTCGAAGCTCCAACACCAACAAACATTTCAACAAAATCTGAACCTGAAAGTGAGAAGAAAGGAACTTTTGCTTCACCAGCAACAGCTTTTGCAAGTAATGTTTTTCCTGTTCCTGGAGGTCCAACTAAAAGTGCACCTTTTGGAATTTTTCCACCTAAAACAGTATATTTTTCTGGGTTTTTAAGAAATTCTACAATTTCTTGCACTTCTTCTTTAGCACCTTCTAAACCGGCAACGTCTTTGAAAGTGGTTTTTACTTCTGATTTTTCATCAAAAAGCTTAGCTCTAGATTTTCCAATATTGAAGATTTGACCTCCGCCACCTCCAGCGCCACCGCCAGACATTCTTCTCATGAAATATAACCAAACCCCAATAAGAATAATCATTGGCAATAAACCAACTAAGAATTCTGTCCAATCGCTTTTAGTTTGAAAATCGAAATCTTTTATTTTTTTCTGAGCTCTAGCATCAACTAATTTCTTTTGAAAAAGCTCGTCATTTCCAGGATCAAAAATGTAATGTGGTCCTTTATTTGGATTACCAAAAACATCTTTGGCTATTTTTTCATTAGCTTTCGCTTTCAAGGCATTAGCCGTTAGATAAGCTTCTGCTTGATTTTTATTGTAAATAATTACTTTTTCAATCTGACCGCTATTCAAAAGTTCATCAAATTTTGATGAAGAAATTTTTGAAGGATCTTGCATTGTAGAACCATTTAATATGTTCAATATAACAAACATAAGAATTATAGCTCCTGTAATCCACCATGGACTAAATTTTAAACCGCTTGGCTTTTTGTTCTCTGACATTATTTATAGTGCTTTTAGTATTTGTTTTCTAAAGTAGTAATTTTGGCATCGCCCCAAAGTCCTTCAATATTATAATATTCACGAATTTCTTTTTGAAATACGTGTACTACAATACTAACATAATCCATTAAAACCCATTCTGCATTGTCTGTTCCTTCTACATGCCAAGGTTTGTCTTTTATTTCTTTGGAAACAACTTTTTGAACGGAGTTAACAATAGCGTTAACTTGTGTATTTGATGAACCGTTGCAAATAACAAAATAATCGCAAACAGCGGTATCTATTTCTCTTAAATCAAGGATTTCAATATCATTTCCTTTTACTTCTTCTATTCCTTTAATGATGTTTGTTAATAAAACATCGGTACTAATTGTCTTTTTTGCCATCTAAATTTTATATAATTTGCAAAGGTATCAAAATTTGTGATTATTTTTGATGCTTAACATAAGTTTAAACTCTGTTTTATCAAAATAATTCCTATGAACTTAATCAAACTCGATGCCATAGATTCTACAAACGATTTTTTGAAGGAAATGTCAAGAAGTCAAATCGTAGAAAACTTTACCGTTGTAACTGCCAAGAATCAAACAAAAGGTAAAGGTCAAATGGGTGCTACATGGGAAACAGAAAGTGGTAAAAACTTAATTATGAGTATCTTGGTTAAAGAAGTTTTGAAAGATATTGATGAAATATTTCATTTGAATGTTGCTGTTGCACTCTCAGTAATTAAAGCTTTAGAACCCTTAAACTTGCCAAAACTTTCTATTAAATGGCCAAACGACATTATGGCAGAGAACAAAAAAATAGGTGGCATCTTGATTGAAAACAGCTTCAAGTCTGACAATAAAATAGAATCTATAATTGGAATCGGATTAAATGTCAATCAAATCAACTTTGATAATTTGCCAAAAGCGTCTTCATTGTGCTTACTAAAAGAGAAAGAATTTGATTTAAATGAGGTTTTAGAAAAATTATTTTTTCAAATAAAAAAACACTGCAGTTTATTACTTTCCAATCAACATGATTTTCTTTGGAATGAGTATCACAAAAATCTTTTCAAATTAAACACGCCCATTGCTTTTTCAGACAATGAAAATAATCAATTTATGGGAATCATTCAAGGTGTAAATTATGAAGGTAGGTTGGAAGTACTTCTTAACGACGACTCTATAAAAACTTTTGGTGTAAAAGAAATTCAAATGCTTTTTTAATTAAAAAATCGACTTTCCAAAAATGTCAATAACATGATTTATATCATTTAGTTATTCCTATACTATTCCGAAATTTGGTAGTATAATTAATTTATAACTAAACCGAGTAATTATGGCAAATTTTGATATTAAACACATAAAAAATGTTGTTTTAGTTGGACACACGGGTAGTGGTAAAACGACTTTGGTAGAATCAATGCTTTTTGAAGCTGGATTAATCAATCGTCGTGGAACCATTCTTGATAAAAATACCGTTTCAGATTATACTGAAATTGAACATGAAAAAGGAAAAACATTCTTTTCAAAATTAGTAAATACGAAATGGAAAGGATACAAAATCAATCTTTTAGATACACCTGGATATGATGATTTTGCAGGTGAAATAATAGGAGCAATGCGAGTTGCCGATTGTGGATTGATGTTATTAAATTCGGCAATGGGCGTAGAAGTTGGTACCGATATCATTTGGGATTATACTAACGATTATAAACTTCCAATGCTTTTGGCAGTAAATCATTTAGATAACGAAAAATCAGATTACGATAGAACTGTAAATGAAGCTAAAGCTCACTTTGGAAATAATGTAGTTGTGGTTCAATATCCAATGAATCAAGGTGAAAAATTTGATGCTATCGTTGATGTTTTAAACATGGTTTTATACAAATATCCGCAAGATGGTGGAAAACCTGAAAAGCTTCCTATTCCTGATTCTGAAAAAGAAAAAGCCAACCAATTGCATCAAGAATTAATTGAAACTATTGCAGGAAATGACGAAACATTGATGGAACGTTATTTTGAAAAAGGCGAATTAGACGAAGACGAAATGAAATTAGGTTTGCATCATTCATTGATAAAACATGAAATTTTTCCAATTTTCTGTGTTTCTGCCAAAAAGAATATGGGAAGCGGAAGAATTATGGGATTTATTGATAATGTTTGTCCATCGGCTTACGAAATGCCTAAACAAAAAACAGTTGACGGTAAAAAAATTACTTGCGACGAAAACGAATCAACATCAATTTTTGTCTATAAAACCTTATCAGAACCTCATGTTGGCGATTTAAGTTTCTTTAAAGTGCTTTCAGGTAAAATTAAAGTTGGCGATGAATTAACCAATGAAAATACTGACCAAATTGAGAGAATCAATCAACTTTATGAAGTGGAAGGAAGTAAAAGAACTCCAGTTCAAGAATTGGTTGCTGGCGATATTGGTGCAACTTTAAAACTAAAAAATACGCATACCAATAACACACTTCACGAAAAAGGAAAACATATTGAAATTGTTCCGATTCAGTTTCCAAATCCAACGCTAACTATTGCTGTTGAAGGAACTAAAAAAGGTGAAGAGGAAAAATTGTCGATGGCATTACATCAATTAGTAGAAGAAGATCCAACGATAAAAGTTGAAGTTTCTCCAAAATTAAAACAAACCTTATTGCACTGTCATGGTGAGTTGCATTTGGCAATTATCAAGTGGAAATTGGAAAATGCCTACAAACTTTCGGTTGATTTTAAAACTCCAAAAATACCTTATAGAGAAACCATTCGTAAAAGTGCTGATACGGTTTACAGACACAAAAAACAATCTGGTGGAAACGGACAATTTGCTGAAGTTTCTATGAAAATTGAACCTTGGTACGAAGGAATTGAAGAGCCAACAGGTTACAATATTCGTGGAAAAGAAGAACACGATTTACCTTGGGGTGGAAAATTAGTATATTACAATTGTGTCGTTGGTGGTGCTATTGATACTCGTTTTCATCCATCCATTATGAAAGGAATTATGGAGAAAATGCACGAAGGTCCGCTTACAGGTTCTTATGTTCGTGATGTGCGAGTTATTGTTTATGATGGAAAAATGCACACCGTTGATAGTAATGATTTATCGTTCAAATTGGCTGGAATGATGGCATTTAAAGAAAATTTTCATAACGCAGATCCGCAATTATTAGAACCATTTTATTATGTTGAGATTCATGCTCCTGAAGAAGTTACAGGTTCTATAATGAGTACTATTCAATCGCACAGAGCTGTTGTTGAAGGAATGGATGCCGAAGGACAATTCTCTATTATAAAAGCACAAATTCCTTATGCAGAAATGCATGAATTTAGTAACGATTTACGTTCATTGACGCAAGGAAGAGCAAGATTTAATATGAAATTTGATCATTATGAAGCTGTGCCATTTGATTTACAAAGAACATTGATTTCAGAATTTAGTAATCAAGAAGAATTAGTTTAGTTTTAAAATAGATTCTTTAAAAATGAAAAACCTCGTAACTAATTAGATACGAGGTTTTTCTATTTTGTATTCCGTTGGAATCTATTCTTTACAACTTGTGCATATTTTCAGCCAAAGTCTCAATAAATTTTGAAATAGGACCTTTAATCATCATCGCCATCATTGGGTTGAAATCACCTTCAAAATCTAATTTAACTTCACTAGAATTTTCAGAAATAGAATCAATACTCGCCACTAATTTAAAAGGAAGTTTGTCACTTGCCGCTGCAAGATTCACTTTAGAATGTGGAACGCCTTCTTTCAAACGTAATTTGATTTCTGGCATACCTTTCAAACCAAAATTGAAAATATCATCACCAAGAACTTCAAATTTTGCAATGTTCTCAGGCATTAATTTTTCAAAATTTTTCACATCAGACAATTGAGAGTATAAATACTCAGCCGATTTTTCTACAGTAACTTTTGGACTTTCTAAGTTCATATTTTTTATGTCTTAATACTTAATACTTTAATCTTGATACTCAAACACCCCAAGTCGATGGACTTTTACGCCATTCTTGTAATGTTTTTTGTTCTTCTTCTGTAATGTATTGTTTTTCTACAGCAAGTTCCAAAAGATGTTCGTAATTGCTTAACGTATTCAAATTTACATTCGCATTTTTGAAGTTTTCTTCCGCAACATCAAATCCGTATGAGAAAATAGCTAACATTCCTTTTACATTGGCTCCGGCTTCTTTTAAAGCTTCAACGGCAAGCAAACTACTATTTCCTGTCGAAATCAAATCTTCCACTACAACAACATTCTGACCTTTTTGTAAAAAACCTTCCACTTGATTTTGTCTTCCATGCTTTTTTGGCTCTGGTCTAACGTACACAAATGGCAGTCCTAATTCTTCTGCAACAAGTATGCCAATGCCAATTGCGCCAGTTGCAACACCTGCAATGACATCTGGTTTACCATAAATTTCTTCAATTTGCTTAGAAAATTCATCGCGAATGTAATTTCTAATCGCTGGAAATGAAAGCGTTAGACGATTATCGCAATAAATAGGTGAGTTCCAACCCGAAGCCCACTTAAAAGGATTTGACGGATTCAATTTAATTGCATTTATTTGTAAAAGCAATTCGGCTGTTTTTTCGGCTGTTTCTTTATTAAAAATCATACTGCAAATGTATAAAGTTTTTGTGAACGATAAACCACTTTTTTTGACAAATGAAGTCGCAAAGGAAACCGACTTTCAATTGTTTTTACTTGAAAGTGTTGACATTGAACAGCTTATTGTAAAGATGTTCAACAATAAGATTAATAAAGCTTATTTGTATTATCCCGACGAAAAGGAAATTCTGAAAAAAGTAAAGGAAAAAATCCCTGTAAAAAAAGCTGGTGGCGGTTTGGTTTACAACAAAAAAGGTGAAGTTTTATTCATTTTTAGAGGCGGAAAATGGGATTTACCCAAAGGCGGTTGCGATAAAGGTGAAGAAATTGAGGATTGCTCCATAAGAGAAGTGGAAGAAGAAACCGGTGTAAAAGGTTTAAAAATCACTAAAAAACTTCAAAAAACCTATCATATTTTCAAGCGAAATGGTGATTATCGATTAAAAATTACACATTGGTTTGAAATGAAAACCGACTTTGAAGACAAATTAACACCTCAAAAAGAAGAAGGCATTAAAAAAGCTGTTTGGTTAAAACCCGAAGAAATTCAGGACGCTTTGAAAAATTCGTATGAAAATATTAAATTATTGTTTGAAGAAGAAAAGTTACAACTCTAATACTTCTATAAAATTTCAAACCACATAGATACATAGATTTTTATTTAATAGTTGAGGCGTTTCACTTCTGAATAGATTACATAGCTATGTAAACCTTTAAAAAAGTGAAACGTCTAATTTAGGTGTCTGAAACTATGTTTCTATGTGGTTTAAAAACTCAATTACTACCAACTTAATTTCAGTTTATCCTATAAACAGGATATTGCAAATGCGCTTTTTCGTAATAAATAGAATTTTTATGAACCCAATCCAATTGTGCTTCTGGGTTTTCTGCAAAGGCCTTATCTTCTAATTTCTTTTGTTCTAATTTGGCGCGTAATTCTGGATTTTTTTTCAAATAGTCATTCGCTAAATCTTCAAAAACATAATCGGAATAACCTTCTTTTTGTTGCAACATCGTATCAAAAAAGTTCCAATTGAAAAAGCTGTCCATTGCTTCTGGTTCTAAGGTTTCTACTAGAAATTTCACGCCCATTTGGTCGGTTTTGAACAAATAATCTCCTTTTCTAAATTGCATCTTTATTTTAGAACTTGTAATTTTTGTACTGTTATGTGGATAATGACCTTCGTAAGCATTTTTCGCTGTTTTATAATCGGCAATTCTATAACTTTCTACTTCAATTATCGTATCTCTTTTTAATCTTCTGAAGTCTAATTTGTTTTCTTTCAAACGATCAATTACAGGCCAAAACCCTTGTGGAATAACATAAGCATCCGGAATTTTTACCGTTTGAACCGATTTATAATCTGCCATAAAAGGAATGTATTTTGTAAATGGAAGTTTTCGGTCGTAATACAATCGTTTGCCTGTGGTTACATCACTTTTTTTGTATTTTCCTTCGTAACCTAGAAACGGAATTTTCGTAATTTTGGTCGTATCAATTTCCCATTTAATAGTATATTCACTTTTAGGTTGAAATTGTTTTTGATTTTCTAATCGTTTGGCTTTTATGGTTTTATAATTTTTATCGGCATAATTTATTGTAGAAACCATAAACTCATAAGTTGCTTTCACACGACTCGCGTAGTTTTTCAACATGTGCGTTTCTACCACAAAACCAATCGTATTGAACAACGAAGTATAACCTGTAGCATACCTCGGACTTTCAAAAAACTGCTGAAAACCTTCGTCTGGTGTGCCGTGCCAAACGTTTACGTAAGGTGTGGTTTCTATCTTTTTTTGCTGTAAATCTTTTACAATCGATGGCGTCAATTCGTTTTTCATATAGTCGCCTAAAGCAGTTCCTAATTTCTTAGGTTCGGTCATGATGTAGGTCAACGTATATTGATAATCTGCGCCATTGCTCACGTGATTGTCTATAAAAATATCGGGATTAAATTCTTGGAATATTTTATAAAAACTATGCGTGTTTTTGGTATCGGATTTGATGAAATCTCTATTCAAATCAAAGTTTCTTGCATTGCCACGAAAACCATATTCCTCTGGACCATCTTGATTGACGCGAGTCGTCGAATTTCTATTCAAACAACCACCAATATTATACACCGGAATCGCAACTACAATCACATTCTTTGGAACTTTAATCTTTCCCAAAGCCAAATCGCGGTACAATTGCATGGTAGCATCAATTCCGTCTGGTTCGCCGGCGTGAATTCCGTTGTTGATTAATAGGATGCTTTTTTCGGAAGACGCATAATTTAAATCAAATACTTTTTCAGGATTGAAAATCACTACTTGCAAGCGTTCGCCACTATCGGTTTCACCCATATTTAAAACTTGAATGCTTTCAAAATCCAAATCCAATAGCTCATAATAACGAAGTATTTCTTCATAATTAGCACTTTGATTGCCATTTCCTTTTTCAAAATAGGTAGCGTATTTCGAATTATCTTGAGCCAAAATAACCGTTGTAAATAGGAGGAAAGCCACTTTTATAAAACGCATGAGTGTAATTTTTTTAGATTTTCAAAAGTAAATAACTTTTTCCAACTAGTATTTCGTAATTCATAATTATTAATTCATAATTGGCTTTATCTTTGCCAAATGAATAAAAATCCACATTCCAATAATGTTCTTCTCAATTTAGGTATTGAGGAATTAAACGAAATGCAAGTTGTTGCTCAAGAAACCATCTTGAACGACGCCAATGTTTTACTACTTTCACCAACAGGTTCTGGAAAAACGTTAGCTTTTTTACTGCCAATTTTTCAAATGTTGGACGATAGTTGCAAAGACGTTCAATGTTTGATTTTAGTTCCATCACGTGAATTGGGTTTGCAGATTGAGCAAGTTTGGAAAAAAATGGGCACCGAATATAAAGTAAATGTATGTTATGGTGGTCATTCTATAGAAACGGAAATTAAGAATTTATCTAATCCACCGGCGATATTGATTGGAACGCCTGGTCGAATTGCCGATTATTTGGACAGAGGAACTTTTAATACAGATTATATTCAGACGTTGGTTTTGGATGAATTTGATAAGTCGTTGCAATTGGGTTTTCATGAGCAAATGAGTTTTATCATTTCAAGATTGAACAAGTTGAACAAACGCATTTTGGTTTCGGCGACTTCCGATATTGAAATTCCGAAATACACACGTGTTTTGAATCCGACGGTTTTGGATTTTATTCCAACGGAAGATTCGAGTAGCAATTTGAGTTTGAAAATGGTCGTTTCTAAAGAAAAAGACAAAATCAATGCGCTTTTCAATTTGCTTTGTTCTTTAAAATCGGAAGCGGCGATTATCTTTTGCAACCATCGTGATGCTGCCGAACGCATTAGTGACACCTTGAACGAAAAAGGAATTTATTCGACGTATTATCATGGTGGCATGGATCAAGACGAACGCGAACGTGCTTTAATTCAGTTTAGAAACGGAAGTGTGAGTTATTTAATCACGACCGATTTAGCGGCGCGCGGATTAGATATTCCCGAAATGAAACACGTGATTCATTATCATTTACCGTTGAAAGAAGACGAATTTACCCATAGAAATGGTCGTACGGCGAGAATGTTAGCTTCAGGAACGGCGTACATTATTGCGCACGAAAGTGAGAAAAAAATGGAGTATTTAGATTATAAAATGCCTGTTTTAAATGTAGAAAACGTAACAACGTTACCAAAACCACCAGAATTTCAAACGATTTATGTAAGTGGCGGAAAGAAAAACAAATTGAATAAAATTGACATTGTAGGTTTCTTTTCTCAAAAAGGAAAACTAGAAAAAGGCGATTTGGGTTTGATTGAAGTAAAAGATTTTATTTCGTTTGCTGCCGTAAAATCTAAAAAAGTAAAACAATTTTTGGCTAACATTCGTGATGAAAAAATGAAAGGTAAGAAGTTTAAAATTGAAGTTGCTAGGAAAGTTGTTAAGAAAGAGGAGTAGGGTTTAAAAATTTAACGTGTCGTGGCTTTATGAAGTTGGGGTTTATATGTTCCCAAACCTTTCCATTCGGACTGAAGTCAAATATACAAAAAAGTTCGTCCCATTAATCCCCAAAGCCCCAATTTCATAAAACCGCTGTTATGCCCAGTTTTTATATACTGAAATCATGAGCATTTGTAGTTTGGTTAAAATTGATTTCTAAAGGTACTTCAATTAATGTTTCTTTAATTGTTATTCTACATTCGAATGTTCTATCATCATTAATTGTTATGTTTTGTAAGTCTAAAATTTGATTATATAAAGTGTAATTTATTTTAGCATTCCTAATAAGATCATCATTGTTGTTAACTTCTCCTTTTGCGATAGCAGTCTGAACCCTATGTATCCATTCAAAGACTTCAAATTTAATATGTTTCTTAATTTCAATATCAATAACTGGAACAGCTTCCTTTAAAATTGTTATTAAATCTGCATATGACCTATTAATGTCAGCTTCATTAGCTTGAAGTATATAATCTCTTTCCGTATGGAACCAAGTATCTTTATTTGAAATATTAAGATAATCAACGGCTGATTGAGTGTAATAATGTTCTATTTCGCCTTTTGGAAAAATGAAAGTATTGCAAGATTTAAAAGCATTATGAAGTTGACTTATTCGCCCAATTATTAAATTTAAATTAGCAATATTAGGCGTGTCTAGTAAAGTTCTTATTTCTGAATCATATTTTAAAATTGCTAAAAGAGTGGATACTCTTTTTGAATGTTCTTCTTCGGGCGTCAATGAACTCAATTTTCCTTTCAATTCAATAAGCTGTGGGATAGTAGTGGTTTGACTTAAAATTCGTGTAGCTATTCCACTTAAATGTTTTTCTAAGTCTCCAATTTCAATAGAAAGATTGGCACCAATTCCTTGATGTTGAACATAGTTTTGTGAACGTTCATCGTCAGATACTACTCTTCTTAATCGTCCACGAAAAACTGCATCTAAATCAGCGATGATTCTGCAATTTATTTTTAACGATTTGCAAAGTTTATAGAAAACAGCTAACTCATCTTTTCCTCCAACGTCTATTATACATGAACCAGAAGCGCCAATGTTGATACCGATTTTTTCGAAAATAGTAGATATTATTTGTTGGTCAGTATATCCTTCAACAAATACAGGATTAGGTGAGAAAAAGAATTGTTTATGATGGGTATTAAATCTTGGCAGAAATTTTTTGAGTGTTAATTCATCGTGTGTATCTAATTCAGTAACATATGTGGGTACCTTGTTTAAATGACAAACCAATATATTTTTCAAATCATCAATGGATTTTAAATCAATGAAATAAGGTGAGTGAGTAATGATGAAAAAGACTTTCTTGGTTGGGTCAACTAATGGGTTTCCTGCGACCTTTCTAATTTCTTGAAGAAAAAATGATTGAAATTGAGGATGAAGATGTAGTTCAGGCTCGTCAAAAATTATACAATTTTTAGTTGGGTCATATAAAAATGTTAAAAGCGTAATTAATTCTTTCAGTCCATGACATTCACTTTCACTAAGGTTATATTCTTCACCAGCATTAATGTTTTGCATTTTCGGTTTCAAAAATCCACCTTCTTCAACTAGTCTAATTGTTTTTCCAAAAATATCAGACAAAAGAGCTTCTATTTTAATTCTAATATCAAGTCTTTCCTTAAGAATGATTATACCGGATGATGATAACCCATGGTTTTCTGCTCTCGATTTGTAATCTGCAAAAAGAGAGATATCAAATCCCTGTCTTAAACTTGCGCCTCCAAATCTTCCTTCATGCTGTTTTTCAAGACCAATTAATCTCTCAGCATTTAAATAACGAGAACGAAATCCATCACTATTAAACTGATTTTTAATTTGTTCAGCTAATAAAGATTTCCCTGTTCCATTTGCGCCAACTAAATAATTAATAAAACCCCATTCATTCTTTATAAAGTGCTCATTTCCCCATAAAATTGGTATAGAAATATCAATGTTTTTTGTAATCATATTGTTGTTTTAAAATTGGGCATAACTTGTATATAGGCGCCACAAACAAACATTTGCAATTATTTGTAAGCGTTTGTAATCAATCGTAAATATATAAAATTACCATCAATAATAATTACGGTTTTCCTCATTCCATAAAAAAAAGCTAAAAATTAGTTCAAACTTTTAGCTTTTTGTGTTTTTGAATATTGTAGCAAATGTTATACTACTTTACTTTTCTATTACCTTCATTTTGTCGATTATCCCAAAAAGAAATTATTTCAATTCTATTTCCATTAATCTCATAAAAAATAAGATAAACTTTCATTGGAATTACTCTAGTGAATTTATTGGAAGTTAGTCTTCCAATTAGTTCAGCATTAGAAAGAGTTTCTAATAAATCTTCAACTTCATTTAGGAGTTTTAAGCTATAATTTGAGTTTCCATTTCTCTGAACATAAAACTCAAGTACATTTTTTAACTGAAGTTTAGCAAGTTTTGACCAAACTATTTCTTTTTTAGCCATTGCTTCATTTCTGAAATTACTTCTTCATTTTTAAAGAATTGATTGTTTTTAATTTCACTTCTTCCTTTTTCAATAGCAGATTGCTGTTCGGATGATAATTGAAATAGTGATTGCTCAGAAGAATCAAAAATCGTTTGAAGCGCATTAAGAAAATTCAAATCTTTTGAATCCTTAATTCTTGTAATTAAATTCTTTTTTATTTGTGCAGCCGTGTCCATAGCAATTCATTTAATATATCAAAATTAAAGATTTATTTTTAATTTAGAAGTTTTTGTTTCAAATTATTTCTATCAACTAAATTCTCACAGAATCTGGTACTAAAACTGTATAATCGCCACCATTTCGCAATACATCGCGCACAATACTTGAGGAAATGTAAGAGGTTTTGGATGCGGTTAATAGGAACACGGTTTCAATTTTAGACAAGCGTCTGTTGGTGTGGGCAATGGCTTTTTCAAATTCAAAATCGGCAGGATTTCGCAAGCCTCGTAAGATGAATTCGGCTTTTTCTTTTCGGCATAAATCAATCGTCAAACCTTCGTAAGTGATTACTTTTACTTTGGGTTCGTTTTTAAAAGCTTCCTCGATAAAGCGTTTTCGGTCTTCAAGGGAAAACATGTATTTTTTTTCGGCATTGATTCCAATGGCTACAATGACTTCATCAAACAGCGAAATGCCTCTTTTAATAATGTCGTAATGACCATTTGTAATAGGATCAAATGAACCGGGAAATATGGCTTTTTTCATGGTTAGTTTATTTCAAGACAACTTATTTCTGAATATAATGGATTTGTTAAAAAATCGATTATGGTTTCTCTTTTATGTTGCAGGATTTCAATTATATTATTTGTAGTTGTGTTGCCTGTTCTTAGCCAAATTATTTTTGGAGGATGACCTTTTAAATTTGAAATTTCGAAAAAATCACTATCAAAAGTTACAATTGTAAAATTATTTTGTTTGGCAAATTTCCATATTTTATCGTCAGACATTCCTTCTAATCCCAATTCTCTAACTTGTTTAGAATTTGGAAATAAAGTTTGAACTTTTTGAACTATCCTAAAGGATATATTTTGGTCAAACAATAAGCTCACGATGCAACTCTAATTTTATGTTCTTTATCAGCTGCATAAGCTAAACAAGATTTTATTTTTTCTTCTGATAATTCAGGAAAATCAGTAATAATTTCGTTGATGGTCATTCCATTTGCTAACCAATTTAGAACATCATAAACCGAAATTCTTGTTCCTTTAAGGATTGGTTTCCCAAAACGAGTTTCGGGATTTATTTCTATATGTTCTTGATAATTTATCATAAGCTATTTTTTATGCTAATTTAGTTAGTTTTTGTAAAGTTAAAACTTTATTTCTTCCAAATTAGTTTTCTCTGTAAAGCTAAACTAATTTCGTTATCTAGCAAATCGCTCATAGGCATATTCGAGTAAGCTGCTTGCTGTGGAAAAATACTTTGTGGCGATAAACCCGGATTGGTATTGATTTCGATAAAATGCGGAACGTCATTCATAATAATAAAATCAGTTCTTGAAAAACCAGACATTCCAAGTGCTTCATACACTTTTTTAGCCGTTTCTTCCACACTATTTTTAATTTCTTCTGATAAATTGGCTGGCGTAACTTCTTCTGATTTGCCTAAATATTTGGCTTCATAATCGAAGAAATCATTTTCAGATAAAATTTCGGTGATTCCCATAACCTTTGTTTCACCTTTATATTTGATAACACCAACAGAAACTTCTCGTCCTTTTAAGTAGGATTCAATCAAAATATCGTTGTCTTCTGCGAAAGCAAATTCTAAAGCTTTATCGAAATCTTCTAGCGAATTTACTTTAGAAACACCAAGTGAACTTCCGGATTGATTGGGTTTTACAAAGAATGGCAAACCTAATTCTTTCGCCACTTCGTTTCCATCAATAGCATCACCTTTTGATAAGTAAATAGAATTGGCTTTTGGGATATTAAATTTTGATAAAACCGAAAGCGTATCACGTTTGTTAAAAGTCAAACTCGATTGGTAAAAGCCGCAACCTGTGTACGGAATTTCTAGTAATTCCCAGTAGGCTTGCATGTGTCCGTCTTCGCCTGGAGTTCCGTGAATGGTATTGGATATTACATCAAATTTGATGGTTTGGTTGTCTTTTGTAAATGAAAAATCAGCTTTGTTTATTGGGTATTTTGTTCCGTCAATTAGGCAATACCAATCGTTCAAAAGGATGTGAACTTCAAATACTTGGTATTTTGATTTGTCTAAATTGTTTAAGATTAATTGACCACTTCTTAAAGATATTACAGATTCATCCGAATATCCACCCATAACAACGGCTACGTTCATTTGATTTTATTTTAAATACAATACAAATTTAGCACAATTGTTGAAACTAAAAATTATATCTTTGCGATAAATAAATTTTATTTATGAGTTTACGTAAATATCTTACTAGTCGTGTGTTTTTTGCTCAAGGTCTGGCAGCATTAGCAATAATAGCAGTTTTGGCTTATTTGTTTTTTCATTGGATTACTTTTATTACCAATCATGGTGAGGAAATTACAGTTCCCAATTTGGCAAAATTAAATCCAGAACAAGTAGAAGAAAAATTAGACGAATTAGATTTGGATTACCAAATTATTGATACGGTTGATTATCAACCACAATTTCCTAAACTTACAGTGGTGCAACAAGAACCTACAGCTGGTTCTAAAGTAAAAGGAGGAAGAACCATTTATATAAAATTAAATGCCTCAACTTTCAAAATGGTTGCTGTTCCAGATTTAATTGAAAAGACTTACAGACAAGCTGTTCCAACATTGAAAGCACTTGGATTACAAGTAGGAACTATTAGATACATACCGTACATTGGTAAAGATATGGTTCGTGAAATGTGGATTAATGGCGTGAAAATTGAATCAGGAAAGAAAGTATATAAAGCTACCAAAATTGATTTGGTTCTTGGAGACGGAAAAGTAGTTTTTGATGAAACAGAGATAGATTCAATTATTGAAACTGAAACTCCAATAGATACCATTCCGAATGAACAATAATAGTGACTTACAAGAACCTGAAGAAGAACTTTTTGAGCATTACAGATTTGACGTTCCAAAAGGTCAAGCATTTCTAAGAATTGACAAATACTTGATGTTAATGGTTCCGAATGCAACCAGAAACAAGATTCAAAATGCGGCTTCCAATGGCGATATTTATGTAAATGATGTTCCGGTAAAGTCTAATTATAAAGTAAAACCATTTGATGTAATTAGAATTTTATTAGCGCATCCGCCATTTGAAAATAGGGTAGATCCTGAAGATATTCCTTTAGATATAGTTTATGAAGACGATGCTTTATTAGTGATTAATAAACCGCCAAATTTTGTTGTACATCCAGGTCACGGAAATTACACAGGAACTTTGGTAAATGCATTAGCTTTTCATTTCGAAAATTTACCTTTAAACAGTTCAGAACGCCCAGGATTGGTGCATCGAATTGACAAAGACACTTCAGGACTTTTGGTTGTTGCCAAGACTGAAGCTGCTATGACGCATTTGGCAAAGCAATTTGAAGATAAAACTTCAGAAAGAGAATATATTGCCTTAGTTTGGGGAAATGTGAAAGAAGATGAAGGTACAATAGTTGGAAATATAGCTCGTCATGTTAGAGATAGAATGCAAATGGCTGTTTTTGCCGATCCAGAAATAGGAAAGCATGCGGTTACTCATTATAAGGTTTTAGAGCGATTTGGTTATGTTACTTTAGTTTCATGTAAATTAGAAACTGGTCGTACACATCAGATTCGTGTGCACATGAAGCACATTGGTCATACTTTATTTAATGATGAGCGTTATGGTGGAAATCTTATTTTGAAAGGAACCACTTTTACTAAATACAAACAGTTTATAGACAATTGTTTTAAAACATTACCAAGACAAGCACTTCATGCTAAAACACTTGGTTTCATTCATCCAAAGACTGGTGAAATGATGCGATTTGATACAGAAATACCGAAAGATATGGCTGATTGTATTGAAAAATGGAGAAACTATTCCAAATCAAATGCCTCTGAGGAAGAGGAATAAAAAAAAAGACCTTTAGTTAATTTCTAAAGGTCTTTTTTTTATGGGATTGAAACATATTAATTGATAATAACTTTCTTAGTAACAGATTGATTTCCTGAAGTTAATTTTAGGAAATAAAATCCTTGAGGTAAATTTTCCATGGTGAAAGTATTGCTTTCAAATATTGGATTTTTCACTTCATTTATAATTTGTCCGTTAATATTTATAAGTTCGATAGTTTCAATTGAAACAGCACTTGTTATATTAATTTTTTGTTCGTTTGAAGGATTTGGGTAAACAGTTATGTTTGATAATAATTCAAATGAATCTCTTGAAAGCGCATCAACTGTTGCACATTGAGCACTCCAAATAGAACAAACATATGCTGGATTATCAATAAAAGGATTTCTGTTACCTTGATAATTATAGATGGCATTATTTTGAGCTATTTCTTTAGGAGAAACAGGATCTTGTTTATGCCATTTAATTAATAACAGAATAAAACTATCGCTAAAAACTTTATTTGTTGAACCATCAAACATATTTTTTGCTTGACAAGTACTTGCATTAGCAGCATTGTAGAAGTCATCCATGAAGTCTTCATAACGTGTAGCAAAATAGAAGTAAGCTCTTGCGATATCACCTTTGAATTCGTCAATTGGTTCAAACACAGTTCCTGAGTAGTTTGAAAAACCATTAATTAAATTGGTACCTCTTTTAGAACCATTAGTAGAAAGATAAGTTCCAGAAGCAACAACACCAAAAGGTAAGTTACCTCTATCGCCATTTACTTTTCCATCTGATGGAACTACGTGAAATGGGTCATTTTTCATTGGATCTACTTCAAAGTTGTCGAAGTAAGATTGTGGTACAAGGTGTTCTCTATTGTAGCAATCTCCTTCGTTAGTGTAGGAGCCACATTGTTGTGATGTATTAGTAAATTCATAAGAATCTACACCAGTTGGTTTTTCTGAATACATGTCCAAAAGACTTCCATTATTTTCATAGTAGTTATCTCTAAAAGCAGATTGCGTGTACAGACCCCAAATAGCAGGATAACCTTGATCAGCGTGACCTGTAGTGATTCTTGTTTTCAATTGCGTTTTAAGCGCGTAACCAGTTCCAGTTGCTGAATTGTAATATCCTGTTGGAATTTGTGCAAAAACGATTGCGTTTACAAATAATAGTAGGTAAAAGTATTTTTTCATTTTCAATTTATTGTTTTCTTTCTAATAATGCCATATAAAATCCGTCAAAACCTGATTGTGAGGCAAGTATCTTAGAATCTTTTACAAAGGTAAAGCTTTTTCCGATTTCAGTACTTAAGAATTTCTTAATTTGTTCTTGGTTTTCAGAAGGTAAAACGGAACAAGTTGCATAAACCAATTTTCCACCTGGCTTTACAATTTTAGAATAATTTTCTAAAACTTCGGCTTGTACTTTTCTGATGTTATCAATGAACTCAGGTTGTAATTTCCACTTAGCATCGGGGTTTCTTTTTAAAACTCCTAAACCACTACATGGTGCGTCAATAAGAACTCTATCAGCTTTTTCGTGAAGTTTTTTGATAACTTTTGTAGTATCAATAATTCTGTATTCTATGTTGAAAGCTCCGTTTCTTTTTGCTCTTAATTTTAATTGCTTTAATTTACTTTCGTACAAGTCCATTGCAATCAATTGTCCTTTGTTTTCCATTAAAGAAGCCATGTGCAACGTTTTTCCACCTGCGCCTGCACAAGTATCAACAACTCTCATGCCTGGTTGAACATCAAGAAAACGAGCTACTAATTGAGAAGAAGCATCTTGAACTTCAAACATTCCTTCTTTGAAAGCATCTGTTAGAAAAACATTAGCTCTTTCTGTAAGAACTAAAGCGTCTGGTTGATCTTTTAAGAATTCAGTTTCGATATTCAAATCCATCAAAAGTGCACGAAGTTTTTCTTTTGTAGTTTTTAGAGTATTTACTCTAAGAATAACTTTTGCTTGTTGGTTTTGAGCCGCTATTTCTTTAGTCCAAAGTTCTTCTCCAAGTTCTTGTACACCAATTTCATCCATCCAATCTGGAATAGATTCACGCATTTTTCGGATTTTTGATAATTCATCAAATTTTCCTTTTATTTTTCGTTCAGGAGTTCCTTCCAATTGTCTCCAATCTGGAATTGGGTAACCACGTAAAACAGCCCAAACTGCGAACATTCTCCACAAATCTTCACGATTGTAAGGTTCTTTAACATCAGCAATTTCAGAATATAATCTCTTCCAACGAACTACTTCGTAGATGGTTTCGGCAACAAATTTTCTGTCGGAGCTTCCCCAACGTTTGTCTTTTTTTAAAGAACGTGCTACAACTTTATCGGCATATTCACCTTCATTGAAAATGGCATTCAGTGCATCAATCGTTGTGTAAACTAAATTTCTATGTAATCTCATTATTTTTTAATCAGTCTGCAAAGGTATTGCTTTTTTATTGTTTGTCAATTTTATGGCTTTAAATTCTTGATTTTTTTCTACATTTGAAAAGAACAAATTAATTATAATTATGAAAAAGCATTACTATTGTTTTATTTTGTTACTTTTTATTAGTTCTTCACTTTTTGGTCAAGTATATCAAATAGGGCATACTACAATAACTTTTGTAGATGCTAGCAGAAATAATAGAAACATTCCAACGGAAATATATTATCCAGCAGATTCTAATGGCGATAATGTTGCAATGACTACTCAAAATACTTTGCAGTTTCCGAGTTTGGTTTTTGGACATGGTTTTGTAATGACCTGGGATGCGTATCAAAATTTTTGGTCTACACTTGTACCAAATGGTTATATAATGGCATTTCCTAAAACAGAAGGTTCGCTTTCACCATCGCATTTGGAATTTGCAAGAGATTTAGCATTTGTAGTCAATCAAATGAATTTACTTGGAAGTCAATCGACCTCTTTGTTTTTCAATAGAGTAAGTTCGTTTAATGCCGTTATGGGTCATAGTATGGGTGGAGGCGCTTCTTTTTTGGCGGTTCCATTAAATTCAAATATTAAAACTTTGGTGAATTTCGCGCCAGCCGAAACCAATCCATCTGCTATCGGTGCAGCAACTTCTGTTACTATTCCAACGCTTGTGTTTGCTGGAGCTAATGATTGTGTTACACCACCAAGTACCAATCAGTTACCTATGTACAATGCAGTAACTAGTTTGTGTAAAACCTATATTAGCATAACTGGAGGAAATCATTGTCAAATGGCTCAGAGTAATGCTTTTTGTAATTTTGGTGAAGCAACTTGTACTCCTAGCGCAACGATAACTCGTGCGGTTCAACATGCTAAAATATTTAGTTATCTATTACCTTGGTTAGATTACCAATTGAAAGGAAATTGTACTCAAGGTACTTTATTTGATACTCAAATTACATCAGATGCTAGTATAACCTATTTAAAAAATTGTATTCAATGTAGTCCCTTAGAACTTGATGAGAACTTTAAATTTGAAAGCAATGAAATCATTGTTTTTCCTAATCCTGCAAATGATTTTCTTGAGATTAAAGGATTTGAATTAAAGGAGTATGAAGTAAAGTTATTTGATGTAAATTCGAAAATAGTTTTTACTAGTAAGTTCACAGAAAAATTGAAAATAGATGTTTCTAAATTTTCATCAGGAGTTTACTATTATGAAATAAATGATTTTTCTAATAAAAAAGAAAAGGGCAAATTCATTAAAAAATAAATTTGCCCTCAGTTCTTATACGTTTAGTTTTCTCGACATTCAATTCTTCTCATTTCTATTTTTTCAGGAGCATGAAGCACTAATGGGAATTGTTCTACTTTTACAGAACTACTATCCAATCCGAAACCTTTTTCTTCAGATAAACTGAATTTTTTAAGGAAGAAATAAGCACTCATAACTGTATTTTCAAAGAAGGTTAAATCACTATCGTTAGATAAGAATTTTTCTGAAAGTACAAATTTGAAGTCACCAATAATATTGTTTTTATTCAATGATTCATAACGACTTGTGATGTCAACTTCACCACGTTGTACCATATCTTTTAATACTTGTTTGAACATCAAATTAATTTTCGTTGCTTCTCTAAAGCCAAGGTAAAAATCAATTCTGTAAATATCATCTTTTACAAGTTCAATTACTTTATATTCTTTTTTATAAGGTTCGCTTAAAATATTTACATGAACAAACCAATAAATATCAGCTCTTTTAGGTCTTTTTTGCAAGATAGAATACATTACTTTCTCTTCAATTTCATCACTTCTCATTGAGTTAGTCATGTAAACTAAATGGGTAGCATATTTAGGAATTGATAAGTCAACACTTAACTCAGCCAATACTTTTTTGTAAGTGTCGATTTTGACAATTTTGGTGTAGGTTTTACTAATTTGTTTTGCTAAATACCATGTTGACATTATTGAAATAAGGATTATAGCAATGATAAGCGTTACAAAACCACCATGCAAAAATTTAGTAACATTAGCATAAAGGAAAGAGAATTCAATTACTAAGTAAAGCGTAATTAATGGAACGATATAATACATTTTCACTCTTTTCATTATCAAATAAAAATTAAGCAAAATTGTAGTCATAATCATGGTTAGAACAATAGCTAAACCATAAGCATGTTCCATATTACTTGACTCTTTGAAGTATAATACAATTCCGATACAGCCAACTAATAGTAACCAGTTGATAGATGGAATATACAATTGTCCTTTTTCTTCTGTAGGATATTTGATTTTAGCTTTTGGCCAAAAGTTCAAACGCATGGCTTCATTTATTAATGTAAACGAACCACTAATTAAGGCTTGTGAAGCAATAACTGCAGCTAATGTTGCTATTACAACACCAATCGGTTGGAACCAAGTTTCCATAATTAAATAGAATGGATTCCCATTTTTTCCACCAAGTTCTTGCAATGTTTTTCCTTCGTGAGATATTAAATAAGCACCTTGACCAAAATAGTTTAAAAGCAACATTATTTTTACAAAAATCCAACTTACTCTAATATTTTTTCTTCCGCAATGCCCCATATCAGAGTATAATGCTTCAGCTCCTGTGGTACATAAAAATACTGCACCAAGAACGAAAAAACCTTCAGGATGAGCAGATAATAAATGATAAGCGTAGTAAGGGTTAATTGCTTTTAAAACCGAAAAATTTTGAACTACTTGAATACTTCCTAAAATTCCAAGCATGGTAAACCAAACTAACATCATTGGAGCAAAAAACTTTCCAACTAGTTTAGTTCCATATTGTTGGATGATAAATAAAATTATCAAAATTACAATTACGATTGGAATTGTATTTAACTCCGGTTTGAAGATTTTTAAACCTTCAACAGCAGAAGATACTGAGATTGGTGGCGTAATGATTCCATCTGCCAAAAGTGTACTTCCTCCAATGATAGCCGGAACGATTAACCACTTAATTTTAGTTTTTTTGACCAACGCAAAAAGTGCAAAAATTCCACCTTCACCATGATTATCAGCACTTAGTGTGATGATTACATATTTTAATGTTGTTTGTAATGTAAGTGTCCAAAAGATACAAGAAATTCCACCTAAAACTATGTCACTTGTGATGGCATACTGTCCTAGAATAGCTTTCATTACATAAAGAGGAGATGTTCCAATATCACCAAAAATAATTCCCAATGTTACTAATAAACCAGCAGTAGAAAGTTTGCTGTGAATATTTGAATGACCGTGTGAGCCCATAATTTATTTTAAATAAAAGATTGCAAAGTTACTCATTTTAATAAATGGTAATAAAAAAAGCACCGAATATTTTCGATGCTTTCTAGTTTATATTTAAATAAGTTATCTTCTTCCAGAATTTCCACCTCTTCCTCCAGAATCTCCACCTCTTGAAGAACTACCTGAGCTTCTTTCGTTTGAACCTGAACTTCTTGACGGTTCATAAGAATTACCTCTTGATGTTGATGCACTTCTTACTGGTTCGCTAGTGTTTCTAAGTCCACCATAGTTTGAGTTTTCTCTAACAGGAGCTGTAGTTCTAATAGTTTCAGAAGAGTTGTTTCTTACTGTATTATTGCTACTTCTCACACCACCATAGTTTGAATTTTCTCTCACAGGAGCAGTTCTAATAGTTTCAGAAGAATTGTTTCTTACTGTGTTGTCATTACTTCTAACACCACCTAAGTTTGAGTTTTCTCTTACAGGAGCGGTTCTAATAGTTTTAGAAGAGTTGTTTCTTACTGTATTATTACTATTTCTAACACCACCTAAGTTTGAATTTTCTCTAACAGGAGCTGTTCTAATAGTTTCTGAAGAATTGTTCCTTACAGTGTTGTTACTATTTCTCACACCACCAAGATTTGAATTGTCCCTTGTATTTCCATTATTTCTTGTGTTGTTGAAAGCAACATCTCTAGTAGTTCTAGTTCGGTCTAACTCATATCTATTTGTAAATCCAGAGTTTCTGTGGCTAAATGAACGATTTGGATATTGTCTTTCGTAAAAATTAGCTCTTCTTCCATAGTAATTGTTGTAAGCAACATGACATCTTCTATAATTTACATAATTGTAGTGGTGACTAAAGTTTATCCATAAACCAATGTTGTGACGGTATCTGAATATAGGATATGGATTCCAAAATGTGTAATAACTTGGATAATAACCCCAATACCAACTTGAACAATAAGGACGGTAATTAGATATCCAAAAGTGATTATATATTACTGGCACATGAACATAAACTGGCTCATAAATGTAATTACTTCCATACATGTAAACATCACCAACTACTTGAACTTGAACACGATTGTTAGTGTCTTTTTCAACTTCTACGGTACAAACATCTTGAAATTGATCACGACCTAAAACAGATTGTACTACAATTAAATGGGTTCTTCCTTCTACAGATTCAATTACACGCAAATAATCAACTTGATTGTCGTTATTTAAATCCAAATTAGAGATTTGTGTTTTGGGATCATTTAATCGATTCTCAAAATCTTCTAAATCTCTTGAATCTCCAAATATAGAAGCAATGGCTCTAAGGTCTAGATTATCACTGATTTCAGAACTTGTTGCGTTTACAGTAGTTCTGTCTTGAGCAAATGAAGTTGCAAAAAGCAAAGTCATTAATGACGAAAGTATTATTTTAGTCTTCATAATATAATGTATTAATGGTTCATAATAGTATTTGAATCCAATAATCCAATTTCTGTGCCAAGAATAATTATTCACAAATCATTAACACAAAATTAAGTTGTATTTTAGCACTGTAATAAAACTATAAATATGAATAGAATCGCAATTTTACTGCTAGTTCTGGTTTCTTTTATTTCCTGCAAACCAACTCAAGTTTCTGATGAAACATTTTTTAAAAGTGTGAAAATTGATACTATTTTGAAAGATAAAATCAGTATTCGACCTATCACAGTTTCTTCTAATAAAGTTTGGTATGCAGCCGACAAAAATAGAGTAGGATATGTTAGTTTGATAGACGCCAATAAAATGGAACGCAAAATCAATAAAGATTCGCTCAAGTTAGAATTTAGAAGTATTGCTCAAACTTCGGATGCTATTTTTGTTTTAAATGTTGGAAATCCAGCTTTGTTGTATAAATTTTCTAAAGATTTGAATAAGAAAACTTTAGTCTATGAAGAAAAACACGAAAAAGTATTTTATGATAGTATGCAGTTTTGGAACGAAAAAGAAGGAATTGCTATCGGTGATCCAATTGAAAATTGTTTTTGTGTAATTGTTACTCGTGACGGAGGAACTACTTGGAATAAAATTGCTTGTGAGAACTTACCTAAAATGGACGAAGGTGAAGCGGCTTTTGCAGCAAGCAATACCAATATCATTATAAAAGGAAACAATACTTGGTTGGTTTCTGGTGGAAAAAAGACAAGAGTTTTTTATTCTCCTAATAAAGGAATAACTTGGAAAGTCTATGAAACTCCAATAGTTCAAGGTGAAGCAATGACTGGAATATTCACTGCCGATTTCTACAACGACAAAATCGGATTTGTAGCAGGTGGAAACTATGAAAAACCTAATCAAAATTTTCAAAATAAAGCACTAACAACTGATGGTGGAAAAACATGGAAATTAGTCGGAGAGAACACCGGATTTGGTTATGCTTCATGTGTACAGTTTGTTCCTAATAGTAATGGTAAAGAATTGGTAGCTGTTGGTGCAAATGGTTTGTTTTATTCTCACGATAGTGGAAATTCTTGGACTCAATTTAGCAAAGATGCTACATTTTACACCATAAGATTCATAAATGAAACCACAGCAATCGCTGCTGGAAAAGATAAAATCGTCAAATTAGTATTCAGTACTAAGTAATCAGTTTGCAGCATAAAAAAAAGCGATTTTTACATAAAAATCGCCTTTTTAATTTCAATATTTTAATTTTGATCACCCAACACCCAACACCTAACACCCAACACCCAACACTATCTTCTAACTTTCTTATCACGATATTGTTGAAGTAATTTTTTGCTAAACTCTTCTTCTGCTTTTTTCAATTTTAAAATCTTTGTTGCAGGTAGTACACTTTTCAAATTAGTGATGAATTTCTTTTTTAATTGGTGCAATTCTTCTTCAGTGCTTTCCATTTGATTTAATAGAGTAGTAGCATCTTTTTCTGATAATTTATCAATGGAATTATCCGCTCTGTCCATGTAAACTTTTAGTTTTTGCTTTCTGATTTCGTGTTGTTTGTCCTCAAAAGCATTGTAAAGAGGCCAAAATTTAGCCGATTCCTCTGGAGTTAAATCCAGTTCATTAGTGATAAAAGCTACTTTTAAGGATTTTACTTGTTCCTTTTTCTCTTTTAGTCGACTACCAGGTTGAGCAAAAGTTGAAATAGAAAGTAGTAATAGTAGTAAAGTAATTAATTTATATTTTTTCATTTTAGTTTTGTTTTAGTTTGTAATGTAATCTTCAATTTGTGAATTGTTAAGAAGTACTTCCTCTAGGGCTTCATTTTCAATTTTATTCTCTATTTTAATGTTTTCTATATCTTCTGTATCCAATAAATTAACAATATCATCATCAGATATAGATGTATGTTGCGTTAAATAGTTTTCAATTTCATTAGAAGCCATTTCATCGCTATTATTTTGTAGTTGATTCGCTATTGGAATACTTAATGCCAAAACAATTATTGCTGCTGCAGCGTAAAATATTCTACTGTATTTTGCATAAAACGAAATTACTTTTGGTTCTTCAGAAGGTAACTGATGTAGCACTTTCTCTGAAAAAGTTTCAAAGTAATCCTCTGGAATCTTGAATCCGGAGGTTATTTTTTCGTTTGTATCTAATTTAAAATTATTCATATTTATAAGACAAGTATTGTTTAAAAAGGTTTAATTAGAGTTCATATATTCTTCAATTTTTTTCACGGCATGATGGTAAGAAGCTTTTAACGCTCCAACCGAAGTACCTAAAATTTCCGACATGTTTTCATATTTAATTTCTTCGAAGTACTTCATTTTGAAAACTAGTTGTTGTTTTTCGGGCAAGAGTAAAATGGCTTTCTGAAGTTTTATTTGAATATCGTTTCCATCAAAATACGAATCGGATTGCAAATTTTCTACAATTTTGGTTTGCATAGCTTCACTTGTAGTTCCGTTGCGTTTGGCTTTGTTATTAATAAAAGTTATGGCTTCATTAGTTGCAATTCTATACATCCAAGAAAAGAGTTTACTATCGCCTTTAAAGTTTTTAAGATGCTGAAATACTTTGACAAAGGTGTTTTGTAAAACATCATCGGTATCATCGTGATTGAGAACAATATTTCTGATATGATTATACAATGGTTTCTGATAATCGCGCAAGAGTTTTTGAAACGCGACATTTTGCGTTTTAGGATTTAACAATTCTTGTATGAAATCTTTTTCTTCTTGCAATTCAGAAAATTTATCTTTTGTTCTGCTAATATACCAATTAGAATAAAGATAATTGAAAAGGTTTAATCAGAAACTTTTAAAATCTTTTTTAAGAATTTATGGAGTAGTAGTTTCGGTAGGTGCAACAACTGGAGCAACAACAGTTGAATCGGCAGGTTTTCTATAAACAGGTCGAGGTGCAGCTTTTGGATATACTGGAACATAAACCTCTGTTACCCATTTGGAAGGGCTTTTAATATCATCCATGTTTTTAGAATAAACCTCAATAATTTGTTGCGATGTATTTCTAACTAAGTTGTTTTTAGCGATATGTTGATAAGCTTTGTTCCAAGTTTGCTGTGTATGAGAATAATCTCCAGTCAAAGTGGTTTTCAATGCTGTGTAAGGTTTAAGTTCACCAGATTCCATGTCACTTCCTTCAGAAATATGAATAGAATCTTTTATGGGCATACAAACAGAAAAGCCAACTAAATCATTTGTTCTATCATATTTGTGATAAATAATGAACGGTTTGCCATTCATTACTAAACTATTTTTTTCAAAGAAACGTCTCATTCTTGGTAACATAATTTTTATGTTACGAGTTACGTCTTTTTCTTTACAAACTTTAAACTGTTTTAAGTAAAAGCCTCCTTGTCGATTGACAATTCCGTTAACTTTTATATTAAAGGTATTGATTTCGTAATCAAGAGTCTTGTTTAAATTTTCTAAACTTTTTTCGTTAGTATCTCCAACAACACTATTAATTCCACCTTGAAAAAAGGCCAATACTTTTGATTTAAAATCTAAGGTACCTTTAGTTCTCCAAGTTACTTTTGTTCCACCAATCGTATCTTTAAATTTCCAAAAAATTTCTGAATTTTCTCCATTGGAAACCATTTTTTGATAAATACTTTCATTGTCTTTTACAAAAAAAGTTTTCAAGTTTCCATTACCATTATCTCCTGTCCAAGAGCACGAAGCTCCTTTTCCAGAAGTAAGTTCAGGGTAAGTAAATTTTATGGATTCATCTTCTAGAATCCAAGAACCAAAAGTTTCCCAATTTCTATAATCGTTGATGTAATTAAAAACAGTTGCTTTGGGATTCTTGATTACCTTACTTCTAGTTACATCATAATTTGCTCGCTGAGTTGAAACAAAAACAGTTAGTCCTACGAGTATTAGGAATAATAATAAAAAGATGTATTTAAGTATTCTCATTAGAGGTTAAGAATTCGCGACGTAAATGTAAGAAATTAATTTTATTATTAAACTATTCTAAATGTAGAAGTTATTTTACAATTGAATTCGTAATTAATATTTCTTTTAGACGCTAATTTTTAATGCTTTAAGAAAATTTTGATTAAAAAAAGAAGCAAGATAAATCCAAAGAAACCCAATAGTATTTTGTAATTTCCTTTATAAAATTTGTTGTGTAATGCTTTATCTTTTCCGTAAGCGTATATCATGGCAATTACAAAAGCCACAACAAAAAAACCTGCAAATACCCATTGACCAGTTGTAAACATATTCTCTAATTTTTCAACAAATTTAGGCAATTGAAATCATAATTTGTATTTTGGCTTCATAAATTAATTACAAATAAAATGCAAGACAAACTTAATGCAGTAAAAGAGTTTCACACTGCTTTCAAAATAGGATATAGTGAAAATATGAAAGCTAGTTTGGGTGAAAGTAAAAACCTACTTCGCTTTAATTTAATGAAAGAAGAAAATGAAGAGTACCTAGAAGCAGCTCAAAATGATGATATTGTAGAAATTGCTGATGCTCTAGGTGATATGCTTTATATTTTGTGTGGAACAATCATAGAACACGGATTACAACACAAAATAGAAGAAGTATTTGAAGAAATCCAAAGAAGTAATATGAGTAAACTAGGTGAGGACGGAAAGCCAATTTACAGAGAAGACGGAAAAGTAATGAAAGGACCGAATTATTTCAAACCGAATTTTGAGGAGATTTTAAAATAGTCTCAGTTTTCAGTCTTAGTTTTCAGTTTCATTTTCTGTTTTTCATCTTGTTTATCCATACAGTTTGTCATTCCGTAGGAATCTCATTAGAATGTAAAGAAAGTCTCAGTTTTCAGTCTCAGTTTTCAGTTTACAAACTGCGACTGAAAACTGCGACTGAAAACTACTAAAGCATCTTCTGAACAAAAACACTATGCAACCAGCGGTCAAATTTGAATCCAGAATCTTTTATGGTACCAGCAATTTCAAATCCAAATTTCTTATGAAAATCAATGCTGCTTTGGTTTTCTGAATCAATTACGCCAATCATTGTATGGAGTTTTTGAGCTTTCGCTAAATCAATTAAGTTTTCTAAAATCAATTTACCAATGCCCTTTCCAATATGATTGGGATGCGCATAAACCGAATGTTCTACTGTAAATTTATAAGCTTCACGAAATCGGAATTCGCTGTAATATCCAAATCCAACTACAATATCATTTTCGGTAGCCACAATAATTGGAAACCCTTTTTTTAGTTTGTCATCAAAAATCGCAATCTGATTTTCTAAAGTTCTTGGCTCGTAATCATACAATGCTGTAGAATTTAGAATATTATAATTTACAATTTCTAAAATAGCTTGCGTATCTTCAATTTGGTAAGGTCTGATTTTGATTTCCATGATTCAAAAATAGTATTTTTATGTTATTTGAAAAATTATATGGTCGCTATTATTAACTTAATTTTCTTAATGGTTTAATTTAAACTCAAAAAATAACTTTGTACTTTTGTACGAATCAATTTAAAGTACAGGCAAAGCAATGCTTTGTCTCTAGCCAATATAAAATGACGTACCCAAAAATACCTTTAGCACAATCCATCATCGAAATACTTCGTGCCAAAGGAATCACAACCATAATAATTTCTCCAGGTTCAAGAAACGCTCCATTAACCATCGGATTTGCTAGTCATCCAGATTTTACTTGTTATAGCATTGCAGACGAACGTTCGGCAGCTTTTTTTGCTGTTGGAATGGCACAACAACTCAAGAAACCAGTGGCTGTGGTTTGTACTTCTGGTTCGGCTTTATTAAATTATTATCCAGCTTTTGCAGAAGCATTTTACAGTCAAATACCATTTGTTGTAATTTCTGCTGACAGACCACAAAGCAAAATTGATATTGGTGACGGACAAACTATTCGTCAAGAAAACGTGTTTGACAATCATTCGTTATTTAATGCTAATCTTACAGAAAATGCCTCTGATGAAAATGATTTTTTAATCAATGAAGCCATCAATACGGCTTTCGCCAAAAAAGGTCCAGTGCATATCAACGCACCATTTGAAGAACCTTTATACGAAACGGTTTCTGAATTGACAGTGGAACCTAAAGTGATTTCGGCAACTACAAAAGAATTTATTTACGACGAACCCATTTCAGAATATGCTAACATTTGGAACACTTCCAAAAAGAAATTAGTTCTTGTTGGAGTAAACGAACCCAATGCAGTTGAACAAAAGTTTCTAGATAAATTAGCCAACGATCCTTCGGTTGTGGTTATGATTGAAACTACTTCCAATTTGCATCATCCAAAGTTTATTAATACCATTGATTCGATAATTACGCCATTCACACATGAAGATTTTCTAGATTTTCAACCCGAAATTTTAGTGACTTTTGGCGGAATGATTGTTTCCAAACGCATCAAAGCTTTTCTAAGAAAATACAAACCAAATCACCATTGGCATATTGACGATTTAAGAGCTTACGATACTTTTGATTGTTTGACCAAACATTTTGAAGTGCAACCCAATTTGTTTTTTCAATCCTTCTTTATGTTGACAGAAACTGTTGAAAGCAATTACAATCAATATGCTCAAAATATCAAAGCATTGCGTCAAAAACGTAGTTTAGAATATTTAGCCAAAATCCCATTTACCGATTTTAAAGTATTTGAAAAATTGATTCCGGCTTTGCCTAAGAATTCGCAGTTGCAAATTAGTAACAGTTCGCCAATTCGTTATGCTCAATTATTTGATATTGAAATAAGTATTGAAGTTTTCAGCAATAGAGGAACAAGCGGCATCGACGGAAGCACCTCAACCGCAATTGGAGCGGCTGTTGCAAGTAAAAAGCCAAACGTTTTCATTGCAGGCGATATCGGATTTTTATACGACAGCAACGCACTTTGGAACAATTACATTCCGAAAAATTTCAAAATTATTTTGATTAATAATGGAGGTGGAGGTATTTTCAGAATTCTTCCAGGTCACGATGAAACGTCAGTTTTCAATACATTTTTCGAAACTTCTCATTGCTTAACAGCGGAACATTTATGCAAAATGTACGGATTAAACTATCTTACAGCCAGTACCGAAACCACTTTGGAAGAAAGTTTAATAGCAATGTTTTCAAATGATGAAAAACCAACTTTGTTAGAAGTTTTTACACCAACTTTGGAAAACGATAAGGTTTTGTTGCAATATTTTAAAGAGTTGGTTTAGGAATGTTTCTTCCAATATCGTTTCCCATAATCACAGAAAATTTCTTCGCCAGATTTTATTTTTCTAATTGCAATCAGACATACATTATTATTTTCGTCTAAAGTAATTTTGGCATTATTTTTAAAATTGTCCCGAAACTTAGGGATTGAAAAACCACTAGCATCATTGGCGTATTTTGCAAAACAATCGGTGTTTCTACAATCTAAAATACTTCCGTTGTGTAGATTCATAAAGTATTGATTGGTGTTATTTTTTGCTCGCAATTCAGCTTCAATATCAGATAAGATTTCGCCTTTAAAAATCGAAATAACTTCGTCTATATAAATGTCAATAGCAGTAAACAAACCATTGCCAGAATCCGGAAGTTGTGAAGTTTGGATATACAAATAATCCGATTCTTCGGCTTGAATTTTATTTGGGTCGTTTTTTGACATTTTGAATATATAGTACTCAAATATAATCAATTTCACTACAAACCATCAATTCCTAATTTATAATTCATAATTCATAATTGCTATTTTGTACCTTTGCGCAAATTATACGCATATTATGAAATCGCCATTAACAACAAGTTGCGCAAGCAAACACCAATAAATAAAAAAGCGATTCCATATATGACCGCTAAAAAATTATATTTTACATATATGAAAATTGGACAGTTCAATACACTAAAAATAGATAGAGATACTCAAGTAGGTTTATTTCTTACCAATGGAAAAGAGGATGTTTTATTACCTAATAAATACGTTCCAAAAGTATTTGAGATTGGCGAAGAAATGACAGTTTTCGTTTATCTTGACCATGAAGAACGTCCAGTGGCGACTACTTTAGTACCTTATATTTTCTTAAACGAATTCGCACTTTTACGAGTAAATTACATCAATCAAATTGGTGCTTTTATGGATTGGGGAATGGAGAAAGACATTCTAGTTCCGTTTAAAGAGCAAGCACGTCCTATGGAAAAAGGAAAACGCTATTTAGTGTATCTTTACATGGACGAAAAAACCAATAGGTTAGTGGCTTCTAGCAAAACCAACCAGTTTTTGGATAACGAAAATATTACGGTAGAAAAAGGAGAAGAAGTAGATTTAATCATTTCTCACATTACCGAAATCGGAATCAACGTTATCATCAACCAAAAGCACAAAGGTTTGGTGTATAAAGATGAAGTTTATGACGATGCCATTCGTACAGGTGACAAAATGAAAGGCTATATAAAATTGGTTCGTCCTGACGGAAAAATTGATGTTTCGTTACACAAACAAGGTTCTGAAAACATAGAACCCAATTCAGAAATTATCATGAACGAATTAAGAGCCAGCCGAGGTTTCCTAAGATTGAATGACAATTCTAATCCAGAAGATATTAAGACGGTTTTGAAAATGAGTAAGAAAACCTTCAAGAAAGCAATCGGACTTTTGTATAAAGAAAAGTTGATTGAAATTAAAGAGGATGGGATTTACCTAATATAATAAAAAAAAGCACTGAATTCAGTGCTTTTTTTGTGACTTCATTTTGATTCGAACCAACTGATGATAATATACTTAAATTCTAGCAACCTCATTACAAATGGCTTTTGTTCTTAATGACCATTTTGTCTTAACATATTTATAATTTGTATCCATTGGAGAGAACATTTTACAATTATTTTTAATTTTTATTGATTATTAATTTCTTAGATTAATAAAAAGTAGCCATCACTAACTTTGATAAATTACACTACCTACACATTAAAAATTCTCTCTCTATTTAGTTTAGCCACAATAAAAACTAACAAAAATGAAAATAAAATATAACAACAAACCAATATGCCTCCGTTTTTATCCTCTTTAAAGTCTTGATTTAGAAAAGCTTTTTTTTGTATTATTAAATAATAATTTAACACCCATAGAATAACCATTGAAGAAGCAATAATAATTGGATTTACTATTTGAACTAATCCTAAATAATTGAGTGTTAGAAATACTGCAATTAGATTAAGCGAAATAAGAAGAGTTGATAGAAATGAAGTTGAGAGAATATTATTGTGCTTTTCACGTATAGCGTAGAACATATAAATTCGAAATAATAAGTAATAATAAATTTTCATAATTAATTTTGAATAGGTTTATCGTATAATGTTTTTCCAGTTAAAGTCTGGTCTCTCGTAACATGTACTTCTTTCAAATATTTATGTTTTATCAAAAATAAGAAAAATTGCGCAATGTCAGGAGACGTTACCGCAGCTTTTTATTGGACAATTTTTTAAATTAGAACTCTTTGCTCGGCTCGGCTGGGGATTTATTTAGTTGGTTAATAACGTTTCATTCAAAATCCATTTTTTAACTAGTTTTTCATTTTGGGTAATAGCAACGATGTAGTATTTTTTACTTACAAAAGCTTTCGATTCTGTGATAGATTCTTTTTTTACGCCTTCATGATTGATGTAATTAGAATGAATGAAAAATACTTCGTTGTTTTCTTTCAGTAAATACCCAACGTGAAAATCTAAACCCACAAAGTACAGTCCGTCTTTTTTAGTAGCGATAAAATGTTTTTTAAGTTCACTCGGACTTTTTTCTAAAACTTCAATTGCTCCTTTTATTTGAAGTAGTTCAGCTTCTTTTTTTGGCTCTTTTTGAGCTAATTTATAGCGGTTTAATTTAAATCCAGCGTGACTTAAAGTTGTTGAAACAAAATAACCACAAGCAATTTCACCTTGCTTTGGAATTGCGGTGTAACCATCAAAAGACCATTTTGTTCCGTACCAAAACGGAATTATTGTGGAAGTTAAATTTTTAGTTATTAATTGTTTAGTAGATTGTATTACTGCTTTCTTTTCTTGTGCAGAAGCCTTCAAATAGTTAGCTTTTATTGCTTTTCGTTGTGTTTCAATTTTGTTTTTAGCTATTGAATAATCACTTTTTGCCTTTTGATTTATAGTAGAGAATATAAAAAACGTAAGTAGTATTAGTATCTTAATTTTCATGAGTTTTATTTAAGATTTAAAACGTTGTTAATTATTATTTAGTATAAGAAATAATTTAATATATTTGTATATACAAATGTTAGTATCTTGGAAAGAAAAACATTCATAAAAACACTAATAGGAGGAGCGGCTATGGCATCATTAAAACCATTTTATAATTGGACTAAAGACTTAGCAGAACAAGAAGAAAAACTTCCAGCATTGTTTATTGGTCACGGTTCACCAATGAACGGAATTGAAGACAACGAGTTTTCAAGAACTTGGGCAAAATTCGGAAAAGAAATTCCGAAACCTAAAGCTGTTTTAGTTATTTCAGCGCACTGGTTAACAAATGGAACGCACATCACCGCTATGGAAAATCCTAAAACGATTCATGATTTTGGTGGTTTTCCTAAAGCGTTGTTTGATGTTGAATATCCTGCAAAAGGAAGTCCAGAATTAGCAAAAGCAACGTCCGAATTAATTACCTCAACCAATGTTGGTTTAGACCACGATTGGGGTTTAGACCACGGAACTTGGACAGTGGTGCGACACATGTATCCCAATGCAGATATTCCTGTATTGCAATTGAGTATTGATTATAATAAACCTCCTCAATACCATTATGATTTGGCTAAACAATTGGCTTCTTTAAGAAAAAAAGGAGTTCTGATTATAGGAAGCGGAAATATGGTGCATAACCTTCGAATGGTGGCTTGGGACAAACTGCAAGAACCTGAATATGGTTTTGATTGGGCAATAGAAATGAATACCATATTCAAAGAAAAAATAGGAAATAATGATTTCAAATCTTTAATAGAATACGAGAAACTTAATGCAGCAGCTAAACTTGCTATTCCAACACCAGATCATTATTATCCGTTGTTGTACAGCATCGCTTTGCAAGACAGTAAAGACGAGGTAAGTTTCTTTAATGATAAGCCGGTTGGAGGCTCGTTAACAATGACTTCTGTGAAAATAGGATAAATAAAGAAGGTAAGCATTACGCTTACCTTTTGTGTATTAAATCACTTCAATTTTCGGATTTATTTTCTTAATTTCTTCAATGAAAATATCACTCATTTTAGGTGAAATAAACAAATCATCAAACTGATTGTAAGTCACAATAAAACCTTTGGTGTCTAAAGCTGGTTTCAACATTACTGGAACATTCAATCCTGAAAAACGCTTTATAGATTTGATTTTGGTGATATCAACTCTACCACGAATTGGTCCCGAACGATATAAAAGAAAGTTGTTTTTAATAACATATCTCGTATCCAACAAAACCCAAAGAATAAAAGCAGTTACCAAGGATATAATGATAATGGGAGCAACAGGAATATTTCCTTTGGTTAAGTTTAAAACTAACATAGTAATTAAAAATAATACCAAACCCCATAGGATAGCAATGGTAAAAGTGTTTTTTGTGGATAGAAATCGTTTTTTCATTATTATTTTTCAATTAATTTAAATGATTTTACAAATTGTGTAGCGGCTTCAGCTTTAGTATTTCCCATTATAATCAGAATAAAGAAATGATTTTCTTTTACAATACAAAGGGCTTCCATGTCAACTTCACCAGCTGTTCCACCAAATTTTGTTGCTTTATATTTACCATCATACAAGAAAGTTTCATCCATTGTTGAGGTGTATTTTCCTTCCATTTGGGTTTCAAAATTTTTAATAGCACCATTTTTTGCGCCATCCAAAATTCCTTGTACACCAACATCTCCAAGTTTTTTTATCAATTCAGCAGGGTATATATTTTCTGAAAGTGTAATAACAAAGTCTTCACCTTCACAAGTGTAAGCGGTACTTTCTATTTTTCCGGCTTTAGTATCCACTTGATTTTTCTCTACTTCAGGTTTTGTTGGAAAGGCAGCCATAAATCCTGCATCAGGAAAAGCTGTTGCTTTTACTTGTGATGTAGCTGTTAATGAAGTTATTAATACAAATAAAGCAACAAATAAATTTTTCATAAAGAACTTTCTTTTTAAATAAGTTATAAAAATAGTATTTTTACGCTTAAAAAAAAGAATATGTCAGAAATTAATTGGGTAATCGCTAAAGAATTTGAAGATATAACCTATAAAAAATGCAATGGAGTAGCGAGAATTGCATTCAATCGTCCAGATGTGCGCAATGCATTTCGTCCAAAAACTACAGCAGAGTTGCTACAAGCCTTTCACGATGCACAGGAAGATACTTCTATTGGAGTGGTGTTGCTTTCTGCAGAAGGTCCAAGTTCTAAAGACGGAATCTGGTCATTTTGTAGTGGTGGTGACCAAAAAGCAAGAGGACATCAAGGATACGTTGGAGATGATGGATATCACAGATTAAATATTTTAGACGTGCAACGCTTAATTCGCTTTATGCCTAAAGCTGTAATTTGCGTTGTTCCTGGCTGGGCAGTTGGTGGCGGACACAGTCTTCATGTAGTTTGCGATTTGACTCTTGCAAGTAAAGAACACGCTATTTTCAAACAAACCGATGCCGATGTAACTAGTTTTGATGGTGGATATGGTTCGGCTTACTTAGCTAAAATGGTCGGACAAAAGAAAGCTAGAGAAATCTTTTTCTTAGGAAGAAACTATTCCGCACAAGAAGCTTTTGAAATGGGAATGGTTAATGCCGTAATTCCTCATGATGAATTAGAAGCTACTGCCTACGAATGGGCACAAGAAATATTAGCCAAATCACCAACGTCTATTAAAATGCTAAAATTCGCCATGAATTTAACCGATGATGGAATGGTAGGACAACAAGTTTTTGCAGGAGAAGCAACAAGATTAGCCTACATGACCGACGAAGCCAAAGAAGGAAGAGACGCTTTTCTAGAAAAACGCAAACCTAACTTCGATAAAAAATGGCTGCCTTAATTTAGTTGTCAGTGTTTAGTGTTCAGTGCTCAGTTATCAGTCAACACACACAGTTTGTCATTCCGTAGGAATCAATAATTTTACCATGAAAAACATAATAATTTTAAGTTTACTATTGTTATTATCTATTAAATCTAACTCTCAAGAGAAGGTAAAGCAGAATGATAATAAGTTTTTGATTTCATTACATTACACAGGAAATATCAGAAATGACAATTTTGTTAGTGATAACTTTAATGGAATTCTTGGTTTGAACGCTCATTATGTTTTGTTCAATAACGAATTAATTAGTGTTCAAGGTGGATTGGGATTAGATTATTTTCAAGGTCGAGTTATTGATAATCAAGTTGATTTAAAAAACAGAATAATGGTCAATCCAAATTTTGGAGTAGAGTTTAATGCTAGTAAAACATTCAAACCTTTTTTTAACTTGGGCTACTCATTTTTTACATCTAAAATTGTTATTGAAACTTATACTCCTAGTCTTTTTGACCCAATGGATCCTGCTTTTCAAGCTAGAAGTTTTGAAATCACAGAAACTTATAATAGTCTTTCAATCAATCCTGGATTTAGACTTTATTTTAATGATAAAGTTTACTTTCAAACAGATTATAAATACTTACCAATAGAATCTAATATTAATGCACATATCCTAGCTTTGGGAATAGGTCTAAAATTTTAATTTATGGAAGAATTTACTAACGAAGTTATAGATACCAAGCAACTTCCTCGATATGAAGAAGTACAATTGACACCTTTGCATCCAAAGTATTGGAAAGTTACACTTATAAATTTTTCTATCGTATTTGTTATTATTGGTATTGCTTTGACATTGCTTTGGTTCAATAAAGAAGAATTTTCAGATATTGGATTGTATTTTGCAATTACTTATTTCGTTGTGCTTTTATTTTCTTTATTAATTAATCGAATTGCTTTCAAGAAAAAAGCCTATGCTTTCAGAAATCACGATGTAATTTACAGAAGTGGTATTATTTCAACCAATACTATGGTAATTCCTTATAATAGAGTACAACACGTTGCATTACATGAAGGTTTTGTTTCTAGAATTTTTGGTTTAGCCAAAGTAGAAATCTTCACAGCTGGAGGAAGCTCAAGCGATTTAGAAATTCCTGGTATTGAAAAGAAAGAAGCCGAAAACATCAAGCAGTTATTGATGGGTAAAATTCAAAAGCAACTGTAATGGAAACCAATTTCAATCAGCCACAAAGACAATCTTCCATTGGAGTTTTGATCATGTTTGTTGATTCTTTGCAGAAATTTGCAAGGGCTTTTTGGCCTATTATTCTAGTTTCTCTTTTTAAAGTAGATAATCTTAGCAAATTGTATGTGTTTATAGCAATCATTGGTGTAATAGTAGTTGTTGGTGTCATTGCTTATTTAAGATATTTAAATTTCACATTCTATATCGACGATGTTAACGACGAGTTTATTGTTAACGATGGTGTAATCAACAAAACTAAAACTACCATTCAACTCAATAAAATTCAACAAGTAAATATTCATCAAAATCTTGTGCAACGCCTTATTGGTGTTTATGCTTTAAGTGTAGATACTGCAGGTAGTGATAAAAAAGAAGGCAACATTAAAGCTATTTCGCATCCATTAGCATTGGCATTGAAATCAAAATTATTAGACAATGAAAATTTAAAATCAGTTGTTTCCGATGAAAATACTACTGAGGTTCAAGAGGCAATTCCGACATCAGAAACACATCCTTTTCTAAAAATCAATCTTGCAAGTTTATTTAAGATTGGAATTACTTCTAATTATGTAAAAAGCATTGGTTTGATTCTAACGTTCTTCTTTACCATTATAGAAAACCTACATCAAATAGGAAAAGAAGATGTAATTGACGAAGATAAAATCGAAACAGCAATAAGCAATTATCCAGTTATCTATGCCATTCTTGTATTTGTTATAGTGATGTTTACTATTATATTTCTAATTAATATTGTTAGAACAATAGTCAAGTATTTCAATTTTTCTATCGCTAAGCAAAAAGGTTCTTTATTACTTTCTTACGGATTAATCAACACAGAAAGTACTATTCTAAAACCTGAGAAAGTGCAAATCGTTAACATTTCAAGAAATTTCTTTCAGAAAAAACTTGATGTACTCGAAATCAAAATCAAGCAAGCCACAAGCGATGAACAGAAACAGAAAAAGAATTTAATAGAAATTCCGGGTTGTAATTCGCAAGAGCGCGATGAAATTCTAAAACTGCTTTTCAATCAATTGCCAGAAAGAGGAGTGATGATGCGACCTAATTTTCGTAAATTAGTTTTCTCTATTTTTCTAACAATTATCTTACCTTTAACAGGATTTTTTATCTTTGGTACTAAAGTAGATGCAATAGTATTTCAATACAGCCATTTTACTGTTTTTTATACAGTATTTTTGTTATTAATTCACGTATTCGGATTCAGAAATTACCGTTTATTTGTAAGTGATAATCATATCATCAAACAAAGTGGCGCTTGGGATGTAGACAATGAAATAATCGAAATTAAAAAAATACAAGCCATTACAACCTCGCAATTGTTCTGGCACAAAAATCTAAATATAGGTTCGTTAACTTTGCACACAGCAGGAGGAAACCTATCGTTTTATTTAGGTGAATACAATACAATAAAAGAATACGTAAACCTTTGGCTGTACGAAATAGAAACATCAGACAGCAACTGGATGTAATTTTAGTAAAAAGTAATTAGTAAAAAGTAATTAGTTGACAGTAAGTTTACAAAGACTGCGGTAAAATAAAATTAAAATGTATAATTGTCAAGGTTGGATTGTTTTGAGAATAAGCCCAAATAGCATAAAAGATATTGAAATATGTTCTCAAGAATATGATGACTTAGAAGATGAATTTATTCGGAAGTTTATCGAAAAAGTGCTAAAGGAACTAAAAAGAATAAGCAGCGAAAATCATTTTATAAAATATGAATTAATTAGTTTTAATAATATGTCTGATTTTCTAACAATTCAGTATTCTAGAAACCATAGGTCAGATGTACTTATAAAATTCTTTGAATTTGTTGCAAATTTAGGAAATGGTTCGCATGGATTACTATACGAAACGAATGATGAAGATATAGATTTTCAGAATGAAAAACCTTATAAATTATACAGATTATTAGGAAATAAATTTGAAGAAATTGAAGAGAAAATATTTAATGGTAATTTAAATGGTTTAGAATATTTATAAATACCTACCGCTAACCGCCATGAATAGTGATTAGTAAATAGTAATTAAAGTAAACGTGAATACTATTTTCTTCTAAACTTTTAAACCCTTAAACTAAAAGATTAAACTTTTAAACATTTTAAAAAATGAAACACTGGATTGAAGCCGCACGAGTAAGAACCTTACCACTTTCTGTATCCGGAATATTGGTAGGTAGTTTCTACGCTATGTCTCAAGGAATTTTCAATTGGAAAATTGTGATTTTAGCACTTTCTACTACCTTAGGATTGCAAATTCTATCCAACTTTGCCAACGATTATGGCGACGGAGTAAAAGGAACAGACAACGAAGATAGAATAGGACCAAAGCGAGCCATTCAAAGCGGATTAATCACGCCAGGCGCAATGCGTTATGCCATATTCATTACAGCATTTTTGACCTTAGTTTCAGCAATGTTATTGATTTATGTATCGTTCAAAGGAAAGTATTTTCTTTACTCTATTATTTTCTTTGTTTTAGGAATTCTAGCTATTGCTTCAGCTATTCGTTATACCGTAGGTAAAAATCCTTATGGCTACAGAGGTTTAGGCGATGTTTTTGTATTTACCTTCTTCGGATTGGTAAGTACTTTTGGAGTATACTTCATGTTTGCCAAACAAATCGATTGGTTGTTATTTCTTCCAGCAACAGCAATCGGATTGTTGAGTGTAGGGGTTTTAAACCTAAACAACATGCGTGACGAAGAATCCGATAGAAAGTCGGGTAAAAATACTATTGTTGTTAAAAATGGTGGAGCTTGGGCTAAAAAGTATCATTATTTCTTAATCATTACAGCAATGGTGCTTATGCTAGCTTTTGCATTAATTTTCGATTTCAGCTATAGAGATCCAAACCCAGGACGATTCAATTTCGATTTGTATTTCTTCTTAATTGCTTATTTTCCGATAATCGCACATCTTAAAAGAGTAGCCAAAAATAAAGAACACAAATTGTTAGATCCTGAATTAAAGAAATTAGCACTTAGCACTTTTCTGTTATCGGTGTTATTGTCGTTATCACTTATTTATTTACTTTCTGACTTTTTAATTTTTTATACTAATTAAAATTTAATTGAAATGAAAATCACATTCTACGGACACGCTTGCATCGGAATTGAAGTAAGCGGAAAAAATATCTTGGTCGATCCATTCATTACTGCCAATCCAAAAGCAAGTCACATTGATATAAATTCGCTCAAAGCAGATTATATTTTACTTACTCATGCACATCAAGACCACATTCTCGATGCAGAGGCTATTGCAAAGCGCACAGACGCAACTATTGTCTCTAACTATGAAGTAGCAGTGCATTACGGAAATAAAGGTCTAAAATACCATCCTATGAATCATGGTGGAAGTTGGCAGTTTGATTTTGGTAAAGTAAAATTAGTCAATGCCATCCACTCAAGCTCTTTTCCAGACGGAAGCTATGGCGGAAATCCATGCGGATTCGTAATCGAAGGCGAACACAAAAACATTTATATCTCTGGAGATACAGCGCTAACTATGGATATGAAACTTATTCCAATGCGCACTAAACTTGATTTGGCAATTTTGTCCATCGGAAACAACTTCACTATGGATGTTGAAGACGCCATTCTTGCTGCCGATTTTGTAGATTGCGATAAAGTACTCGGAGTACACTTCGACACCTTCGGATATATCGAAATCAACCACGACGAAGCCAAAAAGAAATTCTTCGATGCAGGCAAAGACCTAATGTTATTAGAAATTGGTCAAAGTATTAAGCTTTAAATTCAGGAGCGAATGGTATGGTAATTGTTATCAACCCTATTCCTGCTGTACGCACTACATGGTAGATGCTTCCATCAGGGCTAATTAGTAATTGTATTGAATCAAATTAAAATGTTAAAGAAATTATATCTTATCCTACTAATACTTACAGTGGCAATAGCTTCTGCACAATCTAAAGATGGTTATTGGGACAATGTTCGAACCACAAACGAAACTATTATTCTTAAAGCCGGAGAGAAAAAAGTAATCAAAACAGCCGATTTTCCCGAAGGAACAACAGAGATAGTTTACCGAATAACACTTTTAGACGATAATCAAAAACTGTCTTCTAGTTTGGTTTCAGTTCTTAAAGCCATTCCCGATCCAACAGGAATCAGTCAAGGAACTGCTGGAGTTATATTTTTAGCTTCTTCTATTTCTGGTGACGACAAAACTAAATACGCTATCTTCTCGCAATCCAAAGAGGCAGAGGAGTTTCTAACGGCTGAAAAACCCAACAAAGCTTGTTTGTATCAAGAAACACCTGTCAACAAAGAAGCGCGTTTGCTTAAAGCTAAAAATTCTGATTGTTTTACTGCTAAAACTCAAAATCTTTACTTCGTTTTCGAAAGCGATAATTGGGTGATGAAAGAAAAAGTAATCTTAGAAGTAGTGCCTTGGATTGACAACAAAGCCAGTCGCGGTTGGAATAACGATACTAAAAAAGAATTACTCAAAGTAGCTCAAAATCTAGAGTTAGCTAAATCATTAAACAAGAAAGAAGAATTCTACGCTTTGTTTCTAGAAAACATTTCCAAGAAATACAAAGCAAGTGAATACAACCAATTGCTTGCTGTTGAAAAAAATAGAGCTACAGAGTTAGCTATCGAGGAAAGCTTGCGTCAAACTGGCGAAATCAATAAATATTACGGAGCAATAAGAAATAAATCGGTTGCCTTATTCAATAAAGGAAAGATTCAAGAAGCTATTGAAGTTATTAATATAGACATCATCAATAAAAACAAAGCCACAAGTGCTGATTATGCCTTGTTAGGAGGTTATTATTTGGTAACCAAACAATTTGCCAAAGCAGAACAAGCTTACAATACAGGTTTAAAACTTAATCCATCCGATATTATTTTTCAACTCAAATTGGCTCATGTGTATATGTTTACCAATAGATTGTCAATGGCCAAAGCCCTTCATAAATCATTTTCCAATCAAAACATAGAAAGCAACAAAACTTGGAAAGAACAAGTAAATGATGATTTTAAAGAGTTCCAAAAATTTGGCCTACCATCAGAAAACTTCAAAAAGATTTTAAGAGTTCTAGAGTAATTCGCAAGTCTATTTTCTATTATCTATTATCTTTTTTATGAAAGCCTCCTACCAAAAATACATCTTAAACTTCAAACGACCTTCTGGAACCTCTAGAGGCGTTATGAACGAAAAAGAAACTTGGTTCATCATTCTAGAAGAGAACGGAAAAAAAGGAATAGGTGAGTGTGGCATCCTTCGCGGATTAAGTGCAGACGACAGACCCGATTATGAAGAAAAACTACAATGGACTTGCCAAAATATTCATCTTGGAAAAGACCAACTTTGGGAGGCGCTTTTAGAATTTCCTTCTATTCAATTTGGGGTTGAAATGGCGTTCCAATCGTTAGCCTCAAAAAATCCTTTTTTATTGTTTCCATCGGAGTTTACCGAAGGCAAAAAAAACATGGACATTAATGGTTTGGTTTGGATGGGTGATGAGGTGTTTATGAAGGAGCAAATTGAAGAAAAATTAGCGCAAGGTTTTCATTGCATCAAACTAAAAATTGGTGCTATAGATTTCCAAAAAGAACTCGATTTATTGCACTTCATTCGTCAAAATTTTGATGAAAATACTATCGAAATTAGGGTAGATGCTAATGGTGCTTTTAGTGAAGATTTAGCTTTAAATAAATTGAATCAATTAGCTGGTTATAAATTACATAGTATCGAACAACCTATTGCAAAAAACCATACTGACACTATGGCAGAGCTGTGTAAAACCACTCCAATTCCTATTGCTTTAGACGAAGAACTTATTGGTGTGTTTTCATACGAAGATAAAGAACAGCTTTTGCAAAAAATAAAGCCACAATACATCATTTTGAAACCTAGTTTTGTAGGCGGATTTCGTGGTACAAAAGAGTGGATTGATTTAGCTAAAAAACACAATATTGGTTGGTGGATTACTTCTGCTTTAGAAAGCAATATCGGTTTAAATGCCATCACACAATGGACCTATTTACAACTAAATCCAATGCCTCAAGGACTCGGAACTGGAGGATTATATACCAATAATTTTGATAGTCCGTTAGAAGTAAAAAATGGGCAAATTGCTTACAATACTTCTTTAGATTGGGAGTGTAAATTAATCTAATTATTACTTCCGAATTTCATTAAATTTTCGTATATTTGATAGGCGATTTTATTCGTTTAATACCTTTTCAGATGCGATATTTTCTAATTTCTTCCATAGTCATAGGTTTTCTATTGATTTCTTGTTCTAAAAAAGAACTAACCGAAACACAACCTAAAAAAGGTGATGTAACCGAAAGTGTTTATGCTTCGGGAATTGTAAAAGCCGAAAATCAATATATTGTTTTCTCAACGGTTAATGGTGTTTTACAAACTATAAATGTTGAAGTAGGACAAACCATAACCGAAGGGCAAGCTTTATTTCAAATAGAAAGTGATAAAGCAAACCTAAATACTGAAAATGCTCAACTGGCTTATCAACTCAGTAAACAAGACAATAATTACATTCGAGATAAAATTTCCGAAATGGAAACTAAGGTTCAAGCTGCTAAAGATAAATTGGCGTTGGATTTGTCCATTTATAACAGAAATAAGAACATCAAGAAATACAATATCATTTCTGAAGTAGATTATGAAAGGATTGAATTGGCTTATAAAAATTCTAAATCCAATTATGAAGCAGCTGTAAAGCAATTAGCACAACTTAAATCGCAACTGCAAAATGACCAAACTCGTAATAGTATCAACTTAAAGATTAGTCAAAAGACTAAAGCTGATTATACGATTAAAAGTGCCTTCTATGGAGAGTTATTTGATGTTTTAGTCAAAAAAGGCTCTATGGTTACTACACAAACACCACTAGCCATTATTGGAAAGAAAAATTCGTATTTGCTCGAATTAGAAGTAGATGAAAACGATATGGTTCGCGTTAAATTAGGTCAAACCATGCTAGTAAGTATGGATAGTTACAAAGGAAAAGTATTTGAAGCAACCGTTGATAAAATTTATCCAATTATGGATGAGCGTTCCAGAACATTCAAAATAGAAGCTCATTTTTTAAATACACCACAGCAATTATATCCAAACTTAACAGCCGAAGCTAATATTGTAATAAAGGTTAGAAAAGACGTAATTACTATTCCGAAAAGTTATCTTATTGATGGTGAATATGTTTTGGTTAACAAAGACGAGAAACGTAAAGTAAAAGTAGGATTAAGCGATTACCAAAATGCTGAAATTTTATCAGGTTTAACGGTTGACGAAACCATTTATTTACCGCAATAATGAATTTCAAACTAATTTTTAATATTGCCATCCATTTACTTAAAGCCAGACTCAAACAAACTATTGTGGCTGCAGTCGGAGTTACGTTCGGAATTGCAATGTTTATCGCTTTAGTGAGCTTTATGAATGGTTTGAATGATCTATTAGATGGGTTAATGTTAAATAGAACTGCTCATGTTAGACTTTACAACGAAATAAAGCCTACTTTAAAGCAACCTATTGAATTGTCTGAAAAATACAAGAACAGCACTAATTTCATAAGTTCTATTAAGCCCAAAGACAGAGGAAAAGCCATCTACAATAGTCAAGCAATTATCAATTATCTAAAGCAAGATAACCGTATTATTGATGTGGCACCCAAAATCAATGTACCTGTTTTTTTTAATTCCGGAACCATTGAAATTTCTGGAGTTATTAACGGAATTGATGTTTTGCCAGAAGAAAAATTATTCAAAATAAGCGATTATATTATCGAGGGTAAAGTGGCTGATTTGATTCAAAACAACAGTATCATTATTGGTAAAGGATTGGCTGATAAAATGTTACTTGCTGTTGGTGATATGATAAAAGTAACCTCAGCAAAAGGAAATCTTGCGTCGTTAAAGATTGTTGGAATTTCACAATTTGGTATAGCTGAATATGATAACACAATGAGTTATACTTCTTTGGCAACAGCTCAAAAATTGCTTGGAGAGTCTACAAATTACGTTACAGACATACAAGTAAAATTGTTTGATATAACCACAGCTCCGAGTGTTGCAGTTGAATTTCAAAACAAATTTGAAATCGATGCAATTGATTATCAAACGGCCAATTCACAATTTGAAACAGGAAGCACAGTGCGAAGTATTATTTCCTATGCTGTTGGCGTTGTGTTGCTTATAGTAGCTGGATTTGGAATTTATAATATTCTAAACATGATGATTTTTGAAAAAATGGACAGTATTGCCATTCTAAAAGCAACTGGTTTTTCAGGTAATGACGTAAAATGGATTTTTATTTTGTTAGCGCTAATCATCGGATTGGTTGGTGGTGTTTTTGGATTGATTTTCGGATTTGTATTTTCTTCAATCATAGATGTAATTCCGTTTGAAACGGCTTCTTTGCCTACAATAAAGACTTATCCAATCAATTTCAATCCATTGTTTTACGTAATCGGAATTGTTTTTGCATTGCTAACGACCATTATCGCTGGACTTTTTCCAGCACTCAAAGCCAGTAAAATTGATCCTGTAGAAATCATTAGAGGAAAATAAAATGAGTAAAGTATTAGAAACAAAAGGTTTGACCAAATATTTTTACGACCCAGTTAAATTTCAAGTGTTGAAAGGAATTGACATGACCATAAATCATGGCGAATTTGTTTCCATAGTCGGAAAATCAGGTTGTGGAAAATCTACATTACTGTATTTACTTTCAACAATGGATACCGATTATGAAGGACAATTGTTTATAAACGAAGAACTTATAACAGGAAAATCAGATAAAGAATTAGCCGCAATCCGCAATGAAAAAATTGGTTTTGTATTTCAGTTTCATTATTTACTTTCCGAATACAATGTGCTTAAAAATGTCATGTTGCCAGGAATGAAACTAGGAAAACTATCAAATTCTGAAATCGAACACAATGCGATGGATCATTTAAAAACTCTTGACATGCAAGAACAAGCTCTAAAAATGCCAAATCAATTGAGTGGTGGACAAAAGCAACGTGTAGCTATTGCAAGAGCGTTAATCAACAATCCATTAATTATTATGGGCGATGAACCAACAGGAAATCTGGACAAAAAAAACAGCGACTTAGTTTTTGATATTTTCAAAAAACTTACGTTAGAAGAGAAGCAAACGTTATTAATAGTAACCCACGACAACGATTTTGCAGCAAGAACCAACAGAATCATAACAATGGAAGATGGAAATATTATTTAAAACCTAACACCTAACACCTAACACCTAACATCTAACACCTAACACCTAACACCTAACACCTAACACCTAACACCTAACACCTAACACCTAACACCTAACACCTACTTCACCACAATATCATATTTCTCCAAAAGTCCTTTCAAACCATCTTGAGAGAAAACAGCTTTTTTAATTTTGTTTTTATCTGGGTCGAAAGCGTAATCATAGCTGGTAGAAAAATCAGCTTTATTGGCGATGGTGTCAATAAAAACAGCTCTTCTTAGGTTGCAATTGTCAAACAATACTTCGGTTAAATCACTGCCCATAAAGTCGGCTGAAATCAAACTACAATTGATGAACTGCATTTTCTTGAGCTTTAAAGCATAAAATTTAGCGTAGTCTAACAAGCAATCTTTAAAGTGGAATTCAAACAGTACTTGGTCAGTCATGGCAAAATTCACATTCGTGAAATTACATTTAGTAAAAAACACACCACGTAGAGAAATATAATTGATTTTAGTTTCCGCAAAATTGCAATCAAAGAAATTACAATCAATAAAAGTTACCGTTTGAAACGTACAAGCTCTGAAATCGCAATTGTAAAAAGTACAATTCTCAAAATCTTTAAACTTGGTATTGGTATCGTCAAACGTTTGGTCTCTAAATTCTTGGTCTAAAATATAATCGGTGTGCATGTTTTTTATTTTGTGAGCGTAAAGTTAGGGAAAAATAGTGTTCAGTTCTCGGTTTTCAGTTCTCAGTATTCAAGTTTACAACCACCGTCACTTCGAGTGTTTTTTATATAATTGCGACCAAGCAATTGTATATAAAATTTATCGAGAACTTAGAAGCAATAAATAACATTCTTTAACTGTGTGCTCCAAAAAAATCCGCCTCAATCCGCGTTTGCGTAGCATCCGTTTCATCCGCGTTCCAATCTTAACACAAAAGTCACAAAAGATTTTAAAGATTTCTCAGATTATTTCAATCTGTGTTCCAAAAAATACATTGTGTAACTCTGTGCCAATCTCCTAGCAACTCTGTGCCACCAAGTTCAGTATTCAGTGTTCAGTGTTCAGTTCTCAGTATTCAAGTTTACAACTACCGTCACTTCGAGTGTTTTTTATATAATTGCGACCAAGCAATTTTATAAAAAATTTATCGAGAACTTAGAAGCAATAAATAACATTCTTTAACTGTGTGCCACCAAAAAAATCCGCCTTAATCCGCGTTTGCGAAGCATCCGTTTCATCCGCGTGCCAAAACTAAAAACTCACACCTTTTTGTTAATAAATTCCAATAATATTATTTCATATAAACCCAACGATATAATACATTTGAACGTAATGAAAACTTATGTAAAATGAGAATAGAAACCGAACTAAAATTAGGATTTAAAGATGTAATGATAAGACCAAAACGTTCTACGCTTAACAGTAGATCACAAGTGTCATTAGAAAGAGATTTTAAGTTTAAACACAGTACCGTTACATGGACAGGAGTTCCAATTATGGCAGCTAATATGGATACTGTTGGAACTTTTGAAATGGCTTTAGCTTTAGCAAAAGAAAAACTATTTTCATGCATTCATAAGCATTATACCGTTCAAGAATGGAATGATTTTATAAAAAAAGCACCATCTGATATTTGTGATTATATTGCAGTAAGCACCGGAACAGGCAAGGCAGATTTTAAAAAGATTGCAGAAATTTTTGAACACAATCCGCAACTCAAATTCATTTGCATTGACGTAGCTAATGGCTATTCTGAGCATTTTGTGGCGTTCTTGAGACAAGCGCGCAAACAATATCCTGATAAAGTTATCATTGCAGGAAACGTTGTTACTGGCGAAATGGTAGAAGAATTACTTTTAGAAGGTGCAGATATTGTAAAAGTAGGAATCGGACCAGGTTCGGTTTGTACTACAAGAGTTAAAACAGGAGTAGGGTATCCACAACTTTCTGCAATTATTGAATGTGCCGATGCAGCTCATGGTTTGGGCGGACATATTATTAGCGATGGTGGCTGTGCCATTCCAGGTGATGTTTCTAAAGCATTTGGAGCTGGAGCTGATTTTGTAATGCTTGGCGGAATGTTAGCCGGACATACCGAAAGCGGTGGTGAAACAATTGAAATTAACGGAGAAAAATTCAAGCAGTTTTACGGAATGAGTTCGGAAACCGCAATGAAGAAGCATGTTGGAGGAGTAGCGGAATATCGAGCTAGTGAAGGAAAAACGGTTCAAGTTCCGTTTAAAGGCGATGTAATTGATACCTTGCATGATATACTTGGTGGCATTAGAAGTACTTGTACTTATGTTGGGGCTTCCAAGTTGAAAGAATTAACTAAAAGAACGACTTTTATTAGAGTTTTAGAACAAGAAAATCGAGTTTATACCAAATAGTATGTCAGATAACGAAACGTCCTTTTTCAAATATTGTCCCAATTGCAGTTCGCAAAACCTAACTTATGTAAACAATTTCAAGTTGCATTGTTCCGATTGTGATTTTGTTTTGTATCACAATATTGCTGCTGCCGTAGCCATAATTTTCACTTATGAAGATAAAATTCTTTTCACAGAAAGAAACGTCGATCCAGACAAAGGAAAACTAGATTTACCAGGTGGATTTATAGATCCAAATGAAACTGCAGAAGAAGCGGCTTGTCGTGAAATAAGTGAAGAATTAGGATTAACAATTACTTCAAATGATTTGACCTATGTAACCACAGCACCAAATAATTACCTTTATAAAAATGTGCCATATAGAACTATGGACATCTTCTACGAATGTCAACTCAATAGTGATGTAATTTCCATCAATGCAGCCGATGAAATCAAGTCGCTAATCTGGATAAAAAGAAGCGAAATCGACTTAAATAAAATCGGATTTGTATCTATTCGAAAAGTTATTGGTGAACGTTACATCAAATAATAAAGTTACTTTAACTAAAAATTAGTATTCGTTCTGTTGGGTTCTAAACTTTAAATAGTAATTTTATATGCTATGGAAAAGAACACTAGAAAAGGATTTTTCTTCAAGAAATACGAAGCACCCAATCTTTCGCCATTTGATAAACTTTTTGATATTTTCAAAGAGTTAATCACGCACACTTCAGGCGACTTTGATGAAGCCATCGATTGGTTACGACAGTTGGACGTTGAATATAAATTAACGGACGAAAACTACACTATCGACGATTTTATTGAAGACTTAAAGAAAAAAGGATACATCCGCGAAGAACTAAAAGACGATGGAACTTCGGGAACCGGAATTACTGCCAAAACAGAAAGAGCCATTCGTCAAGCGGCTTTAGACCAAATTTTTGGGAATCTTAAAAAATCAGGTACCGGAAATCATAAAACTAAATATTCAGGAAGTGGTGATGAAAAGACAGGCGAATTTCGAGACTATCATTTTGGTGACGGCTTAGAAAGTATTTCGTTAACCGAAAGTCTGCGAAATGCACAAATCAATAATGGAGTTGATGATTTTAAGTTAACCGAAAATGATTTGGTTGTTGAAGATGCTCAATTCAAATCTCAAATGAGTACCGTTTTGATGATTGACATCAGCCACAGTATGATTTTGTATGGTGAAGACCGAATCACACCAGCCAAAAAAGTGGCTATGGCTTTGGCAGAATTAATCACAACACGTTACCCAAAAGACACCATTGACATTCTAGTTTTCGGAAACGACGCTTGGCCAATCGCGATTAAAGATTTACCCTATCTAAAAGTCGGACCTTATCACACCAATACCGTTGCCGGATTACAATTGGCAATGGACATGTTGCGTAGAAAACGAAATACCAACAAGCAAATATTCATGATAACAGACGGAAAACCAAGTTGCGTTCGTGAAAAAGACGGAACCTATTACATGAACAGTAATGGTTTGGATGAGTATATTGTAGAGCAATGCTACAATCAAGCGGCACAAGCCAGAAAATTGCATATTCCAATAACAACGTTCATGATTGCAAACGATCCGTACCTGCAGAAATTCGTAAACCGATTTACCGAAGCCAATCAAGGAAAAGCATTTTACACTGGACTCAAAGGTTTGGGAGAAATGATTTTTGAGGATTATGAGACGAATAGGAAGAAGAAAATAAAATAGTTTTCAGATAGCAGATTACAGATGGCAGATTTCAGTTTTCAGATAGCAGATATGAGATTTTAGATATCAGAATTCTATTACCATCCAAAAAATCCGGAGGATTTAAACCTTTATAGAAAATAATATAATATTAAAAAAGAATCCAGCGGATTCAAACGTTTATAGAAAATAATATAATATTAAAAAAGAATCCAGCGGATTCAAACGTTTATAGAAGATGAAAGATATAAAAACACTAGCAGAATTAAAAAAATCCGGTTGGATATCGAGAAGTATTAAAGACGAGTTGCGTGATAATTTGCGAACTAAAATAAAATCGGGTAAACCAGTTTTTGAAGGTGTTCACGGATTTGAAAACACCGTAATTCCTGAATTGGAACGTGCCATTTTATCACGTCACAACATCAATTTACTTGGACTTCGTGGTCAAGCGAAAACGCGTTTGGCTAGAAAAATGATTGAATTATTAGACGAATATATGCCGATTGTGGAGGGTTCAGAAATTAACGACGATCCATTAAATCCGATTTCAAGATTTGCTAAAGATTTAATTGCTGAAAAAGGTGATGCTACTTCAATAAAATGGATTCACAGAAGCGAACGTTTTTCTGAAAAATTAGCTACACCAGATGTAACAGTTGCCGATTTAATTGGTGATGTCGACCCAATAAAAGCCGCTAACTTAAAATTATCGTATGCTGATGACCGTGTAATTCACTTCGGAATGATTCCAAGAGCAAACCGTTGCATATTTGTAATCAACGAATTACCTGATTTACAAGCGAGAATACAAGTGGCTCTATTCAATATTTTGCAAGAAGGCGATATTCAAATTCGTGGTTTTAAAGTGCGAATGGCATTAGACATGCAATTTGTTTTCACAGCCAATCCAGAAGATTACACTAATCGTGGAAGTATTGTAACACCATTGAAAGACCGAATTGGTTCCCAAATTCTAACACATTATCCTGAAACGGTTGCCATTGCTAAAACGATTACGCATCAAGAAGCTAAATTAGACCAATTACAATCAGATGCAGTTCATGTTCCCAATTTAGCGAAGGATTTGCTAGAACAAATAAGTTTTGAAGCAAGAGAAAGTGAGTATATTGATGCCAAAAGTGGTGTAAGTGCGCGTATGAGTATCACAGCTTATGAGAATTTACTAAGTACTGCCGAAAGAAGAGCTTTGTTGTCTGGAAGCGATAAAACGTCAGTACGATTATCCGATTTTATGGGAATTATTCCTGCCATTACGGGTAAAGTTGAATTGGTTTATGAAGGTGAACAAGAGGGTGCAGCAGTTGTAGCACAATATTTAATAGCAGATGCCATTAAGACGTTCTTCCCTGCTTACTTTCCCAAAATTGAGAAGTTAGAACGTGATGCTGATTCCAGTCCGTATGCCAAAATATTAGAATGGTTTTTTGCAGAAACAGGTTTCGAATTGTTAGACGATGCTACAGATGAAGAATACAAAAAACAATTGGATGCCGTAACACCATTAGAAGATTTAATCCAAAAATACCAACCAGAATTCCCAACAGAAGACAAGTATTTCTTAAAAGAATTTATACTTTGGGGATTGGTAGAATACGATAAACTAAGTAAAGATAGAGTAGATGTAGGCTATCAGTTTAAGGATTTGTACAGCAGTTATATCAATAAACTATAAATAGTAATAATCGAGAATCTTAAACAGGTTCTCGATTTTTTTTAGACGATTCTTTTCAGCCTTAAATTCCGCCACTGATTCACAGATTATTCTATGTGCTCTATTTAAAGCGAAGCGACTTTATGTTCATAGAAAAACTATGTTTCTATGTGGTTAAAAAATTCCATTGTGCAACTCTGTGCTAAACTCAGTGCAACTCTGTGTTCCAAAAAAAGCCACCTCGACCTACGGCCACTCCTCCAGAGGAGGAGAAACCTAAAAAGAAATCCGCGACCATCTGCGTTTGCGAAGCAATCCGTTTCATCCGCGTTCCATTTTCCAAACAAACGCCACACTCATAAAAATTTGTAACTTTACCCCATTACAAATCCACAATGACAGCCGACCAACCCAAACCCAACCATTTCAAAGCCCTTACAGGAGTTCGTGCCATTGCAGCCATAATGATATTTGTTTACCATAACCGCAAGTATTGGAAAGACGATATACATCCAGAGTTGTTTCGCTTTTGTAACGAACTAAATCTAGGCGTTCAGTTGTTCTTTGTGTTAAGCGGATTTCTTATTGCTAAAAGCTATGGAAGCAAACCTTTACAATCATTAACGCATTACAGGAAGTATTTCGTCCAACGAATTGTTCGCATTATGCCTTTGTATTGGTTGTTGCTTACATTATATTATTTGGATTCAGGATTTGGTAACTACCGTTTTTCTTTACCTCATTATCTTTTATTACAAGGCTTTTCTTCAACCCATTCCTTAGATGCTATTTCACAATCTTGGTCACTTACGGTTGAGATGACTTTTTATGCTTTCGCACCATTGATGCTATTACTTTTAGAAAAGCACCTCAAATACCTACTACTTTTTTTGATAGTACTATTTACAACTACATTGCTGTTAGGTCATTTGTGGACACTTTACAACGGAAATCCCGATAAGTATTTGGTTCCCATAGATTTTGTAACCATGAGCACTTTTGCAGGTCAATCGCTCTTATTTTTTGCCGGAATATTTTTAGCCTACTATCCTAAATTTTGGAATCAAATTCCTTTTTCTAAATATGTCACTGCTATTGGTGGTTTAGGTTTTGTTTTAACCTTGTATGTTATCGGATGGTTCCAAGAGAGTAGAGTAGATCACGGCACTAACCATTGGCAAGGTAAACTATTGTTCTTTATTGTTTTGCCTTTTTTTATAGTACTACTATTTCAAGGTTTGATGAGCCAGCGAACTTATTTACAGCAGTTTTTATCATCCAAAGTTATGGTCTTGTTGGGTAACGCTTCTTTTGCTTTTTATCTAGTTCATATAAGTTATGTTAATTTGAAACTTAAATCTTTTGTATTTTTTCCCGACCGAAATTTTATACTTTTATGGTTGGTATCCATTGCTTTATATTACGGTTTTGAAAAACCAATTTATGATTGGTATAGAAAGAAGCGGTCATAGAGGTGTTATAAATACAAACAGCAAGCGATACTATACGTTAAAAATAAATTTACAAGTATGATAAATAAACAGTTACTTCTTTTAGGAATAGTTTTACTAGTAACAGCTAACATAAACGCACAAAACAAAGACTATTTCGATTCTAAAAAGCCAATTGAAGAGCGCATCGATTTACTAATGAATCAAATGACTTTAGAAGAAAAAGTAGGTCAAATGAATCAATATAATGGATTTTGGGACGTTACAGGTCCGACTCCTAAAGGTGGCACAGCTGAAATTAAATACGAACATCTTCGAAAAGGATGGGTAGGCGCAATGCTTAGCGTTAAAGGTGTTAAAGAGGTAAAAGCAGTTCAAAAAATAGCAGTGGAAGAAACCAGATTGGGAATCCCAATACTATTCGGATTGGATGTAATTCATGGTTATAAAACATTGAGTCCAATTCCTTTGGCTGAAGCAGCAAGTTGGGATTTGGAAGCTATTAAAAAGTCAGCTCAAGTAGCTGCCGATGAGGCCTCTGCATCAGGAATTAATTGGACTTTCGGACCCATGATGGACGTGTCTCGAGATGCTCGTTGGGGTAGAGTAATGGAAGGAGCAGGTGAAGATCCTTTTTTGGGTAGTAAGATAGCGGTGGCAAGAGTGCAAGGTTTTCAAGGTGAAACTAGTGCCGATTTAGCTAAAGCAAATACTATTGCGGCTTGTGCCAAACATTTTGCTGCCTATGGTTTTGTCGAAGCCGGTCGCGAATACAACACTGTTGATATCAGTAATTCTAATCTATATAATCTTGTATTACCTCCATTTCAAGCGGCTAAAGAAGCTGGAGTTAGAACCTTTATGAATTCGTTTAGCATTCTAAATGGAGTTCCAGCTACAGGAAGTAGCTTTTTGCAACGTGAACTTCTGAAAGGAAAATGGAACTTTGATGGTTTTATTGTATCCGATTGGGGATCCATTAGAGAAATGAAAAACCACGGATTTGCAAAAGATGCTGTCGATGCTACAGCCAAAGCTGTTATAGCAGGCTCTGATATGGATATGGAATCTCATTTTTATGTTGCAGAATTAGTCAATTTGGTTAAATCTGGAAAGGTAAAAGAAGCATTGATTGATGATGCCGTTCGAAGAATACTTCGAGTAAAATTTGAATTGGGACTTTTTGACAATCCTTATAAATACTGTGATGAAGCACGAGAAAAAGCAGTTGTAGGAAGCAAAGCCATCAATGAGGCTGTTTTAGATATGGCAAAAAAGTCAATTGTATTATTGAAAAATGAGAATAATCTATTACCATTAAAGAAATCCGGACTTAAAATTGCGCTAATTGGTTCCTTAGCAAATGATAAAACAAGTCCGTTAGGTGGTTGGAGAGTAGCTTCAGAGGACGGAACGGCTGTTTCTGTTTTGGAAGGGATGCAAAGTTATAAAGGCAATACGGTAGCTTTTGAAAAAGGAGCCGATTTGACTATTGGAAAAACCACTTTTGTAAACGAACTAGTTTTCAATACCACAGATAAAAGCGGATTTGAAGCCGCTAAAAATCTTGCTAAGAATTCAGATGTTGTAGTGATGGTTCTAGGCGAACATGGCTTTCAATCTGGAGAAGCTAGAAGTCGCTCCAATTTAGATTTACCTGGCGTTCAACAAGAGTTGTTAGAAGAAGTTTTTAAAGTTAATCCCAATATTGTTTTGGTTTTAAATAATGGAAGACCTTTAGTGCTATCATGGGCAAAGGAACACATTCCGGCTATTGTAGAAGCTTGGCAACTTGGAACACAAACAGGTAACGCAGTAGCTCAAGTAATATATGGTGATTACAATCCGAGTGGCAAATTACCAATGAGTTTTCCAAGAAACGTCGGACAATGCCCAATATACTACAATTATTACAGTACTGGAAGACCAACGAATGATGAGAAAAATGTGTTTTGGTCACACTACACCGATGTTGAAAACACACCTTTATATCCTTTTGGCTATGGCTTGAGTTATACCAAATTTGAATACAAAAATCTAAAAGTTAGTAAGCCAGAATACAATAAAGGAGAAACGGTAAAAGTCACCATAGAAGTTACCAACACTGGAAATTACGACGGAAAAGAAGTAGTGCAACTCTACCTTCACGACGTTGTGGCAAGTATAGCAAGACCCGTTCAAGAACTAAAAGGATTCGAACTAACCAATTTGAAAAAAGGTGAAACCAAAACCATAACATTCACGCTAACCGACAAAGAATTAGGATTTTTCAACAACGAAGGCAATTATCAAGTAGAACCAGGCACCTTCAAAATAAGAGTAGGCGGTAGCTCCGATAGTGGTCTTGAAACACAATTTGAGTTAAAGTAGTGGCTTCGAGTAACCTCAGCCACAGCATAGCGTAGGCAGGGCTTCGAGAGCATTTCGACAAGCTCAACGTGGCACCTCAGCCACCGCTAAGAAATTCTCATAAAACAAAATATCTACGTTGGCTGAGGCCACTCGAAGCCAATGTTACGTGAACACCTCCGTTGGCTAAGGTTCTTAATTGTAGAATATTCTCCGTTGGCTGAGGCCACTCGAAGCCAACGTTACGTGAACGTCTTTCAAAAACTTTTTTTAAGCAAAACATCTCCGTTGGCTGAGGCCACTCGAAGCCAATGTTACGTGAACACCTCCGTTGGCTAAGGTTCTTAATTGTAGAATATTCTCCGTTGGCTGAGGCACTCGAAGCCAACGTTACGTGAACGTCTTTCAAAAACTTTTTTTAAGCAAAACATCTTCGTTGGCTGAGGTCACTCGAAGCCAACGTTAAGCCAACATCCTTCAAGCCCCTTTTTATCTTACTCAAATCGATTGATTTTTAAAGACTTATATTGCTTTTAAGCCTTTAATCTGTTTTTTATTACGTTAATCGAGTTTATTTCATGCATACTTTTAATAAGTTGTAATTTTTCACAATAATTAAAGATTTTAGATTTTTTTCAATGCAAATTTCTTTAAAAAAGACAATTTAAGATAGCTAAAACAGTTTATTAAAATAAGGTTAACCTGGAAACAACAACAAAATGAGAAAGATTATTTATGCAATTTTATTTAGTACTACTTTAGGATTTCAAATGAATGCTCAAGTAGGTATAGGTACCACTTCTCCTAATTTAAGTTCTAGCTTAGATGTTAGTTCTTTAAATACAGGTGTCTTAATACCTCGTGTAAGTTTAACTTCAACTACTGTTGCCGCACCAGTAACCACACCAGCAACATCGTTATTAGTTTACAATATCAATACAGCTGGAGATGTTACGCCAGGGTATTACTACTGGAATGGAGTTTGGATTCGTTTAGCTACTGGAAATCCTTGGACGATTACTTCTAACATTTTTAATAATAATGGAACACATTCTATTGTAACCTCTATTCCCTCTACTATTACTTCAGCTAGGGCTGCTTGGTTGGTAGGAACAAATGCAGCATCCACTAATGCTATTACTGCTACTGGATTTTTAGGTACAACTACTAACCAGCATATTGATTTGGTTTCTAATAATATTGTAAGAGGTAGATTATCCAATTTAGGTGAATTTTTTATTGGAACTACCAACACTGTTTTGGCAGGAGATTTAATGAATGGTGTCGGCAATGTTGCTTTTCCATGGGCAGTTAATGGTTATTCCTCATTTAATGGTAGTGGAACTTTCGGACAAATTACTAGTGGTACAACGGTTTTTGGCGGTGTTCAAGGTGAGTATAATGGAACAAGTTTAACTGGTGCAGGTGTGAGAGGAATAAGTTTTAATCAATCCACTGGAGTTAGCGGACAAGAAATATCATATAATGGTTGGGCAGTACGTGCAGATGGTGACATAGGAACATCAGGTGGTTATTTCATAATTTCTGATGGAAGACTTAAAAAAGAAATTGCACCCATTGAAAAAGCATTAGACAAAATACTTAAAATTGAAGGTGTGTCTTATCATTATGATACCGAAAAATACAAAAAATACTCCTTAAATCCACGTCACCAATTAGGCTTTATAGCTCAAGATTTAGAGAAAGTTTTACCAGAAGCCGTTGTTACTAAAAATCTTTCTACTACCAATACCAGTAGAGAAGAAGGAGGTAAGGATGTAGAAGTAATGCAAGTTAAAACCGTAAACCTTGATGCTGTAATTCCAGTATTAGTAGAAGCGATTAAAGAACAACAAGCTCAAATTGAAGATCTTAAAAAAGAAATTCAATTGTTGAAAAACAACACAAAACCATAAGCAGGGCTTCGAGTACCTCAGCCACCGCTTTAAATAAAACATCTACGTAAGCAGTGGCTTCGAGTAACCTCAGCCACCGCTAGAACCTTTTTTTAAGCTACATATCTCCGTTGTCTGAGGTCCTTAAATGTAGGATATTCTCCGTTGGCTGAGGCCACTCGAAGCCAACGTTACGTGAACATCTTTCAAAAACTTTTTTTCAAGCAAAACACCTCCGTTGGCAGAGGTTTTACATTGAGGCTCTCGAAATGCTCTCGAAGCCAACGTTACGTGAACGTCTTTCAAAAACTTTTTTTCAAGCAAAACACCTCCGTTGGCAGAGGTTTTACATTGAGGCTCTCGAAATGCACTCTAAGTCAACGTTACGTGAATTCCTCATGACCTAATAATCAATGAATTTTGTAAACTTTTGTGATAGTTTTATAACTCTTTTAGCATAGTAGCGCCTAACTTTGTTAGAAACAATAATCCACTAAATTTTAATAGTATGAAAAAAGTAATGTTAGTGATACTACTTTTTGCAGGAATCTCATTTTCCTCAGCACAAGTAGAAAAACAAGACGACCTACAAGAAAATATTCTAGATAAAATAGAACAAGAACCACAACGACCAACTCAAGTAAGATTGGAACGCGCCTCTAAAATTGAAGCACAAAGAATACACGCTGAAAAAAAAGCCGAGAAAAGAGCCGAAAAAAAAGCAAAGAGATTAGCAAGAAAACTCGCTAGAGAAAAAGCAAGACAACCATCTGTTCGACAAGAATAGTACTCTCAGTAAGCAGTGGTTTCGAGAGCCACAACCACCGCATGACGTAAGCAGGGCTTCGAGTAACCTCAGCCACCGCTAGAACACTTCCTTAAGCAAAATATCTCCGTTGGCTGAGACTCTTTATTATAGGATATTCTCCGTTGGCTGAGGCTCTCGAAGTCAACGTTACGTGAACACCTCCGTTGTCTGAGGTTTTTTATTATAGAATATTCTCCGTTGGCTGAGGTAACTCGAAGCCAACGTTACGCAAACGTCTTATTGTTGCCTGAGGCCACTCGAAGGCAAATCCCTATAAGCCTTCGCTAATTCAGGTAGCAAATCAACATTACCTTCCATTAAAGCTTCTTTCTTTTTTCTACTCCAACCTTGCACTTGTTTTTCACGATAGAAAGCCTCATCAATTCTTTGGTATTCTTCATAATATAATAGAGAAACAGGCAATCGTTTCTTAGTATGATTCGCGCCTTCACCATTTTGATGTTCCGCCAATCGTCTTTCTAAATCATTCGTACTTCCAGTATAATAACTACCATCCGAACAAAGTAAAATGTACATATAACCTTTCATAAAAATAATATATATAATAAGCAGTGGCTTCGAGTAACCTCAGCCACCGCATCACGTAAGCAGTGACTTCGAGTAACCTCAGCCACCGCATCACGTAAGCAGTGACTTCGAGTAACCTCAGCCACCGCTAGAACTCTTCTTTAAACAAAACACCTCCGTTGACTGAGGCCACTCGAAGTAAACGTTACGTGAATACCTCAGCCACCGCTAGAACTCTACTTTAAACAAAACACCTCCGTTAGCTGAGGCCACTCGAAGTCAACGTTACGTGAATACCTCAGCCACCGCTAAGAAACCTTCCTCAAGCTACATATTTCCGTTGGCTGAGGTTACTCGAAGTCAACGTTACGCAAACATCTTAAAACCAATCATTCATCATCATCATCATCATCAAAATCCAAAAAATCATTGATATCAAATCCTTCATTTAGACCATCATCTACAGGAGGAGTTGCGCCTTCTGGATTAAACAATTCCCATTCATCCCAATAATAGTTGGTGGTGTCAAAACTTTTTACCCATTCTATAAAAAGTAGTCTAAAAGCATCAATTTCATTACGAATCAACTTCACATATTCTAAATCTTTATATTCTTTATGAAATCGTAGGCTTCCTACTTGAACATACAGATGCATTGCGTGTTCTCTAATAATAGCTGCATTTTGCATTCTTATGCTATACATATCGCCACCTTCAGCACCAGCAATTTTTGCCGGAATAATCATAGCGTCTTCCATCATTAAATGTTTTGTTGCTTGTATGTATTCATCCTCCTCAGGAAGTGAAGCAACTAAACTTTGCACCAATTGAAAAAGCAATTCCGCTTTTTGATAAATAGGTAAGTTTTTTAGTTTGTCTAAGGCCATAACGGTAGTATATTAATTACAAATCTATAGGTTTGTCCTCTTTATGTTAACGAGCAATCACATCAAACCAATTCAATATTTTAACTCCAATATTTTCGTCTAATTTGTTTTCCTCAAAAATCGATATTTTTCCTAAGGCGCATGCATGATGTTCATTTTTATGCTCAATTTTTTCAAATGAAACAAAGCTATCATCATTAATCATTGATGGTGTATTTGATGGATACAACAACATGGCTTTATCAGATTTCCAATAATCATTATAAACATACATCTGTCTCAAATCATTGGTTGATGGTTCAGAATAATCTATGTTTTTCCATTTGGTGTCAATGATGTATTTCTGACTTCCTTTCTCAATTACTATATCAGGTCGAATAGAAATAGTTTTCCAAAACGTTTTTGATTCTTGACCATAGATAGTTACCTCTTTTGGAGCAGCTTGTTTCAATCTTATCAAAACATATTCTTCCCAAAGCGAATTCATATCAAACAACAACGCCAACATTCGTTCATTGCCACTAGACACATTGGGCGCATAATTCAAGATAATTAATCTTGCTATAGCCAAAGCCGTTTCATAAGGAGCCGTTTTTCTATTCTTTGGTACTTTGGTAAAAGTAGCTTCATTAACATTGATGCTTTTTACTTCTGGAAAATCCAATTGCACGGTTTTACATTTACTATATAGATAATTGCCTTTACTGCATTTTTCTACAATGTCTAAAGCTTTATATAAAATTTGATGTACCAAATGGTCTTTGTCGTACACTTGATGCGTAGTGTAAAATCGTTCTTTATGCACCAAGTTCTTATTGATATGACCAGCAAATTCTAGCTTACCTTTTAGCGCTTTTACATTACTGGTTTCTTTATAATATTGTTTGATTAAACCTTGATGGAGTAGGAGTTGCACCTCATTCAAAAACCACTCAAAGTAAATGTCTAACAGATGAATTTGTTGTTTGTTTACATCAGCTTCGCCTACTTGTTGCACTTTTAGTTTTCGGGTTACTCGAAGCATATTGATTAAAGCCTTTTGCCAAACCGCTTCGCTCTTTCCATCATTATCTATCTTTGGCAGAATCTCAATCGTTAAGCCATCTACTTGAATAACGCCTACGTATTGCTTGAACACAATACCATTATGTTTTAAATCAAAATACTTGTAGTAATGCAAAGCATTAAGTTTTGACAATGCCACAAAATGACGTTGTTCAAACTTTCCTTCTATTGCTAGAAAGCTATGTTCAAATACTTGTATAACGTTTTGTTTTAACATAATTAAGCTAATAATGTTGTAATAGCTGTATCAAAGTCAACCTTATCAAAAGGAATTAACTCATAAGACTTAATAATATCCACTTCGTTTTTAGTCTCAAAATCTGCAAAAATAGATTTGTCATTTGTTTTAGCTATGCTTTTCTCTCTTACAAATCCTTTTCCTAGAACCAAACCTATTTTTCCATAATCATTATAAAAATACTCTTGTAATAAAGGAATTATTTCATTTTCAAACGAACTCTTAAAATCTGGTTTTATAAAATAAGCATGTCCTAGTGTATGGTTTCTATCCAACAGTACTTCAATTCGATTGTTGATTTTTTCCATTATTGCGTTACGTGAATAATCCGTAAAACCTTTTCTATTGACAACTTCGCTATTAGGCATTAATTCTTTGAAAGTAAACCTTCTTCTTAAAGCCGTGTCTAAAGCTTCTACACTTCGGTCGGCTGTGTTCATGGTGCCAATAATGTATAGATTTGAAGGGACACCAAAAAATTCTTTACTATATGGTAATGTTATTTCTATAGCTTCATCTTTTCCAATCCGTTTATCCTCTTCAATTAATGTGATTAACTCTCCAAAAATTTGAGAAATATTACCACGATTTATTTCATCTATTATGATTACATAGTTTTGTTTGTTCTGTTTATACTTTTCATCTAGGTTATTTATTATCTGATTCTCATTTAATTTTAATTCCTTTTTCATGAAAGCAACTATGTCTAACATATCTTTTTGAAATGCACCAGAAGGTCTAGCTTTTTTATTATGAAATGCATCATATACATTTTGCTTAGTTATAGTAAATGTGTATTGTGATGGTGAATTTAAAGAAGAATATTTAAGCGAATTTTTTGTAGATAATCCGTAATCCCATGAGCCTATTTTCAACAATTTTTTATTTGAAATTTGAGATCTAACCAACTCTATTAGTTTATTCCAACTATCCTCAAAATTATTTACAATTACTTGTGATTCTTGTGACTCTTGTGATTGTGCTTTATTTCCTATGGCTTTAAAAATACCATCTTGTATTTCATAACTTAAACCACCATCTTCTTCTCCACGCATAACTGGTTTTATCCCTTCCACAAAATCCTCATAACTCATGCTTTGATGAAACGTTGTAAATACGATTTGCCCCAATTCAAACAATTTCGTGTATTCACCACTGATTGCTTTTCTTCTTTCCGCTTCAGACAAATTCTTGTCTAAATCGTTAATGAATTTAGCATTAATGATACTAACTGCCAATTCTTTGGTAGTATAGGTTTTCCCAGTTCCTGGCGGACCGTAAAGGATTTGATTTAAAGGAAAGTTGTTTTCTTTATTTTCTGTTTTAGTTTCCAAGGCTGTTGCTTTTTTTAAGTCGTAATAATCAGATTCTAGATTTTTTATGGTGCTGATACAATAATCAATTAAATCATCCCAATTATTGAATGCATCACTTTTAGGTCGATTTACAATTTTTGAATTATAAAAATCACCTCTCTTTTTTAGGTATTCAATTCTTTTTTTGTCAGTATCAGCTAAACCTACTGTGTCAATTTTTATGTTGAAATGAAAATCACTATCAAGTCCAATTGTAAATGCCAACCATTTGTCTTCGTTGTCTTTTGATGTAGGATAAATTTTAGACCATATATAACCTTGAAAGTAATTGGCTTGATTCGTAGGTTTTTTTAATAAATTAAATTTTCCTTTTGTGAAAACTTCTTTTTGAACAATCTCAGTTAGATAGTGTAATTTTTCATAAGCTAACTTTAGTATGTCGTAGTATTTATTTACTTCTGGTTTGGCTCTGTCACAAATTAAACCTTGTGATTTATTTAATATCTCAAATTCTAACGCAGTAAAAAAATCAATATGGTGATTTCTTGTTTTTTTTGTACTACTTATCCATTTCTCTACATTTTCACCTTTAAAAAGTAAATACTTTAAAACACTATTGGTAGTATTGGCTTCAGTATTCCAAGTGGCTCTTTTAGTATTTTTTATGCTGTTGTATTGTAATAAAAATTCCTTGGTATGATTTTCTATAATTGTTAGCGGTATCTCATTCCAAGCATTTATTTCAAAAGAGATTAAAACTTTGTTTTCTGGCTTGCCGTTAAATTTCTCTTCAAAAGTTACATTCAATAAACTTTTATTGCTTTCATAGAGTTCTTTATCCAAAATCATGGCTATTCTTGCCTTGCCATTTTCTTCTCTAAAAGCAAACACAGCTCGCATCCCAATAATAACCATTGCTTGTTTTTTAGCATCTCGCAAAGCCATCCTGATTTTATAAGGATTGATTTCGTTATTATTTATGATATTATGAAGATAATTTAACGCGTCTTGAAAAATAGCACTGGTTTGTTTTAAACTTTTATGAAAAGTTACAAACGATTGCGCTTCGGTATTGTCATAAACTAAATCTTCTATAACTTCAAAATCAAAAGCTTCACAAAAACCATCTCTATTGGCTGCGTTGGAACTAAAATCTTTGCTTTTAAAATCAATTTCACAGAAAATGGCTAATTCACTTACAGTATACTTGAACGGAAGTATTTTACCATTTTTAGATAGTTTATATTTCCAATTCTCTTCCTCAACCTTTTCAGGTGCTTCTTTTGGCGCAATAGTATCCCACCAAGAGTTGACTTGTTCGGGTGTTAGGGCTTTTATAAATTCGTTGAATGTCATTTATTGTTTTTATTATATTAAAAGTTTATTCCAAACTATTTCAAAATTAGAGTTCGATAAATTTCCTTCAAACACTTCAATTCTATTTTGATAAACTTCGTTTACTATTTTTAATAATTCTTTTTTTAATGAATCACTACAATTTACACCAAGATATAAAGCTTTGATATCTTTTTTTCTGTATGCTATTTTTCTAGAAGAATCATCTGATAAATTATTTCTAATACTTCTTAATTCTTGTTCATATTTCCATTGTTGTGCTTTTGTGAAAATTACATGAAAAATTGCATCTTTTTGATTCTTATAATACTCAGCTTGTAAATAATTGTCAACATAGTTTACATCAAGAGGATTAATTCCTTCTAAATCTTTATTTGAATGAAACTCAAGACAAAATCCTGTATGATTTGTTGCATAATGTGACCACATTAAAATTGAATCAACTTTTCTACTAAAACAACATATCCCAAGTTTTGTAAAATTATCTTTTAAGATTTCTTCTTTATCTTTTATTCGCTTTCTTTTATTTGTTTTTTCAAAACTGATTAAATTGATGTTACAGTCAAAAGGATCATTAAAATTTTTATAATTGGAGAAGAATAAATAGCCTTGTTTAAAACTTTCTACATTGTAGTTTTGATTGCCAAAATATTTAAAAACGGTTTGCGTAACACCTAGATTATCTCTGAGTTTAGACAATGTTATTTGATTAGTTATAGTTGGAGCTATTTCAGTTTTTGGTTGATTCAGTTTATATTTTAAAAACTCAAATTCAAATTCATTAATTTTTGAATTTGGGTTTGATTCAATTTTAAATCCACCTAAATTAAGAATAGAAATACCTTTTTCAAGACTAATGTTTAATTCTCGAAGTACTTTATTAATTCTGATAGTTCTTTCTAATTTCATTTAATGTTAACTTTTACCTGCAACGCATCTTTCAAAACCTGCTGCAACAAAATTTGAATTTAATCTTTACTTTTCTGTAAACCATCGCAATATTAAATCAAACTCTTTATTTTGGTCTTTAAAAACGATAGACTTTGAGCAGCTGTGCTTCTTTGTTTTTGTATACTTTAAAGATATTGTTATTGCTTAACATTTGTAAAATAAGGATCATCTGAATTATTTGCCCAATTGCCAGGAGCATAACCAAAATTCATTTTATCACAATAAATCCCTACAATATTTACTAATACATTTTTGCCTCTACTTGAATTAGGTGCATTTTCAATTTTTTGTGAGTTTGGTGGAATGTTATAAATGGTAATTTCTTCGGTTTTGTAACATTCTCCGCTATCAATTTCATAGCAAATAGTAACGTTAATTTCATCTATTTTGTATTCGGTTTTGTTTGTTGCAATTATTTGTAAATTTTCAATCCCACCAATGTTGTAATACGTAAAATCATTCGTTGCTACAGAAATATAATCTGACCAATTATTTCTATATTTTTTATTCTTTTCTGTTATGGCAGCATTAATACTTGCTCTTTTGTCTTCTTTTATAATAGAATCCGACTTAATAGTAGAAAGTTCTATTTCGGCAGTACTTGGCTGTGATGTAATAAATGAAAATGCAATAATCGCAAGTAGTAATACACTCAATCCAATGACAACATTTCGTATCGTTTTTGATTTCTTTGATTCATCAACCACTTGGGATTCTCTATTTGTTTTATTAAAATTTGGTGGATGAATTGAGGTGTTTTGATGAGCTAAATTATCAAATTTTGGTGGTAAAGCATTTGATGCTATTATTGATTTTAATTCTTCAACATTGCTAGCTGTAGTCCAATTGGGTAATCCTTCATACCAAATAGGAGTATCACCTTTTATTTGCATTGTTGCAAGTTCTTCTATATTGAATGGCCCATTTTCTGTTTCGCCATTGTGAATAAAATATTTTTTCATTCTTGTAATTTTATTTATTTGATTTTTAATTAATTATTCTAATATTATAATTCTTAAATAATTTATAGGTTCTTTTTCTGAACTAATAACCTCATAGTAACCTTCAACATTTTCTCTTTTCTGGTGTTAACCCTTACAACTCTATATCCATTACGACCATTTTGTCATGTTGACATAGGAAACATCGCACTAGTTACTCACGTGTTGTGTTATTATCATTTGAGATTCTTCGTGCCTCAGAATGACAAAAAAATGGAATGACAAAAACATTAACTATTCTCAACAATCTCAATTTACTCACTCTTTTTTATTGTTTTTTGGTATTCATGAATAAAAATCGATAATGTATTATTATAAAGTCACGATTGTTCTACGATTTTTATTTCTTCCTCACTCAATTCATACAACTCATCAACCATAGCATCAATAGCTTTATAAGTAGCATCAATTTGAGCTTTTAAATCTTGTGCTTTTTTAATTTCTTGAATGAATTTATGATTTTTTCTTCTTCTCCTTCACAAACAACCCAGCTGTATATTTCTCATACAACTCAAATAAAAATTCCATACGTTTGGCTTCGCTGGTAAAGGCTTGTTTGCTGTAGGACGCATCCACGGCTTTGTCTAATTCGTTGTGCGCTTTTACTAATGCTGGCGGCATGGTTAAGGGATTGTATAAATCTGCTAATGAGCTATTAGGAAAAGAAGCTCTAACATCTAAAACCTGTTGTGCTTTTTCTTCAGTCGTTTTTATTTGTTTTTCAGATGGATTTTCTGGCCAAGGATAATTGTTGTAAACAATGCTTGCTGAGTATCTATAATCACTTTTTAATCTACCACAAATGTATTTTACCCATGCCATATGCATTATGGATGTTAGAATACCAAAATGATAAAGTTCGACATTTGGTAGAACATACAATTGATTTGATGCCACAATATCAGGTGAAAGAAATGCTATTGGAATATATTTTCTGTTCACTGAAGATACCGTTGGAAAGGCTAAATAATTTGTTTTTGGTTGTCTTACTTCAGCAAAAAGAGTTGGAGTTTCAGCTAATTTTTTTGTATTTCCTCTTTCACTATTTGAGCGCCACTTTCTAACTAATTCTACTCTTTCCTTAATTAATGAATTATTTAAAATTTCAGATGGTTCGGCATCAGCCAACCATAAACAAAAACGCTTTTCTGAATGTAGTAATTCTCTACCACCGATAAAAGGTTTAATTAATTTTTCTGAATTTTTATTTGCTAAAATAATTTTATTTCGGTCTAACTCTGATAAAGTATAATTACCATCGTCTAAGGCAAAACTTCCATAAATAATTTCAGGCACATTACAAATTGGAGATTTTCTATTCTCAACAGTAATATCTTTACTTTCAACCAAAAAAGGATTTATATTTTTAACTTTTAATTCATGTGGTTCACCTTTTATATTTTCATATTCAAAAATTCTTTTATCATTTGTATCAAAATTCGCAAAACCAATAATAACACAATGTACTGCTGCATTTCCTTTGGCTTCATTACTCCATGAGAAAGTTTGGTGTGCAAAATGTATTTTGATTTTATAATGATTAAATAATAAACTCCACAAAATGTTTACTTGTTCACCTTGTGAAATTGAATTTGTTGAAACAAATGCAACTTTAGTTTTTGTATTTTGTATTAATTGAGCCGCTTTTACATACCACCCAGCTACATAATCCATGACTCTAGATCCTTTAATTCCTTTGAAAATAATCTCTATATCACTTTTCTGACTACTATTTTGTTCTTTTTTTCCGATAAATGGAGGATTTCCTATGATGTAATCATACACACCTTTGTTATTACTTGAGTTAGGTATTGTATGAACTGGGTTGATGTTTATTTTTTTGGAATAAATATTCAAGACATCATAGTTTTCTTTTGGTTCATTTACTTCAAAAATATTCGTTACTTCTGCGTTTATATCAATTATTTTTTTGTCATCAAGATTATTCCAATCTGCTCTTAAAGCATTTCCATGCACAATTTTTGCCGATTTTTTCAACGGCAAACGTGCAAAGTATTGTCCAAATTCATTGCTTATTTGCATGTTCATTTGGTGGTCAATTAACCACATGGCTACTTCGGCTATTCTTGCAGGAAATTCTTCGTATTCAATGCCGCACATCATATCAACATCGAGCCAAATGATATCGCTAACATCTAAAACTCCTTGCCCTGATTTGTAGGTAGCTCTTAACACTTCTAATTCTAACAAACGTAATTCGCGATAGGTAATCACTAAGAAGTTCCCACAACCACAAGCCGGATCTAAGAATTTGAGTTGACTAATTTTTTTATGGAATTCGGGTAATTTGTTTTTATTGCCTTTTAAACTTTCAAATTCAGCCCACAGTTCATCTAAAAACAAGGGTTTGATTAGTTTTAAGATATTGCTTTCGCTGGTGTAATGTGCTCCTAAGTTTCTGCGTTCTTTAGGGTTCATTACACTTTGAAACATGGAACCAAAAATAGCCGGTGAAATTTTACTCCAATCGATGTAACAACAATCTAATAAAGCTTGGCGCATTTTGCTGTCAAAACTTGCCATGGGTAAAATTTCTTCAAACAATTTACCATTTACGTACGGAAAATCGTTTAATTGTTCGTCCAAGTTTTTGAATCGTTTGTCTTTTGCGGTGTTTAACACCTGGAACAATTCTTGAATTTTGGAAGCTAAATCACTTCCATCTTCGGCGGTTCTATGTTCTATGTAATCTTGAAATTGTTGCTTATCAAAAATAGTAGTGTCTTCCGCAAACAAACAGAATAAAATGCGAACTAAATATACTTCTAATGGATGCCCTTCGTACCCAATTTCTTCTAATCGGTCGTGGAGTTTTCCCATTAATTCGGCAGCTTTGATATTCGCAGGGTCTTGTTCTTTGTAGGTTTTCTTTTGATAGCCTAAAAGATAGCCGAAGCTCTGAACATTATGAATTAATTCGTCAATGGTAAACTCTAGAGTAGTTTGTTCTTCGGTATCATATAATCTGAAAATATGGAAATCGCACACCAAAACGTATTTTGGCAATTCGTTTTGTTTTAATCCGTGTGTATAATCAATCGCTTGTTGAAAGGCTTTGTCTAGGTTTTTACCACGGCTTTTCATTTCTATCAAAATAGTACCTTTCCAAAGCAAATCGATATACCCATCGGCATCCGAAAGTTTCTTTACTCGGTGTTCAAAAGTTCCAATTTTTTTTCGAGTGATACCAAAGACATCAAAAAAAGCATCTAAAAATGGTTTAGCATCTGCTTCTTCATTGGTGGTGTCTTTCCATTCTTTGGAAAATTTTACTGCTCTGTCTTTTATTTCGTTCCAGCTTAAAGCCATATTATTTATTATTACTTTTCTTATAATTCAAACCTACCAAAAATAAATAACTTTAACAATAGTTTACTAGGTAGTTTTACGTGATTTTGTAAAGGTAGAAAAGAAGTTTTATAGTATTTTACGGTTTCCTGTATTTTAGTAAAAAAAAGTAACAAAAGTTTCTAAACTTACAGCTGGAAGGGTATAATTTTGATTAGTTTACCTAAAAAAAAGTTGAAAATGCTGGTGTGGTAAGGCTTAAAAAAGTTATTCACATAATTTAGTATATTAAAATTAATACATTAAATTTACATCATAATTCGATAGAGTAACTGGAATTACTCGAGGTCTTACAATACTTAATTGCTCAAAAATCGGGGTTCTAGCTGCTTTTTTTGAGCTTTTTTTATGGAGTAAAGTGTAGTATTCTTCTCCTTTGGAAGAGTGGCTGAAAGCCGAGGTGGTTTTTAATGGAACATAAAAGCTATTGAAATTAGAACGAGGATGACACAGATGCAACAGATTTTTAAGGATTTTTTTGTTGCTTTAAATTGTTTGTTTTTTTGTCAGTTCGAGTGATTTTGAAGTTTAAAATTGCAAAAATTGAAGCTTAAAATGGTATCGAGAACTGTTTTTTAGTACTAATTTTCCATACAAAAAGACTCAAAAATGATGGTTTTTTGCATAAAAAAAAGCTGAAAAAGAGTTTTTTATTATCTTTTTTTCCTTTAGATAGTTTTTTTTCAATTTGTACGGACGAGAATTTCAGTTCATCAGGACGAGACAAATGCTTCGTCAGTACGAAACAAAAACTTCGTCGGGACGAAATGGTGAAAATTTTCGTGAAAAAATGCACAAAAAAAAGACCCCGAGCACTGGAATACTCGAGGTCTTACAAACTAAATTACTTAGTTTCGGGGTTCTAGCTGACTTTTTTGTAAGATAATGTGCTTAACAAATTGCGCATTTTCTTACCAGGTCTGAAAAGGATTCTGTTCTTTTTGATAACACTAGAAGATACTTCTTCTGCGGTGTCTTTACCTTCAGAACTTAATCCTACTTGGAAGTTACCCAAACGTCCCAATTTTACAATACGACCTTCGTTCAATTCGCCAATGATATTGTGTTCTAACGACATCAATACCGCATAACAATCGGCTTCGGTCACAGTACATTGATAAGAAATTAACTCCGCGAGTCTTTCTAAATCGGTTTCGCCGTCTGCAATAGCAGCAGCATAGAATTTTTCTGGTGCAAGAATGTCTTGAGGGTTCTTTCTTTGAAGAACCTTGAATTTAACTGGCATAAGTTTTTAAGTTAAATTATACAATAATAAATTTTGCCTCTGAGCAAACCTTCGGATATTTGCCTGACCGACAGATACAAAGATTGATAATTTTAAACGAAAAAGAAAGTCAAAGTTATTGACAATCGACTTTACTTTTTAACAATGTGTAAGAAAACCACCAATTTTTACGTTTTGTATAACTACTTGTTAAATAGTGTTTTACAAATGGAATAAATAAAAAAAATCCCTAAAAATAAGGGATTTATGAATTTTTACGATAAGTTTTCGTGGTGGTTTTGGAGGGTTTATTATTTTGTGTTTTTGCAACTTTTGGGTAGCTTAAAGTTGCAAAAATAGCAGGTAAATTAGATTCCAATTGCTATGGTAAAATTAGATTTATTTCCTGCAAGAGTTTCTTTGAATAGGTATTGGTATCCAATTTTCATATTGAACTTGCTATCATCGGCTACTTTAAATAGAAAATAGGCCTGAAGAGAGGTTACAACATCATTATCTGTTTTGAATAGCTTTTGCAGTACTTCTTTCTTTCCAGTAGCACCTTGCAACATTACAGAAATTGAATAGCGACCTGGCTTATATTCTCCATTTTCGTTATACTTTCCTGCATCACCATCGCCTTGATAAGTAAAACCAATTCCACCGCTTCCAATGAATTCCATGTCGTAGGAATTAGTAACATTATTTTGAATGTTTAATCCTCTAACGTCAGCGTAAAAGCCATAGTATATCACATCATTGAATCCTACAAATGGTTTTTTGAAAGAAGGCATGATACGAAGTGTTAGAGGAGCGGCTTCATAATCGAGTACATCCCAAGAACTTGCTGAGTTGATAGAATCATATTGTGTAGAAAGTTTAGATATTAACAACATTGGAATATTAAATCTGTATTTTCTATCACCTTTAGCTAATTTTTCAGCATCCGGATTTGCAACATATAATTTGTAATGTAAAACTTCGGCACTAATAGATACTCTATTTCCTGTGTTGATTAGTGATGTTGAAAGTGTACTGTTATTAAAAAAGTCAATTGGTTTTTTTATAGTTTCTTCTGTAGTTTCGGTTTCTTTTGTTGTAACACTTCCCTGAGCATCTTTTACTTCTTCTACAAAGACATAAGCATTTTTATCTTTTTTTACTTTAATAGGTTCCATGCTTAAAGTAGTGAACGGAGTTTGAGCAAAGTTTAGTCCGCTTATAAAAAGAGCGATAATTAAAATTTTTGATTTCATAAAGTGTTATTTTTAGAGTTAGTGAAAACAAAATAAGTGAATATAGTTTATTTAAATACTCCCTATAAATAGGTATTTTTAGTGGTTTTTATTGATTTATGAAAAGCCACCTCGTCCTTCGGCCACTCCTCCAGAGGAGGAGAAATCTAAAAAAGTAATCTGCGTAAATCTGCGTTTGCGAAGCAATCCGTTTTATCCGTGTTCCAATTTTAAACACAAAAGGCATAAAAGATTTTTCAGATTATTCCAATCTGTGTTGCAAAAAAAAGTCCTCGACCATCAGTAGCATCCGTTTCATCCGTGTTCCATTTTAAACACAAAAGATTTTAAAGATTATTCTATTTCTCGCAAAGACACAAAGACGCAAAGAGAAAAACTCTGTGAAAAACTCCGTGCTCCAAAAAAAAAGCCACCTCGACCTTCGGCCACTCCTCCAGAGGAGGAGAATTCTAAAAAAGAAGTCTGAGTTCCATTTTAAACACAAAAGGCATAAAAGATTATATTTCTCGCAAAGACACTAAGGCGCAAAGATAAAGCCACTGTGTAACTCCGTGCCATACTTCGTGCAACTCTGTGTTATCAAAATACACACAAGATTATCGCTTCATACTAAAATGCCCTTTATGCGTTCTACCATCGGCACGGTAGGCAACAAACCAATAATCGTCAGAAACCAGTAGATTTCCGTTGTAAGTGCCATCCCAACCAGCGCTCTTTGAAGTGAAAGCTGTTACGGTTTTACCATATCTATCAAAAATCTCTACTCTAAATTCAGGTTCGTTTTCAGCGTCTTTAATTCTCCAGTAATCGTTATAGCCATCACCATTGGGTGTAAAATATTTGGTGTAGTAAAGCAACCAAATGGTTTTAAGGGTAATGCCGCAAACAGCTTTGTCTTTTACATAAATGGTATACAATCCTGGTGCTAAATTGTTAAAGTAGTTTTCGTCTTGAAACGTAGTGCCATCTAAAGAGTACTCATAAGAACCATTGCCAGAAGTTATCACAGTTATACTATTTTCATTCGAAGTCCAATCGGAGGTTTCAAAACCTTCTATGACTGGTGGTCCCGAATTAATAACAGTGATGTCTTTAGTGTTAGTACACGTTTGTCCGTTGTAGGTATTTGTTGCTGTAACCGTTAAATTGGTTACACCAATAGCCGTAATACTTACCGATGGAGTAGTAGCACCATTCGACCAAAGATAAGTGGTTGTTGGTAAATTATTGAGCGATGCATCAACGACCGTCGGATTTGTTGAGCAATTTAAATAGCTGGAATTAAGATTCAGACTAGGAGTTTGTCCGACAATTAAGTTAAAACTTCTTAATTCATAACAATTAGGAAGCGAATTAAGTACGATTCTAGTATGAATAAGTTGCGGATTACTTACCGGATTGAAATTAACCAAGTTAGTAATAGCGTTAGTTCCATTTTGCGCATTAGCCAATGTCGTGTGATAAGTTATGGTATAATCACTAGCTGGTTGCGTTCCTAAAATAACAGCAGTTTGTTGCGTTAAATCGAAAGTTTCGTTGTTGGTAATAACCGTTTTGCATTCTAATAAATCACTTGGAGTTGTTATCAAAATGATGGAACCAAGCGTACTAACATCAAACAAACGGTTGACAATATTGCCGCAAATATCTTCTATTTGAAAAAGATAAATGGCAGGCGCTAAATTGAAAAAAGTATTGGAAGTACCATTGTCAAAAAAGAAAGGCAATCCGTCTTTTTGTACCAAAGTATAGCGTAAAGGAGTAGTTCCGTTGGCTTCAACAAAAACATCTAACGCTCCACTTGCAGAACAAGGCAATCTATAGGCATCTATAAATTCTAAGGACTCGTTGTAACTTAAGGTTGGTGCTAATATTTCAATACAATTTTTATCAGCGCTACTTACAACAGCTGTATTCCACTCGCTACCATTATGGTATGATAAAAAGGCACGAACAATTCGGAAAGTACCATTAAAACTGAAATTAAAATTGGTAGCATTATTGGCTAAGGAAATGGAATTAGTTTCGTTTGGAACAGTTCCATTCGTATAAATTGCATTGGTGCTAGGATTACCCCAAGTATTTGTAACCGGATTAAGTAATTTTTGCAACCAATAGGTTTGACCTGCTGTTCCGTTACTTACAAAGTTTAAAGCAATATTGAAAGAACCACAATTAGGAAGCAATGAAAAATTGGAAGCCGTAATGCTATAACCTTGTACACTTACAGTAATGGTATTAGTGAAATTACATTCGTCAGTTCCAGTAAAAGTGTAACTGCCTGCAGGTAGATTATTCATATAAAGAACACCATCAGGAGCAATGTTGGAAGATACATTAAAAGGTAAACTAAATCCAAAAGAAGCAGGAGCAGCTGTAATTCTAATAGAAGTTAATTTTGAATTCAAACTTTCAATTCTAATAGCACTAGTACCCAAACCACAACCATTTCTTATGGCACTAGCTAAACCTTGATCTACATAAGCAGGAACAACAGTTGAAATAAGTGGTATAACATCATTACAAGTATTGGTCAGCTGAAAAGTATAATTCCCAAGAGGAACCGGATTTAGGGTAATAGCACCATTAGCATCAATCAAAGAAGAGATGTTATGAGGTAAAGGAAACGGATAATCCGAAGGTGCTACTGTAACTAAGCCACTGGTGATGATATAGCCAGGTATAGCGATGTTTATATTTCCTGTTGTAGTCAAACAACCATTATGAGTTCCTGTAGCTGTTGGAAGTGGAGGTCGGTCTATTATCGAAAAAGAGACACTTTGAATAGTACCACAGGCATCTGTAATGGTGGCATCATAATTCCCAATAGGTGTAGGCAAAGAATCATTTCCAAAAGAAACACTATTTTGATTATAAGGACCAGGATAAGCGTTATTGAAAAGCGCAGGATTAAATCCAGCCGGAAATGAATTAAAATTTATCGAATAAGGAGGAACAAAATTCGATAGCGTAAACGTAAAAAAGTTTTCGTTACAATCGAGTGTGGTAATGGTGTTAGTTAAATTTATTCCGTTGTTTACAATAAAATTTGAAGAATAAGTTGTTCCACAAGCATCCAGAATAGCAAGCGAATAACTAAAATTCTGATTGATGTAATTGGTCATGGTTTGCACCAAATTTTGTGATGTGGTATTCCCAGTATTCAGCGTACTATTCAAAACAATAGGAGCGCCTCCACTAGGAGGAAAAATAGTGTAAGTAATATCTAATGGATAGCCAATAACAGTTCCAGTAGCAGCGGTCAAGGTATTGGTAACCGAAACCAAATTGCAATTAACTGGTGAAGTTTGAGCCGTTTGAGGTTGTCCGATAGTAAGACCAGTAGTATTTTGAACCACCGTAAAAGTTGTTACAACACCTATTCCACAATTATCAAAAACTCTAATTCTATAAACGCCAACAGGCAAACCAGAAAAAGTATTAGAACTCTGTAATGGAAACAATAACGGACCACTAAATATTTCATAAGAAACTGGAGTTCCAGTGATTGTATTAACAGTGATGGTACTAGTATTAGAACAAGCCTGATTTAAACTTTGAACCGAAAAAGCTAAGGGCACAACCGAGTTTACTATGGTCGCATCTTGTTGTTGTTCTGTAGTAGTGGCGCCAACTGTTTCTCTAGCAATTACTCTATAATCTCCTGCAACCAATCCGTTGAGTGTTGCAGCAGTTGTTGTTGCAAAAGGAGTAGTGGTATTGGGTAATTTATAGATGATGTACTGAATACTTCCTCCAGCAATAGTATTGGTTGCATTAAATAGCAAACTACCATTTCCAGCACAAGTTTCATTAACACTTGTAACAGAAAGGTTGAATCCAAAACCATCAAATTGGTTCAGAAGAAAGATAAGATGAAGTATGTAAAGGTACCTTTTCATAATAAATATTATTAACAAATCTACTAAATGTATTTTAATAAAACACGATTATTGGTAACATTTTAACGATAAAATGGTAATTTTGTTGTTTTTTGTATGTATTAGATTACATAAATTAATTCATTTATCAGAATGAGTTATTTAGTGGGAATGAAGATCCGTGCCCACAATGAAAATAACCTGGTTATGTAGTTGAAAAAGGAATGTTAGATGGTGTTTGTGTTTTTCAATATTTTAAATTGTAGGACCACACCACGCGAAGGGATTCGTGCGGTAGCTGCGTTTGTAAATTTTAGCTTATGTAAGTAATTTCAATAAAACGGAAGAATAATAAAATTGATTTGTAATTTTGAAATCTATAAAGTTTTCACAATGACCAAATATTTAAGTTTTACGTTTCTATTGTTGCTAGTTTCTTGTTCGGGACAAACGAAATTGGGTGAACCTGAAGTTAATCCTACAGCGATTCAAAGTAATTTTATGAATTGGTGGAAGTACCACAATGAAAACATCATGCTTTCAAGAGATTTTACGCCAATTGATGAAAACGGAACCGTAATCGAGAAAAGTGCTTTCTTGAAAACTTTGATGGATGGAAAAACGATTCCTATTCGTTTGAAAACTGCGGACACGATTTTCCAATACCAATTGTTTAAACTTTTACCAACTTCTGATTCTAATATCAAAGCGACCATAGCTCAAGTGTCGTTTGATGAAAACGATAATTTTAACCAAGAAGGCAAACCTTTTCCGAAGTTTACTTTCACTGATTTAGAAGGAAATACTATTTCTAACGAATCTATGAAAGACAAGATTATGGTCGTAAAATGTTGGTTTATTCATTGTGCGGTTTGTGTGAAAGAAATTCCTTCGTTAAACGAAATGGTGAATCAATACAAAGACCGAAAAGACATTGTTTTTGTAAGTTTAGCCGAAGATACGCCGGAGCAATTGAAAGTGTTTTTAGCCAAAAAACCATTATCGTATTCCGTAGTTCCAAACATGAAAAAATACATGAACGAAGTGTTGCAATTGAATGCTTTTCCAACGCATTTTATTGTGAATAAAGACGGTAATATTGTTAAAGTTTTAGCCAACGATCATGCTTTGAAAGTCGCTTTGGAAAAGGAGAGTAGGAAGTAGGTTTTTTGTTGTTTAGTTCAAAGTCAGGAAACTTTTCTCAGCAAGTGATTTAATTTATTTCAAAAGATTCAATACATTTAATCATTAAAGCAAAGTTTGTTTCGATGTTGTCTTCACTTTGACAACTTGTTGTTAAAGAATAAAATGTTTCTTTTTCTTTACCCTTTAATATAAACGAAATCATTTCTATTGAGTTTGAACCTTCTAATTTTTGATAAATATAATAAGAATCATATTTTAAATTCTTTGTATATCCACTTTCAATAATTATTGGCATCAAACTACTTTTTTTAATATTCTTTTGGATTGTTTTAAATTCATCCAACAATTCCATATTTTTTTCTAAACTTTTATATTTTTGAATTGAAATTATCTTAGTGAATTTTGTTATTGAATCAGTTGCTCCAATATCCATTCCAAGAATTATTTGTGGATTATTATATTCTTCAGCTTTCCATTCCCAATTTTTCGGAATTGTGATTGAAAAATCATTTTCCGGATGAATAATTTTAGTTTTACCGTACTTAATAGGATAGTTTGAATATTCCTCAAGTTTAGTTATTTTTTTTGTACAAGCCCAAAAAAGTAAAATCGCAAAAATATATTTCAATTTATTAATCATTTTAAATTCTGTTTATTTTTCAAAGATTTGGTTTTTCTGGTGTTTTCAAAATATAGAACAACTAATAAATATGCACAATAACCTTTCACATCCTTCACAAATATACCAATTTCCTACAAACAGTAACCGCGTACTTTTACCTGTTTATCAACAAAATGTTGGGCAAAAGTGCTTAGAAAAAAAACTAATCACTAATTACTAAAAACTAATCACTAATGCTTACTTTTGCACCGAAATTAAAACATAATAAAAAATGCTTACTGTATCTAATTTATCAGTTCAATTTGGTAAAAGAATCTTATTTGACGAAGTAAACACTACGTTTGTTCAAGGAAATTGCTATGGCGTAATTGGTGCCAATGGTGCTGGGAAATCTACGTTCCTTAAAATTCTTGCTGGCGATATTGATCCTACTTCTGGTCGTGTAATTCTAGAACCAGGAAAACGTATGTCGGTTTTGAATCAAAATCACAACATGTTTGATGAACATACGGTTTTAGAAACAGTAATGATGGGTAACAAAGTACTATTTGCAGTGAAATCTGAAATGGATGCTTTGTATGCCGATTATGATGATAAAAATGCCGATAGAATAGGTGAGTTGCAAGTGCAATTTGAAGAAATGAACGGTTGGAATGCCGAATCGGATGCTGGTTCGATGCTCTCTAACTTAGGCATTGGTTCGGACATGCATTATACTTTAATGGCCGATTTGGAAGGAAAACTTAAAGTTCGTGTGTTATTAGCACAAGCGCTTTTCGGAAATCCTGACGTTTTGGTAATGGATGAGCCAACGAACGACTTGGATTTTGAAACCATCACTTGGTTAGAAAATTTCCTTGCCAATTATGAAAATACCGTAATTGTGGTTTCGCACGACAGACACTTTTTGGATTCGGTTTGTACACACATTTCGGATATTGATTTCTCAAAAATTAATCACTATTCTGGTAACTATACGTTTTGGTACGAATCAAGTCAGTTAGCTGCAAAACAAAAAGCACAGCAAAATAAGAAAGCGGAAGAGAAGAAAGCCGAGTTGGAAGAGTTTATCCGTCGTTTTAGTGCGAATGTGGCTAAATCGAAACAAGCAACTTCTCGTAAGAAGATGATTGATAAATTAAATCTTGATGAAATCAAACCATCAAGTAGAAGATATCCTGCGATTATTTTTGATGTTGAAAGAGAAGCTGGAGATCAAATTTTACATGTTCAAAATCTTGCTGCATCAGTGGATGGTGAAGTATTGTTTAAAAATGTAGATTTGAACATGGCGAAAGGCGATAAAGTAGTAGTGTTTTCTAAAGATTCACGTGCTACAACCGCTTTCTATGAAATTTTAAACGGAAATCAAAAAGCGGACGAAGGAACTTATGATTGGGGAATTACAACAACACAATCGTATTTGCCAAATGACAACAGTGAATTTTTCACAGACGGAAGTTTGAATTTAGTAGATTGGTTGCGTCAATTTGTGAAAACAGAAGAAGAGCGGGATGAAGTTTACGTTCGTGGATTCTTAGGAAAAATGATTTTTTCTGGAGAAGAAGCTTTGAAAAAATGTACGGTGCTTTCTGGAGGAGAAAAAGTACGTTGTATGTTGTCTAGAATGATGATGATTCGTGCTAACGTTTTAATGCTAGACGAACCAACAAATCACTTAGATTTGGAATCGATTACGGCATTCAACAATTCGCTTAAAAACTTTAAAGGTTCGGTTTTGTTTACAACACATGACCACGAGTTCGCGCAAACGGTTGCCAACAGAGTTTTAGAAATCACACCAAACGGAGTTATCGACAGATACATGACCTTTGACGAATATCTTGACGATGAAAAAGTGAAAGAGTTGAGAAAGAAAATGTATAACTAAGTACGAAGTACGAAATAGAAAAAAGGTCTAAAATTTTAATTTTAGACCTTTTTTTATACTGAACACTGAACACTGCCAACTGAACACTACTTCTTATGTTTCCAGCGTTTGTGTGTCCACAAGTAAAATTCTGGTGCTTCGTAGATTTGTTGTTCTACTTTTCTCATAAAATTTTCTGATAGTTTATAATCTGGAATGGATTTTACATCATCAGCAAGTACTTCGAAAGAAGCTTCATAATAACCGCGTTTTACCTTCTTTACTTTTAAGAATATTACATTCATATCGTATCTTTTGGCAAGCATTTCGGCTCCTGTATGAATTGGGGTTTCTATTCCCAAAAAGCTATCCCAATGCATTGTATCTGATCTTCTTGGAGTTTGATCACTTGCAAAACCAAAAATGCCTAATACTCCATTTTTAGCATTTTGTTCAATAGTAGTTTTAGTTTCTTTGGTCGTAATAAGGTAAGCTTTGAATTTGGCGCGAATATTTTTCACTAATTTATCAAAATACGGATTTGCAATTTTTTTATAAATTCCATATCCTTTGAAGGTAATGTGATTGTTCATTGATAAAACCCATTCGTAACTTGCATAATGTGCGCACATTAGAGCAATACTTTTTCCTTTTTTTTCTAAATCCAGATAAACATCAAGATTTGTATAGCTAAAACGTTTATTAATTTCTTTTTCGGAAATCGACATTGTTTTTATCATCTCAAGAAACATATCGCACAAATGATGGTAGGATTTTTTCTCAATAATTAATCTCTCTTGTTCTGATAAATGAGGAAGTGCAAGGGCAATATTTTTTCTAACTGTTTTTTTTCGATAACCGATTACGTAATAAACTAAGAAATAAACAAAATCAGAAAATAGGTAAAGTACAGGAAATGGCAGAATTGAAATGAGCCACAAAATAGGGTAGACAAGAAGGTAAATTAAAAACTGCATTCCTTTATTTTTATGCAAATATACAGTTTCTGACAATTTAACAACTTTGGTTTAACAAAACCTAAAGAACAATTCCTATTTTTACGCAAAATAGTTTGATATGGAGTACAATTTGTTTTTGATTGGATTGATTGCGATCAATGTTATAATTAGTTTTAAAGGATTTAATGACTTATCTTTTTTTAGAAAGTATCAATTTCACGTGGGAAGTATTCGTTCTGGAGAGCAGATTAGAATGATTTCGTCAGGATTTCTCCATGTTGATATTGGTCATTTGGCTTTTAATATGTTATCGCTTTACTTTTTTGCGCCTGTTGTTTATGGAATTCTTAATAATTTTTCATTCGTATTAATCTATTTTGCGAGTCTTATCTTCGGAAGTCTTCTTACTATGATTTTTCATAAAGATGATTATAGTTATAGTGCTGTTGGAGCTTCTGGAGCAGTTATGGGAATTATTTATTCGGCAATTTTATTAGATCCAAGTTTAGACATTTATTTCTTTTTTATACCAATTCCAATTCCAGGTTACATTTTCGGAATAGGATATTTGCTTTACTCAATTTATGGAATGAAAGCAAAAAGCGATAATATTGGACACACAGCACATTTTGGAGGCGCTATTGGTGGCTACTTATTTACATTAATGAAAAAGCCTTCTTTGTTTATAGATAATACATTTATGGTTGTGATTTTGGCAATTCCAATTCTTATTTTGTTTGTAATGGCTAAACGAGGCAAGCTATAATTGGCACGGCTTTTGGATATCACTTTTTATAAAACATAGAATCATGAAAAAAACAATTTTAATTTTAATGACATTCATTGCTACGATGACACAAGCACAAGAACAAAAACAAATCCCACAAGTATCCGTTTCAGGAGAAGGAAAAGTTATGGTAAAACCAGACCATATCGTCATCAATTTTGGTGTTGAAAACACTGGAAAAGATGCAACCGAAGTAAAAAAACTTAATGATGAAACGGTTGATAAAGTTGTGAAATTTGTAAAGAAATTTGGTATTCCAACTTCCGATTTTCAGACAACAAGTGTAAGTTTAAATAGAAATTACGATTATGAAAAGAAGAAGTATAATTATCAAGCTTCACAGACAATAAGTATTACTTTAAAAGATATTACGAAATATGACGCTTTAATGATGGGATTGGTTGATAATGGTATCAATAACATTAGCGATGTTGAATTCAAATCTTCTAAAATTGAAGAATATAAATCGGAAGCTAGAAAACTTGCGATGAAAGACGCAAAACGCAAAGCAGAGGATTATGTTTCAGTTTTAAATCAAAAAATAGGGAAGGCGATTTTGATTACTGATAATTCGCAATCTTTTTATGCGCCGCCTGTTATGTACAAAGCCGATATGATGGTTGCTGAAGCAGGTGCACCAAGAGAAACCCTTGCCGTTGGAGAGATTGAAGTTTCTGCCAATGTTTCTGTAAGTTTTATTTTAGATTAATTTATCTCTTATATTAAATAAAAAAACTCCTCATTTTTGAGGAGTTTTTTGTTTTTTAATTATGTTGTCTTTTTTATCTTTTTAATGAGAAATGGGCTTTAAATTGTTTCATCGCACCAGCTTCTGGATAGTCAACTGTAAACCAGTAATCCGTTGATGGCATTAGGTTTCCGTTGTAGGTTCCATCCCATCCTTT
>NZ_BAABCT010000008.1:0-98843 GCF_039539185.1 Flavobacterium cheonanense | reverse complement strand
ATAATGGACAGTTTGAGATCAAAGCTTACTTTTTGATACTCATTTTTTCGACAGGGTTGTTTTTTTGGTGTTTCCATAGGATACTAAAAGTTTTAATTTTTAGTCAACCTATTTTAGGACGAGAGGTTTCATAAAATATCACATAACGTTCACATGCTTGCCATCTGTTACTGCTGTAAGCACGAACCAAAACAAACCTACAAATTTTCTTTGAAAAGTAGAGTTTTAGTCACTAGATTATTTTTTTAATTTGTTCCATAATGATTTTTTAATAGTCAAATCTTTTCTGTTATTATCTAATATTTCTTTGCAATTGTTTTTTATTATTAAATCCAAAAGCGCATTGTAACCATTTTCAATTTTGTAGTTAATTTCGTTTTCATAAAGAGGGAAAAAGCTGTAAATATTGATTTTTCTACCATTTCGATTAATTTCTGTAAAATCTTCTTCAAAAGTTACAGATGGTAATATAACGCCTCCTATGAAGTTTGTTTCGTCACCATATGTATCTAAATCTTCGGTATATCTGATAGTATGTCCGATTCCTAGCCAGGTGTCGTAATGATGTGGGAATTTCCCAGTTACCTTTAGCATTTTAATTATAAAATCATTTTTGTTTTCTCCAGTATAAACTTCATTAAATTCTACATCTTTTGGAATTAACATCATTAACTCTGCAAACTTATAATTATCCTTTTCTTCAACAATTTCTGGCAAATTCATTTCTAAAGTGCTCATTCCACTTGTCAATAGAATATTATAGTTTAAGCTTTTAGGTTTTATTAAATAGACATGTAATCTAAAATCCAGTGACATAATTTCATGAAATACTTTTACCTCTTCGTTAGGAAAATGTTTTTCCACATGTTCGGCTAACCATTCTGAATGTTCATCAAAATATTCTTTGTCTTGAAAATACTGTAATGTTTCTTCTATATCCATATTTTAAGCTAGTTGTTAACATTCTAGTGCTAGGCGAGGTTGCAAACTTCGGAACCGATTATTTTCTGTTAAAGATAAAAATTCTTACGAAACGTGGTTGTGAACTAACCACAAATTTGCAATTGCGAGGAACGCTTACAATATTTAGTTTTATATTTTATCTATATCGATTCTTCTCATCCAGAAAATTTCTGACTCCAGGAACTTAAGTTGAGTTTTTATTATTTCTTCACTTTTATCACGAGGAGATTTTGTAACAAATCTTGCTTTGGTATTTGTAAAATCCAAAGTGTATTTTTCATCAAAATCTTTTTGCTTATCAGATAAGAATGAAATCACATTGTTTTTTATAGTCCAATTTCCTTTTCCATATTTATTTACTTCGGGTGGAATTCCTTGTTTGATATTCGAATAATAATGAAAGGAAAATGTTCCGTCCTGGTTTAAAGTCAATTCATATTCAAATGAGCTACTGTCTTTAGTTTCAAGGATAAGTTTGTAATTTCCAACTACATTCTCAGTTTGTGAAAATAATGTCAAACTGGAAATCAGAAATAGAATCGTAAATATTGGTTTCATATGTTTAAATTTTGTTTTTTATAGGTAACGTATGGTATCGCCTTTTTAATCATTAGTATTTGTTAGCGCAAACTTGTTGTTAATGGCGATTTCATATGATAGAGTTAAGTTTTAAATTAATGTCTTGAATTCTACAAGTGTTTTGTGGATTTTTCACAATGTTTGACCGCTTGTATTCAGTTGCTGCTGCCAGCACTGACCAAAACAAATCTACAAAATTAATTTGAAAGATAGAATTGAAAACATCTGAGTATTTACCACTAAGACGGAAACGCAAGCGCAAGCCCAGAAATTGATTCAAACGGCGGTTGTACGATGTTTTTACTTTTCAAGTTTAAATTTAACACCTACTTCCGCACTTACTTTTATTTTTTCAAATTCAATTTCTTTGTTTTCGGCTTCAGAACCATATTCCCTAAGACTCGCAATTCCTCGAATTTGAATTGCAGAATTCCTACCATAGTTAAGGTTTGTAATGTTTACATCAATGTCAGAAATAAACATTGCTTCACCAACTTTTAGATTAAAAGGTTTGACTAAATATTCAGCATTTTTAATTGCTTTTTTGACAGCTAAACTTTTGAGTTCAAGTTTTAATTGTTCAATTTTTGAATATTCAGTTTTTTCTAAATATATGTTTGATATATTTTCTTCTTCAAGTTTTTGAATTACTAAACCTGCAGTTTTTGCATCAAAAACTAATAAATTAAAAAGTTTAGCTTTTTGTACTTCTTGCTGTTTAAGAAAATATTTTTTGAAGTTACTTGATAAATCTGATAGTGATAATTGTTTTTTTAGATCAATTCCAATAGAATTTAATTTGTTTATCATTTTAGTTTCCAATTCTTCTAGAGATATTTTTCCCCTTGTATCTTTTTCGGAAATTACAATGTTTAAATAAATTCTATCAGGAATTATAAGAGTGTCAGCTTTTGATGTTGTTTCAACGTAAGGTTGATCTATGAAGTTTTTGTTTTGAGAATGAGATTTTACAGTTAAGATTGCGATAACAAAATAGATTAGATTTTTCATAATGTTGATTTAGGTTTATAAAATTAAGATGTATTTTATTTGCTAAAGGTTGGAATTGAATATAAAAATAATTTCCAGAACTTCTATTATGCACATTTTTTTCATAAAATATCGCCCAACGTTCCGGCGCTTGCCGTCTGTTGCTGCTGCAAGCACTGACCAAAACAAAACTACGACTTTTCTTAGAAAGATAGAATTGTAGCTACCAGATTATTTTCCACGAAGACTAAATAGCAAGCTCAAGTCCAGCAATAGCGCAAAATCGTTGTTAACAGTAGACTTTTATTAATTTGCAACTAAAAAAGCTCGTATTTTCTGACCTTGTAAATTTTTTAATTCCAAAACACAATTAGTTTCTGTACAGGAAATGACTTTAAATTTCATTTTGAATTCATTTTTTTCTTCAACAACTAATAAAATTCCATTTTCTTTATCAAATTCCCATGTTCCAACTTGAGAAACACCGTTGTTTATTGATTCTGATTTATGCTCTTTGGTAAAAATCATTTTATCATTTTCATGCCCAGATTTTGGTGGAAATTTTGCTCCACCAGTTTCATAATATTCTAGAGACCATTCGTTAACAATATATTCCTCAAAATTTTCTAAATTCTGAGATTTCGCTATGTTTGGGATAGATATAAGAAAAAAAATAAAAAGTGTATTTAAATAAGTCTTCATAATTTCCGCTGGTTTTTTTTAAAGCTTACTGTTAACGGTTTCGCGCTAAGCGATGGTAGACCGAGAACGAAACTGAGTACTTTCGGTTACTGGAAAGTAAATATAAAGAAAAAAGCTGCGGATTGGCAATAACGGTCTATCTCGCTTAGCGTGTGTTAGCGGTAGTTGCTAGAATAAAACTAGTACTGTTACGCCAAATTGACAATTATGACATATCATTTCCGCTCCTTTTTGTTCTGAAATGTAACTGACGGCCTTTATAGCAGACTTTTCTACCACTAATCCTTCCTTCAGCGGTAATCCGTTGACGACATAAAGTATGCACTTTGGTAAACTGTCACCTTTTATTTGTTTTAGCGTTAGATATGTAGAATTAATGTTGAGCTGTTCAGCATCGATAGTTTTGTCTTCGCGGGATTTTCTAACAGATTTTATATTTCGCTTATCTAAATACAAGCTGTCTCTATTAATTCGTTTTCCATTTAATAAAAATGTATACCCTTTGTTTTGATGTTTCTTAATTGACTTTTGGTCAAAGAATATTTTATTGTTTACACAACCAAAAAGTAAGTTCATCATAACGCAAAGAAATAAAGCTCTTTTCATAGGACAATGTTCATTCAATTACCGCTAACTTGTATATAGTCGCTACGTTATAGCGCCTATACACCCAAATTTGGTATGATTAGCGCTACTTTTAGCTTATTTTAATCAAATATATCAAATTCCATCAAATCACCAACAAAAAAACTCCCAATTTCTTGAGAGTTTGTCTTTTATTTATCGATTGAGCCAAGGACGCGTTTCATGAAGTCGTTGAGTGCTTCTTTCTTGTCTTTGCCTTCTTTGATCATTTTATGAACTTCGATGGCGCCATACATATTAGAAATTAACTCGCCGATGACTTCTAATTCTTCGTCTTTCAAACTTGGCACTTCGCAAAGGTTTTCTAAAACTTCAATCGTTTCAACTAAATAGTCTTGATCGTTGTCTTCTATAAATTGCGTTAAGTGTTTTATTACAGGTAATTTCATCTTTTGTTGTTTGTGGTTTATTGTTTATGGTTCTTTGTTTATAGTTTAACTATCAACTATTAACCACAAACAATTAACTTAATATTACTTCATTGACCAATTCTGTCAATACTTCTAGTTTAGTTGTTTGGCTTTGGTTTACTAAAACACCATTTTTAAAGGTTGCAAAAGTTGGAAGATTATCCACTTTAGCCATTTTTCTTGATTCAGGGAATTTTTCCGCATCTACAATTAAGAATGGAACGCTTTCGTTTTGAGAAGCCAATAGTTTGAATTTTGGTTTCATGATACGACAATTACCACACCAACTAGCAGCATATTGCACAACCACCACATCATTTGAAGCCACTACTTCAGCTAAATTATCTTGTTCTATTTCTGTAAACATAAGTTTTTGAATTTTCAAATCTCAAAACCCAAATTCCAATTTTTTATAATTGGAATTTGGAATTTAAAATATTGGAATTTATTAATTTAGTGAGTTGCTAAATAAGCTGCAGTAGAATTTCTATCAGCGCTCATTGCATCTTTTCCTTCTTCCCAGTTTGCTGGACAAACTTCACCTTTAGTTTGAACGTGAGTGTAAGCATCGATTAATCTCAAGTACTCGTTTACGTTTCTTCCTAATGGCATATCGTTTACACTTTCGTGGAAGATTTTTCCGTCTTCGTCAATTAAGTAAGTTGCTCTGAAAGTTACATTAGAACCTTCTAAGATTTCGTCGTTGATTTCTTCATTGTAAACCCATTCTGCATCAAGAATATCTAATGCAGCCGAAAGGTTACGAGTTGTATCAGCCAAAATAGGGTAGGTTACACCTTCAATTCCACCATTCTCTTTAGCGGTGTTCAACCAAGCAAAGTGTACTTCGTTAGTATCGCAAGAAGCACCAATAACAGTTGTGTTTCTTTTTTCAAATTCTTGAAGCGCTGCTTGAAAAGCGTGTAATTCTGTAGGACAAACAAATGTAAAATCTTTTGGATACCAGAATAAAATTACTTTTTTCTTGTTGTTTTTAGCTTCTTCTAAAACGTTGATTTTTAAGTTATCTCCCATAAAAGAGATGGCGTCTACTGTAATGTTTGGGAATTGTTTTCCAACTAATGCCATGATTGTTTTTATTTAATGTTATTAATGTTTTTCTGACTACAAATCTACAACCACAAAGGTTATATAAAACATGATTTTTATTACATTTTACAATGTATTAATAGAGAAAAATTATCAATAAATTTCTTACAAAAAATTAATATTAAAATTTCACTATGTGTTTTTTTAAGTGCTAATAATTGCATAAAAAACAAAAACCACCTTAAAAAGGTGGTTTTTCAGAAAAACAATACTAACTTGGAAGTTCTTATTTCAAATCAAAACGATCTAAATGCATCACTTTTGACCAAGTATTGATAAAATCTTTTACAAATTTTTCTTTGTTATCGTCTTGTGCATACACTTCAGCGTAAGCTCTCAAAACAGAATTAGAACCAAAAACCAAGTCAACTCTAGTTGCAGTCCATTTGGTTGCACCTGATTTTTTGTCAACAATGTTGTATAAATTATCGCCTGCTGGTTTCCAACTGTAGTTCATATCAGTTAAATTCACAAAAAAGTCGTTACTCAAAACACCTTCATTGTTTGTAAAAACACCGTGTTTAGTTCCGTTATAGTTGGTTCCAAGAACACGCATTCCTCCAATTAAAACTGTCATTTCTGCAGCTGTCAATCCAAGAAGTTGTGCTTTGTCTAGCATCAATTCTTCAGGTTGCACTACATATTTAGATTTCATAAAGTTTCTGAAAGCATCGTTTGTTGGTTCTAAAACTTCAAACGATTCTACATCAGTCATTTCTTGTGAAGCATCGCCTCTTCCAGCATGGAAAGGAACTTTCACATTAAATCCACCTTCTTGTGCTGCTTTTTCGATAGCTGCAGTTCCACCAAGAACAATTAAATCGGCAATACTCACTTTTTTACTCAAACCTGCTTGAATTTCGGCAAGTTTAGTTAAAACTCTGTGTAATCTTTCTGGTTCATTGGCAACCCAATTTCTTTGTGGCTCTAATCGTATTCTAGAACCATTTGCGCCACCTCTATAATCGGAACCTCTAAAAGTTCTTGCGCTGTCCCAAGCCGTGTTTATTAATTCAGCTCTTGTTAATCCGCTGTTTAATAATTTTGATTTTAAATCTTCAATTTCAGCATCCGATAAAGTGTAATCTACTTTTGGAACTGGGTCTTGCCAAATCAAATCTTCTGCAGGAACATCAGCACCTAAATATCTGTCTTTCGGACCTAAATCTCTATGTGTTAATTTGAACCAAGCTCTTGCAAAAACTTCAGAGAAATACGCTTGGTCATTATGAAATTTTTCAGAAATTTTTCTGTACTCAGGATCTATTTTTAATGCCATATCAGCATCCGTCATAATAGGATTTCTTCTTACAGATGGATTGTGAGCATCGACAGGTTTGTCTTCCTCTTTCATGTTTATAGGTTCCCATTGGCTTGCTCCAGCTGGACTTTTCTTTAATTCCCAATCGTGGTTTAATAATAAAGTAAAATATTCATTATCCCAACGTGTTGGATGTGTTGTCCATGCACCTTCCAATCCACTTGTTACAGTGTCAGCTCCATTTCCATTACCTTTTGGATTCATCCAACCAAATCCTTGATTTTCGATAGCTCCAGCTTCTGGTTCTGGACCTAGAATAGATGCGTCACCATTACCATGCGCTTTTCCAACCGTGTGACCACCAGCAGTTAAGGCAACAGTTTCTTCATCGTTCATTGCCATTCTTTGAAACGTAACTCTCATATCGTGAGCCGTTTTTAATGGATCAGATTGTCCATCAACACCTTCTGGGTTAACATAAATTAATCCCATCATTACGGCTGCCAATGGATTTTCTAAATCTCTTTCTCCAGAATAACGACTTCCTTCACCACCAGATTTTTGTAACCATTCTTTTTCTGCACCCCAATAAATATCTTTTTCAGGATGCCAAATATCTTCACGTCCACCAGCATATCCAAACACTTTTAATCCCATAGATTCATAAGCCATATTACCGGCTAAAATCATTAAATCAGCCCATGAAATTTTGTTACCATATTTCTTTTTGATAGGCCATAAAAGTCTTCTAGCTTTATCTAGGTTTCCATTATCAGGAAAACTATTAAGTGGAGCAAAACGAAGGTTACCAGTTCCTGCACCACCACGTCCATCTCCAATTCTGTATGTTCCAGCAGAGTGCCAAGCCATTCTAATCATCAATCCACCATAGTGTCCCCAATCGGCAGGCCACCAATCTTGACTGTCGGTCATAAACGCTTTTAAGTCATTTTTTAGGGCTTCTAAATCTAATTTTTTGAATTCTTCGGCATAATTAAAATCCTCTCCAAGTGGATTGGTTTTTGAATCATGCTGGTGTAAAATATCTAAGTTAAGTGCTTTTGGCCACCAATCCTGATTTTTAACACCATCGCTCAAACCTTTTTGATTTTGATGAAATGGGCATTTGCTAATGTCGTTTGAATGTTCCATAAATTTTAGTAATTATTTAGTTTTAAAACTTTTTTATTATTGATTGTTTATAATTTCAATTTTAATTCTAACAAATTTAGAAATTAAAAATTAAGTTAGTATAGATAATTTATCCTTTAAATTTATTTTTTAATAGATTTTAATTATAGTTTGTAATTTTTCAATTTTGTAAATCAATGTGAAATTATGTTATATTTGTTTTTGTATAAATCATCAATAAACTATTCGTTAAATATGAATTTTTCCACTTTATTTAGAAAAAAGACAGTACAAGATATTAATGATCAAGTAGCAAAAAATGAAGCCGATGGACATAATAGTTTGGGCAAACATTTAACTGCGAGAGATTTAACTGCTTTTGGGATCGCAGCTATTATTGGCGCTGGTATTTTTAGTACCATCGGTAAAGCAAGTTCTGATGGTGGACCGGCAGTTATCTTTTTATTCATCTTTACCGCTGTTGCTTGTAGTTTTGCCGCTTTTGCTTATGCTGAATTTGCTTCAATGGTTCCAGTTTCTGGTAGTGCCTACACGTATTCGTATGTAGCTTTTGGTGAAATTATCGCTTGGATTATCGGTTGGGCTTTGATTATGGAATATGCCATCGGAAATATTACCGTTGCCATTTCCTGGAGTGATTATTTCACAGGACTTCTCGAAAGTGGTGGATTGCATTTACCACAATGGATTCAAATGGATTATCTTACGGCTTCCAAAGGTTTTGAAGAAGCTACAGCATTAATGAATGGCGGAAAATCATTTGAAAATTTGTCGGAAAGTTTGCAATTGGCTTATACAGCCTACACCACATCGCCAACGATTGGTTCTTTTCATTTAGTTGCCGATTTACCTGCATTATTGATTATTGTTATCATTACCTATCTGGTTTACAGAGGAATGAAAGAGTCTAGAAATGCCAGTAACTTGATGGTTGTTGTAAAACTTTGTATCATATTATTAGTTATAGCAGTTGGTGTTTTTTATGTAGATACTGCTAATTGGACTCCGTTTGCACCAAATGGAGTTGGAGGAATCTTGAAAGGAGTTTCGGCAGTTTTCTTTGCTTACATTGGTTTTGATGCCATTTCAACTACAGCAGAAGAATGTAAAGATCCGCAGAGAGATTTGCCAAAAGGAATGATGTGGGCGATTATTATTTGTACTATTTTGTACGTTATTATAGCTTTAGTTTTGACTGGAATGGTGAATTATTCTGATTTGAATGTTGGTGATCCCTTAGCGTTTGTATTTGATAAATTGGATTTAAAATGGATGTCTGGAATTATTGCCGTGAGTGCAGTAGTAGCAATGGCGAGTGTTTTATTGGTCTTCCAAATGGGACAACCTCGAATTTGGATGAGTATGAGTCGTGACGGTTTGTTACCAAAAAGATTTTCAAAAGTACATCCAAAATACAAAACGCCTTCTTATGCAACTATTGTAACTGGATTTGTTGTGGCAATTCCGGCGTTGTTTTTAAATCTTACTATGGTAACCGATTTGTGTAGTATTGGAACCTTATTTGCCTTTGTTTTAGTTTGTGCTGGAGTTCTTGTTTTGCAAAACAAACCTGATATTCCAAGAGGAAAGTTTAAAACACCTTATGTGAATTCTAAATATGTATTTCCGTTGTTAATTCTTGTTGGAGCTATAATTGCTTTTACGGTTAATAAAAAGGCAACAATGGATTTTATTACCAATGAAAAACAAATAAATAATCCGACGACAATTGTGACTTCACTTGAAGAAACTCAAGTAAAAGAGGTTATGACGTACTTGCAGCAAAATCTTTTGGTTAAAGACGCTTCAGCTGATTTAGAAGAAGTTTTGAGTAAGTTTTCTGAGGATGATAAAGCATATGAGAATGTTGTTAATTCGTTGCCAATTGATAACAATTTAAAATATGAAAGTGGTTTTCAATTGTTCAAACACAAAATACCGATGTGGATTTTCCTATTGTCGTTAGTATACTTTGCTTCATGGTCATGGCGTAAAAACTTATCTTTAATTCCGCTATTAGGTTTGGTTTGTTGTCTATATATGATGGCAGAATTAAGTGTTTGGAATTGGATTTATTTCAGTTGTTGGTTGCTAATTGGATTAGCCATTTACTTCGGATTTAGTTATAAGAATAGTAAGTTGAATAAAGTAAACTTATAAACAAAATCCCGTCAATAAACTTGACGGGATTTTTTTAATTTCTTTTAAAGGTAGATCTTATAATATCTTTAGGAAATGTTATCAGACTTTCATGTCCGTTTTTATAAACCGCTGCAACTCCGAAAAAATAATTATCGATTACAATTCCTTTGAGTTCATAAAAATCAACATTTCCCACAAATCTGCTGTTTTCCCATTGCGGTGAAGTAGTTAATCGCCAGTAAATTTTGTAACCTATAATATCATTATCATTAGATTTTTCCCATTTTAATTTTGTATTTGGTTCAACAACACCTCCAATCAAAACGTTTTTTGGACTTTCTGGTGCTTGTGCTAGAGCAGCTAAACAAATTGCATTAACAGCAGTTAGTTTATTTGCATAATCAAAATTCACACCTTCAATAACATCACCATATTTTATTCCGTTTTCTGTTCTTAAATTTTGGTGTTGACGATTGTAATTTTCGTGTGCTTCCATAATTCTAATAGCCGCATAACCTAAGTCATTGAATGGTCTATGATGTCCACCACGACCAAATCGATCTAAACGGTATACCATCATTGGGTTCATTTCGGGCATGTAAGTAGAAACAGTTTTATGAATATATCGTGCTAACTGACGTGAAACACCATCCACTTCACCACCATAAAAACGTCTGTTTTTTTGTTCTTTTTCAGTATCTGTTAGATTTGTTGGTTCAGAGAAAATTCTAAAGGTTCTATTATCAATTACACCATCTACACCTTCAATATTTCCGATCATATCATTATTAAAAACACCTATTATTTCAAAATTATTTTTTTTAGCAAATTCCGCAAAACCTTTTCCTCCAAATAAACCTTGTTCTTCACCAGATAGACCTAAATATATAATACTGTTTTCAAATTTATATTTACTTAAAACTCTAGCGGCTTCAATTGTTCCTGCCATTCCACTTGCATTATCATTTGCGCCAGGTGCATCACCGGTATAATCCATAGTGTCAGAATTTCTGCTATCTATATCTCCAGACATTATTACATATCTATTTGGATATTTTGTTCCTTTTTGAATGGCAACCACATTAACAATCCACGTATCTTTGGGAACGCGTTCACCATCGTTAGTTGTTACAAAATCTTTTTGATAGCTAACCTCTAAACAATTGTTACACTCTTTAGATATTTTATCAAACTCTGATTTAATCCATCTTCTTGCGGCACCAATTCCTCTTTTATCAGAAATAGTGTCACTAAAAGTATTTCGTGTTCCAAAATTTGCTAAGGTTTTAATGTCTTTTTCTATTCGATTACTTGAAATTGATTCTATAATTTCATACAATTTAGCATCAGTTTGCGAAAAAGAAAATTGACTAAATATTAAAAATAAAATAAGAAATTGCTTCATGTTTTTATTTCAAATATAAAAAAACCACTAACGAATTTTCGAAAGTGGTTAATAAATTAACGTAATTTTAATTTTTTTTCTATACAAATTATATAATATTCAACTCGTTCATACATTCTTTCATCATTTGGTAGGTGCGTTCTATATCGTTATCTAAACCAATTGAAAAACGAATTAGTCCATCGGTTAATCCCATTTCTTTTTGTTCTTCTAAAGGAATTTCTGATGATGTTGATGTTCCTGGTGCTGAGAATAAGGTTTTGTAGAATCCTAAACTTACAGCAAGGTAACCTAGATTTCTATCTTGCATTAACTCCATTAATTCGTTGGCTTTGTCAATTGTACCAACGTCAACAGTCATCATGCCTCCAAAACCATATTCTGGATTAATCATACTAGCATACAATTGATGACTTGGATGACTTGCTAAACCAGGATAAACTACTTTCAAACCATCGTTTTCAAATTTGGTAGCCAAATACATAGCGTTGTAACTGTGTTGCTTCATTCTAATATGAAGTGTACGTAAATTTTTCATTACAGAGGCACTTCTCAAGCTGTCCATTGTTGGTCCAAGAAGCATACTTGCTCCTGAGTTTACGTCTTTCAAACTGTTTATGAATTCTCTTGAGCCACAAACTACACCGCCAACAGTATCGCTACTTCCATTGATGTATTTGGTTAAGGAATGAATGACAATATCGGCACCCATTTTGGCAGGAGCCACCGATAAAGGCGAAAAAGTATTGTCTACAACTAATTTCAAATTGTGTTTGATAGCCAACTTAGCCAACCCTGTAATATCAGCAACCTCAAGCAACGGATTACTTACAGTTTCGCAATAAATTACTTTGGTATTTGGAGTAATAGCAGTTTCTACAACGTCAAGTTTGGTAATGTCAACAAAGGATGTTTTAATGCCAAATTTTGGTGTAAAGTTTTTCAGGAAAGCATACGTTCCACCATAGATAGTTCGGCTTGAAACAATATGATCACCTTGACTACACATTTGCAAAAGAGTAGGAGTAATTGCTCCCATTCCAGAGGCAGAAACATTAGCCGCTTCTGTACCTTCCATAGCTGCAATAGCTTTGTCTAAATATAAATTACTTGGAGAAGAATGACGCGAGTATAAATAGCATCCTTCAGCATTTCCTTCAAAAGTATCAAACATGGTTTTAGCAGAAAGAAACGTATAAGTAGAACTATCAGAAATGGATGGGTTTACACCACCAAATTCTCCAAAGTATTGTAAATCTTGTATTTTATCGGCAGGGTTGAAGTTGTTCATGTTTGTTGTTTATTGTTTATTTGATTTCAAAATTGATTAATATTAGATTAAAAGTCAATAGTAATTGAATTAATTAGATTTTAAAACTATAAAAACTATTTTATAATGAAAATATAACTAAATTTGAAGCCATAAATTTTAATTTATAGATTTTTGAAAACTTCTAATTTCTAATTTCCATGGATACTATCGACAAGAATCTCCTTCAGCTTTTGCAAGAGGATACCAAGAAAACTACTAAAGAACTTTCTTTAAAATTGAATTTATCAGTAACAGCTGTTTATGAGCGAATCAAAAAGTTAGAGCGAGAAGGAATTATTGACAAGTATGTAGCTTTACTAAACAGAAATAAAATAGACAAAGGATTTGTGGTGTTTTGTCATATCAAGCTTATTCAACATTCTAAAGATTTCTTGACAAAATTTGAAAGCGAAGTAGTAAAACTGGACGAAGTATTAGAATGTTTTCACGTAAGCGGTGATTATGATTACATTCTAAAAATTTGTGTAAAAGACATGGAAGAATACCGCGAGTTTATGGTAACAAAACTTACAACCTTAAATCACATTGGTAGTACGCACAGTACTTTCATGATTGGACAAGTAAAAAACAGTACCGCATTTGTGTTGTGATACTGTTTTGTAAATTTTATTATTAGGTGAACATTAAAATTAGTAGTTGTGCCGCTACAATACGTATAATCATTGTTAACGGATAAACCGTTGCGTAGGTTGAAGACGGAATATCATTGCCTGCCATTTTCAAAGCAAAAGCCAATGCAGGTGGATCGGTTGAAGCTCCAGCCAATAATCCACAAATTTCGAAATAGTTTTTCTTGAAGTATTTTTTCGCAATAATCCCAACAAGCAATAAAGGAAGAATAGTAATTACGATACCAATAGCTATCCAGTAGAATCCATTACCACCTTCAAAAGCAGTCGCGATTTTAGAACCACTGCTTAAACCCACACTAGCAAGGAATAAGGTAATTCCTAATTCTCTTATCATCAAGTTGGCGCTATTTGTTGTATAATTGTTCAAATAGAATTTGTTTCCAAAACGACTTAGTAATAAAGCAATAATTAATGGTCCTCCAGCCAAACCAATTTTGACAGGAACCGGAATGTTAGGAATTTGAAATGGAATACTTCCAACAATAATTCCTAATACTATTCCGATGAAAATAGGAGCGATGTCTGGCACTTCCAATCGTTTTAGGGAATTTCCTAATACATTGGTTACTCTTTCTAAACCTTCTTGCGTTCCTACGACTTTCAAAGTATCTCCAAGTTGTAAAGCGATGTTTCCGTTTGGGACCATTTGGGTTCCGGCACGGTACAATCTTGTAAAAGTAAAATCGTGTTGGTGAAATTCGGGAATATCTCCCAATCTTTTGTGTGTAATTTCTTTATTGGTAACCACAACATGACTTGTAACAAGTTTGCTATCAATTGCGGTTTTAAGATTCATATCACTTTCAGAACCTATAAGAAGATGCAATTGATCGAAAGTATTTTTTTGTGCAACAATTAGCAATACATCATTTTCTGATAAAATCTCTTTTGGAGTAGGCGTGATGATAATTCCTTTATGAAACATTCTAGAAACTACAATTGGCTTTTTTATCATTTCAAAAATGGCACTAATAGGTTTTCCTATCAATTGTTGGTTTTCTAATTTCAAATGTTTAGAAATGACTTTATCTTCTCTTAGATTGTTAAGTTTGTTTTGCAATTCGGTTTCGTGTTCGATGTCAACTTTGTATATTTTCTTTAAAACTACCATTGAGATAATTATTCCGAAAACACCAAAAGGATAAGCCACAGCATATGCTAAAGTAACCAAAGAATTGTCATTTGTTACATGATGCAGATTGGTAATTGTAGTTTGAGCCGCTCCTAAACCAGGCGTATTAGTAACAGCACCACTCATAATCCCTGTCATGATTGATATGGGATTGGTAGATAAATAATATAGAATTAAGGTTGTAGCTACTCCAAAAATAACAACTAAAGCTGCTAGCATGTTAGTAACCAAAGCGTTTCGGTTGAGAGAGGCAAAGAAACCAGGTCCAACTTGCAATCCAAGGGTGTAAACAAATAGTACCAATCCGAATTCTTTCAAGAAATCTTGTAATTCATGATTGACTGAAATACCAATGTAAGAGAATAGTAAGCCAACAAAAAGTACCCAAGTCACTCCGAGAGAAATTCCGAAGATTTTAATTTTACCAAACCAAATACCAAAGGCAATGACTAAACCGAATATTATCACCGTTTGAGCAAAAGATTGCTTTGTAAATAAATCAATTATCCAGTCCATTATTGTTGCTTTTAAATACCAATGGAAAGATAGTGAAATTTTTCCATTGGTATTGGTTTAAAGTGGTTATAAACTTGGTCCAGCACTTACCAAACGTTTACCTTCTTCAGTATTGGTATATTGCTCAAAGTTTTTATTGTAAAGCGCTGTTAATTCTTTTGCTTTTTTCTCCCAATCAGCCACATCTTTATAAGTAGTTCTTGGATCAAGAATGTCGTCTACTTTAGCTAATGTTTTTGGAGCAGTTAAATTCAAAAACGGAATTTTAACTGTTTCAGCTTTTTCAATACTTCCATCAATGATAGCATCAATAATGGCACGTGTATTTTTTAGAGATATACGTTTTCCAGTTCCATTCCAACCAGTGTTTACTAGATAAGCTTTAGCATTGTGTTCTTTCATTTTTGCCACCAAAGTTTTAGAATACATTGTTGGGTGTAAGGTTAAGAAAGCTTCCCCAAAAGCTGGAGAGAATGATGGTTGTGGTTCAGTTATTCCTCTTTCGGTTCCGGCTAATTTAGAAGTAAATCCGCACAAGAAATGATATTGTGCTTGGTCTTCGTCTAGTATTGATACTGGAGGCAATACACCAAAAGCATCAGCAGATAAGTAAATGATTTTGCTAGCATGTCCTGCTTTAGAAGGAAGTACAATTTTATTGATGTGATAAATTGGATAAGAAACACGAGAGTTTTCAGTAATAGAGTGATCGTAGTAATCTACTTCGCCATATTCATTTACTACAACATTTTCTAATAAAGCATCTCGTTTGATAGCTCTCCAAATATCTGGTTCGTTTTCTTCTGATAAATCAATTACTTTGGCATAACATCCACCTTCATAGTTAAAGACACCATTGTTATCCCAACCATGTTCATCATCACCAATTAAATAACGCTTTGGATCGGCAGATAACGTAGTTTTTCCTGTTCCAGATAGTCCGAAGAAGATTGCAACGTCTCCATCTTCACCTACATTGGCAGAACAGTGCATAGAAGCCATTCCTTTTAGAGGAAGGTAATAGTTCATCATAGCAAACATTCCTTTTTTCATTTCACCACCATACCATGTACCACCTATGATTTGGATTTTTTCGGTAAGATTGAATAATACGAAGTTTTCAGAATTTAATCCGTGTTCTTTCCAGTTTGGATTAGTTGTTTTAGAACCGTTCATTACTATAAAATCAGGTTCTCCAAAGTTTTCTAATTCAAAGATAGATGGACGAATGAACATATTGGTAACAAAATGTGCTTGCCAAGCCACTTCCATTACGAAACGCACTTTGAGGCGAGTATCTTTGTTAGTTCCACAAAAAGCGTCGACTACATACAATTTTTTAGAAGTTGAAAGTTGTTTTAAAACCAATTTTTTTAGTTCGCTCCAAACTTCTTGCGTAGTTGGGAAATTCACTTTGTCATCCCAATAGATAGTATCTTTGGTAACATCATCTTTAACAATATAACGGTCTTTTGGAGAACGTCCTGTAAATACTCCAGTTTTAACAGCTACAGCACCAGAATCGGTTACAGCACCTTTTTCATATCCTTTACGAAAATGAGAAGTTTCTGCTTGAAACAATTCTTCGTAGGTTGGGTTATAAACCACTTCATGGTAGCCAGTGATTCCTAAATCGTGAAGTTCCTGAATGACTTTAATGTTTTTCATAGTTAAAAGTTTTAGTTCTTATTTTAGTATTCTTTAAAAGCTTAAATTTTATAGTCCAAAGTTCCAATTTTAACTACTTAAATTAACTGATAAATATCATAAAAAATAAAAATCTACGAAAACGTTTTCTTTGTGTAGCAAGGGTTACGGCGATTTTTGTTCGTGGCTTTCTATGAAAGAGAAGTAAGCTTAAAAGGCAAAAAATAATTTCCTTTTGAAAAGATTACACAATCAATTAAAATACCAAAAAACATTCGTAATTTTGCAACACTATTTTATAAACACACACAAAAATATATAATATGAGTTCATTTGACGTAGTCATTATAGGTTCAGGTCCAGGCGGATATGTTTCGGCAATTCGTTGTGCCCAATTAGGTTTTAATACCGCTATTATTGAAAAATATCCAACGCTTGGAGGTACTTGCTTAAATGTAGGTTGTATTCCATCAAAAGCGCTTTTAGCTTCATCACATCATTATGAAGAGTTACAACATTTTGCTGATTATGGAATTGAAGTTTCTGGAAAAGTAAAAGTAAACTTGACCAAAATGATTGAACGTAAGCAAGCCGTTGTTGACCAAACTTCTGGTGGTGTAAAGTTCCTTATGGATAAAAACAAAGTTACAGTTCTTGAAGGTGTTGGTTCGTTTGAAGATGCTACGCATGTAAAAGTGACTAAAGCTGATGGTTCATCTGAAGTGGTTGAAGCTAAAAATATTATCATTGCAACAGGTTCTAAACCATCAAGTTTACCTTTTATAAAATTAGATAAAGAAAGAGTTATTACTTCTACAGAAGCTTTAAAATTGCCTGAAGTTCCTAAGCATTTAGTTATTATTGGTGGTGGAGTTATCGGAATTGAATTAGGACAAGTTTATCTTCGTCTTGGTGCTGAGGTTTCGGTAGTAGAATTTATGGACAGAATCATTCCAGGAATGGATGCAGCTTTGTCTAAAGAATTGACGAAAGTATTGAAGAAACAAGGAATGAAATTCTATACTTCTCACAAAGTACAATCGGTTGATAGAAAAGGAAAAGCAGTTACAGTAAAAGCAGAAAATGCTAAAGGAGAAATCATCACTTTAGAAGGTGATTATTCTCTAGTTTCTGTTGGTCGTCGTCCTTACACTGACGGATTGAATGCTGACAAAGCAGGAGTGAAGTTAACTGAAAGAGGACAAATTGAAGTAAACGACCATTTGCAAACCAATGTTTCAAATATTTACGCTATTGGTGATGTGGTTCGTGGTGCGATGTTAGCTCACAAAGCGGAAGAAGAAGGAGTAATGGTTGCTGAAATCTTAGCAGGTCAAAAACCACATATTGATTATAATTTAATTCCAGGTGTTGTGTATACTTGGCCTGAAGTTGCTGCTGTTGGTAAAACAGAAGAACAATTAAAAGCTGATGGTGTTGCATACAAAGCAGGAAGTTTTCCATTCAAAGCATTAGGAAGAGCTCGTGCAGGTGGTGATACCGATGGGTTTGTAAAAATATTAGCCGATGCTAAAACCGATGAAGTTCTAGGAGTTCACATGATTGGTGCTCGTTGTGCCGATTTAATTGCAGAAGCAGTTACAGCAATGGAATTCAGAGCTTCTGCAGAAGATATTTCAAGAATGAGTCATGCACATCCAACTTTTGCAGAAGCAATCAAAGAAGCAGCATTGGCAGCAACAGATAATAGAGCTTTACACGTTTAAACTAAGAACATGAGAAAAATACACTTATTAATTATTTTTTTAGTAAACCTATCGTTTGGTCAAACGTGTACAGGTGGTTTTGCTGGAGTTTATCCTTGTAATAATATTGATTTGCAATCCAGACTTACATTCCAGCAAATGGGTGGAACGGCTAGTACTCAAGGTAATGATTGTTGGGGTTGGACCGATCCGTTGACTAATAAAGAATATGCAATTATGTGTTGTACCTCTCATACTGCTTTTGTAGATATTACCAATCCTACAGCTCCTATTTATTTAGGAAAAGTAGTGTCAACTAATAATACATCAAGTATTTGGAGAGATGCAAAAGTTTATAATAATTATGTTTTTATTGTAAGTGAGGCTGCTGGTCACGGTATGCAGGTTTTTGATTTAAAAAGATTAAGAAATATTACAACACCTCAAATATTTTCAGTCGATGCTTTTTATTCTGGTTTCGGAAATTGCCATAATATCGCAATAAATGAGGCAACAGGTTATGCTTATTGTATAGGCTCTAATACTTTTTCAGGAGGACCACATGTTGTAAATATTCAAGATCCTTTAAATCCAGTATTTTCATTTGGATATTCAAGTCAAGCTTATACACACGATGCTCAAATAATTATTTACAATGGTCCAGATACGGAACATGTTGGTAAAGAAATTTATTTTGGAGCAAACGAAAATAAAGTAGTTGTTATTGATGTTACAAATAAAAATAATCCTATTTTGTTGTCTACTTTTACTTATTCAAATGTTGCCTACACGCATCAAGGTTGGCTAACAACTGATACAAAATATTGGATAGTTGGTGATGAGCTTGATGAAACAGATTTTGGGTTTAATACCAAATCCATCATAATCGACATGTCTGATTTAGATGATCCGGTATTAAAAGGAAATTATTTTGGTACAACTCCTTCTATAGATCACAATGGCTACACTTTAAATAACGAGTTTTATTTAGCCAATTATCGTGCTGGTTTAAGAATTATGAATACATCAAACATTGAAACTTCTTCTAATATGAATGAGATAGCTTTTTTTGACACTTATCCAGCAAGTAATTCTGCTCAATTTAATGGAGCTTGGAGTACTTATCCTTATTTTGCTAGTGGAAATATATTGATTAGTGATATTGAAAGAGGATTATTTATTGTGAAAAAAAATGCAGCATTATCATTTCAAGAATTTGAAAAAGATTCTTTTAAAATTAGTCCAAATCCATCGACTGACTTTTTTACTATAGATTCTAAATTTGAAATCCAAAACCTTGAAATATTTGATGTTGTTGGGAAAAAAGTAAAAGAATATAATAATTTGAATACCAATAGTTATACTGTTAATTTAGATGAATTTACTTCAGGTTTATACTTTGTAAAAATAAACAATTCAACAACTTTAAAATTGATTGTAAAATGAGAATAGTAGTTTTTGCTTTAACTTTTATTTTTTTTTCATGTAGCAATTCTGAACAAGAAAACTCACTTAATTCTTTATCGGAGTTAAGTATTGTTGCAAGTAAAACATTTGGTGGCTCTTTAGATGAAAAAATAGGAAGTGTAGTTAAAACTAGTGACGGTGGAATGATTGTTGTTGGTCACACCAACAGTTCTGATGGAGATATCAATAAGCAATATGATCAAATTGATATTTGGATTATTAAAATTGATAGTCAAGGAAATAAAGTTTGGAGCAAAACTATTGGAGGTTCAAAAAATGATTACGGAACAAGCATTATAGCTACTAATGATGGTAACTTTATTATTTCGGGTTATACAGAAAGTTCTGATGGAATTGTGCCTAGCAATTTTGGTTTACATGATTTTTTAGTTGTTAAAATAAATAGTTCTGGAGATGTCATTTGGTCTAAAAATTATGGTTTTTCAGGTCATGATCATGCACACAAAATAATTCAAACAAGTGACGGAGGTTACTTTGTCGTTGGTTTTTCTGAATATTCTGGTATTGAAGGAAGTGGAGGAACTCAAAACAATGGCGAAGGTCACGAAATTGGTCACAAAGGTGTTCTTCACGGCTCAGGTGAGTTTATAGGTGTTAAAATTGATTCGCAAGGTGAATTTATGTGGTACCGCTATTTTGGAGGTACACAAAACGATAGAGTGAATGATGTTGTTGAAGCAAATGATGGCGGATTTCTTATGGTTGGTTTTTCAGAAAGTTCAGATTTTGATATAAATGACAATAAAGGGAGTTATGATTTTTGGGTTGTAAAACTTCAAAGCAATGGAAGTTTAGCATGGAAACACAACTATGGAGGTTCTGGAATAGATCAAGCTTTTGGTGTTGTTAAAACAAATAATAACTCTTATTTGATTGTGGGACGTTCAAATAGTGATGATAAAGACATTAGTGTTTCACTTGGTGGTTTTGACGCATGGGTCATTCATATTGATGATCATGGTCATTTAATTTGGAATAAATCATTTGGTGGTTCAGAATTTGATTCAGCTGAGCAAGTACGTATGCTTTCAAATGGAAATTTTGGAATTGTTGGAAATACAAGAAGTAATTTAAATAATAGTCTTAAAGGAGAAAATGATTTTTGGTTTCTAGAAGTCGATAATAAAGCTAATTCAAAAGTCTATTGGCAAAAAACTTTTGGAGGTTCAAATATTGATATTGCTAAAGATTTTTATCAAAATAACAATAATGAAATTTTTATTGTAGGTGAATCTCAAAGTTCAGATTTTGATGTAAATATAAACAGAGGCAATAATGATCTTTGGATGCTTAAATTAAAATAAAAGCATTTTTTTTATCGTTTACTTTCCCATTCTTTCTCGAAGTACTCAATGTATTTAATGTATTGTGAATTTGGTGAAGCATTTTGCTTAACAATATTGGCCCATTCGTTGAATTTGTCTTTACTTTTCTGAATGAAATAATAATTAGCCATATTAATTGCCATTTCACAACTCAATTCTTTATCAGTAGCAATTTCAACTCCTCGTTTATAAATCGCTTCTGCTTCTGGTAATTTGTGTAAGTTTAGATAAGCATAACCAAATTCCTTATACAACAAAGCATTTTTTGGATCGTGAGTGGTCGCTTTGTTTAAAATTTCTATAGCTTTTTCATATTGACCAAGTGCATTGTATGCAAAACCCAATTCAAATTCCAAACCTTTATGATGAGGTGATTTCTTGTAAGCTTTTAATAAAAATTCTAATGCCTTTTTACTTCCGCCTACAGCATTAAGATGATAACCTGTTCGTGTTAATGATTCGGCATCATCAATGGGTTTCTTATAATTTTTTAACCAATCTGGAATAGGAAGTACATCTAATTCTTTGATTTGAGTAGGTGAAAGTAATGCAACATTGGGTGTTTTATTTCCAAGACGCATTTTAATCATGTTATAAGGCTCTTTTTTACTACTCACCAATTTTCCAGTTTTGTCTACATGAAAGGTACCTTCATGATTAAAAGTAAGACCAGCTTGCATATCTAAATAAATATAACCATATACATAAGTAGAATCGACTTCCGCTTTAGGAAATGCAACCCATTTGTAGATTGCGTCGTAATAAATGGTTTCAAATTTAAGTTGATTCGTTGAGGTATTATTTTGAGAACTACCGATTGTTGTAATAAATAAGGTAATTAAAAAGGGAATTATTTTTTTCATTAAAACTTTTATTTTTATCAAAAATACTTAAAAAAAGCTATTCACAAAAGTAACCTAATGTTACGATAACATTTTTGTGTTAATTAATGCTTAAAAGCCGAATTTTGATGAATATTTTATTGAATTTACGTACCTTTGATTGATGTACTTCAATGGAATTTATTTGTTAATAAAGATTTTATCTGATTTACATTACATGAATTTTAGTAACGTTTTTTAATATTTTAAACATATGAAAAATAATCGATTAGTTGCTGTTTTATTGTTAATGGGTTTTGTTGCCACAGCACAGTTTACCCAAAAACCATTGCCTTATGCTTACAATGCTTTAGAGCCATTTATAGATGCACAAACAATGGAAATACATTATAGTAAGCATCACGCCGCTTATGTCAAAAATCTTAATGCAGCTATTGCAGGAACCGAAGTAGAAAAGATGTCTTTGAAGGATATTTTTGCGTCGGTATCTAAACAAACACCAGCAGTTAGAAATAATGCAGGAGGACATTACAACCACGAATTGTTTTGGTCGATACTCACACCAGAAAAAAATACTAAACCATCACCAGAGTTAGAAAAAGCTATAAATGAGTCTTTTGGTAGTTTAGATGCTTTAAAAGAGAAACTTAATGCAGCAGCTGCAACAAGATTTGGTTCGGGTTGGGCTTGGTTGTCTGTAGATAAAGATAAAAAGTTGGTAGTTTCTTCAACACCAAACCAAGATAATCCTTTGATGGATGTAGTTGAGAGCAAAGGAACTCCAATTTTAGGAATTGACGTTTGGGAACATGCGTACTATTTGAAATATCAAAACAAACGTGCCGATTATTTAACCGCTATTTGGAATGTAATTAATTGGAATGAAGTGAGTAACAATTACAAAGCAGCTACCAAAGGTAAATTTGATGATTGGCAAGCATTAAAAGATTTTCATAAAGTAATGTCGCAAACGTTTCATCCAAGTGAAGAAGGAAATTTAGAACCGATAAGAAAACGTTCGGGTGAAATGGTTGAGAAAGCAAATTTGTTAGCAAAATCAATAATTCCTGCTGAGTTCAATAAAAAAGAAGTAGTGGTTGCCGTACAAAAATTAGCTATCGATAGTAAAAAGCTTGACAAACTTGTTAAAAGCAAAAAATCGGATAAAGAACTAACCGAATCTTTGACAAAATTGCACGATGTATTTCATGAAATCATCGGACTTTGTACTAACGAAGATCACTAAAAATCAAGATGGGATTTTTTTTAATCGGTTGCTTCTAAGGTAAAAATGTCTTCTACAGGTTTTTCAAAAAAGCGTGCTAGTTTAAGTGCTAAAACTGTTGAGGGAACATACTTTCCTTTTTCCATTGCGTTTATCGTTTGACGACTGACCTCAATTTGCTTGGCTAAATCTTCTTGCGAAATATTCTTAATAGCTCGCAGGACTTTCAAATTATTCGTCATCGTGAGTAGCTTTATTTAATTGATAAATTTTGTAATGGAATCTTATAATAAAGAACAACAACATCGCTGCAATGTTAGCAACTAGTATATAAAAATATGGAATTCCAAAAATAAAAAGGGTTGTAAAAAGTAATAAACCAAAATTAAAATAGGTTGCCCAAACAAGACTTTCATATCTTATTTTTGAGATATATTCATCTTCATTTTTGGTTTTTGAAAACCCTACTAGTATGCCGCCAACTATTACTAAAACTGTAATTAATTCATCAAGTATACCATTTTCTATAAAACTAAAATATGTTGATTTAAATATTATTTGATCTTTGAATATTGCAAATGTTTTTAGAACAAAATAATTTTCAAAATCAAAACCACTAAAAAGAAGGTAGGTGCCTAAAATGAAACTTGGCACAAACAACAACCATCCAATTTTTTTAAATGAGTTTGGAAATAAAAAGTGTGTTTTCATAAGTAAATGATTTAAAGTTGAAACAAATGTAAAGTATATTTTACATATAGACAACTTTATTTTACAAAAAGAATGAAATATTTTACTTTTTAGTTTTGATTATATTTTGATTTGTATATTTTATTAAGGTTGCTTTGATGATTTTCTAAGTTAATGAGTCTACCTTGGATAAAAGTTTCCTTTAATTTATTGGTTCTCATGTCTAATGCATCACCTTCTGAGATGAATAGAGTTGCGTCTTTACCTGCTTCTAAGGTTCCACAAAAAGAGTCTATTCCTAAAATTTTGGCTGTATTAGAAGTTATTAGTTGTAAGGCTATTTCTTTATCAAGTCCGTATGCAGCACAAGTCCCAGCAAGAAAAGGTAGGTTACGAGTATTCATACGCTCCATGTTTCCACTATTTTCAAGTCCAACAAGAATTCCTTTATCGGTAAGTATTTTAGCCATTTTGAAAGGAAGGTCATAATCTTGATCGTCATTTACAGGCATATCATGTACACGTCTTAGAAGAACAGGAATGTTGTGTTTTAGTAACAACTCTGTTGTTTTATAAGCTTCATATCCTCCTACAATAACTAGTTTATTGATTCCGTTTTCTTTGAATAGATTGATTGCATCAATAATTTGTTTTTCGTCATTGGCATGAATAAAAAGTGTTTGTGTTCCGTCAAGTAATCCTTTCATTGCTTCAAGTACAAGGTTTCTTTCTTTCGGAGTACTGCTAGAATAGCTCTTCGCGGCGTTTATAAAATTTACAATTTCTTCAATTTGTTTGTTGTAGTCTTTGTTAACTTCAATAACACCATTTTCTGCTCCACGACCAGTTCTAAAAGTATTTGGAAAATTCAAGTGAATACCGTCATTTTCTTTAAGAACGGCATCTTTCCAAGTCCAAGCGTCTAATTGAACGATAGAAGATGATCCAGAAATTCTTCCACCTCTTGGAGTGATTTGTGCTGTAAGAATACCATTACTAACCACTGTTTCGGTTACTCTTGATTCAGAATTGTAAGCCATCAAACTTTTGACATTTGGATTAAAGTTTCCAATTTCATCTTCATCATCAGAGGCTTTTACGGCATCAATTTCAACCAATCCTAATGTGGAATTTGGAGCAATAAATCCGGGATAAATGTGTTTGCCAGCAGCATCAATTTTTATATCATAAGTATTCATATCAATTCTGATAAGAGTTGCATCGGCGACAAATTGCAATTTACCCTCTTTAAAAGCAATGATGCTATTTTCAATAACTTTTCCGTTGCCTAAATGAGCTGTTCCGTTCATAATTAAAACGGATTTACTTTGTTTATCAGCTGGTTTTTTTTGAGCGATTAAGTTTGATGTTAAACTTAAAATCACAATAACTATATATAAATTTTTCATTTTAGTTTTCTTCTAAAGTGTCACAATGATATTCTTTCTTTTCTTTTTTTATAGGCTCTTGCGTAAGCATTCCTTTATTTTTTTCCTCAAGCAGTTGACTAATCAATTCATTTTTTTCTTTTGTAATTGCTTCTCTTTGTATGGTATCTTTTTCAATATCGAAATATACTACACCTTCAATGATTGTTTTTTCTGCTTTTGCGTAAATAGATAACGGATTTTCATTCCACACTACTAAATCGGCATCTTTACCAACTTTTATGCTTCCTACTTTATCATCTATATGTAATAATTTTGCAGGGTTTAGTGTTACAAATTTCCATGCTTCTTCTTCAGAAACATTGCCGTATTTTACAGCTTTGGCAGCTTCTTGATTTAAGCGTCTAGACATTTCAGCATCATCAGAATTGTAAGCAACTAACACACCAGCATTATGCATTATCGGACCATTGTAGGGAATGGCATCATTAACTTCAAATTTATAAGCCCACCAATCGGAGAACGTAGAGGCACCAACACCATGTTCTTTCATTTTATCAGCTACTTTATAGCCTTCCAAAATATGAGTGAAGGTATTCATTTTAAAATTGAATTTTTCAGCCACATTCATCATCATTAATATTTCAGATTGCACATAGGAGTGGCAAGTAATGAATCGTTCTTTGTTGATGATTTCTGCAAGGGTTTGTAATTCTAAATCTTTTCTTGGTGCTTTAGTATTTTTTGAATTAGCACGGTAGCTTTTCCAAGCGTCATCATATTCTTTGGCACGTTGAAAATAATCGGTAAAAACTTGTTCAACACCCATTCTAGTTTGAGGATAACGTGTCGGATTTTGGTCTGCCCAATTAGATTGTTTTACATTTTCACCTAAGGCAAATTTGATAAATTTTGGTTGGTTTTTATACAACATTTCGTCTGGTGCCAATCCCCATTTCCATTTAACAATGGCCGAACGACCACCAATTGGATTAGCAGAACCATGAAGTAATTGTGATGTTGTAACGCCACCAGCAAGTTCTCTGTAAATATTAATATCTTCAGAATTTACAACATCTTCTATAGTTACCTCTGCAGTAGAGTTGTGTCCAGATTCGTTTACACCTCTTGATATTGCGATATGGGAATGTTCATCAATTATTCCAGAAGTAATGTGTTTGCCTTTAGCATCAATTATTCTAGCACTAGCATCCGAAATATTTTTTCCGATGGTTACAATTTTTCCATTTTTAACTAATACATCGGTTTCTTGAAGTATGCCTTCTTTTTCGTTGGTCCAAACCGTTGCATTTTTAAATAGTAAATTTTGTGATGCTAATTTTTGCGAATTTCCAAAAGGTAAATTAGGGTAGGTTACCGGAAAGACTTTGAAAGGTTTTTCAGCTTCTTTTACTTCTTCTTTATTTACAAAAGGAGCTGTTTTTATGGCGCTCCACGATACTTCTTTGCCATTATTTAAAATAGCTTTACCAGATAGACTTGAAGTATTTTCAACATATCCAGTTAATCTATTTATTGATGGATTGATAGTATCTTTTGATTTGAGAATAAGTGTAATCCAATTGTTAGAAAAAGATAATTTAGAACTTACTGTTTTATCTTCTTTTGATTTGATATTTACTTTTGGACTAGCAATTTTTCCTTCAATTTTCATTTTGTAGGTATCATTGTCTAGGGTTAAATCGTAATCGCCACGAATATCTTTTATGGTTCCATCGTTTACTACATATTTTGTTCCTTGTACCCAGTTTTCAAAAAGTAGGGTTTCTTCACTAAATATTTCTCCAGATGTGATTAGAAAATTGGCATAGCTACCTACTTTTAAACTGCCAATTTCGTTGCTTTTACCAAGCATTTGTGCAGGAATAGTTGTTAATGATTCTAGAGCTTTAGTCTTATCAAATCCTAACTTAATTGCACGTAATAGATTGGTTCTAAAATCGTCTAATTTTTTAAGTTTATCAGTGGTTAGCGCAAAAGTAATTCCGTTATCCGACAATACTTTCGGATTGGTAGGAGCTTGATTCCAATAGCGTAAATCATTTAATTCCATTTGATTGGCTTGAAATATATTGGAAACATCATAAGCTTCTGGAAAATTTATTGGGATGATGAATTTGGCATTTGTTTTCTTGATTTCGTCGATGCGTTCAAATTCGTTTCCGAAACCTTTAAGTAGGTAATTGATGTTAAATTCGTTTCCAATTTTTGATGCTCTTAAGCTATTTAATTTATCTTCTGTTGCGAATATCTGTATTAATTTTTCATTTTTAGCTAAAGCTTCAAGTGACAAATCGGTAGTTTCAGAATTTCCTTTTTTATACCAGTCTAAATCATAATACATTTGTCTAAGAAGTGCCATCATTCCCATTAGAGAATTTGGATACGATTGTGCCGAACCAGAACTTCTAGTAAATCCAAAATGATTTGAAATGGAATTACTTATAATTTTAGAACTATTAGGAGCATTATTAAGTGCTATTAAACTTCCTGTTCCACGAGCAATGCCATCTTGATTATGAGTTCCAACAACACCAAAGCCAATTTTTAAGAAATCCTCTGCTTTTTTTTCATCATACTTAAATATTTCAAAAGCATTTATTTCTGGACGAATGTGTTCGTTCCAATAATATCCTTTTCGTTTAGTATCATATAATTGACCACCTTCGAAACTGCTAATTGCTTTCGGTTTTTCTACTCCAAAATTGGTGTAAATATCAATAAATGAGGGATAAATAGATTTTCCTTCAATGTTAATAACCTGACAATTTTTAGGAATTGAAACAGTTGTGCCAACCGCAATAATTTTTCCATTTAAAATTAACAATGTTCCTTTGTCAATAACTTGAGTTGGTGTAACGTAAATCTTTGCATTGGTAAAAGCAGTATAATTAGTGCTTTTATTTTTTACATTTTCATTGACTGGAAAATAATCTTGTGCGGAAATTGTGCTAGTAATTAAACTAAGTACAATTAGAAATAGAATTTTCTTCATAGTGGTTAATAGTATATTCGCTAAAAGTAAAAAAACGTTTTAGTATTACTAAACTTTTGTTTATTTTTTTTTGAGTTTTAACTTTTTTAGAATGAAATGAAGAACTGATGATGAATAAAAAAGTCAAAAGTTTTTGTTGAATAAATTTTTTTTAGATATTTGTAACTTAATTATATACGCCATGTTAGTAAAAGTCTTTGGAAGCGCCGTTTTTGGCGTTCAAGCCACAACAATCACTGTTGAAGTAAATATTGATAAAGGAGTTGGATACCATCTAGTAGGTTTGCCCGACAACGCCATTAAAGAAAGCAGTTATCGAATTGCTGCTGCACTCAAAAATAATGGTTATCAATTACCAGTAAAAAAAATCACCATAAATTTAGCGCCAGCTGATTTGCGTAAAGAAGGATCCGCTTATGATTTGACATTAGCCGTTGGAATTCTTGTAGCTTCTGGTCAGATTAAAGCCGATGATGTAGATAAATATGTCATTATGGGTGAATTGTCTTTAGATGGAGGTTTGCAGCCCATAAAAGGTGCTTTGTCCATTGCAATTCAGGCGAGAGAAGAAGGTTTTAAAGGTTTTTTTCTGCCAAAACAAAATGCCAAAGAGGCTGCAGTTGTTGATGGATTAGAAGTTTATGGTATTGAAAATGTAACCGAAATAATCAATTTCTTTGAAGGAAAAGGAACTTTAGAACCAACAATCATAAACACAAGAGAAGAATTCTACAAAGAATTAGATTTTCCAGAGTTTGATTTTTCAGATGTTAAAGGTCAAGAGTCTATTAAAAGATGTATGGAAATTGCCGCAGCTGGTGGACATAACATTATTTTAATCGGTCCACCAGGTTCAGGAAAAACAATGCTTGCCAAACGATTGCCAAGTATTTTACCACCAATGACGTTGAAAGAAGCATTAGAAACAACTAAAATACATTCTGTTGCCGGAAAAATTAAAGACGCTGGATTGATGAGTCAACGACCATTTCGAGCACCACATCATACTGCTTCAAGTGTTTCTCTTGTTGGAGGAGGAAGTTATCCTCAACCTGGAGAAATTTCTTTATCTCATAATGGCGTTTTGTTTCTTGATGAGTTACCAGAATTTAAAAGAGAGGTTTTAGAAGTAATGCGTCAACCTTTGGAAGATAGGGAAGTGACTATTTCGAGAGCTAAATTCACAATTACTTATCCATCATCTTTTATGTTGGTTGCGAGTATGAATCCGAGTCCGAGTGGTTATTTTAATGATCCAGATGCGCCACAAAGTTCTTCGCCACACGAAATGCAACGGTACATGAGTAAAATCTCAGGACCACTTTTAGATAGAATTGATATTCATATTGAAGTAACTCCAGTTCCGTTTGATAAATTAACAGAAACAAGAAAATCTGAAAGTAGTATTGAAATTAGAAAGAGAGTAACAGCAGCAAGAGAAATTCAAAGCAAACGATTTGCGGCATTTGATAATATTCATTATAATGCACAAATGAATTCGAAACAAATTAGAGAATATTGTGCCTTAGATGAAGCATCTTTACAATTGCTAAAAACTGCTATGGAGCGATTGAATCTTTCTGCAAGAGCCTTTGATAGAATTTTGAAAGTAGCTAGAACCATAGCTGATTTAGAAAATTCAGAAATTGTGGTTTCCAATCATATTGCAGAAGCTATTCAATACAGAAGTTTAGACAGAGATGGATGGCTTGGATGATTTTGAAAAAATCATCCTGAATTGCCTCTAGCTTCAGCTAGAGGAAAAAATAAAAAATAAAAAAAAGCCAAAAAAAGTAAATCTATGCCTTATCTAAAAATATATATCCATTTTGTATGGAGTACAAAAAACAGATTTCCTTATTTAAATACAATTGAGTCAAGACAACTAGTTTGGAAACATATAAAGGAAAATGCTATAAAAAAAGATATTCATATTGATTTTATTAATGGATATGAAGATCATTGTCATTGTTTAATATCATTGAAAATAAATCAGAGTGTCGATAAAATAATGCAATTAATTAAAGGAGAATCTTCTTATTGGATTAATAAAAACAACCATCTTTTCCCTAATTTATCCGGAAAAAAATTCGAATGGCAAGATGAATATTTTGCTTTATCTATCTCAGAATCTATTTTACCTCGTGTAAGAAATTATATTAAAAATCAAGAAAGTCATCATAAGAAAAGAACTTTTAAATCTGAATATGATGAGATTATTGATAAATATAAAATAGTTAAAGAAAAATAATTTTGGCTAAAGCCTCTATAATAAAACTAATTAATAGCCAACACCTTAAGGTGTTGGCTATTGAAATTTATAATACCTAGCACCAACTAAAACAGGATTTTCTTTTTCGATATAATCTAAAACAAATTCATTTTTAGGTTGTAAAACAGAGTGTTTTCTTTCTTTTTTGTGTAGTGAAATGTAGGTTCCAAAATCTATTTCTGTGGAATTGTTTAGTGTTTCAAATAATTGAGTTTTTTCAATTACCGATTGCCAATGTTCTTGAACTTCGGCTTCGAAAACTTTTGATTTTGAACCACTTCCGTAGGCTATGAATCCGAATTTCTTATTTGTTAAATCCGAATTTTGTTGCATATGATAGCATAATGTAGATAACATTCCGAGGAAAATAGATCCAGTGTACATATTTCCAACTTGACCAGAAGCGATTTCTGAGGGGAAAATAGTTTGGTTTACAAATTCTAAATATTCAGTTGATTTTGAAATGGTTTTTATATCTTCTGTTAGATTATTTTCTTTGGCAAAAATTTCTACAAATGTTCTTCGAGCTTGAAAACAATAGGGTAGGTGCATCAAAATGTTTTCCCAACTTTCATACAACTTACCATTTTGGTTGGTGATTTCTTTGTATTTGAAATAAGCATCAGAAGTTCTGTTGATGTAGCATTGATTAGAATATTGTCCGTCAAAAACAGGTTGTTCTTTGTAGAAAGCAATTTCATTTTCAAGAATTCCAAACCATTCAGGATTGTCATTTGTATTTAGAACTTCTTCTTTAGAAAAGTAGCGTCTTGGTTTAAAAAAATCAAAAACACCTTGTGCAGAAACGCCAACTTCTTGAGAGAATGCTAAAACTCTTGGATTTGCAGTAACTAACATAGCAATTGCTCCAGCACCTTGAGTGTATTCACCAGTAGAATTCAAATCGTATTTGGCATTGTCTGTGGCTACAACTATGACTTTTTTGGTTGGATTCAATCTGATGAAATCGAGAGTTATTTGAAAAGCATCTACAGCTCCAATACAAGCGAAAGTCATGTCTAAAGTATCACAATAATTGAAACTTCCTTCGCCCAATTGTTTTTCTAATAATGAAGTTATATAAGTTGCTATAGGTTTTGAAGAATCGACAGCGCTTTCTGTTCCAACATAAATTCGAGCAATATCTTTTGGGTTTAGGTTTTCTTGTTGGATAAGTTTGTAAACAGCATTAGCAGCAAAAGTTACGACATCTTGGTGAACATCTGAAAAACTCATTTTATGTAAGCCTAAACCTTTTACAAGTTTTTCGGGTTCAATGTTTCTGTTTTCTGCAAGAACTTTTATAGGTAAATGTATTTTTGGTAGGTCAAATGTAATGCTGTCAATTCCGACTTTCATAATAGTAAATTTTAGACAAAATTACTATTTGAAATTATAAATAGCATTGAACAATATTTAATTTTTTGGCATTAAAAGACGAATTGTTAAAGTGATAATTTTTACCTACTTTTTTTATCTTTTATAAAATTATTTGGTTTGTTTTAGTCAAAATCATAACAATAAGAGAATTCTTTACTTTGATTTAATTCAAAAAAAAAAGAGCAATTTTAATCATTGCTCTTTTTTACTATGTTTTTGTTGTTTTATCTTAAACTATAACCATATTTTGCAAAGGTATCACCCTGAGATACATCTCCTGTTGAAAATCCTAGTTTAAACCAGTATTTTCTTTGTTCTGATGTTCCATGAGTGAAAGTATCTGGTTGAACATGACCTTGCATTTTACTTTGAATTGCATCGTCACCAACTGCATGTGCAGCACTTAGCGCCTCATCTATATCACCTTCTTCAAGATATTGTTTGTTATAATGTGCCCAAACACCTGCATAAAAATCGGCTTGTAATTCTAAACAAACAGAAAGTTTATTTGCTTCAGTTTGACTCATACCTTGTTGCATTTGTCTCATTTTACCAGAAGTTCCTGTAATGGTTTGAATGTGATGTCCAACTTCGTGTGCAATTACGTAAGCGATTGCAAAGTCACCACCTTTGGCACCGAAACGAGTTTTTAATTCTTCAAAGAAACGTAAATCCATGTATACTTTTTTGTCACCTGGGCAGTAGAAAGGTCCAGATGCTGCTGTTGCACTACCACAAGCGGTTTCTACAGCATCAGAGAAAAGTACCATTTTTGGTTGTTCGTATTGTAAATTATTTTCTTGAAATATTTGACCGAAAGTATCTTCAGTGTAGGCAAAAACTGTTTTTGCAAAATCTCCAATTTCTATTTCTTCAGGAGTTAATTCACGTTGTTCACCAGTTTGTTGAGTTTGCTGATTTGCTTGGTTTTGTTAAAATGTATCAAGTAAAGGTGCCGCTTCTGGGAAAAACATTTTCACAAGAAAAAATACGATTACTAATCCACCTCCACCTACTACAGCTTTTCCGCCTCCAGACATTCCTCTTCTGTCTTCTACGTTATCACTTTTACGATTTCCAATCCATTTCATAATTTAATAATTTTGTTTAGTTTTTTAATTTTTTAACCATTTTGAAACTATTCCTTCAAGAACTTCTTTTAGAATAGGTTTGGAAGCATAATCGTTCATGCCTACTTCCAAACATTTTTCCCTTTCACCAACAACTGTGCCAGCAGTTAACGCAATGATGGGAATATGTCTTCCTTTTGTTGTTTTTCTTATTTCTTGTGTTGCTTCATAGCCATTCATGATAGGCATTTGTACATCCATTAGAATTATATCGGGATGCAATATATTAAATTTTTCAACACCAATTTTTCCGTTTTCGGCTTCAAAGATTGTTCCGTTTGGAATAATTTGCTTGATTAAAGTTTTTGCTAAAAGCATGTTTATTTTATTATCTTCTATAATCAATACTTTGAAGTTTTCATGACCAAAATCGGGTTTTTCTTTTTCATTTATTATTACATTAAAATTATCAATTAATTGTGAGCTTTTTTCGTTCGATGTTTTCAAAGTCACATCAAAAAAGAATTCACTACCTTTTCCAATTTCACTTTCTAAATTTAACTTACTATCCATTAAAGAAAGCAGTTGATTAGAAATTGTTAATCCAAGACCTGTCCCTCCAAATCTTCTAGTAGTTGAATTGTCACCTTGTGAAAAGGCATTGAAAATTTCTTTTTGAAAATCTTTTTTAATCCCAATTCCGGTATCTATAACTGAGAATCTTATTTTGGTTTTATTTTCTGAAATGGACTCTAAAGTTTTTATAGATAGGGTAACTTTTCCTTTTTCAGTAAATTTAACAGCGTTTCCTAATAGATTAATTAATATTTGTTTTAATCTAACAATATCAACAAAGACATATTTTGGAACAGATTCATTTATTGTAACCTCTAAATCTAAGTTTTTTTTGTTGGTATCATATTTTACTAATTCTATTACTTGACTAATAATTTCAATTAGATCATATTTCTTGATATCTAACTCTAATTTCCCTGATTCTATTTTTGAAAAATCTAAAATATCATTTATAATTCCCATCAATGAATGTGCAGATTCATTAATAGTATTCATGTATTTTTTTTGTATATCTTCGAGTTTTGTATTCTTTAGTAAGTCGGTGAAACCAATAATTCCGTTTAATGGAGTTCTTATTTCATGACTCATATTAGCTAAAAATTCTGACTTTGCTTTATTTGCAGCTTCAGCATATTCTTTAGCTTTAATTGCATTTTCGTTTTCTTTTTGTTTAGTTATATCAATAAGAATTCCTTCTATATAATTAATTTTTCCGTCCTTGTAGATAACATCACCAAATTCTTCAACCCATTTAATATCACCATTTTTATTGAATATTCTAAAAATATTATGAATTTTTTTCTTTTCTTGGATGGCTAATTCAACATCGTTATCGACTTTAACTCTATCATCAGGATGAATTAAGTCTATAAAATAAATTTTATTTTCTAAAAATTCTGTCTTTGGATAACCAGTTAAATTTTCAATTTCATCATTTAAATAAATATCAGACCATTTATCGTCATAATTAGATAAATATACTGTTCCAGGAATGTTTTCGGTTAATAACTTAAATCGTTCTTCACTTTCTAGAATTATTCGTTCATTGATGCTTCTGTCAATTGCAGATGAGATATTGTTTGCTAATGTTCTAAGAATGTTTATTTCATCTTCGTTCCAAATACGTTCTTGTTTACAATCATCAAAACCTATAAAGCCATAAAACTCGTTTTTTACAAATACTGGTAACCTTAATAATGATATTATTTTTCTTTTTTCAAGACTTTGTTTTGCTATTGAATTACCTAAATCTTTGACAAGAAAATTGTATTCTTTATTATCAATCAAAATATTTAGTAATTCTCTAAAATTTTTATTTGGAAAATTTTTTAATTCTTGATTTTCAATTTGAGAATCTATTGATTTGGCAACCCATTCATGTTTAAGTTGAATAGTATCTGCCTTACTATCATTTACAAAGAAATGTACTCTATCGACATTTGCAGCTTCACCGATTGTTAATAGTATTTCATCAAAAATGGATTCTAAATTCTTTTCACTCAGTAATTTATTAGTGATTTTTGTAATTGCTGTAAGCAAATCACTTTTGTAAGCTAATTTCTTTTCGGCTTCTAATCTTTGATTGGTTTCAATTACAACAGTTAAATAATCAGCAATAGATCGAGAAAAATTGATATCTTCATTATCCCACTGTTTAATTTTTGTGGTAGATTCTATACATAATACGCCAATTAAAGAGCCATTTATATAGATAGGTGTATCTAGTAATGATTTTACTTCAAATTTTGGAAAATAATCTGAGCAAAATTCTGCTGTTTCAGAACTGCTGTAGACATCAGTGGCAACAATTTGAGTTTCATTTTCGACGGCTTTGAAATAGTTTGGAAAGTCATTTTTTAATAATACAATGTCATTTTCAAATTTATTTCGATTCTGGATGTACAATTTTAGACAAATTAGTTTATCAGTTTCATATTTCCAATAACTGATTCTGTTTACATCAACTTTTTGAGCAACCAATTTTAATATATTGGATAGAACAACATCAAAATTTTCAGACTTTAAATGGTTTTTAAAGGTAATATTTTTTAAGGTTTCATTATAAGCTCTTACTTTTCTGTCTTTTCTTAATTTCTCAATTTTGATATCCTTGATTAATGTTATATCTCTAGCAATTACTGTATATCCTATTATTTTATTATATTCATTTTTCTTAATAGATACGTTTTGAGATAACCATACAGAGTCTCCATTTTTCTTAATTATTGGAAAAACTGTTGTTGGAAAATCATTTACATTATTGAGAGGTTTAGAATAAAAATTCATAATTTTTTTTCTATAATCTTCTCGGATTAGCAAGGAATAGTGATTGCCATAAAGTTCTTCTAATTTATAGCCTGTAACAATTTCTGAATGTTTGTTTATGAAAACATAATTTCCTTTGGTATCAGTTTCATAGATTATATCGTTGGCATTTTCAATTAAATTTTTGTATTGATTTTGTATACTGATTTGCTCTGTGATATCTTGTCCAATTCCTATAATTAAGTCATCAGAAAACTTTTTGTCTTTCCATTGGATGTATTTATACTCTCCATTTTTACATTTTAGTTTTCTAACGTAAAGTCTGTTATCAATATAATCATCATGATAGGCTTCACCAATAAAATCGGCATCTTCGGTTAATTCCCAAAACTTTAATCCTAATACTTCATTTGGAGTATATCCTAAAAAACTAAGTACTTGATTACTACAAAAAGAAACTTCTCCTTTTTTATTTGTTGCAATAGTTATAATATTTCCACGATTTACAATTTCATTGGCAAATAGAAATCTGTTTTGAGTATTACTTGTTGAAATATGATTGGCAGAATGAATAGCAACTGTGAATATAAAAGATGTTATTAATATAATTACTAAATCTGTTGGTAGAATATCTTGTTGAAAAAGGCTTATTGTAAAAAGAAATACAATACTAACAAATGTCCAATATTGTAATAAATTTTTGAAAACATAATAAGAAAGAAAAAAATTTACAATTAAAGATACGTAGCTAAAAAGTTCAAATGGTTTATAAATAATATTGTAAATGTTATAGGAAAAGTAACTTAGATATAATAAAATAAATATAGTAGAAAATGAATTTTTAAGTAGCTTAGTTTTAGCATTTAAAAGGTAAATAGATATCAAAAACAATCCAATTATTGTCTTCAATATAAGTTGGCTTGAATTTCTAATTTTAAATATTTCTAAAATTATTTCGACTGAGATAACTGAAATTCCTAAGAAGAGTAGATACATATTGTACTGTTCTTCTTTTGCTACATAACTAGAAAAGTTTTTGATAAAGCTATCTTTTTTCTTTTTATTTATAAAAAAAACAAAAAGAATATATAAGATAATTATAGCTAAAGAGATTAGAATAAACCATTCTTTAAAAAAAAACAATAATGGAATCGTCTTAAAAGCAATAAAAGGTTGGAGAAAACCAAATAAATTTTCCGTGCAACCATTTTGAAAAGAATTGAATAGAGTAATGTTTATAATCATTCAATTATAATTATAAATTTCTTAGCAAGATATAAAAAATAAATTAATCTTTTAAATTGTTTACAACCAATTCAATAATTTTTTAAGAGTTTTTAGTTTTTCTTTGTATGGAGCATATCGCATAGGTAAATCAAGCCAAGTAGATTTATTTACAATTGATTTTTTATGAGAGAAAGTTTCAAAACTTAATCTGCCATGATAGGCACCAATTCCACTATAACCAACACCTCCAAAAGGCAAGCGTTTGTTAGAAAAATGTACAACAGTGTCATTAATGGAACCACCACCAAAAGAATATTTTTTTACGATACTTTTTGCCCATTTTGTATTATTTGAAAAAACATAAAGAGACAAAGGTTTTTCATATTTAGAAATTATCTTTTCAATTTCAGATTCCTCTTTAAAGCTAATTATTGGTAAAATGGGTCCAAAAATTTCTTCTTGCATAACTAAACTATCAAGCTTAGAATCCTCTAATAAAGTAGGAGCAATGTAATTGTCAACTTCATTAATTTTTCCTCCAAATAAAATAATTTCATTTTCTAAAAAAGAGTTTAATCGCGTCCAATTTTTAGTATTTACAATTCTAGCAAAATCCTTTGAATTTTCTGGGTTTTCGCCATAAGCAAGAATAATTTCTTCTTTTAAAGCATCGATTAGTTTTTGTTTGATTTCTTGATTAACTAATAGATAATCTGGCGCAATACAGGTTTGTCCTGCATTAATAAATTTTCCCCAAACAATTCTTTTAGCAGTCAATTTAATATTGCAGTTTTTATCAATAATGCATGGATTTTTTCCGCCAAGTTCAAGAGTAACTGGTGTTAAAAATTCGGCAGCTGCTTTAGCAACAATTTTGCCAACAGTCACACTTCCGGTAAAGAAAATATAATCCCAACGTTGTGATAGCAGCTTTTCAGAAACATCAATTCCACCTTCTATAACTTCAACATGTTCTTTATCAAAAACTTCAGAAATTATTTTCGCAATAATTTTTGATGTATTAGGAGTTAATTCTGATGGTTTAACGACAACTTGATTTCCTGCTGCAACAGCTGCAATTAAAGGACAAAGTGCCAGTTGATAAGGATAATTCCAAGGCGAAATTATTAGTACTTTTCCATAAGGTTCATGCAGAATATAATCTGATGAAGGAAAATTTAATAGCGAAGGTAAAACCCATTTAGGTTTCGCCCAACTATTGATGCTTTTAATGGTGTCTTTTAAGTCGGAAATTACATAACTGGTCTCAGTTACAACGGCTTCAAATTCTGGTTTTTTAAAGTCATTATATAGCGCTGATATAATCTCCTTTTCATGATTTACTACAACCTGTAGAAGTTGTTTCAGCTTTTCTTTTCGGTAACTGATGCTCGTTTTATATTCCATGATTTATAAAAATGCTAATCTAAATCCACCATAAATATCAGCTTGTTTACTATCATTAATTGCTGCTGTAATTATAGAACCAGAGCCTAAATAAAATCCTCCAACTCTAAAACCAATTCCGCCATTAAATCCAGATATTTCATTGCTTGTCCAAGGAGAATAAACTTCAAAAAAGCCTAAATTTAGTCTTGGAGTAATAGTGAAACTATTTTGAGCAGTAATTTGATCGTTACTATTATCATCATTCACTTTTTGCTGAATATAACCAGAAACAAAGAGTCTCGAGATTATTTTTACATCTACATAAGCAGAGAAAATAGATGGAAGCTTTACTTTAAAGTCTTTCTTTTCAGGTTGCTTTGTTAAATAACCTTGACTGATTAATATGGTTTCAATCTGTTGAAGATTATCGATGTTTTCAAACTGATTTAGGTTTAAACCTAGAGGATTTGCAATGGTAGGTTGAATGTTTAAAGTGTAATTGGTGTTATAATTATTATTATCACTAAAGGTCATAGAGCCCATATTTCTAAGTGCTAAACCAGCGTTGAATTTGTATTTATTTTGATTTTTCTTCGGATTGGTTTCCGGCTCATCTTTCCATTGGAAGTTAATTCCGATATCACCTGAAAAACCGTTTAATCCTCCAAAAACCGATTTTGAATAATCCTCAAAATTTGAAAAACTATTGGCTAATGCTCCTGAGTAAGCAATATTTAAATTGGCAGTTGTATTGTTTAGATATACTTGAGAGCCAACATTATTAATTGTTCCATTAAATTTATCTAAACCCAAATTAGAATAAGAACCTGGAAACAACAATTTGAAAGTAGCACCAACATTTACTTTATATTTTTCTTTATCTAAAAGATTTTTAGACAGAGTAAAACCAACTTCACCCCAAGTTGTTCCTGTAAGTCTTTGGTTGTAATTATTATTAATTGAACTAGAACCTAAAACACTATTTAAACCTGAATTGACCAATGCGTCTCCAAGTTTTGTATCAATATCTACCGCATCAAGTTTGCCGTTTATTTTAGAAGTAATTGCCAAAGCCCAACTTTTGTGTTTTATAGCAAATCCTAATCCATAGGCTTCAGCGTCAACTCTAAGATTGACAGGTTCATTTCCTTTAAAAAGCAATGTTTCAATATCTTTATCAGATGTTAAATCACTAAATCCAATTTTGTTGTTTGCTACATTAAAACTAACTCCTACAACATTAATTTCAAATTTATTAGACATATTAGCTAATTCGGCAGGATTTATTGAAGTTGTCAAAATTCCTACTCTACTAGAATTGGTTAAACCCGCAAAATGGTCTTGTGAGAATGCCGTTACCGACATTAGAAATGAGGATAATAAGATGAATTTTTTCATAGATTATAATTGTAAATTTGGGTTAATAACAATTAAAACGCATAAAACCCTATGCGATTGTGGAGTAAAGTTAATCTTTTTAAATCGAATTCCAAATGGCATCCATTGGAGTAGAAGCAATTATTTCAATTTGTTCTTTTGAAACTGGATGAGTAAAAGCTAATTTTCGAGCATGAAGATGAATACCTCCATCAGGATTACTGCGGTCAAAACCATATTTTAAATCTCCTTTAATCGGACAACCAATGGCTTGTAATTGTGCGCGAATTTGATGATGTCTTCCTGTGTGAAGGTTGATTTCTAAAGCAAAATAATTATTTAATTCTTTGATGATTTTATAATCCAAAGAAGCTTTTTTGCTTTCAGGAACTTCTTTTAAATGCGCTTTGGAAGTATTGTTTTTTTCATTTCTTTTTAGAAAATGAATTAGGTTGTCTTCAGTTTTTGGTGGTTTGTTTTTTACAACAGCCCAATAGGTTTTATTGGTTTCACGTTCACTAAACATCTTGTTTAAACGTTCTAATGCTTTACTTGTTTTAGCAAAAACAACAATTCCAGTTGTAGGTCTATCCAATCGATGAACAACACCTAGAAAAACTTCTCCTGGTTTATTGTATTTATCTTTGATATATTCTTTAACAATTTCAGAAAGCGGCTTATCTCCAGTTTTATCACCTTGCACAATATCTCCAACACGTTTATTAATCACAATAATATGATTGTCTTCGTGAAGAATTTGTAGGTTGGATTTGTTGGAAACGATTTTCTCTGCCAAAATTACTATTTACTAATTACTATTCACTAATTACTAGTATTGTTCATTCGCATTAGGAAAATCTTGACTTTTTACATCAGCTACATAATTTCCAATAGCTTTCGTCATTTGATCGTATAAATCTAAATAACGGCGTAAGAATCTTGGACTGAATTCATTATTCATTCCAAGCATGTCATGAATTACAAGTACTTGTCCATCAACACCACTTCCGGCGCCAATACCGATAACAGGAATTGAAATGCTTTTAGAAACTTTTTCGGCTAAAGCAGCAGGAATTTTTTCTAGAACTAAAGCAAAACAGCCCAATTTTTCTAATAATTTGGCATCTTCAATCAATTTCTCTGCCTCAGCATCTTCTTTAGCACGAACGGTATAAGTTCCGAATTTGTAGATTGATTGTGGTGTTAAACCTAAATGTCCCATCACTGGAATTCCAGCAGCTAAGATTCTTTTTATAGATTGTTTGATTTCACTTCCACCTTCCAATTTTACTGCATGTCCACCAGATTCTTTCATGATTCTAATAGACGAACGCAATGCTTCTTTTGGGTCAGATTGATAACTTCCAAAAGGTAAATCTACTACAACCAAAGCTCTTTCAATAGCACGAACAACACCAGAGGCATGATAAATCATTTGGTCAAGAGTTATAGGTAAAGTCGTTTCGTGACCAGCCATTACATTACTAGCTGAATCTCCAACCAAAATTACGTCAACACCAGCAGTATCAACGATTTTTGCCATAGTGAAATCATAGGCGGTTAACATTGAAATTTTCTCGCCATTGGCTTTCATTTCAATTAATGATTTGGTTGTAATTCGTTTGTAATCTTTTTTGGCTACTGACATATTTAGACTTCTTTGATGATTAGATTTTTAGACTTCTTAGATTAAGAGGTTGTAAAAGTAATAAAATCGATTAGTTTTGTAATAAATACAACTAAAAATATACTAATATTCATGTAATTATAAATTTGTTCTAAAATGAAAAAAACAATATTTCTCTTAATAATGATTTTTGCTAATTCTATTCAAGCTCAAAATCAAGAAGTTCAGAAAGTTATTGAAACTTTTTTTGAAGGTTTTCATGCTAAAGATACTGTTAAAATGAAATCAGTTTGTTCAGATAAAATCATTCTTCAATCGATTATGGAAAATGTAAAAGGAGCCAAATTATCTGATGAATCGGCTAAAGAGTTCTATAATTCTATTGCAACTATTCCAAATGATTTTAAATTTGAAGAAAAGATTTTAAATTATTCTATTCAAGTTGATGGCACGATGGCACATGTTTGGACACCTTATGAATTCTACATAAATGGAAAATTAAGTCATTCTGGTGTGAATGCTTTTACACTTTTTAAGGAGAATGGTATTTGGAGAATCATCTATTGCATTGATACAAGAAGAAAATAGTTTATGAAAAATACATTTACAATTTTAACACTACTTATTTTCAGTCAACTATTTTCTCAAGAAAAGAGTGAACTAAAAACTACTTTTTCAGGATTTGTAGAAACTTACTATTCCTATGATTTTAATCAACCATTAAACGATTCAAAATTGCCATTTATGTACAATTACAATCGTCATAATGAGTTTAATATCAATATTGTATTACTACGTTCAAAAGTGGAATATGAAAATGCTTATGCAGTATTGTCTTTACAATCAGGAACTTATGTTGACGATAATTATGCCAACGAAAAGATAAAATATATAAGCGAAGCCTATGTGGGTTTGTACCTAGATCAATCAAAAAAACATTCAATCGAAGTTGGAATTTTACCAAGTTATTTAGGATTTGAATCTTCAACAACGGCAACTAATTTAACCTTAACACGTTCTATTTTAGCTGAAAATTCGCCTTATTTTATGACAGGAGTGAAATACAATTACAAACCATCAGACAAATGGAGTTTTGCTGCTTTATTGACCAATGGTTGGCAACGAATCAACAAACCTCAAAAGGATGTTGCACCATCTTTAGGAACTCAAATTGTTTATAAATCATCTGCAAATTCCACTTTAAATTGGAGCACTTTCGTAGGAAAAGAGTTTAATGGAATTGATTATACTATGCGTTATTTCAGTAATTTATATTTTGATAAAAAATGGAATGACAAATGGCGAACCATTGCAGGTTTTGATTATGGTTTGCAAGATTTAAGTTCAAAAAATAACTCATCTGCATCTTGGTTAAGTCCTGTTTTTATTGCCCAATATTCAATAAATCCAAAGTGGCAAACGGCTTTTAGAACCGAATATTACCAAGATGAAAAGAATGTGATTATTGCCACAAATGACGAATTTAAAACTCTTGGATTTTCGTTAAATTTTGATTATTTACCTAATTCAAAAGTGAAATTAAGAACAGAAGCTCGTTACTTTGATAGTAAGAAAGAAGTATTTGCCAAAGGTTCTGATTTAGTTAATTCCAATTTCTTTTTGACAACTAGTTTGAGTTTTGAGTTTTAATTCTAAATTAGCGTTTCATTCTACGATTTTAAATGAGTACAAGAATTCAAATTATAAAGCGCTATTTCCGTTCACTTTTTGACTTAAAAGGAAGTCAGGAAGATGAACTAGAAACCGACAGAGAAGTAAGAGAAGGTGTTGTTTTTAAAGGGAAAAACCTATGGCTTCTTGCTTTTGCGATATTCATTTCATGCATTGGATTAAACATTAATTCGAAAGCGGCTGTTATTGGTGCGATGATAATTTCACCATTGATGGGACCAATTTTTGGAATCGGTTTTTCATTAGGAGTTTCTGATTTAGATTTGTTAAAAGTTAGTATCCAAAATGCATTACGAATTGTACTTATAAGTTTATTCGTTGCAACAATTTACTATTTAATAACGCCTTATGCCATTGCAACCGATGAATTATTATCCTTTTCACATCCAACTATATTTGATGTTTTATTAGCTTTTATTGGTGGAATGGCAGGATTTATAGCTATTTCTCGTCACAATGGAACACAAGTTTTAATTGGAGTAGCTGTAGCAACTTCATGTATTCCTCCACTTTGTACAGCAAGTTTCGGATTAGCGACCTTGCAATGGGAATACTTTGTTGGCGGACTTTATACTTACTTCATCAATGCTCTTTTTATCTGTGTTGGAAGTTATATTATTGTCAAGTATTTAAAATTCAGTCCACATTCTAAGGAAAATGTAAAGCATGTAAATAGTTGGTTTGGAGTTTTGATTTTTCTTGCAATAATTCCTGCAATGTATTTAGCTTATAATTTTGCTGTAACAAATATTTATTTATCGAAAGCAAACCAATTTGTAACCAATGAAATTGATTCAAAATATCATGTGGTTCAGACCAAAATTGATAATAAAACTAAAGTAATTGAAGTTGATGTAACGGTTGAAAAATATGATGATTCATTGCAAAATTCAATTGAAAATAAACTTAAAAAAACTGATTTAAAAGATTCAAAAATTAGAATTTATCAAACTATTGAAGCAGGAAAAACCAATCAAAAAGAGTTCGATAAATTAAATTCTGAAATTGAGTTATTGAAATCTGAAATTGAAAAATTGAAAAATTAATTTTTAATACAAAAGATTATTTTTAGTTTAATTTAATTATACAATTTTTTAAATTTAAAGTGTAATATTGTTTGAACGTTGCACAACTAACTTTTTCATTAACAAATTAATATAAAATGTTATGAGAAAAGTTAGTCTAAAAAGTAGAAGTTTAGTATTGGTGATGATGGTTGCTGTTTTTGGTTTCTTCACAATTTCATGTAGTGATGATGATAATGACGGAGAAACATTGGCTCCTTTAACAGGAAAATGGAAGATTAATCAAGTAGGAACAACTGTAGCTGGAGTGGAAACATTGATTTCTGCACCTCAAAATCAAGCGGGTTGCGAAAAAGATTTTATGCAATTAAAATCGGACAATACCGTTGAAGAAGGCAACTATGACTCCACAATTGATCCTTGTGCATTATTCACAGATTTAGGTATTTATTCGCGATCAAATAACAATTTGACTAAAGTTATTGATGGTGTTACCACTACTCAAGATATTGTTAATCATACGTTGAGTGAACTAAAATTAAAAGATGCCAATGGTAATATTGAAGTATATATCAAATAAGTTACTTTACTATTTAAATTAAAAAGGAGATGATTTACTTTCATCTCCTTTTTTATGCTTAACAATCGGCAACATTCACGGCAACTGCCAAGCCACCTTCTGAAGTTTCCTTATATTTTGAATTCATGTCTTTAGCTGTTTGCCACATTGTATTAATTACTTTATCCAAAGGAACTTTAGCATTTTTTGCGTCGGTTTCCATAGCTAATTCGGCAGCATTTATGGCTTTAATGGCACCCATAGTATTTCTTTCTATACACGGAATTTGAACCAAACCACCAATAGGATCACATGTCAAACCTAGGTGATGTTCCATTGCGATTTCGGCTGCCATTTGTACTTGATCTGGAGTTCCACCCATAACTTCACACAACGCAGCTGCTGCCATAGCACTTGAAACTCCAATTTCTGCCTGACAACCACCCATTGCTGCTGATATAGTTGAACCTTTTTTGAAAATACTTCCAATTTCTCCTGCAACCATCAAAAATTGCTTGATTTCTTTTTCGCCAGCTTCGTGATTTTCTATAACCAAATAATACATCAAAACAGCAGGAATTACGCCAGCACTTCCATTGGTTGGAGCTGTTACAACTCTTCCTAAAGCTGCGTTTACTTCATTTACTGCCAAGGCAAAACACGAAACCCATTTTAGAATTTGACGGAATTTAACTTCGGTTTTACGAATACATTCTAACCATTCTTGAGGCGAATTATAATTGGATAAACCAATCAAACCTTGGTGCATATCAAAAGCTCTTCTACGTACATTCAATCCGCCAGGAAGTATACCTTCGCTGTGGCATCCAATGTACATACATTCTAACATGGTATTCCATATACGCATTAACTCTTTATCGATTTCCTCTTCCGAACGCATCGATTTTTCGTTTTCGTAAACTACTTCCGAAATAGATTTATTTAAAGAATTGCAATATTCTAATAATTCTTGAGCATTTTGAACTGGATACGGAAAAGCACATTTAATTTCTAATTTTTTCTTAGCATTGATACGTTCTTCTTTCACTACAAATCCGCCACCAATAGAGTAGAAGGTAGAAGTATATTCTTTGTTAGAAGTAAATGCTGTAAAAGTCATTCCGTTGGCATGAAATGGCAAAAAGTTTTTATTGAAAACAATATCTTTTTCAACATCAAAAGAAATTAAAAGCTGATTTCCCAATTTGAGTTTATGTGTTGATTTAATTGATTTTATAATTTTATCAATATTCTCAACTGGAATATATTCTGGGTCTTGTCCGCTCAAGCCTAACATTACTGCCAAATCAGTAGCGTGACCAACACCAGTTAATGATAGTGAACCATATAAATCTACTTTAACTCGAGTTGTAGTGTTTAGTAAATTTTCTTGATTTAATTCAGCCAAAAATCGTTCAGCGGCACGCCAAGGTCCAAGTGTATGAGAACTTGATGGTCCAACACCAATCTTTAACATATCAAAAACCGAGATGCATTCTTCCATAAACTGTAATAATTAGTAAAGCAAATATAAGGTTTAAAATGATAATTTGACAAAAATCCTAGAATTTGAATAGTAGTTTTTGATACTTTATTACTCAAATGTATTTTGAAATGAAGAAATCTAATTTAATAACATATCATTAGGAATTTTGTATTCACATTTTTAGTTCTTTTGCAAAAAAAAAAACTAAGATGCCCATCAACAAATATTTCCTTTCTGCCTTATCTGCTTTTATTATTTGGGGATTTTTTAGTTTGGCGCTAAAACCATTGCATAATTATGCTTCATTGGATATTTTATTTTTTCGAGTCTTTATTGCAACTGCTTGCTTATTAGCGCTTAATTTTGTTTTCAGAAAATCAGTTTTAGTTACTTCGTTAGAAACGTTTAAAAATTTTTCAAATAAAAAGCGAAGAACTACAATTATAATGACACTTTTAGGAGGATTTTTGTTAGTATTGAATTGGTTTTTGTTCATTTATGCTGTCAATCATGTTAGTTTGCAATCAGCTTCGTTTGCCTATATAATTTGTCCAATTATTACCACTGTTTTGGCTTTCATAATTTTGAAAGAAAAAATCAATTATTGGCAATGGTTTGCGGTTTTATTATGTGTAATTAGTTGTATAATATTATCATATGGAAATTTAAAAGATTTGATTTACAGTATAGTGATTGCCTTTTCCTTTGGATTATATCTTATTTCCCAAAGAAGAAATAATGACTTTGATAAATTTTTAATCTTGACGATTCAAATGGTATTTGCATCCATTATCTTATTACCATTTTATCCTAGTTATGGTGGAGCAATTCCAACAGAACCTTTATTTTATTCCTTGCTTTTAGTGATAGTAGTTTTGTTTACGATTATCCCATTGTTTTTGAATTTATATGCTCTTAAAGGATTGAATTCTTCAACAGTTGGAATATTGATGTATACCAATCCATTGATACATTTTTTCCTTGCAATTTGTTATTTTAAAGAATCGGTTTCTGTTGCACAGATTATTTCTTATTCATTGATAGCGTTGTCGATAGTTGTTTTTAATATCAAACAAATATTGACTTTAAGACAAAAAGAGTTCGTATACTTTAAAAAATAAATGTCAACTTGTCATATTTATATGTGTAAAACTGACAATTTATTCTCAAATTCCACTTGGCACAATCATTGTCATATCACAATCAAGTTGAAAAACTAAATAAAAACATTAAATAGAAAATTAAGAAAATGGGAAAAATTATTGGTATCGATTTAGGTACAACCAATTCTTGCGTGTCAGTTATGGAAGGTGGAGAACCAGTTGTAATTGCTAATGCAGAAGGAAAGAGAACTACACCATCTGTAATTGCATTTGTAGAAGGTGGCGAAATTAAAGTAGGTGACCCTGCAAAAAGACAGGCGGTAACAAATCCTACTAAAACCATAGCGTCAATTAAACGTTTTATGGGTAATAAATACTCAGAAAGTGCTAAAGAAGCATCGACTGTAGCTTATAAAGTTGTTAAAGGAGATAACGATACACCACGTGTTGATATTGACGGAAGACTTTATACACCACAAGAATTGTCAGCAATGACACTTCAAAAAATGAAAAAAACAGCTGAAGACTATTTAGGTCAAACAGTTACAGAGGCAGTTATCACTGTTCCAGCTTACTTTAACGATGCACAACGTCAAGCTACGAAAGAAGCAGGAGAAATTGCAGGTTTAAAAGTAATGCGTATCATCAATGAGCCAACTGCTGCGGCATTAGCTTACGGATTAGATAAAAAAGGAATTGACCAAAAAATTGCAGTTTACGATTTAGGTGGAGGTACATTTGATATCTCAGTTCTTGAATTAGGAGATGGAGTTTTTGAAGTATTATCTACAAATGGAGATACTCACTTAGGTGGAGATGATTTTGACCAAGTAATCATCGATTGGATGGCAAACGATTTTAATACTGAAGAAGGTGTTGATTTACGTAAAGATCCAATGGCATTACAACGTTTGAAAGAAGCTGCTGAAAAAGCTAAAATTGAATTGTCATCTTCAACTCAAACAGAAATTAACTTACCATACGTTACTGCAACGGCTTCAGGACCAAAACACTTAGTTAAAACATTAACTCGTGCTAAATTTGAGCAATTGTCAGAAACTTTAGTAAAACGTTCAATGGAACCAGTTGCTAAAGCATTAAAAGATGCAGGTTTATCTGTTTCAGATATTGACGAAGTGATTTTAGTTGGAGGTTCTACAAGAATTCCAGTTATCCAAGAACAAGTTGAAAAATTCTTTGGTAAAAAAGCATCTAAAGGAGTTAATCCTGATGAAGTTGTAGCAATTGGAGCTGCTATTCAAGGTGGAGTTTTAACAGGTGATGTAAAAGATGTATTGTTATTAGACGTTACACCTTTATCATTAGGAATTGAAACTATGGGTAATGTAATGACTAAATTAATTGAGTCTAACACTACCATTCCAACAAAAAAATCACAAATATTCTCAACAGCTGCTGACAATCAACCAAGTGTTGAAATTCACGTTATTCAAGGTGAAAGAACAATGGCTGCAGATAATAAAACAATCGGTCGTTTCCACTTAGACGGAATTCCACCAGCACCAAGAGGAGTTCCTCAAATTGAAGTTACTTTTGATATTGATGCTAATGGTATCATCAAAGTTTCTGCAACTGATAAAGGAACAGGTAAATCTCACGATATTCGTATCGAAGCTTCATCTGGTTTAACAGCAGAAGAAATCGAAAGAATGAAAAAAGATGCTGAAATGAATGCTGAAAGCGACAGATTGGCTAAAGAAAAAGCTGATAAATTAAATGAGGCAGACAGTATGATTTTCCAAACAGAAAGTCAATTGAAAGAACTTGGTGATAAATTATCTGACGATCATAAAGTAGGAATCGAATCAGCTTTAACGGAATTGAGAATGGCACACCAAAATCAAGATTTAGAAGCAATTCAAAAAGGTCTTGACAATGTAAACGCTGCTTGGAAAGTTGCTACAGAAGCAATGTACGCTCAAGGTGACCAAGGTCAAACTCAAGAAGCTCAACCACAAGCTGATGCAAGTGGTGATCAAACTCAAGATGTTGATTTTGAAGAAGTAAAATAATAAATTTTATTATAGATTTAAAAACCGAGTTAGAAATAGCTCGGTTTTTTTTTATGCTTTATTTTGCATTTTGATTATTACAATTGTATGCGGAAAAGTTATTGCTGCTAGAAAAGAGAAGAACAAAGCATTAAAAATTTCTTTATCCTTAAAAAGAAAATATAAAATGGCAATTCCAAAGAGTGAAATTATCCAATAGATGAATGCAGATTTAAAATAACGTTTGAAGTTTTTAAAACTATAACTTCCATATAAAAATTGAATTTGTTCTTTGATAGAAGGAAAACTATGCCATACCACAAAATAGATGGCAAAGGCCCAAATTAAATCAGCTGTTTTAAATACAATTGCAAATACTAATAGGTAAAAGATATTTAGAATTATTTCTGATTTGAATTTAGTAGTTTTTCTGTTAAGTAAAAAACCAGAAATTATCAAAAGTATTCCTATTACTAATGTTATCATTCTGAAATCTAACAATTCAATTGAAGTCTTAGAGATTTGAAAAATAATTTGTTTGACTTCCAACTCATGAAATTGAAACAATAAAAAGAGAATAAACAATCCATATATAGTTTGAAAGATTGTTAGTATTGTATTGTTTCCTTTATCTTTAAGTTTGTTCCAGTGTTGCTCTCCAAAGTGATATCCGCTGAAAAGTATAAACAATACCAAAGCCATAATTGGAAAACTATAAAAAAGTAATGCACCTAAAATTACAACACCAATATAATAGAGAATGATTTTTTTTAGAGAAATAGTATTTTTTTTCTCATTTATTTTTTGATATAATGATAAATCATTGGCTCCATGTAGGATTCCGAATAAGAATATTACTACAAATCCAATAACTTGTTGATACTTGTGAGAAAAAAACATATTAATCCACAAGGCAAAAAAACTTATTAATATGGCTATCTTGTTGGAATGTGACATAATATTTGTAATTAATTTTGTTTAAAGATATGTAAAAAATGTTAAACACTTTTATTTTTTTTGTTTATTGTTTTTTAAATTTGGTTAAACAAATAACTTAAATTTTTATACTATGTCAAATTTATTATCAATTTCATTGGTTTCTAAAATGTTGCCAACTGACTATGTTGGATTCACATTTTTTATTGGATGCATGGCCATGATGGCTGCATCAGCATTTTTCTTTTTATCATTAAGTCAGTTTGATAAGAAGTGGCGTGTTTCAGTTTTAGTTTCAGGTTTAATTACCTTTATTGCAGCGGTTCACTATTTCTACATGAGAGATTATTGGGCAAGTTTTGGAGAATCACCAACTTTTTTCCGTTATGTGGATTGGGTTTTAACCGTTCCTTTGATGTGTTTAGAGTTTTATTTAATTCTGAAAATTGCTGGCGCTAAACAATCATTATTATGGAAAATGATTATTTATTCGTTAGTGATGTTAGTTACAGGATACTTTGGTGAAGCTGTAGATCCAGGTAATGCTTGGATTTGGGGATTAGTTTCTGGAATAGCTTATTTCGCTATTGTATACGAAATTTGGTTAGGAGAAGCATCAAAATTAGCTGCTGCTGCTGGAGGAGAAGTTCTTGCATCACACAAAATCTTATGTTGGTTTGTACTTGTTGGTTGGGCAATTTATCCATTAGGATACATGTTAGGAACTGACGGTTGGTACACAGGATTGTTAGGAAAAGGAAATGTTGATGTTGCTTACAACATTGCTGATGCTATTAACAAAATTGGTTTTGGCTTGGTAATTTACAACCTAGCAGTAAAATCAACAAAAGAATAGTTTTAAGTTTTTATTGGTTGAAACCGTCTTGTTCCCATAGCAAGGCGGTTTTTTTATTTAACATATACTAAATAAATATTTTTGTATATTGCTATCCTATTAAACCATAACACTATTATGAAAAATTTTGTTTTATTTACATTAATTGCTCTTTGTAGCATTACAAGTTATTCTCAAAAGAAAAAATCTACAGTTAAAAAAGCGGTTGCAACTTCTAAAGGAGTTTTAGCCAAAGTTGATAACTTGGTAGCCGAAGTTAAAGCTGGTAATTTTCAATTGACTATTGATGGTAAAGATGCTATTGTCGTAAAACCTGCTGATGCAAAATTCACTCCAACTGATGTCAAATTGAAATCATTTACTGCTAGTGGCGTAAAATTATATCTATTGTCTTGGACAGAAAAAACGTTAAATAAAACCGATTTAAAAACAGAAGATATTACAACTGTTTATTCTAATGTTTATGAAATAACTTCTAAGAAACAAGTTTTTTACAACACCCAACTAACAAATCATATTGTTGAAAAAGTATTCCTTGATCGATTAAAAAATGCTTCAGAAACCCAAGAGCGAATGAGAAGAGAAGGGTTTGAGTTTACTCTAAATGCAGATGGAACTATTACTCAAAAAAACAAAACGCAAGAAAATAAATTAATTTATGATGCCACGAAAATGGAGTTTGTAAATTCAAAGAAAAAATAAAAAAAATTAAAAAACCGAGTTAGTGAGCTCGGTTTTTTTTTATTCTTGAAAGTATGAATTGTTTTATCTTATGAGAAAACTTTTTATTGACATGGTTTTCTGAAGTAGCATAACGCATGCACATTATTTCATTAGATTCTGATCCTTCTGTAGTTTGGTCAAATATGTTTTTTTGACACAAATTACAAAATCTAACCTTTTCGTTTGGTGAAAGTTCTAGCCAATTTTCTTGACAAGATTTTGGCATTTTATTGTTCATCAGTTTATTGATTTATTTTTATCTCAAACATTTTATCCCAATTTTTTCCAGTGACAAAAAAGGTTTTAGTCGCAGGATTATAGGCAATTCCATTAAGGACATCTCTTTCTGCGATTGGTGTAGTTTTACCTTCTAATTCTGCCAAGTTAATAACTCCTTCTACAACACCATTTGTAGGATTTATAATTACAATGGCATTTTTTTGGTAAACATTACTGTAAATTTTTCCATCAACCCATTCTAATTCGTTTAGTTCTTTTACTTTGGTATCTTTTGAATATACATTCACATAATCAACAACACTCAAATCTTCCGGATTTAACTTATAAATTTTTTCAGAACCATCAGATTGATATAAATATTTACCATCATTAGTTAATCCCCAACCTTCAATTTTTTTAGTATAAGGAAGCTCTTTTATTTTTTTCAATGTTTTGGCATCATAAACAAATGCGGTAGTTTCTTCCCAAGTAAGTTGGTAAATTTTATCGTTTAAGAAAGTAATTCCTTCACCAAAAAAGCGAGGTTCTAAATCAATTTTTAGATCAATATTTCCTGTTTTGTAATTCGTTTTTCTTAGAGTAGATTCTCCTCTTTGTCCAGTTCCTTCATATAAAACACCATTATAAAACTCTAATCCTTGTGTATAAGCTTTGTTATCATGAGGATAAGTATTTATAAGTGTGAATTTTAGAATTTTAGGTTCCAAATTTGAAATAACTTCAATTCTTGTCGAATCTAGTTCGGTAGCACCATCATAATGGATAGCAGCTTTTATATTTTGATATCCTAATTTTTGATTTTTTAAAGGAAACGAAAAACTAGAATTACTTTTGCTTGAACCTACTTTTTTATCATTAATGGTATAAACAACACTATCAATTTTTTGAGTTTTGGGATTATCAACTTCAAGATTTAATATATCTTCGGTAGTGTATTGAGCTTTTATTTTGCTCTCATTTATGGTAAAAAAATCTTCATCAGTAGTTTTACAACTGAAAGACAATCCGGCTAATAAAATGACAGCTAATGATTTATAATTTTTCATCTGATTTTAATTCTATTTATAGATACAAATGTATTATTTAAGATGTTAATTTCTTGCAAAAATATAAAAAGATTGTATCTTTGCATCGGCAAGTCCTACACGACCAGCTCCTGCAGAATCCTCCAGGATGGGAACATAGCAAAGGTATGTGGTTGTAGCGGTGCGATGTAGGTCGCTTGCCATCTTTTTATTCCGAACTCGTTTCGGAATTTATTTTTTATATTTGTTTGTAATTAAACAAATTAACTTCAACGCTCCTTTAATGAATTTATCTTGGCAAATAGTTCGATTAGAATTAAAGGAAACTTTCTCTATTTCTTATGGAAATTATACTTTTAGAGAAGCACTAATTGTTTCGTTGAAAAATCACAATACAATTGGTTATGGTGAATGTACCGCAATTGATTATTATCAAATAAACTTACAAGATTTTGTTCAAAAATTAGAAGTAATTAAAGAACAAATTGAATTTCAAAAGATAAATCATCCTATTGAATTTTATACTTTTTTATTGACTTTAGACTTGCCAAGTTTCTTGCGTTCGGCATTAGATTGTGCTTATTGGGATTTATTTGGAAAACTAGAGAACAAATCGTTTTTAGAATTAAATGCGATAGAAATAAATCAACTTCCTGAATCGTCAATAACTATAAGTGTTGATTCTATTGAAAATCAAATTCAGAAAATAAAGAAATCTTCTTGGAATAAATTTAAAGTAAAGTGCAATCATTTCAATAAAAGTGAGATTAAATCTTTACTTGAATTAAGTTATGATATTGCGTTAGATTCCAACGGAAGTTTTGATAAAGAAAATTGTATTTGGTTGCAAAATGAAATCGCTTCAGAAAAGTTTTCTTACTTGGAACAACCTATGAAAAAAGGTCAAGAAAATTATGAAATTTTAAACGCTAATTTGCATTCCAATTGGATGGCGGATGAAGATTGTCAAGATATAACTTCGTTAGAACAATTGAAACCTCATTTTAAAAGTATCAATATCAAATTAGTAAAATGTGGTGGATTAACTCCAGCATTGGATATGATTCAAAAGGCTAGAAGTTTGAAGTATCAAATTATGATTGGCTGTATGACAGAATCATCTGTTGGTATTTCTGCTGGTTCGGTTTTAGCACCATTATGTGATTTTGCCGATTTGGATGGAGCTAATTTAGTTGCTAACGATATTGCAAAAGGAAGTCAAATTGTAAATGGTACAATCCAAATTTCTGAAAAACCAGGATTTGGAATTTCTATTATCTAAATTAGAATTTCTATCTTTATACCATAATTATTTTAAAATGAAATTTCAGCCAATAGTTCCAATGATTTGGACCAAAGAATTACAAAAAACTGTCGATTTTTATTGCGATATTTTAGGATTTACTTGCGGAAATCAAAGTGAAGAATGGGGTTGGGCAGCCGTCAGTAAAGACGAATGTGAAATTATGATTGCCGAACCAAACGAACACACACCATTTGAAAGACCTTATTTTTCAGGAACATTTTATATTAAAACTGACGATGTTGATACTTTGTGGAATGATTTGAAAGACAAAGTAAAAGTAGCTTACGATATTGAAGATTTCGATTGGGGAATGCGTGAGTTTGCTATATATGATAATAACAGTTATATGATTCAATTCGGACAAGATTTATGGAAAAAGTAGTACTAATTACAGGAGGTTCTTCAGGAATTGGAAAATCTATTGGAGAGTTTCTTCATGCCAAAGGATTTGTAGTTTATGGAACAAGTAGAAACCCTGAGCGAATTCAAGGTTCGGTTTTTCCGTTGATTGCTTTGGATGTTCGAAATGTTGAAAGTATTCAAAAAGCTGTTCAAGAAATAATTTCAAAATCGGGTAGGATAGACGTTGTTATTAATAACGCTGGAGTAGGAATTACAGGACCGATTGAAGAAATTCCGACAGAAGAAATCAAAAACAACTTCGAAACCAATCTTTTTGGACCAATTGAAGTGATGAAAGCGGTTTTACCACAAATGAGATTGCAAAAATCAGGATTGATTATCAATATCACTTCCATTGCTGGATATATGGGATTGCCTTACAGAGGAATTTACTCCGCATCAAAAGGTGCTTTAGAATTGATTACAGAAGCTTTGAGAATGGAAGTAAAATCGTTCGGAATTCATATTACTAATGTTGCTCCTGGTGATTTTGCTACCAATATTGCTGCAGGACGTTTCCACGCTCCATTAATCAAAGGTTCTGCTTATGAAATTCCGTATGGAAATACTTTAAAAACAATGGATGAACACGTTGATAGCGGAAGTAATCCAAATGAAATGGCAGAAGCTATTTATAAAATTATTCAGAATTCGAATCCTAAAATTCATTATAAAGTAGGCGCTTTTATGCAAAAATTTTCAATCGTTTTAAAAAGAATTTTGCCTGATAAAGTTTACGAGAAAATGTTAATGAATCATTATAAATTATAAGATATGAAAGAGTTTATTCAGTTAGCAATTGGAATTGCTTTTTTATTAATAATTTGGAAGGGTATAAGAACCATTGCAAAAGCAATTGATTATTTAGCAAACATGAAAAACAATCATGATGAAATTACCGATTTACTTTTAGAAATTAGAAATGAACTTGAAAAGTTAAATCAAAAAAAGTTGAGTAATGAAAATAGTAATGATAAAGTTGAATAATGTAGTTCAGCATTTGAATTTTGCAATTGATATTAAAAAAGGAATTCGTAATTTTGCACCTTAATAAAACACAACTTAACTATATATTATGAAATTTTTTATTGACACAGCCAATTTGAACGACATTAAAGAAGCACAATCACTTGGAATTCTTGATGGTGTTACAACAAATCCTTCGTTGATGGCTAAAGAAGGAATTACAGGAAAAAACAACATTTTGAAACACTACGTAGACATTTGTAACATTGTTGATGGAGAAGTAAGTGCCGAAGTAAATGCTGTTGACTACGACGGAATGGTAAAAGAAGGTGAAGAATTAGCCGATTTACATCCTCAAATTGTAGTAAAACTTCCTATGACTAAAGAAGGAGTTAAAGCTTGTAAATATTTTACAGATAAAGGAATTAAAACCAATGTAACTTTAGTTTTCTCAGCTGGACAAGCATTATTAGCGGCTAAAGCTGGTGCAACATTTGTATCGCCATTTATTGGTCGTTTAGATGATGTTTCTACTGATGGTTTGAACTTGATTCAAGAAATTAGAGAAATCTATGATAACTATGGTTATGAAACTCAAATTCTTGCAGCTTCTGTTCGTCACACTATGCATATTGTAAATTGTGCAAAAATTGGTGCTGATGTTATGACTGGACCACTTTCAGCCATTTTAGGATTATTAAAACATCCTTTAACAGATATCGGATTAGCTCAATTTATTGCTGATTTCGAGAAGGGAAATAAGTAAGCAGTTTTCAGTGCTCAGTAAGCAGTGCGAAAGCATATGTATAAAAGGCGATTTTCTTATGAAAATCGCCTTTTATTTTTTCTATATTTCCGAAATTTGTATTATAAACTGAACACTGAACACTGAACACTGAACACTGAACACTGAACACTGAACACTGAACACTGAACACTGAACACTGAACACTGAACACTGAACACTGAACACTGAACACTGAACACTGAACACTGAACACTGAACTCTACTTCAATTCATCCTCAAAGTTGACTTCAAACATGTTGGTGAAACCATTCTTAATGGTCTTGTCAGAATTTACGATTATAGTTCTGTGTACTTTTGTAATCGCCCATTTAGCTCTTATGTCTTCAAAATTTACACATTTTAATTCCGTTATATTTCCAAAGTTGTATTTCTTTAAATCGGTTTTCCATTGCTCTGTGTTATCATCAAGATTTATGGCAATAAAGTTATAATTTGGATATTTAGATTTTAGTGCCAAAACTTTTTTGTGAGCTGCAATTAAATGAGAGTTAAGCTTTTCTGACCAAAAGAAAAGTACCGTATTTTTCTTTATTAAATCATTTGAAGATATTTTTGTGCCTTTAGAATCTACCAATTGAACTTCTGGTAATTTTTTACCTTCTGTTAGTAGTTGTATAGCATTTCCAATTTTCAGAATTTCATTTTTCTTACTCTTATCGGTTGAATATTTATGATAAGTTTTCAGAAATTCTGTGTTATTGACTACATTTTGATCTTCCATTAAATAACGGAAAGCGATGTTATTTAAAACAATATTTTTTACTTTTTCATTTTTTATTAAGGTATCGGCAATGTTTAATTTGTTGATGTTCATTTTTAAAGCCAAATCACAATCAGAAAAATGATTATGATAATTGATTGCTCCAACATTATTAAGCATATGGTCAAGATACATTACAAATGGAGAAAATTCTGTTAAAGCTTCATTGCTGTAATCTATTTGATCTCTAAAAGCGTAATAATCTTTTGGCAATTTAGATAAAACATCCTCTCCAGTTCTCATTTTATGAATGATAGGATAGATTTCTTTTTTGGTATAATGAGGAAATTTAACGATACCACTTGCATACACATCAAATTCGTCGCTCCATTTTATTTCTTCTTTTCTTGATTTGTAGAATTTTTCATTTTCAGAATTCGTTTTATTGATATACTTGTTGAATTTTTCAAAAGGATAATCAAAGGTTTCAAACATATTGTTCTTATCCTTTTCATTTCTTAAATACATTTCCATTAAGAAATTATTCTTTCGATCACCTCTTCCACAAAAGATAATAGATTCGTCAAAATCTTTAGAATCAATATGAACTTTTATACTGTCATTTTTATCAAAATAAACATATTGGTATTCTGGTTCATGTTTAAACGAATATAAACCTGGTGCAAGTGAATCAAATTTTTTAAAAAAAGTATTGTCTTTGTTTAACGGAATAGTATCAATTACTTCATTGTTTTTGCAAAAAAGGACATAAGGATTGTTCGGATTTGCAACTTCTCCACCAAAATAGGCAACATAATTATCACCAGAAAATTCTTTTTTACAAGAACTCATCAGTATTAGAAGAAGTGTAGGTATTAGAAATGATTTCATTCGGGGCAAACTTTTATCAAAAACATATTTCAAAACAAATGTAGAATGTTGTATCTAAAAACATTGTTAATCATTAGTTAAAGTTAAATCCTTCACGATATTATGGATTTACATCAAAGGCTATACAAGAACTAAATCCAATAATCAATACAATTAAAGAGTAGATAAGTAGTTGAATTCCAAACTTTTTATCTTCTTTTTGAAAAAGCACTTTATACAAACCAATTAGTAAAGTTATTGGGCTGATTATTAATAGTATAAAAAGTAATATAAGTAAGAAAACTTCCATTTTTTTTAATTTAATGCATCGCTCCCAATGAAAAATTAGCAAAACAAGTTCCAAAACCAATGATAAATCCTATTACAGAAAAAAGCATAACTTTTAATCCTAATTTTCTTCTACTTTCAAAAAAGATCATAACGAACCCAACAACAAATGCCATAACACTTATTATTGCTAGAATTATACCAATTGTTACTAATGTCTCTTTCATATATGTAAAATTTATTTGTTAGAGGTCATATATGGTATCGCCTCTTAATATTTTGATATTTGTTTGCAACAAACTTGATGTTAATGGCGATTTCATATTATTTAACCATTTAAAAGTACAGCACATGCACCAAAACCAATAATTAATCCTATTACGGAATATTGTAAAATTTGTATTCCGTCTTTTTTAGATTGCTCTTTTTTTGATAAGACTAAAATAAATCCAACCAATAAGCCTATCAAGCTTGCGAAAGACAAAAGTCCGACTAGTATAAAAATCATTTTGGTAGTGTTAAGTATTAATGCATTCCGCCTAAACTTAAGGTTGAAAAACAAGCTGAGACTCCTATAATTAGAATAATGATAATCGTTAGTAAAGAAAATAAAATCATTTTGATGGCAGTCGAATTCGAATCTTTATTTTGAAATAGTTTTACTACGCCTGTAAAAAAAGTAATTACACAAACCAAAATCACTACTAGAACTAAATTAAAGATAAACTCCATACTATCGATTTAATTTTTCTCTAATTTCCTCAATTTTATTATCTCTATAAAACAAATTCATCGTTTCAAATGGTACTAATTTGTAGCGCTTGTCTACAATATGAATGCATGATTTCTTTACGGCTCTGACATCAAAATCACTAGCGTCCATGAAGTTCATAATGATGATTCGGAACAAATTTTCGTAATGCAAATTATCCGATTGCACTCTAGGCAAACAACACATTAATTCTCCAAAAGTATCCTCAGCGCAATCAACCGAAATTCCGGTACTGAACATCGTTATTAAATGGTTCTTCAAATCTTCATCGTTTTCATAAACGATAGTATTTTTGGTAGTATTCAATAAATCTTCTGGATTTAACAAATGAGTCATCGGAATCACTTCACCATCCATTTTCAACGCATACGCCATGCACAAAGCATCAGGATTGCAAGGCACAGGAATCAAATCTTGTGGTGTAAAAATTGGATATTGCTCATAGATTTTTCTACGAACTTCGGTCAACGTAATTCTTCCGGTTGCATCATCATAATTGTCATTTCGTCCAGCTACTTGCGTTGGTTGAAACGTTACACCACGTACACATTTTTGCTTCGTTGCATATTCAAGAATTTTACCAATTTCGTCATCGTTTTCGCCTTTTTGTAACGTAATTACTAAGGTTGTTGAAAGATTAAAATGATTCAAATTTTCTATAGCTTGCTTTCGCACTTCGGTTAAATCTTCACCACGTAATTTTTCTAAAACTTCGGGTTTGAAACTATCAAATTGCAAATAAATCTCGAAATCAGGCATATAACTTGCGAGTTTTTCTACAAATGAAATATCTTTTGCAATTCGAATTCCGTTGGTGTTCAACATCAAATGCTTGATAGGTTTGCTTTTTGCAATATCCATAATTTCAAAAAACTGCGGATGTACCGTTGGTTCGCCACCAGAAATTTGAACCACATCAGGTTCGCCTTCATTGGCAACGATTACGTCAAACATTTTTTCAATTTCTTCCAACGTTCGATGACGGCCATAATTTGGTGCAGACGAAGCGTAACAAGTTGGACAAGCCAAATTACATCTATCGGTAACTTCTACAATCGACAAACACGAATGTTGCTCGTGATCGGTACACAAACCACAATCATACGGACAACCATAATGCACTTTGGTATTGAACTTTAAAGGCACTTCCGATTGCTTGTTGTAGTTTCTAATTTGTTTGTAATATTCTACATCGTCCGCAATCATGGAACGAGAATCGCCATGGGTTTTGCAATGCTTCAGCATCCAAACTTTCTCGTCTTGAAATACAATTTTGGCATCGACCAATTCTAAACAAGTTGGACAAAGTGATTTGGTGTAATCGTAATATATGTAAGGTCTATTTGGCATAATTAAACAATCTTAAAATAAATCTATAATAATAAACAAATATAAAAATCGCGCTCCATTGAATGCTACTCAAATGTAAGAATAAAGGTTGATACGGTTTTATAAATTCAACGGAAAATCGATACAAAAAGTATAAAACCATGAAGAGTTTGAATCGGTCGCCGTTGATTAAATTTACATTTTTTATTTTTCTGAAAATAAGCAAAAGCAAAATCATATACGTCATTTCATACAATGCCACAGGATGACGCAATTTACCATCACCAAGATTCATTCCAGTGAAGAAAGTGGTTTCAATTCCGTAGGTTGGTTCGGCTATTCCCATTGAGAAACAACCGATTCTTCCAATGAAAAGCGCTACGATTATCGGAATCACATAAATATCTCCAGAAGCGGTTTTGACACCAATAAATTTCTTAAAAAGTTCTACGCCAAACAATCCGCCGAGAAATCCTCCAGCAACGGTTTTGTTTTGATAAAAAGTAAGTAAGGTTTGATTCGCAATTTCCGAAGGATTTTCGAGCATTGCCAAAACTCTCGAACCAACTAGCGCACCAACCATCGAGCCCAACATAATCCAAAGGCGATTGATATCGGAAATGGTATCGGTTATTCCTTTTTTGTGGTAGTAATACAATCGAACACCAATAAAGAACGCTAAGGTTTCAAATATAAAATGATAATATACTTTTTCGCCAAAGAAATCAAACTGAAAAGGAAAAGTCATAAAGGTTTTTAAATTTTAGCTAATGTAAAACTTTAATTTTCTCCAATCCACTTTCCTTTACACCAATTTTTAATTTTGCCATAAATATCCATTTCAAAAAGATAACTTATGACTTCATTTTTATAGGTTTCAACAATAGTGACAAAGTTTTGGTTTTCACTTTTTTTTAGATTAGCTATAACAAAAGTTTTTGGATAATCACCTTTTTTAAAGTGCTTAAATTTTTTAAATTTTTTGTCTTCAGCTATAATTATATCTTTTACATCCAAATTATTTGTTCCACTAACAATTGTATCTTGCCATTTAAGATTTAATTTTTGTGAACAGTCTGATTCCCAATAGTTGTAATCTTGAACCTTAACTACAAAATTAATTTTTGATGAAGTTTTAGGTAGTATTGAATCTTTATAAAAATCAAAAGCTTTTTGCTCAAAATCAACTTTTTCTTGTCCATAAAATGATTGATAAAATAGTATGAAAACTGATGTTAAATGAATTATTTTCATTTTGTTAGATGCTTGTTTTTCGAACTCTTAGTTTTAATTTCTATTGTGAGCACGGATTTCAAATCCGCGCTATCGGGTTTTTTCAATCTGTATTTTTTTTTGGATTTTGCTTTGCAAGTTCCAGAATGAGCTCCGAAGTGGAAATGAAAAGCTTTTTTCAATCTGCGATTGAAAAACTTTTTTTGTATCCCATTTTTAATTCTTTGAGCAAGCTCAAAATTAAAAATGGGATACAAAAAAAGCCCTGACTATCGTCAGAGCTTTCCATTCTTGAGTGACCTCGACTGGATTCAAACCAGTAACCTTCTGAGCCGTAATCAGATGCGCTATTCAGTTGCGCCACGAGGCCTTTTTTGTGGGTGCAAATATAAAGATAAATGTGTAACTTGCAAATCAAAACGAGGATTAAATTTAAAAATTATGCCACTTAAAAAATACATCCGTGATATTCAGGATTTTCCGAAGCCAGGAATTGGTTTCAAAGACATTACACCTTTACTAAGTAACCCTATTGCAAGACAAGAAACGCTTGAATTACTTCTTTCAACCCTAAAAGACAAGCAAATTAATAAAGTAATTGGAGTAGAAAGTAGAGGTTTCTTCTTCGGAATCTTATTAGCCGAAGCTTTAAATGTAGGCTTCATTCCTGTGCGAAAACCAAAGAAATTACCTTACGAAACTATCTCAGCTACTTACGATTTAGAATACGGCACCGATACTCTAGAAATACACATAGATGCAATTGAAAAAGGCGATAGGGTTTTAATTCATGATGATGTTTTAGCAACAGGTGGTACAGCAAAAGCCGTTTGCGAACTTGTAGAACGCTTAGGCGGAGAAATAGTGCAATGCAATTTTCTAATGGAGTTAACTTTCCTTCACGGAAGAGATAAATTGGGAGACAATGAAATTTTTGCTGCGATGACGTATTAGTCAATGGCACGACAAGTTACATAGTAACGATATGCAATAAGCGCCATTTGCCACTTTTTAGCTTTAGCCAAATCCAATTGCTGTTTGGTAAAACTTGGCAGTAAAAGTTTGTTTATTTTAGCTAAGACTTTGTACATCACTTTTTTCTGCAAAGATAGTTTTTTAGTTTTATTTAGTTTGGAATAATAAAAAATGAGCCCGAAATAGTATCGAGCTCATTGGTATGAAATAAATTAAAATAGTTTTTATAAGCAGTTTTGCTCTTTTATTTTATCTATTAATGAATTGAAATAATTTTCATCTGCAGTATCTCTAAAACACATTATCTGATAAATCTTTTCACCATCATTTATAACAATTACCTGCATGTAAATATTTTCAATTTTAATATGAAGTCTCAAATCAATTATACAAGCATTAGTGTTTTCGTATTTTTGATTAACTAGGACTTTTGAATTGTTTTTCCAAGTTATTATATAATCATTCGTCACCAATTCAGCTAATTTTAAAAGTGACTTGCCTTTTTTATTTTTTGGAATTTCAAAGTATAAAATCCCAGTTTCATTGAGCTCATTAGAACTTAGAGCAATTTCTTCCACATTACCAATTCCATTTATTGTTCTTTCACCTTTTTCAGTGGAATAATTTTTAAAACAATCAATTAAATAACTATAGTTTTTTCCCTTCTGACCAAATGAAAAATTTGACATAAGAAGAGTAGTTATTGTAAGAAAGGTTATTAAATATCTCATTTGTTAGGTTTTGGTAAAATTGCTACTATACTTTAAATAAAGTCTTCAAATTCAGAGACATTTTGTTCTTATTTCCACTCAAATAAATGTTTGTAGCTGTTCCAGTTTGCGTAAATTAAGAAAACGTTTGCCAATAAAATTGCTGTTGCCATTGGTAAATCTGTTTTAGTAACTACCGCATGAATAAGAAAAATATTGATGCTAATAGGAAGTAGGACAATAATCCCTAATCGTAGAAATTTTCCTGAAATTATAGTCAATCCTGCCAACAGTTCAATTGTTTTTGCTACAGGGAAAATGTACTTAGAAGCCATAAAACCTGCCATTAGTGTAGCCATGTCACCAGTGGGTTGAGGCTGTGCCGGTCCAAGATTAAAGAAATAGGAAATGGAAGCAAACAACATCATGCCACCAAGTAGTAATCTCACAATAATAATTGCAATTCTCATAGTTTTAAAATTTATTGGTTAGTTTCTCAAAGATAATAAATTTTATTTCAAATAGAAAAACCACTCCTAAGAGTGGTTCTGTGAGACTGTAATTCAAATTTACTTTTTCAAATATTTTTTATAACCCAGATATCCTAAGAAGGCCATAAGAGCAAAAGGCCAAAGCACAACTACAAAGGAAATGATGTTTTCTAAAATAAACCAACCAGTTTTTAAATTATCCCAAATCTGAAGTCCGATATTCGGACGATAGGCGTTGGTGCTTTTTTCATTGGCAACCATTTCTTGTTTGACGGTTTGATCTTGATAGATTTGCAGTGTTAGTGTACTAAAGTTCACTTGGTCTTGCAAGGATAAGTTTTCTATTGTTTTAGCATCATTTTGTTCTTTTTTGGTGTCTAAATTTTCTTCGGCATCAATAACTTGATTTAGTTTTTTACCTTTCTCATCAATAGCAGTTGCAATTCTCTTTTCGGTAGCAGTACTTCTTTTTTGAGCCATTTTATTAGACAACATTTGAAGCGTAACATCGTCGGCTTTAATAACGCGAAAGTTTAGAAAATCAATTTGCTTAGCTATACTTTTTACAACAGTATCCAATTGGGTGTTAGGAACTCTAATAGTAATATTGTTGTCAACAGTATATTTTGTGGTAACAAGCGTACTATCGGGACTTACTTTGGTTTTGTCTTCCTCATTTATATGGCTTTGCAGGTTGCTGTAGGTTACAAATCCACCAAATTTCGTTGTAGCGTCTTCAATAATTGTAGTTGATTTGGCTACGTTTTTGACTTTGAATTTGATGTCGGCGGTTCTAACAAATTTTCGATTACTGTTCTTGGGCTCAACAGCAGCTGAAGAAGAAATTACACTTGTTGAATCAGCAGAAGCACTTGGTTGGTCGTAAGCCGCTTCGGTTGCGTTTTCATTTTCTGCTTGTTTGCAAGCAACAACAGTGCCCATAAGTAACACTGCCCATACGAATTTGGTGGTTTTGTTCATAGAAATTAAAATTAAAGTTATTATTTAGATAATTGTATTTAACTAGTAAGATATAAGTAGTTTTATTATCAATAATAATTTAATTTTAAGTGAAGTAATTGTGCCTATTTTCTGCAGTCTAAAAATCGTGCCAAAAAAAATGAAATTATAATTTTAGCTCAAAATATTTTTTGTTGTAATTTTGAAAAAATAAAATTTCCTTTGAGAACAATCCAATCTAGAACTATTGAAAACCCTAAATTATTCAAGCAACAGCTTTTGTTGTGGTCCAATCAATTTAGAGAAGTGGTTTTTTTAGATTCTAATGAATACCATCAACACTATTCCAATTATGATTGTGTAGTTGCCGTTGATGCTTTTACCTCAATAAAAACTGATTTTGATAAGTCATTTGAAGATTTACATCAATATCAAAGTCAGTCAAACGATTGGTTGTTTGGTTATTTATCCTACGATTTAAAAAACGATATCGAAGATTTACATTCCAATAATTATGATGGTTTGCACTTTCCTGATTTGTTTTTCTTTCAGCCCAAAAAGTTGTTTTTATTGAAAGGAAATCAACTAGAGTTGCACTATTTGTATTTGTGTGATGATGAAATGACTTCGGATATTGATGAAATCAACCAGTGTTCTGTTTTCAGTACCCAACATTCGGAAATAGCTATACAGCAACGCATTTCTAAAGAAGATTATCTTTCTAAAGTTGGCAAAATGTTGCATCATATTCATCGTGGCGATATTTATGAAGCTAATTTTTGTATGGAGTTTTATGCTGAAAATGCGATAATAAATCCAGTTACCATTTATCAAAAATTGAATGCCATTTCGGAGCCACCATTTGCAGTATATTTCAAAAACAACACCGATTATTTAATGTGTGCTTCTCCAGAGCGTTATTTGAAAAGAGAAGGTAATAAAGTGATTTCCCAACCCATCAAAGGAACAGCAAGACGAAGTTTTGATTTAGAGCAAGATGCGCTTCTAAAGAAAGAGCTTTCCAATAACGAGAAAGAACGTTCAGAAAACATCATGATTGTTGATTTGGTTCGTAATGATTTGTCTAAAACTGCTACCAGAGGTTCGGTTCAAGTAGAAGAGTTGTGTGGCATTTACACCTTCAAACAAGTGCATCAAATGATTTCAACTATTGTCTCAGAGGTTGAAGGCACTACATCGTCAACAGCGTTGTTGCAAACTACTTTTCCAATGGGAAGTATGACTGGAGCTCCAAAGATTTCGGCAATGAACATCATTGAAGATTTAGAAGAAACAAAGCGAGGTTTGTACAGTGGTGCAGTAGGTTATTTTACTCCCAATGGTGACTTTGATTTTAACGTAGTCATAAGAAGCATTTTGTACAATGAAAAATTGCAATACGTTTCATTCTCTGTAGGAAGCGCCATAACTTCAAAGTCAGTTCCAGAGCAGGAATACGACGAATGTTTGTTAAAAGCCAAAGCAATGTTAGATACCTTACAAAATAATTAATTTTTTATGTTTAACTTAGCGCAATCTTACAATTTAAAAAAGGTGTTATGAAGAATTTCAAGAAACTAATAGTGTTGGCGGTATTACTGTTTACTACTTCATTTTTTGCTCAAACCTCTCCTAAATATTATGTGGTTTTGGTTAAAGCAAAATGGTGTTCTACTTGTATTAAAAACGAAGATAGAGTTGTTAGCGAACTCCTATCAAAAGTAGATAGCAATAGTATGACAGTTTTAACAAATGATATAACTAATAAAGAAACCAAAGCTGCTTCTGCAGAAATTTTGAAAGCCAATGGCTTAGAATTTGTAAAGTTGCGTTCTTCAGGAATTCTATTCTTTGTTGATGCAAGAACTAAAAAAATCGTAGAATCGATTCCGATTTCAAAAACTACCGAAGAACTTACCAAAACCCTAGAACGAGTTGCTTCTTTATAAATAACAATAAAAGTTTGATGAGTTCTTTTCGTCAAACTTTTATTATTAGTACTTTAGCGTTTTGATACTATAAATGCTACACCAATTTCAAAATCATTTACAAAAAAACTTTCCTTTTCTAAAGGAAAAGAAGCTTCTTTTGGCTACAAGTGGCGGAATAGATAGTATGGTTTTGGTGCATTTACTACATCAATTAAAGTATGATTTTGCTGTTGCTCATTGCAATTTTCAGCTTCGAGGAGAGGAAAGTGATGGTGATGAAGCTTTTGTGACTTCTTTTTGTAATGAAAGGCAAATAGAAGTTTTTGTTCAAAAATTTGATACTGCAAAGTTTGCTGAAGATTATAAACTTTCCATTCAGTTGGCAGCTAGAAAGCTACGTTATGGATGGTTTTATGAACTTTTAGATAAAGAACACTTTGATTATTTATTGACAGCTCATCACTTAGATGACAGTTTAGAAACCTTTTTAATCAATTTAAGCAGAGGAACAGGATTGGATGGACTGACAGGAATTCCCAATCAAAATGATCGAATCATTCGTCCGTTATTGTCTTTCTCTCGATTAGATATCGAACTTTATGCAAAAGCAAATGAGATTAATTGGCGAGAAGATTCAAGTAATGCTTCCGATAAATATTTGCGTAATAAGTTGCGTCATGATGTGGTTCCGGTTTTAAAAGAATTGCATCCTAATTTGTTAGCTTCTTTTGAAAACACTTTAGAACATTTGAAACAAGCACAATCTTTGGTAGATGATGCTTCTAAATTGGTTTACAAAATTGTAGTTAAAGAGGAAAAGAATTTGTTAAAATTTCAATTGCAAGAGTTGTTGAAATTGCCCAATTACAAAGCTTATTTATTTCAATGGCTTAAAAATTATGGATTTACAGCTTGGGATGATATCTATAATTTGGTTGAGGCACAATCAGGCAAACAGATTTTTTCAGAACACTATTGTTTATTGAAGGTTAGAGATTGTTTGATTTTATCTTTGAAAGAGGAAGTCACTGCAACCGACGTTTATTTGATAGATAAAAATGTAAGCCAAGTTAATATTCCCTTAAAATTTGAGTTTTGTAACGTAGGTGACATTTCTGAATCAAATTCAAATAGTATCTTTGTCGATGAAGAAAAATTGTTGTTTCCGTTGGTCTTGAGAAGATGGCAAGAAGGCGATTTTTTCTATCCTGCAGGAATGCTTGGTAAAAAGAAAGTTAGCAAGTATTTTAAGGACGAGAAATTATCGTTGATTGAAAAGTCAAATCAATGGTTGTTATGTTCTGATAATCAAATTATTTGGATAATTGGAATGCGACAAGATGAACGATTTAAAGCAACTTCAAACACCACTAAAAATTTAAAAATAACCATTCAATAAATGAAGAATTTCTTTTACACATTGATTGCTTTTTTGGTTTTAACCAATATAAATGCGCAAATAAAAAAGCCAGTAACTTGGACATCTAAAGTAGAAAAAGTATCCGAAACTGAGTTTAATTTGGTTATGAATGCGACTATTGAAGAAGGTTGGCATGTCTATTCTCAATTTACTCCAGAAGATGGACCTTTACCAATTGTTTTAGAATTTAAAAACCAAAAAGGAAATTATGAATTGGTAGGCAAGGCAAAAGAAAGTCCTTACAAAAAACAATTCAATGCCGATTTTGGAGTAGATGAATACTATTTTGAAAAGAAGTTTACACTGATTCAAAAAGTAAAAATAACCAATCCTAAAGTTGGTAAAATACTTCTAAACGTTGATTATCAAGTTTGTAAAGATGGTTGTATTAATGATGATAAAGATTTTAGTTTTGCTATTCCAGTAATAGAATCAGCAGCTGTAGTTACTCCAGCTGTAGATACAACCAAAGTAGCACCAACAACAACTGTTGACACTACTAAAACGGAAGTTAAAGCTGCTATAGAAACAGCAGCAAAAGTTGCTCCTAAAAAAGAAGAGAAAAAAGGACTTTGGACAATATTTTTTCTAGCATTTCTAGGAGGTTTTGCAGCATTGTTAACTCCTTGCGTTTTCCCAATGATTCCTATGACGGTTAGTTTCTTTACTAAACAAAGTAAAACTCCAGCTCAAGGAAAGCGAAATGCTATTATTTATGGTATTTCAATTATTGGAATTTATGTTGTTTTAGGATTAGCAGTTACAGGTATTTTTGGAGCCGATGCTTTGAATGCGCTTTCGACCAATGTTTGGTTTAATATTATTTTCTTTGTGCTATTAGTTGTATTTGCAACTTCATTTTTGGGTGCATTTGAAATCATGTTGCCTAACTCATGGGCAAATAAAGTAGACAGACAAGCTGACAGAGGAGGTATTGTTGGAATTTTATTCATGGCATTAGCTTTGGCAATAGTTTCGTTCTCTTGCACAGGACCAATTGTTGGAACTCTTTTGGTGGAATCTGCTTCTAAAGGAGGTATTGCGCCAATTATTGGGATGTTAGGATTTTCATCAGCTTTGGCTTTACCTTTTATGCTTTTTGCTATGTTTCCGGGTTGGATGCACTCGCTACCAAAATCTGGAGGATGGTTGAATACAGTAAAAGTATCTTTAGGATTTTTAGAATTAGCTTTGGCGTTCAAATTTTTATCAAATGCTGATTTAGTATTGCAATTGCATTATTTTGAAAGAGAAACATTCTTAGCAATTTGGATTGCTATTTTTGGAGCTTGGGCTTTCTATTTATTTGGAAAAATCACATTGCCTCACGATTCACCAATAACTCATATTTCTGTAGGACGATTAGGATTGGCTTTAACAGTATTAGCTTTTACCATTTATATGATTCCTGGTCTTTGGGGTGCACCTTTAAAATTAATCAGTGCATTTCCACCACCAGAAACTTACAGTGAAAGTCCGAATGGAGTAGGAGGTTCGTCTAATGGTACTGGAGAAAAATTACCAGAAGGCGCTGAACTTGGTCCGCATGGTATAGTAGTTTTTACAGATTATGAAGAAGGAATGGCTTATGCTAATAAAGTAAAGAAACCAGCATTATTAGATTTCACAGGACACGCTTGTGTGAATTGTAGAAAAATGGAAAACAATGTTTGGTCTGAAGAAAAAGTTTTAAAAATATTAAAGAACGATGTTGTTGTAATTTCATTATTTGCCGATGACAAACGTCCGTTGCCAAAAGAAGAGCAGTTTGTTTCTAAATCAACAGGAGCTGAAATTGAAACGATTGGAGATAAATGGACCGATTTTATGATTACTAAATACAACACTAATACGCAACCATTATACGTATTGGTTGACAATAAAGGTAATAATTTGAATAAGGTAACACCAACTACAAGTTATGATCCTGATGTTGCTTTGTATGAGAATTGGTTGAAACAAGGAATTGTAAATTTTAAAAAATAATAAAAAATCCCATCTTTATTTAGATGGGATTTTTTATTATTACGCTTTCTTTGTCTTAGTTGACGTTTTAGATTTCTCTAATTCTTTTCTTGCTTTTTCTAGCTCCTCTTTTGCTTTGATCATTTCCTCTTTTGCTTTTAACATTTCTTCTTTAGTATTGTCTAAATCTTTTGAAGAACCACCAAACGAAGATTTCATTTCTTCCATTTGCTTTTTGAAGTTTTCTAAGCCTTCATTGCTTCTGAAATCAAATTGCTTTTCGCCTAAGTTATTTCCAAAACCATCAGAGAATTCAAATTTGTGGTTCTTTTTGATTTCTTCTATCTCTTCTACAGAATAATCATCAGCTCCTTCAATAACTACACCGTCTTCAATAACCAATGGTTTTCTACCATCTTTTTGAATTTGAATGCGTGATTTCGATTTACTCATTCCATCACCATCATTTGGAAAACTAAAACTGTACGATTGAGAATTCTTGTCACCACCAAAGTTGAAACGTTTCATAATGTCATCTGCACCTGCAAAACCTCCCATCATAGGGTTTCCAGCAAAGAAGTCATTTCCGTGTGTTGGTTCACCAAATCCAACTGTATCTCCTTGTTTGAAGAATTTGATGGTTGCAATTGGATTTGCATTATCCAATTCCATTTTGCCTTTATTTCCTTTTCTATCAGAATATTCTACTTTAATAGCAGTAATTTCTTCCTTGCTGTTTCGTTTTACACCAGAATATTTAATAGTAATACCATTTTCAGCCATAGCTTTAATGTCGTCTTTCATTTCGCTTTCTGGCGTATTCTTGTTCCAAGTCATTACAATGTCATCACTATTGGCTTGACTGTTCCAAGTAAACGGATTTTGTTGTGCCAAAGCCACATTCTGATTAAAAAGAAGTGCAACAAAAGCAGGAAGTACAAAAGCAAAGTTTCTAAACTGTGTTTTCATAAGATTTGTTATTTGATTTATTGATTGATAAAATTCTAAAACAAATTTATAAAGTTGTCTATTTCAGCGGATATAGATTTACAATTTTTTAACTTTTTTTATGTAAAATTTAGGACTTAAAAAACAATCAGTAAAAATCTGTTGAATCAGTGGCAAAAAAAATATAGTACTTTTGCGCAAACAAGAATTTAATTCATGCCAATTAAAACGTACAACAAAACCAATTTTCACAAATACACTTTTTGTATTTTCAAAGAAGTCGATGTAGATGCAATTAAAGATTTGAAATTAAATTACAAAAGCAAATCGGGTAGTTGTTATTATTTTGTCGAAAATGGAGTCTATCGTTTGTCTAATCATTGGAGTAGAGTAGCCAATTGCAAATGGAGATTGGTTTCAAATTCTGCTGTCACACTGAGCGCAGTCGAAGTGCCAAATCCCAATAGAACGAAACTTGGTTATGCCAATTGGTCTGATTTTTATTCAGATAATGATGTAGATAAAATGTATTTTCTTGAAGCTGATTATGAGTCTAAAACGGTGAATTTTTATCACAAACAAAGTTTAAATTATTCTTCCGATAAAGTTTTAAGATCATCCTCAGAAACAACAAAATTAATTAAGCAAATACGCACTTTATTTGAAGAAACTGCTTGGGCAAAGTATCTAAACTATGAAAATATTGATGTTTTAAGAAAAGAAATCATTGAGGAAATGATTACTACAAATCAAACTTTTCAAGAAATAAGAAGAAGGTTTTTAGGATAATTAAAAATTATTAATTATTGATTTTCAACTTTTAATTTTTCCTTTGCTACTAGTTGCATCACCCAATAACCGGCAGCAGTTCCGATTAATCCCAGAATTCCCATGAATAACCAGTTCATTTGGTATCCATAGGCAGCAACAACACCCATTCCGATTTTGGCACTCAAAATATGTGCAGCACTAAAACTCATGGTGAAAATGGCCATATAACGACCTTCATGACCTTTGGGCGCACGACTAATTGCAAATGAATTGGAGAATGGAAAAGCAAACATCTCAGCTACTGTCATAAACAACATCATAATGATTAATACTCCAGCCCAAAAGTTGATTAAAAGTAAGAACAAACTAATTGTCATTAAGAAACAACCAATGGTTACTATTTTTACTTTGTCTAATTTATTTCTTTCGATATAACTCACGATTGGCATTTCTAAAAAGAAAACTAAAACACCATTCAGTGTTAGCAATAAACCAGTTTGCAATTCATTTAAATTAAACTGTTTTTTATGATATAATGGGATCGTGGTAAACAATTGAAAAAACAAAACGCCAGTGATGACACACATAAATAAGAAAATCCAAAATGGTCTGTCTTTAAAAACAGATTCTCGATTTGCTTCTAAAAGAGCTTTAGTTTCTTTAGATTCTGCAGGTTTTTTCTTTTCTTTTACTAACATCCAAAAGATTAAAATTGCGATAATACAAGTAGCACCATCTGCCCAAAAAAGTCCTTTGTAACCAATGTTCATAATAATTAATCCGCCCAAAGCAGGTCCGGCTGCAAATCCGAGATTGATTGCAAGACGAACTAGTGTCAAGGCACGCGTTCTGTTTTCAGGTTTGGCATACGCGCCAATAGAAACAAACATAGCAGGACGAAACATATCGGCAACCACCATAATTGAAAATACAGCAATACAAAGTCCGATATAGCTTGTAATATATTGTAAACCAAAGAACATCAATCCGCTAACAAACAAACTGAAAATCATTATTTTATAAAATCCGATTTTATCCGACAATTTTCCGCCAAGCCATGAGCCTAACATAGAACCTAATCCGAAACAAACCAAAATGTTTCCAATTTGTAATTCAGAAAAATGTAAATCTTCATACAAATATTTTGATAAAAACGGTAAAACCATCGTTCCAGCACGATTGATAAAGGTTATCAAAGTAAGTATCCAAACTTCTCTTCGAAACCCTCTAAAATTATCGATATACTTGCGGAAAGCGTTTTTAAACATGAATCATTCGTTATTTTACAAAGGTATAAAACTTTGTGGCTTTGCGCCTTTGTGGTATAACATCTTTTGAACTATTTTTGTAAAAATTATTCTGATGCAAAAGTTATTCACTTTCCTTCTTATTTTTTGTTTTTTGGTATCAAACGCTCAAGATAAAACAGCTGAAACTTCTAAGGAGTTTCAAGAAAATCTTAATTTAGACTATGCCGATAGAGATAAAAGTCCATTAACGGAAGAAGATTTAAAAAGTTTTAAGTCTTTAGATTTCTTTCCAATAAGTGATAAATATATTGTTGAGGCAACTTTTGTGAGAACAAAAAAAGAGAAAGTTTTTAAAATGAAAACGTCAACAGATCGTTTGCCTTTGTATAAAAAATACGGAGAATTACATTTTAAAATTGATGGAGTTGATTGTAAGTTGAATGTCTATCAAAATATTGATTTAATTAAAAAACCAGGTTTTGATGATTATTTATTTCTACCATTTTCCGATTTGACTTCGGGAAAAGAGAGCTACATTGGTGGTCGCTATGTAGATTTAAGAATTCAAAAAGGCAAACTTTGGACGATTGATTTCAATAAAGCTTACAATCCTTATTGTGCTTATAATCATAAATATTCTTGTCCGATTGTTCCTTTGGAAAATGATTTGAATGTGGAGATTTTGGCAGGAGTTAAGAAGTTTCATGATTAATGAAGTATTTCAATTTACATACGCACAAATTCACAAATTCATCTGATATTTTAGAATTGGTAAATCAATATCCTTGGGAATTTGATGCTACCATTCCAAACTATTCTATAGGAATTCATCCTTGGTACATTGATGAAAATCGTTTAGAAAATGACTTGAAAACTATTGAAGAAAAACTTCAACTAAAGGAATGTTTAGCTCTAGGTGAATGTGGATTAGACAAGCGAATTGAAATTCCGTTGGCATTACAAATTGAAGTTTTTGAAAAGCAAATTGAATTGGCAGAAAAATATCAAAAACCTTTAGTTTTGCACTTAGTTGCAGCTTTTGATGAATTGATTGAAATTAAAAAGCGATTGAAAATAAATGTTCCGATTGTAATTCACGGATTTTCTAAAAAGGAACAAGTTGCAAAGCAATTGATAGACAACGGATTCTATCTTTCTTTTGGGAAATATTTATTAAGAAATCCCGACTTGGAAACTGTTTTTAAATCTGTTCCTAATGATAGATTTTTCCTCGAAACAGATACTATCGAAGAAACCTTAGATGAAGTTTATATTTTAGCAGCAAAATACAAAAACATAAAAATTGAAGATTTGATTGAAATTTTGAATGTAAATTTTAATACGGTTTTCAAACAAACTTAAACTTTTAAACCTTAAACAATTTAAACTAAAAAAGAATGGCAAAGTGGCAAGAAAGAGCAGAATTACTATTCAAAGCAGAAGGTATAAATAATTTGAAAAACGCTAATGTTTTAGTTGTGGGACTTGGCGGAGTTGGTTCTTTTGCAGCCGAGTTTTTAGCTCGTGCAGGCGTTGGAAAAATGACAATCGTTGATGGCGATGTTGTTGATATAACTAATATTAATAGACAATTACCAGCCTTACATTCAACGGTTGGTTTGCCTAAAGTAGAATTAATGGCATCAAGATTATCGGATATTAATCCTGAATTACAATTAACTTCAATAAAAGAGTTCTTATCTCCAGAAAGAGCAACAGAAATAGTAACTCCTGACTTTGATTATGTTCTTGATTGTATCGATAGTATTACTCCAAAATTGAATATGATTGTTTCTGCCAAACGAAAAGGTGTAAAAGTAATTAGTAATATGGGCGCTGGTGGAAAATATGAAGCTTCAAAAGTAAGAGTCACTGATATTAGTAAAACAAATTATTGTCCATTAGCAAAAGTAGTTCGTAAGCGACTTAAAAAAGAAGGAATTTCTAAAGGTATAAAAGTAGTTTATTCTTATGAATGTCCAGATGAAAGCAGTTTGAAGATGACAGATGGAACTAATTTTAAAAAATCCTTTTATGGAACAAACAGTTGGATGCCATGTCTTTTTGGACTTCATGCTGCCGAAACTGTAGTGAAATATTTGATAAAAAAAGAGTTGTAAAATTGTATACTGTATACTGTAAATTGTATACTGAACAAAGCATTATACAATATACAACTTTACAATATACAATAAAAAAACATGATAAAAACAGTAATTTTCGATATGGATGGCGTAATTGTAGACACAGAACCTGTGCATCATTATGCTTATAACGAACATTTTAAACAATTGAATATAGAAATTACTCCAGAAATCTATGCATCCTTTACAGGAAATTCAACCAAAAATATCTTTGAAAAATTGAAAGCACATTTTAATTTGGAGCAAGATGTTCAAATACTTGTAGAAACCAAACGCAATTTATTCAATGATGCTTTCGATAAAAAGGAAGATTTATATTTATTGGATGGAGTGGAGGAATTGATAAAAGAATTGCATCAAAATGGAATGCAATTGGTTTTAGCATCTTCATCGGCAAAAGTTACTATAAATAGGATTTTCAATCGATTTGATTTGCATCAATATTTCACACATATTGTATCAGGAGAAGATTTTCCGAAATCGAAACCACATCCAGCTATATTTGAACATGCTGCTTTTTTATCAGAAACTCCAAGAGAAAATTGCATAGTAATTGAAGACAGTACTAACGGAATTTTAGCTGCAAAAGCTGCCGGTATTTATTGTATTGGTTATGATAGCGTCAATTCAAAAATGCAAGATTATTCTAAAGCAGATGAAGTAATCAGTCATTTTAGTGAGTTGAGTTTTGAGAGGATTAGAATGATTTCGATTTAGAATTCATTGTGAGCTAAAATGCTAACCCACAGCTTCTTTATAAACTCTCAGACATCTTTCTCTAGCTTCTTTATGATCTACAACTGGGCTCGGATAATACTGAGTTTCTAGTTCAGGAATCCATTTTTTGATGTATTTCAACTCTTTATCAAACTTTTTGATTTGCTCAGTAGGATTAAATATTCTAAAATACGGAGCAGCATCAACACCACTTCCAGCTGCCCATTGCCAATTACCAACATTACTTGCTTGTTCGTAATCTAAAAGTTTTGTTGCAAAATAGGTTTCACCCCAACGCCAATCTATCAATAAGTGTTTACACAGAAAACTAGCCACAATCATTCGCACTCGATTGTGCATGTGACCTGTTGCGTTTAGCTCTCGCATTCCAGCATCAACAAACGGATAGCCGGTTTTTCCTTCACACCATTTTTTAAATAAAACTTCGTTGTTTTCCCATTTAACTTCATCATATTTTGGTCGGAAACTTGATTTGTTAGTGTGTGGAAAATGCCATAAAATTTGCATAAAAAATTCTCTCCAAATCAATTCTTTTAAAAAGGTTTCGTTTTTACTTAGCAAAGCTTTAGTAACCATTTTTCTGATAGAAACTGCTCCAAATCTGAGATAAATTCCTAGATAAGAAGTTTTGTTTAAAGCAGGAAAATTGCGTGTTGCTTCGTAATTATCGATTAAGGAATTTGAAATGTCAAAAGAAGAAACTTTTATAGATGAAGTTTCAAAACCAATGTCAGCTAAACTCAAAAAAGGATAGGAGTGAAGTGTAATTTTCTCCAAAAAATCTTCTGAATTATAATTGATTAATTGGATTTTTTTGAAGTTTTCTTTCCACTTATTCGAATATGGAGTGTAAACAACATAAGGAGTTCCATCGTCTTTTACAACTTCGCTTTTTTCAAAAATAACTTGGTCTTTGCTAGTTTTGAAGTCAATATTATGTTCTTTAAAAAGATGATACAAATCTAAGTCACGCTTACGAGCATAAGGTTCGTAATCATGATTGGTAAAAACTGATTTGATATCATTTTCAGAAATCAACTTTTGATATACTTCCAATGGAGTTCCATGAAAAACAGCTAACGATTTGCCGATTTCCTTCAGTTGGCTTTGGATGTTTTCTAACTGCTGATGAATAAAAGTTACACGAGCATCGTCTTTTGGAAGTTGAGAAAGTATGGCTTCATCAAAGATGAAAATTGGCAGCACTTCTTCACCACTATTTAAAGCATGAAAAAGTCCAACATTATCGTCTAATCGTAAATCTCTTCTAAACCAAAATATGTTCATTCGAATGTTTATTGTTGCTAGTTTATTGTTATCCGTTAACTAATAAAGTTGACATTCCACCATCTACATGGAAGATTTGTCCGGAAATCCAACTGCTTTTTTCACTTAATAAAAAACTTGCCATTTGAGCCATATCTTCAGAGGTTCCAACTCTTTTTAAAGGATGACGTTGTGCTGATTTTTCTTTTTTATCATCGTTACTCAAAAACTTTTCAGCCAATGGCGTATCTGTTAATGAAGGTGCAATTACATTGATTCTAATTTTTGGAGCATATTCTGCTGCTAATGCTTTTGCAAATCCTTCAATAGCACCTTTTGCGGCTGCAACACTTGTGTGAAAAGGTATTCCCATGCTAGCAGCAACTGAACTAAAAAGAACAATACTAGATTGATTGGAAGCAGTCAAATTTGGTAAAACCGATTGGATTACTTTCACCAAACTTATAAAATTTATTTGTAAATCTTGTTCAAATGCTTCAGGTTTTAAACCTCGAAATGGACGTAAATTGATACTTCCAGGACAATATACTAAGCCATCAATTACTTCTGGTAGTTTAGAGGTGTCTAAAGTATCAGTTGTAGCATCAAATGGAATGTGCGTCACATGCATTTCCGAAATTTCTTCATTGGTTCTTGAAGCTACAAAAACCTTATTTTCATATTGTAATTCTTTTGCTATGGCTAATCCAATTCCATAGGAACCGCCAATTAGTAGTATATTTTTCATAATTATAATTTTGGAATTTGGAATTTATTATTTGGAATTTACACTGTCAAATTCTCCGAACATTTCAATTAATTTTTTTCTTCTGTATTCAAATATTTCATCAAGCTTTGGTTTAACCAAAAACGGATGAACAAGTTGACCCAAAATTCCCATTGGAACTTTATAATCAACAATATCTTCCATTTCAACACCACCTGGAATTTCTTTAATAAAATGTTTGTGATGCCATAAAGAGTAAGGACCAAAACGTTGTTCGTCTACAAAATACTGTTTGTCAACTACATGAGTGATTTCGGTTACCCATTTTGCAGGAATTCCTAAAACAGGTGTTACTATATATTGAATAATTTGTCCAGGAAACATTGGTCTGTCAGCACCAGAAAGGATTTTAAAACCCATATATTCTGGAGTTATTTTCTGTAAATTTTTTGGATCTGATAAAAGCGCCCAAGCTTCATCAATTGATATAGGAAGATTTTGTTTGGTATGTAATCTGTAAATTTTCATTTAAATTGTACTTTTAATTCGATGTAAAGGTAATAAATGTTTAACTATTTAAAATATTTGTTAAACAAAAAATAACATCATTTAAGTTTAAATTAACATTTGAAGCCGATACAATTTGTAATTTTGGAACTCTAAAACAAATAACATGAAAAAAATATTTCTTTTATTGGCAATTGCGATTGCTAATTTCGCTGTAGAAGCTCAGGTGAAAACACCACAACCAAGTCCGAAATCTGTTTTAAATCAATTAGTTGGTCTTACAGATGTAACTGTAGAATATTCTCGTCCTAGTGCAAAAGGAAGAGTAGTATTTGGTGATTTAGTTCCTTTTGGAAAATTATGGAGAACAGGTGCGAATGCTAATTCAACAGTTTCTTTTAGTGAAGATGTAGTTATAAATGGAACAACCGTTAAAAAAGGGAAGTATGCTATTTTCACTTTACCAAAAGCTGATATGTGGGAAATCATCCTTTACACAACTACAGATAATTGGGGTTTACCTGAAAATTATGATGTAAATAAAGTGGCAGTAAGTTTAAATGTTGACCCAGTTGTATTGAACAATAATGTTGAAACTTTTACAATTGGAATTAATAATTTGACCAATGATAGCGCAACTTTAGACATTTCATGGGAAAAAACTATGGTTTCAATGAAATTTGAAGTTCCTACACAAAAAGCTGCAATGGCAAGTATTGCTAAAGTTTTGGCTGGACCAACTGCTGGAGATTACTTTTCATCAGCACAATACTACTATCAATCTAATGGTGATTTGAATAAAGCTTTAGAATATGTAAACAAAGCTGTATCTATGGTAAAACCAGGTGAAGAAGCTCCATATTGGCACTTACGTTTAAAATCATTAATTCAAGGAAAACTTGGTGATAAAAAAGGTGCTATTGAAACAGCAAAGTTATCATTAGCTGGTGCTGAAAAAGATGGTAATGGAGATTACGTTAAAATGAATAACGACAGTATAAAAGAATGGAGTAAAAAATAATTTACTTTAAATATAAAAAAAAACGTCCCAAGAAATTGGGACGTTTTTTTATGCGGTGATTTCTATTGTATTCTTCTCTTTGAGAATAACTTGTGAAAGCATGGAGAGAAGAATTGTAAGCAAGGCACCAATAAAGTTAAGCCATAAGAAACTTACAACATCTAAATAGTATATGTAGAAAATTGTTAACTGACTTACAACAGCACTCCAAAAAATAGCTCTTGCTTTAACAAATTTGATATAAAATCCAACTAAAAATATTCCCAATACGGTACCATAAAAAATAGAACCTACTATGTTCACTAATTGGATTAAGTTTTCAAATAATGTTCCGATGCAAGCAAAAAGTATTGCGATTACACCCCAAAGTAGTGTAAAATATTTAGTGGCATTTACATAGTGCTTTTCGGATTTTTCACCTTTTACATTACGTTTGTACAAATCAATAGCTGTGGTTGAAGCCAATGCAGTTAGTCCAGAAGCAGAAGAAGACATAGCTGCAGATAATATTACAGCAAGTAATAATCCAATAAGTCCTTTTGGTAAATAATTTAGTATGAAATAGAGAAACACATAATCTTTATCATTAGTTTCTGCTTTTGGGTCGGCTTTGGCAATTAATTCTTTAGCTTGATCTCGCAAATCTTTCTCTTTTCCAGAAATTGCAACTAATTTGCTTCTCAAAATTGGGTTGTCATAATTTTGATTCAAGTGATCCATGTATAAAAGATTGTATTCCTTTTTCTCTTCTGTAAGTGCTTTTAGTTGGGTTTCTAAACCATGATATTGATCAGCATATTCTGATTTTTCAATGGCTATTTTATTGACAGGATTAAAGTTTAGTGGAACATCATTGAATTGGAAAAACACGAAAACCATTACTCCAGTTAGTAAAATAAAGAACTGCATAGGTACTTTTAGAAATCCATTCATAATCAAACCTTTCTGACTTTCTCTATCGGATTTTCCAGATAAATAGCGTCCAACTTGAGATTGGTCGGTTCCGAAATAGGATAACATCAGAAAGAAACCACCAGTTATTCCACTCCAAAAAGTATAACGAGTTTCTGGGTCAAATGAGAAATCTACAATATTCATTTTGTCATTTGCTCCAGCAATATGCATTGCATTACTGAAAGTCATTTCGTTGGGTAACATGTGTAAGATTAGATAGAACGTAATGAACATTCCGCTCATAATGACAAACATTTGTTGTTTTTGAGTAACGTTTACTGCTTTAGTTCCTCCAGAAAAAGTGTAGATGATTACTAAAATTCCAATTATGATATTTAGTAAAGTTAGGTTCCAACCCAATAATGTTGATAGAATAATTGCTGGTGCATAAATAGTTAAACCAGTTCCTAAACCACGTTGAATAAGAAATAGAATAGAAGCCAAGGAACGCGTTTTTAAATCGAATCGTTGTTCTAAATATTCATAAGCAGTAAATACTTTTAATCGATGGTAAATAGGTATAAATGTGAAACATATTACTACCATCGCAATAGGTAAACCGAAGTAGAACTGCACGAAACCCATTCCGTCATGATAGGCTTGACCTGGTGTTGATAAAAATGTAATGGCACTGGCTTGTGTTGCCATGACAGAAAGACCAACGGTCCACCAATTGGTTTGTTTATTTCCTAAAATATAATCTTCTACGTTTTTACTTCCTTTGGTTTTGTATACTCCGTATATTACAATAAATAGGAGTGTTGCCGAAAGAATTATCCAGTCTATCTTTTGCATATTACGAGAAGATTTGCATTAGCATGAAAAAAATAATGATATAAATAGCGTTCATTACTAAAAGCCAAGTATAATTATTACTCCATTTATTGTGTTTTTTTGATTCCATAGTTATTTTCCGATTGCAATCATGTTAGCTAATAATCTAAACGCACCAGGAACGCCTTCTGGCAATTCTCTAAAGAAACTGATTCCTGTGTAAATGTAATTTCCTTTGCCATATTTTGCTACTAAAATAGCACCATCTTTAGCTTTTTCGCCTTTATCATTTGAAGAAATAATCGGCGTAAAATTAGCGTCCCATTCACTTGGATAATACAAACCATGTTCTTGTTTCCAACCTTTAAAATCCTCAGATGTTATTTTGTTTGGTATATTCAAAATAGGATGATTTGGGTTCAAAAATCGTACTTCTGCATTTTCTTCAGTAACTCTATCTCTTGAAATTTTTAACGGAAATGGTGCAATTTCTTTGGTAACCAAATCGTCAAGAGTATTGTATTGCACAATCATAGTTTTACCATTTTTAACAAAATCAAAAAGAATATTTTGTTTGAAACCTAGTGCAGTAACTACATTATAAGCACGAATTCCAGTCATAACTACATCGAAATTTTGAAGTTTTTCATTAGTAATGTCCTCAGGTTTTATAATGGAAACCTCGTATCCCATTTGCATCAAACTTTTCGGAACTTCATCGCCTGCGCCCATGATGTAAGCAATTTTTTCACCTTTAGTTTTGATGTTCAGTTTTATAGCTTTTGCTTCAGCAGGTTTTAAAACCATTTGTTTGTAAATGTGCGGATAATTGATGTCTATTTTTTCTTTATCATAAGTTTGTCCGTCAATAGTGATGATGCTTTTTAAAGTTACGTCTGATGCTTCTTTAGATGGAGTTACATTGAAAACTGCTAATTGCTCTTCACCTTTTTTAGTCAATGTAAATGGAATTGAAGATGGTGAAACTATCCAATTTTGTGGAACTTCTAGTTTTACCGAACCCGATATGTTTTCTTTACCAGCTTTTATTTTTACAACAACAGCTTTTTCTTTATTGTTCGGAAAAATATAAACTTTCTCTTGAATTGAGGATGTGGCAACCGGAACAATATCAAGTGGTTGATAGACTTCACCTTTTACATCATCATTGTATTTGTAGACTATATTTTTTTCAAAAGGAATTGTAACTCCATTTATTTCAATTAAAAAAGTTTCAGAAATCCTAGAAATAACATCAGGTTTTCCAATATTCCTTTGGTCATTAACAACATACATTCCTTCAGTCCCTTTTTCGTTTAGATAATATGGATTTGTGTATGGATCGTTGTTTTCCATTTCAACTTCAATATTGTCATTAACTACTTTATTAAATGGAAGCTCATTTTTTTTAGAATTATCGATACTAGAAATCCAATTCATTTTTACAGAACTTCTATTGATAACTTCTTGTTTTACTTTAGTTTTACTTCCTAAAGCAACTTCTTGAACATCGGCAACAGCTTCCAAATATAAACCTGCACAAGCGGCAATTATCTTTTTAATTTCTTCCGATTTTATAGTTTTCCAATGATTGTCTTCTAATTTTTGAATTAAATCATAGGCTTTTACCAATTCAGCAATACTTGCTTCAGGATTTTTGAAATCGAAATTCTTTTGTACGTTTTCTAAAATAATTCCAATAGCATTTCCACCTTTTACACGATTCCAAGTGGTGTCAATTCCTTCAAATAAATTGGTTTTATCATTCAATGATTCACCTTTTAGAAATTCTAAATATTCGTCTTCTTCGCCACGAGTTCCGGTATTTCCGAAACCTTGTGATTGATGACAACTTCTACTTAAAGCTGCAATTTCTTGATTGGATTTTCCAAATAGCTCGTAATAAACACCAATTTGCAATTTACTTAAATTGGATTTATCAGCTTTTTCAAATTTTTCTTTACTTCCGTAAAACCACCACGTTGTATTGAAAAAAATACGTTTTGGTTGCCAAGTACTGACATATTGCAACTGATTTGGAAAAATAGATTTATCATTAGTTTTATCAAAAGCTTCCAAACTCAACATTGCAGAAGCTGTGTGATGACCATGCGTAGTTCCTGGTGAACGATGATCAAATCGATTGATAATTACATCGGGTTGGAATTTTCTAATTACCCAAATTACGTCACTTAATACTTGTTCTTTATCCCAAATTTGTAAAGTTTCATCAGGAGTTTTAGAATAACCAAAATCGTTGGCACGAGAGAATAATTGTTCGCCACCATCAATTTTACGAGCTTCAATAAGTTCTTGCGTTCTAATAACTCCAAGCAATTCGCGTAGTTCAGGACCAATTAAGTTTTGTCCGCCATCGCCACGAGTTAAAGAAAGATATCCTGTACGAGCATTTTTTTCGTTTGATAAATAAGAAATTAAACGCGTATTTTCATCATCAGGATGTGCAGCGACATATAAAACTGAACCTAAGAAATTTAGTTTTTCAATTTGATGATAAATCTCTACAGCATTAGGTTTTTGAGGTCGTTGTCCAAAAACAATGAAAGAGGAAAGAAGGAATAGAAAAGAGTAATATTTCTGCATTGTTTACTATTATTTTGCAATAGCATCAAATGTAGCAATAAATATAAAGTGAAGTTTTATTTTTTAAAAATTTGGAATTTCTTTAACAAAAAAAAAGCAACATAATGAAACATTGCTTTTGATTTGATTTCTAATCTTTTTTGTTTTTTCCTTTTTTAGGATTCTTTTTTCGATCCTTATTTTTTTCCTTTTTCACAACATAAACTTTGGTTGAATGTGCTTTTTTAGGATATTTTATTTTATGATTTTTGTGAAACTTATATGGTGAAGTTCCTCTGTAATCTGTTAAATAAATGATATTTCCACCTCTCAAATTATAATTTCTATATCTGTATGGTAATGAAGTAGCACGTATCCATTTACCATTTTTTATGTAAATAAACCGAGCATATGGTACATCGTAATATGCATCAATATCAGGCAAATAATAATATTGAGTTTCAACTCTATTTGCTGGTGCCCATTCAGGAGGAGTTCCAAAAGTAATTTTTACTTCGGTTTGACCTTGAATAGTACTAGTTGCAATAAGCAGTAAACTAAAAAGAAATAGTTTTAATTTCATCTTACTTATAGCAATAAAATTAATAACAGAACAATGATAATTATAGCACCAATTGATAGGTAAACGCCATTACCGGTTGATTTTAAAGTTTTTTTAATTGCTTTAACTTCTTTTCTAAGTTCTTTTTTTTCTGTAGAATTTAGATTGGACTTGTCCATTTTTTTAATTTCTTCCAATCTATTTAGTAGTAGTTTTACTTCAGCAGGGACTTCTTTTGGATTGGATGATGATGTAGGAACCTTTTCATTAATTGCAAAAGAATTGGTTGGAAAGATGGTTACAGTTAGTAACAACATCATAGTGTAGAAAGTGAATTTTTTCATTTTGTTTCAATTTTAGTTAAACCTTATTTGTAGGTGTAAAATTGATTAAATGATTCGTTTAATGTGTTACATAAATTTTAATTAAAGTTATATATATCACATTTTTTTTGTCACAAATGTCCTGAATTTTTATGCTGATTAATGTAATTTAATTGATGTACTGCAACATAATTTCTGAAAAGATTTACTAAAGAATCGTAATATTTTTCTAGATTTTTCACATTCATTTTCGGATTGCTATCAATTGGAATTGTGATAGGCATTTCATTTAAGTACTTTGATAATTCAGGATAATTTTCTTGAATAACCATTGTAATTTTTAAAATTTTTGCATTGATTTCTTCTTCGGTTTCCATAAACTTTCATCACTTTTTATTGTAATGTAAATTTACACACTTTAATCCAAATAAGATGTTAAATAAGTATATACTTTTTCTGTAGGTAAACCAACAACATTAGTGTAAGAACCTTCAATTTTATGTATACCAATCAGACCAATCCATTCTTGAATTCCGTAGGCACCAGCTTTGTCAAATGGTTTGTAATTATCTAAATAGTAACGTATTGAATCATCAGATAATTCTCGAAAAGATACTTTTGTTATTTCAAAAATAGTTTCCGTTTTAGTAGTTGTTTTAAAACAAACCGATGTAATTACTTCGTGCGTTTGATTGGATAAAGATTTTAAAATTTGAAAAGCGTCGTCATAATCCTTTGGTTTGCCCAAAGCTTTGTCGTTTAACCAAACTAAAGTATCACTCGTAATCAAGATTTCGTTGTCTGCTAATTCACCTTCAAACGCTTTTGCTTTTAGTTCGGCAAGATAATTTGTAATTTCCTCAGCTTTTAGATTTTCAGGATAGATTTCTTCAATTTCTTTTAATCTAATTTCAAATTGTAAATCGAAATCTTTAAAAAATTGTTGACGTCGTGGTGAACCAGATGCTAAAATTATTTTATAGTCCTTAAGCATTGTATTTGATATTTAAAGTAACGACGGCGATTGATAAAATTCCGAAGAAAATAATCCATTTTAAAAGCGTACTAATTTTTTTGTAATCGTTGTTTTCTTTGGCGTTCCAAATTTGAACTAAACACATAATCATTGGAGCAACAACTAAAGCTAAAATGTAAGCTAATCCATAAAACAAGTTGTTTTCAAATAAATACGTTTTAGAGTAATACAATAAATACAAACTTGGCAGCAATAACAATATGAAAGCAATTATTTTAGTTTTTGCAACACCAATAACAATTGGTAAGGTTTTCATTTCTTGAAGAGTATCGCCTTTTACATCTTGAATGTCTTTAATTATTTCACGAACTAGATTGATAATGAAAGCAAACTTGGCATAATCTAAAAGGATACTAAAAGCCAAAGTCATTTGTTTTCGGTTGATATCAAATGTATTTGGAAAAATGTCAAACATTCCAATGATAATGACGCTAAAAGCCAGTAATAATGCAACTACAATATTTCCAACTAAAGCTATTTGTTTTAAAGTACTTGCATAAAAATAGAGTAGTGTAGCAATCAAAACAAAAACCACTGCAAAGTTAGGATGAGAAACAGAATTAGCTAAAATAAATCCACACGCAACTCCAGTTATAGTTAGTGAAGCATAAATAATATAAGCATTAGATTCAGAAATTGATTTTCCAATAATTGTTTTATTTGGTTTGTTTTCAGCATCAGTTTCTTGATCGAAAATATCGTTGATTACATAACCACCAGCAGCAATTAAAACAGTTGCTAAAATCAGCAAAGAATATTGCCAATACCAAAGTGAAAGCGGAATATTGATGAGTTCTAAATATCCAAATCGAATAATAAGTTGCATTAATGCTATTAAAAGAAGGTTTTGGTAACGTATTAGTTTTAGGAAGTTCATTTTTTTTGTATAATGTGTTTTTGTATAATGTATTGTTGTATAATGTATTGTTGTATTGTTGTATTGTTGTATAATGAATTTTAATTAACCTTTACCACGAAACTCGTAACTCGAAACCCGAAACTTGTAAATCGTTAATCGTGTTTTCCGTTGTAATACAAATGCCATTTTCCTTGTACTTTCATAACTTGTTCTATAACTTCTCTAACAGCGCCTTTTCCACCATTTTTGTGAGAAATGTATTTAGAAATCGCTTTGATTTCAGCAACAGCATCTTGCGGACAAGTTGGTAAGCCTACCAATTGCATCACATGATAATCAGGAATATCGTCTCCCATGTAAAGTACATTTTCTGGCTTGATATTGTATAATTCCGTGTATTCTTTAAAGGTTTCTACCTTGTTTGGTGATGCTAAATGAATGTCGGTAATTCCTAAATTTCTTAAGCGAATTCGAACACCTTCATTATTTCCACCAGAAATGATGCAAACATTATAACCACTTTCGATAGCAGCTTTCATGGCAAAACCATCACGAATATTCATAATTCTCAACATCTCACCATTTTGAGAAACGTGAACAGAATTATCGGTTAAAACACCATCAACATCAAAAATAAAGGTGTCAATTGTATTCATTATTTCTTTATAACTTTTTGCCATTATCGATAATAGATTTGGTTAGAATTTTATAGATATCTTTCTGATTTTCATCAGTTAATATTGCTAAATGCTTGTTTATTGTTGAAGTGTCATTTCGTTTTGCCGGACCAGTTTGTGCTTCATTTGGTTCCATTATTTGAACTTTTTTAGCAGTTTCTAAAATTAATGGTTTTAGAATTTCAAATGGTACTTTGTGTTCGATACAAATATCACTTCCTATTTTATATAAGTGATTTACAAAATTGGAAACAAAAACCGCAGCAACATGTAAAGATTTTCGCTGTTCCGAATCAACATTGTAGACATGATCTGAAAGATTTTGAGCAACTTCAGTTAAAAGTTGTAAATCAGCTTCATTTTGAGCTTCGATGCAAAGTGGAACCGTTGTAAAATCGACTTCTTTTTTCTTGGATAAAGTTTGTAATGGATACAAAACGGCTTTTCTATTGTTGTCTGATAGTTCTTCCATAGCAACACTTCCTGAAGTATGTGCTACTAATTTATTAGAAAAAAATAAGGATTTTGAAACTGTTTGAATAGCATCATCAGAAACTGAAATAATATATAAATCAGCATTTTTTAACTTCGAAATGTCATTTGTAATTTTATCATAATCAATTAGATGCGAAACAGAATCAATATTTCGTACATACACTTGAGTCACTTCTAAAATTGTAGTTTTAGAAATGGCTTTTATTAAATGTTGTGCGACATTGCCCGAACCAATTATAGTAATTGAAATCATTCGGTAAAAATATTGAAAATATATTTTACTGCACCAGTAAAAATTAATATTCTCAACGTCTCTTAAAAATCCCTTAAAACCATGTTATAATTTTAAAAAAATCCACAATTTTAATTTACTTTTGTGACACTTTTTTAAAATCATTCCAAAAATCCTCATGGAAAAAATTAAATCTATACTTTTCTCAACACGTTTAATGGCTGTTCTATTTATTGGTTATGCTGTTGCAATGGCAGCTGGAACTTTTATTGAAAGCGCTTACAATACAGATACAGCTCGAGTAATTATTTATAATGCATGGTGGTTTGAAGCCATACACATTTTTTTCTTAATCAATTTCTTCGGAAATATTTCTAGATATCAATTGTGGAAAAAAGAGAAGTGGGCTACTTTATTATTACATCTTTCTTTTATTTTTATTATTATAGGTGCAGCAATTACCAGATATATAAGTTATGAAGGTATGATGCCAATTCGCGAAGGCGAAGCTTCTAATCAAATTTACTCTGATAAAAATTATCTTACTTATTTTGTAGATGGACAATATCAAGGAGAAATGAGAAGAAGAGTATTTGAACATCCATTATTGTTTTCTTCAGTGTCTCTTTCACCAATTGCAGATAATCATTTCAATTTTCAAGATAAATTCGATGAAACTTCTTTTGAGGTAGAATATGAAAAATTTATTCTTGATGCTAAAGAATCAATCAAAGAAACGCCAAACGGAAAGTTTCATTTAAAAATGGTTGAATCTGGTGGCGGTGAACGTCATGAACATTATTTGAAAGAAGGTGAAGTTCAAAATATTCACAATGTTTTATTTGCTCTAAATTCTTACACTAAAGGCGCAATCAACATCACAATTAAAGACGGAACAACCACAATTGAAGCTCCTTTTGAAGGAAATTTTATGCGAATGGCAGATAAATTTCAAGGAACAGTTGCTAAAGATGTAGTTCAACCGTTGATGTTTCGTTCACTATATAACATGGGAGGCGCACAATTTGTATTTCCAGATCAACCTATAAAAGGAGAAAAAGATTATAAACCAAGTGGTGATTATAAAGCAAAAAATGGTGAAGATGCTTTAGTACTTAAGGTAAAAACAGAAGGTCAAGAAAAGGAAATTACTTTAGTAGGTTCTAAAGGTAAGCAAGGTGTACCTCAAACAGTTAAAATTGGAAAATTAGAATTTACTTTTTTCTTTGGAAGTAAAGTTTACACATTGCCATTTAGTCTTAAATTAAATGACTTTATCGCACAACGTTATCCAGGAACTGAAAAAAGATATTCATCATTTGAAAGTAAAGTCACTGTAATTGACGGAAATGACAAATTTGACGCAAGAATTTTTATGAATAATATTTTGGACTACAAAGGATTTAGATTTTTTCAGGCCAACTTTGATCCAGATGAAAAAGGTACTGTCCTTTCTGTAAATCATGATTTTTGGGGTACCTTAATTACCTACATTGGTTATTTTATTTTATTCTTTGCAATGATGGCCATATTGTTTACAAAACATTCTCGTTTTACTGATTTGAAACGAAAGTTAGAAGTTATTAAAGATAAAAAGTCGAAATTAATTACCATTTTGGCATTAATGTTATCTTTTACTGGATTTTCTCAAAATCACAATAATCACGATGGTCACAATCATGGAAAAGAAAAAGTTCCTACAAAGAGTGCAAAATTTAATTATGTTGATTCTATTTTAAAATATAAAGTTTCTGAAAAACATGCCGCTCAATTTGGACGATTGGTAATTCAAGATGAAGGTGGAAGAATGAAACCAATCAATACGTTTTCATCAGAATTACTTAGAAAAGTTAGTAAGAAAGATACTTACGAAGATATGAATTCGGATCAAGTATTTGTTTCTATGACGCAGTTTCCTATTGCTTGGTATGAAGTTCCATTGGTTTATATAAAAAGTGGAAACGACAGTATTAGAAAAATTATCGGAATTGATAAAAAGGAAACCTATGCTTCATTAAAGTCATTTTTTGATGCCAAAGGAAATTATAAATTGTCACCTTATTTAGAATCGGCTTACAAGGCACAAGTTCCAAGTAAATTTGAGAAGGATTTTATAGAAACTGATAAAAAAGTAAATCTATTAAATACAGCTTTGAGTGGTCAAATCTTAAAAATATTTCCTGTACCAAATGATAAAAATAACAAATGGGCTTCCTATTTAGAAATAAATCATGCTACTGGAACATCGTTGGATACCATAAAAAATGCACTTCCGATTTACCTAGATGCTTTGATGAAATCTTCACAAGATGATAACTATACTATGGCTAATACTTTCTTAGTTGGTATGGAAAATTATCAAAAGAAAGAAGGTAAAGCAGTAAGGCCAAGCGATGACAAGATTGATTCTGAAATAATGTATAATAAATATGATATTTTCAAAAATCTCTATTATTTGTATATGCTTTGTGGTGTACTAATGTTGGTATTTACTATTGTAAACATCTTTTTTGAGAAGAAATCAATTCGAATAATCATCAATGCTTTTCATATATTAATAAGTATTTTATTTGGTTTACATACATTAGGATTAATCGCAAGATGGTATATATCAGGACACGCTCCATGGAGTGATGCCTATGAAAGTATGATTTATGTAGCTTGGGCAACGATGTTTTTTACCTTAGCATTCGATAGAAAGTCTAAATTAACGGTTGCTTCTGGAACCTTCGTAGCTTCTATGATTTTAATGATTGCTCACTGGAATTGGATGGATCCAGCGATTGCTAATTTACAACCGGTTTTGAATTCGTATTGGTTAATGATTCACGTAGCAGTTATTGTTGCAAGTTATGGGCCATTTACGCTAGGAATGATTTTAGGTGTTGTAGCTTTAGTATTGATGTTGTTCACCAACGAAAAGAACAAAGCCAAAATGAGTTTGAACATCAAAGAAATCACTTATATCAACGAAATGGCTTTAACCATAGGTTTAGTAATGCTAACCATTGGAAATTTCCTTGGCGGACAATGGGCAAATGAATCTTGGGGTAGATATTGGGGCTGGGATCCAAAAGAGACTTGGGCATTAATTAGTATTATGATTTATGCTTTTGTAATTCATGCTCGTTTCGTTCCTGCTTTACGCGGATTATGGATTTATAATTTGATGAGTGTAGTTGCTTTCTATTCAATCATGATGACTTATTTTGGAGTGAATTTCTATCTAACAGGTTTACATTCTTATGCGAGTGGAGATAAAGTTGTAACTCCAGTAGAGTTTTATTATTCGCTAGCAGGATTAACAATCTTAGCAACATTTGCCTATTTCAGATACAAAAAATTCTTAAAGAATTAGACATAAAAAAAGGTTCAACAATCAAGTTGAACCTTTTCTATTTTAAATTAGGGTTTAAAATAATTATACTTTTCCTAAAGTATATAATTGTTCCATTGTAGGCGTTTTACTTCCGCCAGCTGGTTCAAGAGTAATCCCGAAGGCTTCAGCATCAGAAGTTCCGCTAACAGCAAATAATTTTTCGTTGTTTCCTTTGAAATCTTCTAATAATCCAATGCTTGTTGGAGTTAAAGTAGGGCTCAATTTCAAAGACCATATTTGGTATACTTTTCCTTCAGGTGGCTCAGGCAATCCTTTTGCATCTACATAAACTGTTGAAGTTTCTTTATTCCAATAGATTTTAGCAAATGAAGTAGGAGCAACCGTTTGTCCAGCCAAGTTTACAATTGTGTTTTTTTCGTCTCTAATAACATTCAACGCCGTTGCAGTTTCTTTGTTTTTTAATTCCAATTCAACTACCGATTTTTGAAGATTTGATTTTTCAGTTTCAATAGTGTTCAATTGTTGTGATGTTGAATTTAATTGGGTATATTGATATCCTACACCAACTAATAGTGCAATTGAAGCTGCCCATCCAAGATATTGTGACCAATTTGATTTTGGTTTCATATCAATTACTTTTCCATGTTTCAATTCTAATTTGGCTTTGATTTTTTCAAAATTTTCTGCAGATATGTTTGGAGAAAAACTGCTTGATAAATTTAGAATAGCTTTTTCAATTGAAATGATTTCTTGTCCTACAGCCGGATTGATCTTTGCCAATTCGCTAATTTCCTTAGTTTCGCTTTCGTTTAATAAACCATAAACGTAAAGTTCTAAGTTTCCTGATTCTATGTATTCTTGTGTGTTCATTATACTTGTAAATAAGTTCTTAAATCATTGATGCAATTTCTATTTTGTGTTTTAACAGTGCCAAGCGGAATTTCAAGTTCGTCAGAAGCTTCTTGTTGGGTGTATCCTTGAAAGAATAGCAATTCAATTAATTGGATGCACTTTGGTTTTAATTTTTTTACGAATTCTTGAATTCCAATCGTATCGATGCGATTGATTAACTTGTTGCTGTCGTCTAACAGATGTACGAAATTATCAGATGATAGGTTTTTTTGACTGTTGTTATATCCTTTAGAACGAAGTTTATCTATTGCTGTATTTCTTGCAATATTCAACATCCATGTATATAAGCGTCCTTTGGAATCATTATAAGATTCAATATTTTTCCAAATCTTTACAAATACTTCTTGTAGTACATCTTCGGCTTCATCAGTTTCTTTTACCAAGTTAGAAATTACTGCAAACAGACTTTTTGAGTACATATCATACATGATAGTAAACGCTCGGTCGTCTTTCTTTAAAATTAGCGGAATCAGTTGTTCTTGTGTCATAAGCTTTTGGGTTTGTTCAAAATTAATAAAATTATTTAGAGTAATTTTATCTACGTAAAGTGACAACTTATGGTTTTATAAAATGTAAAATTTAACATTTATTTATATATTGATAAGTGAACTACACCTAACTTTATTACGTAATTTTATAAAAAAATAAATAATTATGAAAACAAAATTTATAGCATTGTTATCCGTATTTATGCTTGTTAGTTGTAAAAATGAAGCACAAACAAATGCTAAATCTGAGTTGATTGCAAAAACTGAAACTATGAATAAAGAAAACATTTACCAATTTAAGGTTAAAGATTTAAGTGGCGATGAATTTGATTTTGCTTCTCTAAAAGGAAAGAAAATTCTAATTGTAAATACGGCTTCTAAATGTGGATTGACTCCTCAGTACAAAGACTTAGAGGCAATTTATGAAAAATACAAAGATAAAAATTTTGTAATTGTTGGATTTCCTGCCAATAATTTTGGAAAACAAGAACCTGGAACAAATGATGAAATTGGTGCTTTTTGTCAGAAAAATTATGGTGTAACTTTTCCTATGATGAGTAAGGTCTCTGTAAAAGGAAGTGATATGTGTGAATTGTATCAATTCTTAACTCAAAAATCTAGAAATGGTTTGCAAGACAGTCAAGTAGAATGGAATTTTCAAAAATATTTGATTAATGAAAATGGTGAATTAGAAAAAGTAGTTTCGCCACAAGTACTTCCTACAGATGCAGAAATTGTAGATTGGATTTCAAAATAAATAGAGAAAGAATAAAGCTAAATCCCTTTACCAGCAGTAAAGGGATTTTTTATGCGCAACGAATTAGTAGCTTCAAATAATTTTATTTACTTTTACACACCAAACAACCACTTCATTATGAGTCAAAAAATATTACTCACTGCAAAAGAAGTTAACATCATTCTACATCGTTTGGCTTGTCAGTTAATTGAGAAGCATCTTGATTTTTCTGAAACCGTTTTAATAGGTTTACAACCAAGAGGAAAGTTTCTGGCAGAGCGAATTAAGCAAATTTTAGAGCAAGAATACAAAGTAGCAAGCATTCAGCTTGGTTTTTTAGACATAACATTTTTTAGAGATGATTTTCGTCGAGGTGAAAAACCATTAGAAGCCAATAAAACCCAAATAGATTTTTTAGTAGAAAATAAAAAAGTGGTTTTCATTGATGATGTTTTGTATACAGGAAGAAGCATTAACGCAGCTTTAACCGCAATTCAATCGTTTGGAAGACCATCTGAAGTAGAACTATTGACTTTAATTGACAGAAGATTTAGTCGTCATTTACCAATTCAACCCGATTATAGAGGAAGGCAAGTAGATGCCATAAATAATGAAAAAGTGAAAGTTTGCTGGATTGAAAATGATGGTGAAGATGCTGTTTATTTGATTTAGAAAAAGTAATTACAACTACAACACAACTAACTATATAAATGAAAGAATTAAGTGTAAACCATTTATTAGGAATAAAATACCTTGTAAAAGAAGACATCGATTTGATTTTTGAAACGGCTGACCATTTTAAAGAAGTCATCAATCGACCAATTAAAAAAGTACCTTCTTTGAGAGATATTACTATTGCTAACATCTTTTTTGAAAACAGTACAAGAACAAAATTATCATTTGAATTAGCTCAGAAAAGACTTTCAGCAGACGTTATTAGTTTTTCAGCAGCACAATCATCTGTTAAAAAAGGTGAAACACTAATTGATACAGTAAACAATATTCTTTCAATGAAAGTGGATATGGTGGTGATGCGTCATGCCAATCCTGGAGCAGCTTATTTTTTATCTCAAAATGTTAAAGCAAGTATTGTAAATGCTGGTGATGGTGCTCATGAACATCCAACACAAGCTTTATTGGATAGTTTTTCGATTAGAGAAAAATTAGGTGAAGTTGCAGGAAAAAAAGTGGTTATTGTTGGTGATATTTTGCATTCGCGTGTAGCACTTTCAAATATTTATGCCTTGCAAATGCAAGGTGCCGAAGTAAAAGTGTGTGGACCAAAAACATTAATTCCAAAATATATTGAAAGTCTAGGAGTTTCTGTTGAACCTATTTTAAGAAAAGCTCTAGAATGGTGTGATGTTGCCAATATGCTTCGAGTTCAGAACGAACGTATGGATGTAAATTACTTTCCATCAACTAGAGAATATGCACAACAATATGGTGTCGATAAAGCGTTATTAGATTCGTTAAACAAAGAAATAGTAATCATGCACCCAGGACCAATAAATCGTGGAGTTGAAATTACTTCAGATGTAGCAGATTCTCAACAATCGGTTATTTTAGATCAAGTTGAAAATGGAGTTGCGATTAGAATGGCAGTGATTTATTTATTAGCTTCAAAAATAAAACAATAAATGAAAGTAGATCAAAAAGGGCATACAACGACCATAAAGGATACTCAAGGTAATGTAAATTCATTTCTTGAAAAAGTAACACATGAGCACAATAGTTTTAAATCTCAAAATTTAATTCTAGACATTACTCATGATAAAGAAGTTACTTTAAAGGATATTAAATTGTTTTCTGATTTATCAAAAGCTCACCAAAAAGGAAAGAAATCATTCGTAATTGTTGCCGATGGAATTGATTTTAATGCTGTCCCAACAAAGTTAATTGTTGTTCCTTCATTACAAGAAGCACACGATATTATTGAAATGGAAGAAATCGAACGCGATTTAGGATTTTAATCACCATTTGTCATTCCGAAGGAATCTCATCTTTTTAATCAATACAATATTTATGAAACTAGACAACAAGACAATATTATATATATACGTAGGAGTTTTATTTATTTTAACTTATTTATTTGCAAGCCGATTAATAACAAGTTTTAAAACTCAAGAATTTGATTATTTAAGACTTTCTGTAAATCTTGGATTATTAATTTATATTATAATTAAAGTAGTGAAGTTGGGTAAAATTGAGAATGATAAAACGGACAAGTTATAAGTTTAGAAATCCTTAAACATTTAAACTCATAAACTTCTAAACTATCAAATGAAACTTACTATATTAGGCTGTTACGCTGCTACTCCAAGAACCATTTCCAATCCAACATCTCAAGTTTTAGAAATTAAAAATCGTGTGTTTTTAATTGATTGTGCAGAAGGTACTCAAGTGCAATTGCGAAAAAGCAAAGTCAAGTTTTCTAAAATTAACCATATCTTTATTTCTCATCTTCATGGTGATCATTTTTATGGATTAGTTGGATTAATATCAACTTTTATGTTGCTCAACAGAGAAAGTGATTTAACCGTTTATGGCCCAAAAGGAATCAAAGAAATCATTCTACTTCAATTACGAGCTTCTGGTTCCTACACAGGTTATAATTTATATTTTCACGAATTAGAATCCAATGAATCTGAAACTATTTTTGAAGACGATAGAGTAGTAGTGAAGACCATTCCTCTTAACCATCGTATTTATACCAATGGATTTCTTTTTCAAGAAAAAAATATAGAGCGAAAGTTAAATGTAGAAGCCGTTGAAAATTATGAAATAGATAAAGTTTATTTCAATAAAATTAAATATGGTGGCGATATTACTTTAGATAACGGAACCATTATTCCAAATTCAGAACTAACTTTTGATCCACAAGTTGCTAAAAGCTATGCTTTTTGTAGTGATACTATGTACGATGAATCTATAATTCCACTTATTGAAAATGTAGATTATCTGTATCACGAAAGTACTTTTCTAGAAAGTGAAGCCCATCTTTCGGAACGAACTATGCATTCAACTGCTAAACAAGCCGCTACAATTGCTTTAAAAGCAAAAGTCAAACATCTAATACTTGGACATTATTCTACACGCTATGGCAACATAGAATACTTTAAAACCGAAGCTCAAACCATTTTTCCAAACGTTCTTCTGGCAGACGATGGAAGAGAATTTGAAATGGAGTAGGAGCGAATGGCTCGGTCATTATCAGAAAACCCTTTTCCTGCTGCAGGAACTCGCTTTTTTATATTGTTGCCTGAGGTTTTATGTTGATCCTGTCGAAATGCTCTCGAAGGCAACAATATAAAAAGAGCTCAAACAATTCCAGCATCAGGGCTAAATAGTAATTCATTTTAACATTTGTTTCCGTTTTAAGAACAAAATCTCAGTAACTTTGTATCTATAAAAGCAATTTATAGTACAATGAAAGATTTAAGCAATTACAGAAAATCCTACGAAAAAAGTGAACTTTTGGAAACTACTATTCCAGAAGATCCAATCAATTTATTTAATAGATGGTTCCATGAAACCGAAGATTTAGATGATGTTGATGAAGCCAATGCCATGACTATTTCTACTATTGGTGTTGATGGATTTCCTAAATCTAGAGTCGTACTACTTAAAAAGTTTAACGAAGAAGGTTTTATTTTCTACACTAATTATGATTCAGAAAAAGGTCAAGCCATAGCAAACAACCCAAATGTTTGTCTTTCTTTTTTTTGGCCAAGTATAGAACGTCAGGTAATAATTAAAGGTATTGCTGAAAAAACTCCTACCAATGTGTCTGACAATTATTTCGATTCTCGTCCTACAGGCAGCAAGCTTGGAGCTATTGCTTCTAACCAAAGTAGGGTAATTGCATCTAGACTTGTTTTAGAAGAGAAGTTAAGGGAATTAGAACAATATTATGACGGAAAAGAAATTCCAAGACCAACAAATTGGGGAGGATATTTAATTAGACCTCAAGAAGTTGAATTTTGGCAAGGTCGTCCTAATCGTCTTCATGATAGAATTAGATATCAATTGCAAGATGATTTTAACTGGAAAATTGAAAGACTTTCATCTTAATTGTAAGAAAAGTTCTTATTAAAAAATAAAAAAGATGCATTTCATCGATTTTATTTGTCAGTTTAACGACATAGTAGTAATATTGTATAACCAAATCAGAGAAAACGTTCATACAATATTAACATAAAGATTTTTGCCCCACATCTATCTTTAAAAAACTTAACCTACTATTATGAAAGCAAAACTACTAAGATTGTTTGTGCCAATGGCTTTGGTATTCACTATGATTTCTTGTTCACCAGATTCTAAAGAAGAAGGACAAGTTGAAGCGAAATTAATCACTGATTATAATTACACTCAAGATGAGTTAAAATTAGCTGAAGTAATCAATGATTATAGAGTAAATAAAGGTCTTAATGCTTTAGAAATTATTAACCACATTTCATATAAGTCTTTAGAGCATAATCAATACATGATTGACAATAATGTAGTTAATCATGATTATTTTGAAGAGCGTTCAAACAATATAATACAAGTTTTGGGTGCTGTAAAAGTTGGAGAAAATATTGCGTATAATTTTTCTACCCCAAATTCAGCTTTGTATGCATGGTTGCAAAGTCCTGGACACAAAGCTAATTTAGATGGAGATTATACTCACTTCGGAATATCTATTACAGTTAACCCTGCTACAGGTAAAAAGTATTACACTAATATGTTTATGAAAAAATAATTGATTTATAGTTTTGTTTAATTTTGAATAAACCATCTGTTTTCAGATGGTTTTTTTTATGTGTTTTTATCATTATTGTTAACACTTATCATGCAATAAAAGAAATAGTAATGAATAAATTTCACCAACGTTATTGGTCTTTTAAATGAATATACTATTTAAGTAACCGATGGGAAGGAAACATAATTGTAAAGAAGTTTTAGAAGGTTATTTAGATGTTACTTTCATCTTAGTTGCTTTCTTTTTTAGTTCCTTAAATGGTTTATAATTTACGTTATTATCAGTATTTGTTTGTAGTACATTAAATAAAGTATTTATGGTACAACCTTCAAATTGTTTACTTCATACAGGTAAGTAAGAGGTAAAAAAAGAACCGCTCAATTACTTGAACGGTTCCCAGGGTTTAAACAATTGTATATTAAATAATCTACAATTTAGTAATAATAAATTCAGATCTTCTGTTGGCTTGGTGTTGGTCTTCAGTACAACTT
>NZ_BAABCT010000007.1:0-145318 GCF_039539185.1 Flavobacterium cheonanense | reverse complement strand
AAGTTAGAGTTTACGACATGATAGGAAAACTTCTAGAAGATAAAACGATAAACGCTTCTGATATTCAAAACTTTGAATTAGGAAACCAATATCCATCTGGAGTTTACAATGTAATTGTATCTCAAGAGTCCAACACTAAAACACTACGTGTTATTAAAAGATAGTTTTTTTTAATAGTTAATTTGTTAAAACTTCCTCAAGAAATTGAGGAAGTTTTTTTTATTTTAAAAATTGAATTTACTTAGCTCATAAAGTATATGTTACTTTTTTCTATACAGATTGAAAGTTTTTAAATCAGTAAATAAAAGCTTAAATCCAAAAAAATTTAAATATTAACATAATCTACAAAATTAACATAATCATTTAGAAGTTGGTTAGATATTTTACTTGAATCGTGTATGTAAAAAGCTTCTGATTTTTTCAGAAGCTTTTTTATTTATAAAGAATTCCGGATAATCAAACTGTTTTTATTTTCTATTTGAACTTTTTTATTTTCCAAAATCATCGCAGCAAGTTGTTTTCCCATTTCATTAAAATCTGTAGATATAGTTGTGATTCCGTTTTCTACAACTTTTTTTAAAGGTGTTTCGTTGTAAGAAATGATTCCGAAATCTAAGCCCAATTTTAAATTTTGAGTTTTCGATTCTTCTATGACTTTTACTAAATCTCTATCGTCTGGAATTACATAAATTTCACCTCGTTGTAACTCTCTTTCTTTAAATTGATTGATGACTTCATGATTTAAATGATAGTCATTACAGAATTTTTCAAATCCAATTTTCATTCCTAATGGTTCACGAAATCCTGGAAAAATTAAAATTAACTTTTGATATTTGTCAATTAAATGTTTTCCATTTAATAAAGCTTCATAGATGTCTTTTACAAAATTTTGATGAATAGAAGGATAATCTTTCAAATCAGAATTCGTTTGATCTAAAATATAAACATCTTGTTTGGGAAGTGTTTTTATTAAAGATGCCGTACCTACTAAATTTGTTGGCATAATGATATATTTAGAATAGTTTCCATTGCTTTCATTAATCAGTTTCTTAAACATTTCAATATTAAAATGATGAAAAAAGATATCAACTTGAGCCGTGTTATTCATCTTTTCTAAAAAGGAATTATAGATGTCTTCTTTAAAAATGTTCAATTCATCAAACAATAAAAAGATCCTTTGCTCAAAACTAAACTCAACACTTTTTACATAGTAACCTTTTCCTAAAATAGCATAAATAATTCCACGTTTTTTAAGTTCATCATAAGCTAATAAAACGGTATCCCTTGAAATAGAAAATTCTAAACTTACCTTGTTAACAGAAGGTAATTTGTCATTTTTTTTCAATCGATTTTCAGAAATAGCAGCTTCTATTGAATGGACAATTTGTTTGTACTTTGGTAAATTGGAATGATTATCAACAGTAATAATTTTCATAAGAAATAAATTAACTGGTGGCAAGTTACATAAAAACTGGTAGGTACTGGTATGGTTTAGAAATGTATTTTTTTACTTTTGATATTATATTAATAAAATAATGATGTTAAAAATTCGTAATTCACATTTTAAAGAATCTAAAAAAGACAAATCATTCGGTTATTTACCTAGTGATAAAGAAGTGTTTTGTTACAATTTGTCCAATAAAAATGGTTTTGAAGTTGAAGTGATTAATTATGGAGCAGTAATTTCTTCAATAAAAATTCCAATTTCCAAAAAGGAAAAAGTTGATGTCGTTCTAGGATTTGAAACTTTAGAAAATTATATTCAATCATTTAATTTACCCAGTGCTCCATATTTAGGTGCCATAGTTGGAAGATATGCAGGAAGAATAAATAACGCTGAATTTATTTTAAACGGAAATAAAGTAGAACTTACTAAAAATCATGGTTCTCATCAACTTCACGGAGGAATCAATGGTTTTAGCAAAGCATTATGGAATGTTAAGAATGTTACGACAAATGCAATTACGTTGGAATATATAAGTCAGGACAATGAAGAAAATTTTCCAGGACAATTAACAACACAAGTGACTTATATCTTAACTGAAGATAACGAATTGAAAGTAGATATGTTTGCAAAATCTACTGAAGACACCATTTTAAATCTCACACAACATAGCTATTTTAACTTAAACGGACAATCTGAAGATATTGTGAATCAAGATTTATTTGTAAATTCATCCAAAACTTTGGAAACCAATATTGAAAACATACCAACTGGTAGATTTTTTGAAGTTGCTAGAAGCCCATTCGATTTTAATTTACCAAAAGAATGTCCTACTAAAATTGATAACACCTTTGTTTTAAATGATAACGATACTGTTTCGGCTATTTTAATAAGTAAAAAGAATAATTTGAAAATGTCGGTTTTTACTAACCAACCAGCAATTCATATTTATGTTGGTGGAAATTGTTTTAATCAAATTAAAGGAAAAGAAAATGCGAGTTACCATCCATTAAGTGGTATTTGTTTTGAAGCACAAAATTTTCCAGATGCACCAAATCACGAACATTTTCCAAGTGCAGTTTTGAAAAAAGACGAAACTTATCATCATAAAACCACATTCAAATTCGAAAAAATATAAAGTTATGAAAAAGCTATTTATTTTAATTTTCAGTTTTTTATTAGCATCATGTTCCTCAAGTGATGATACTCAACAAACACCAACACCTAATCCAATGCCAACGGATGATTTTATTCGTGCAGCTGATATGTCATTTTTACCTTTAATTGAAAGTGAAGGAATAACATATAAAAATAATGGTGCTGTACAAGACGCATTAACTACATTAAAAAATGCAGGTTGTAATACTATTAGAATTCGTCTATGGAAAAATCCAACCGTAAATCAATCTACTTTTAATGAAGTTAAAACATTTACAACAAGAGCTAAAAATGCAGGATTTAAAGTTTGGCTAACGGTCCATTATTCAGACACTTGGGCAGATCCTGCACATCAAACTACTCCAACAGAATGGCAAAGTTTAAGTTTTACAGATTTAAAAACAGCAGCTGAAAATTATACGTCAACCATTTTAACAGAAATCAATCCAGATATTATCCAAATAGGTAACGAAATCAACAGCGGATTTCTTTGGCCTCAAGGACATTTAATCAACAATGAAAGTCAAAGTTTGCAATTGATTGTAGCCATAAGTACCAAAATTAGAACACAAAAACCTAATACAAAAATAATGCTTCATTATGCAGGTATCGGAAGTGGAGCCACATGGTTTTTCAATAAAATGAGTGCAATAAATTATGATTATATCGGATTGTCTTATTATCCAATTTGGCATGGGAAAAATCTTTCAGATGTAAATTCTACAATTACATCTTTAGGACAAACACACAATAAAAAAGTCGTTATTGCTGAAACAGCTTATCCATTTACATTAAATTGGAACGATTGGACCAACAATATAGTGGGACAAAATGACCAATTAATTACGACTTATCCAGCGACTAATGAAGGTCAGAAAAATTTTGTTTTGGCAATAAAAAACCTTGTAAAACAAAATTCTCATGGACTAGGTTTTTGCTATTGGGGTTCAGAATGGGTTGCTTTTAGAGGAACTCAATCTACAAATGGTTCTTCATGGGAAAATCAAGCTTTATGGGATTTTAATAATAATGCACTTCCTGTAATGGATGCTTTTAGTCCAAATTAATTATGAAAAATTTATTTTACATAGTATCGATTTCATTCATTTTGTCATCTTGTACTGTTTACAAAGCTGCTTTCGCAAAAGGTGCCGATATAGGTTGGTTACCTCAAATGGAAGCCACAGGTTACAAATTTTATGACCAAGACGGCACTGAAAAAGAATGTTTACAATTGCTAAAAGATAGAGGAATGAATTCGGTTCGTTTGCGTGTTTGGGTAAATCCAAATGATGACAAAGCAAGCGGACATTGTAGTAAAGATGAAACTGTAGCCATGGCATTGCGTGCTCAAAAAATGGGCATGCGAGTGATGATTAACTTTCACTATTCTGATTCGTGGGCTGATCCAGCTAAACAGAATAAACCTGCAGCATGGAAAAATCATTCGTTTCCAGAATTATTAAACGATGTTTACAATCATACTTTTGATGTAATTTCGGCATTAAAAAATGCAGGTGTAACTCCAACATGGGTTCAAGTGGGTAATGAAATTCCTGGCGGAATGATGTGGCCAGAAGGAAGCACCGATAACTGGAATCAGCTTGGACAACTTTTAAATAAAGGTTACGATGCTGTAAAAGCGGTTGATAAAAACATCAAAGTAATCGTTCATGTTGATGAAGGAAACAACAATGCTAAATTCAGAACGTTCTTTGATAATGCGACAGCTCAAAATGTAAAATACGACATCATCGGACTTTCCTATTATCCTTATTGGATTAAAAAAGATTATTCAGAAACCATTGCCGACTTAGAATTCAACCTAAACGATATGGTCAAACGTTACAATAAAGACGTTATGATTGTTGAAGTTGGTGGTGAAGACGACAAAGTTCAAAACACTTATGAATTATTAAAAGCTACTATTGAAGCTGTAAAAAAAGTGCCAAATAAAAGAGGTTTGGGAGTGATGTATTGGGAACCACAAGGTGCAAAATCATGGAGTGGATACAGTTTAAGCGCATGGCAAGCTGACGGAAAACCATCACCAGCATTAGAGGCATTTAAAGAATAATTATAATGAAAAAAATATACTATTTTGCTCTACTTCTAATGAGTTTAAGTACAACTTTTGCTCAGAAAAAAATCAGTTTAGACGAAGATTGGAAATTTCATTTTGGAAATTCATCTGATGTTTCCAAAGATTTCGACTATGGAAAAACAGCGTTGCTTCACAAGTCAAATGTCTATGCAACGACCATTGTAAATCCAAAATTTGTAGATTCCACTTGGAAAAAAATCAACGTTCCACACGATTGGGTTGTCGAACTTCCTTTTGTAAAATCAGAGCAAGTTGAAATGGACAGTCATGGTTACAAACCTGTTGGTGGCATGTATCCAGAAACGAGCATTGGTTGGTATCGCAAACATTTTTCTGTTGATAAAAAAGACGATGGAAAACGATTCGAACTTCAATTTGATGGTATTTATAGAAATGCCGAAATTTGGTTCAACGGATTTTATGTAGGAACTAATTTTAGTGGTTATGTTGGAAATTCCTACGATGTTTCAGATTATGTAAATTTTGAAGGCGATAATGTCATTGTAATTCGAGTAGATGCCACACAATATGAAGGATGGTTTTATGAAGGCGCAGGAATTTATCGACACGTTTGGTTGAATGTTACCGATAAAGTTTTCATCCCAAATGATGGTGTTTTTGTACATTCAAAAGTAAACGATAAAAATGCAACAGTAACTGTAGAAACAGAAATTGAAAATAAAAATTTGCAACCTTCTAATGCTGATGTTTATTCAATAATTACCGATAGAAACGGCAAACAATTAGGTAAAACTTCGGAACAAAGAATTACACTTTCGGTGAACGGAAAAATTACCGTTAAGCAAAATTTGAATTTAAAAAATGTTACGCTTTGGTCACTTGAAAATCCGTATTTGTACAAGGTAATTTCTGTTGTAAAATCAGGAAACCAAGTGGTACATCAAACAAAAAAACGTTTCGGAATTAAAACGGTTAAATTCGATGCTAAAGAAGGCTTTTTCTTGAACGGAAAAAAAATCAAAATTCAAGGCACAAACAATCATCAAGACCATGCCGGAATTGGAAGTGCGCTACCCGATTTTATGCAATATTATCGTATAAAATTATTGAAAGAAATGGGTTCTAATGCTTACAGAGCTAGTCATAACGCTCCTACTACAGAACTTCTTGAAGCTTGTGATAGTCTGGGAATGTTAGTTGTTGATGAACAACGTTTATTAAACAGTAGCCCAGAATATATCGACCAATTTAAAAGAATACTTAAACGCGATAGAAATCATGCTTCCGTTTTTTTATGGTCCATTGGAAATGAAGAACAAAACATTCAAGGAAACGATTATGGAAAACGAATTGCAAAATCACTTTTAGCTATTCAACAAGAGTTAGACCCAACTCGAACTTCAACTTATGCAGCAGATATGCCTAACGAATTCAAAGGTGTAAATGAAGTGATTCCAATCCGTGGATTTAATTATCGTGAATATGCCGTTGCCGATTATCATCGCGATCATCCCAATCAACCTTTGCTTGGAACCGAAATGGGAAGTACCGTAACTACTCGTGGAATCTATGAAAAAGATGAAATTCGCGCCTATGTTCCAGACCAAGACATTACACATCCTTGGTGGGCAAGTAAAGCTGAAACTTGGTGGAAATTAGCAGCAGAAAATGACTATTGGCTTGGAGGTTTTGTTTGGACAGGATTTGATTATCGTGGTGAACCAACGCCTTACAAATGGCCAAATATCAGTTCGCATTTTGGAATTTTAGATGTTTGCGGTTTTCCAAAAAACATTTATTACTACTATAAAAGTTGGTGGACAAATGAAGATATTTTGCACATTTCACCACATTGGAATTGGCCAGAAAAAATAGGAAAACCAATTGACGTTTGGGTTAATACTAATGCCGACGATGTGGAATTATTCCTTAACGGAAAAAGCTTAGGTAAAAAATCCATGCCAAGAAATAGCCATTTGCAATGGGAAGTCAACTACGAACCAGGAACTTTGGAGGCAGTTGCTTACAAAAATGGAAAGAAGTTAACTTCAAAAGTTGAAACTACTAATCACGCCACAAAAGTTATTGCTGTAGCCGATAAATCTTCGGTTTTAGCGGATGGAAACGATGGTGTTGTTGTAAATGTTTCGATTGTTGATGATAAAGGTAGAGAAGTTTCAAATGCTAACAATATGGTTTATTTCAAACTAATTGGTGATGCTAAAATTATTGGTGTAGGTAATGGTGATCCGAGTTCTCATGAACCTGATAAATGTTCCGATGGTGCATGGCAAAGAAGTGCCTTTAACGGAAAATGTCAAGTGATTATTCAAGCGGGAAAAACAGTTGGAGATGTAAAATTGGAAGTAAAATCAAATGGACTCACATCATCATCAATCCTATTAAACATCAAATAAGAGCCGCAATATTTATCTCATGAAGAAAAAATTAATACAAAATACATCAGAGCATTTTGAAAAATCCTTTCAAAATAAACCTGAACACATTTTCCTTTCGCCAGGAAGAATCAATATTATTGGCGAACATGTTGATTATAATGACGGATTTGTTTTGCCAGCTGCAATCAACAAATACGTTTGTATTGCTATATCGCCAAACAAGAATTCCAAATGTAAAATTGTAGCTAAAGATTTAAACGAAGTTTTCGAATTTGATTTAAAAGATACTTTAGTTCCAAATCAAACCATGTGGATTAATTACATTCTTGGTGTTTTGCAACAATTAAAAGAGCAAAAGCAATTCGATAACGGATTTAATGCAGTTTTTAGTAGTTCTGTTCCTATTGGTTCGGGACTTTCATCTTCGGCTGCAGTCGAATGCGGATTTGCGTATGCCTTCAATAAAATTTTTGCTTTAGGTTTAACCAAAGAAGAAATAGCGCTTATCGGACAAAAATCAGAGCATACTTTTGTAGGTGTAAATTGTGGTATAATGGATCAATTTGCCTCTGTTTTTGGAAAGAAAGATAAAGTCATCAAACTCGATTGCAATACCTTAGCATACGAATATCATAAAGCTGATTTCAAAAAATATTCACTACTTTTATTGGATAGCAATGTAAAACACACACATTTAACATCAGGTTATAACGACAGAAGAAACGAGGTAGAACAAGGTTTAGCCATCATAAAAAGTCATTTTCCAGAAGTAAAAACCTTTAGAAATTGTACTGAAGAAATGGTAAATGCTCTTAAAAATGAACTAGGAGAAATCGTTTACAAAAGATGTCATTTTGTAGTAAAAGAAATTCAACGTGTTCAAGATGCCGTTGATGCTTTAGAAAATTCAGATTTTAATAGATTAGGAAATTTAATGACCAAAACACATCGCGGTTTGTCTAAAGAATATGAAGTGAGTTGTGATGAATTGGATTTTTTAGTTGATGCTGTTGCCAATGAAACTTCGGTTTTAGGAGCAAGAATGATGGGTGGCGGTTTTGGAGGTTGTTCTATAAATCTAGTAGAAAAAGGTTCAGAAAAGGAACTAATCGAAAAAATTTCAGCACAATATCGTTCCAAATTTGGAATAGATTTAAAATCATATAAAGTCAAAATATCCAAAGGAACATCAGAATATAAAAATTAAAAAAATAAAATTTCAACCATTAAGAAAGTTAAGTCAATTAAGCTTAATGAAACTTAATACCTTAATGGTTAAAAATCATCTAGAATTTGTGAAATTTACAAGCTAATTAATTTGTGAAAATTCGTGTAATTCGTGTCAAAATAAAAACATGCAACAATTCGACCATAACGAACATCCACATAGAAGATATAATCCTTTGCTAGACGAATGGATTTTGGTTTCGCCACATCGTGCCAAACGTCCATGGCAAGGTCAAAACGAGAAAATCGCAGAAGATAATCGTCCAGAACACGATGAAAATTGCTATTTGTGCTCAGGGAATGTTCGTTCAAATGGAGTAAAAAATGACAATTACACCGATTGTTATGTATTTGAAAATGATTTTTCTGCTTTGTTACGAGATGAAGTTGATTTTGAAAATAATTCCAATAATTTATTTCAGTTAAAACCTGAACGTGGCATCAATAAAGTTATTTGTTTTTCACCAAAACACAATCTCACTTTACCTGAAATGGAAGTTTCAGATATTGAAATGGTTGTAAAAGTTTGGAAAGAGCAATACATCGAATTGGGAAGTCAAGATTTCATCAATTACGTTCAGATTTTTGAAAATAAAGGAAGCGTAATGGGTTGTAGTAATCCACATCCACATGGTCAGATTTGGGCACAATCTTCTTTACCAACTCAAATAGAAAAAACACAAAGAAATCTTCGTTCTTACTACGATAAAAATCAATCTAGTTTGTTGAAAGATTATGTTGAGCAAGAATTAAAGTTGCAAAAACGTATCGTTATTGAGAATGATCATTTTGTGGTTTTGGTTCCTTTTTGGGCAACTTGGCCTTATGAAACCATGATTATCAGCAAAAGACATTTCGGAAATATCATTGCAATGACCAATGACGAAACGAAAGCATTCTCCGAGATTCTAAAAGGAATTACAGTCAAATATGATAATTTATTTAAAACTTCATTTCCATATTCAGCAGGAATTCATCAATCGCCAACGGATAGAGTTTCGCATCCAGAATGGCACTTTCACATGCATTTTTATCCACCATTATTGCGAAGCGCAACCGTAAAAAAATTTATGGTCGGTTATGAAATGCTTGCTGAAGCACAACGCGATATTTCACCTGAACAAAGTGCTAAAATTTTAAGAGAATTACCAAACCAACATTATAAAACTAAAACCAACTAATATGCAAACCTTAGCAACCAAAGACTATATTGTTTTCTTCCTCTATTTTATAATAATTGTAGGTTACGGATTTTGGATTTACAACCGAAAAAAGAAAGTCCAAACTAGTAGTAACGATTATTTTCTTGCAGAAGGTTCGCTTACTTGGTGGGCAATTGGTGCTTCTTTAATTGCTAGTAACATCAGTGCTGAGCAGTTTATTGGAATGAGTGGAAGTGGTTTCAAAATGGGATTGGCTATTGCTACTTACGAATGGATGGCAGCAATTACTTTGGTAATCGTTGCGGTTTTCTTCATGCCAGTATATCTCAAAAACAAAATATTTACGATGCCGCAATATTTGAAACAGCGGTATAATGGCAATGTTGCAATGATTATGGCCGTTTTTTGGTTGTTGTTATATGTTTTGGTAAATCTAACTTCTATTTTATATTTAGGTGCTTTAGCAATTAGTAGTATTTCAGGGTTGAACATTACTTTGTGTATGATTTTTTTGGCGGTTTTTGCAGTTATGATAACGCTTGGTGGAATGAAAGTTATTGGTTATACCGATGTTATTCAGGTGTTTTTCTTGATTTTAGGTGGATTGATTACCACATATTTAGCTTTAAATTTAGTAGCTACCGAATTTGGTTCTGATGGAGTTATCAACGGATTTACTATTATGCGAGACAAAGCCGATGATCATTTTCATATGATTTTTGATAAATCGAATCCTAATTATATGGATTTACCAGGACTTTCTGTTTTAATTGGTGGAATGTTAATTATCAATCTGAATTATTGGGGTTGTAACCAATATATCACTCAAAGAGCTTTAGGTGCCGATTTGAAAACCGCTCGTGGCGGAATTTTATTTGCTGCTTTCTTGAAATTATTAATGCCAATTATAGTCGTTTTACCAGGAATTGCAGCTTATGTTTTATATCAAAATGGACATTTTCAAACGGAAATGCTACAAGACGGAAGTGTAAATCCAGACCGTGCTTATCCTATTTTATTGAATTTATTACCAGTTGGATTAAAAGGACTTTCGTTTGCAGCATTGACCGCGGCGATTGTAGCTTCTTTGGCAGGAAAAGCGAATAGTATAGCAACGATTTTTACATTAGACGTTTATAAGGAAAAAATTAATGTTGAGGCAAGCGAGAAAAAATTAGTAAACATTGGAAAACTTACGATAATCACAGCAATGATTATTGCCGTTGTTGTTGCACCATTTTTAGGAATAGATAAAAAAGGAGGTTTTCAATACATTCAAGAATATACTGGTTTTGTAAGTCCAGGAGTTTTTGCGATGTTTATTTTGGGTTTCTTTTGGAAAAAAACCACTTCAAATGCGGCTTTGTTTGCAACAATAGGAGGATTTATTCTTTCAATCATTTTCAAATTCATGCCAGCTTTTGTTGATTTATCATTCTTAAATCCGATGGGATTTGCTGTGCCAAATGCTGATGGCGTATATGAAATTCCGTTTATTGATAGAATGGGATTTGTATTCTTAATTTGTGTTATTGGAATGTACTTTATTAGTACGTATGAAACTAAAAAAGGAGTTCAAACCAACGGTTTAGAAGTAGATAAAACCATGTTTAAAATGTCACCAAGTTTTACTGTAGGAATGCTTGTGATTATTGCAGTTACGGCTGCTTTGTATACTGTTTTTTGGTAAAAGTATTATAAATTTTTTATCACATAAGTAACGATTCCCCAAATTTTCAACTCGTTTTCGTCAGTTACTTTAATGGGTTGGTAATTTTTATTTTCAGGCATTAAATACAGGCAATCATTTTCTGCTTTAATTCGCTTTACGGTAAATTCACCATCGATGAAGCAAACTGCTATTTTGTTATTTTGAGGTTCTAAACTTCGATCAACAACTAAAATATCTTTGTTGTTTATTCCAGCATTTATCATAGAATTCCCATTGACTTTTATGTAAAATGTAGATAGCGGATTTTTACATAATTCTTTATTCAAGTCGATGCCACTTTCCATAAAATCGGTTGCAGGTGATGGGAACCCTGCCGAAACACCTTCTTTTATGTAAGGTATTTTTAGTTCGCTTTCAAAATCTGGACGATAAAAAGTTAAAGAAGACTTTTTTTCTATTGACATCTTATTTCTAGTATTTCGTTAAATCTTGTGGTGTACCTTGGTGACAAATGATTTTGTTTCATATTCCAAGTTAGATTCAAATTTTGTGTTCCTAATTTTACTTTTCGATCTCCAATTTTAGCATTCAAAAAATCCATTGCTTTCATAATAGCTAAATGTTTTGGATTTTCTTCTTCAAATAATTGAAGCTGTTTTTTATCTTCATCAATTAACTCGGTAACGATAACACCAGCTTTTTTGAATTTGATACCTTCATTGCCTTTGTATAAATCTTTCAGCATGGATATTGCAACGTTTGAAATTGTTAAAGTGGAATTAGTTGAATAAGGTAAAGTAATCGCTTTGTTGAAATAATATTTTTGAGATTCATACTTGTGTTTATCAATGACTAGCATTACAATTATCGTTTGACAACATGATTTTTGTTTGCGCAATTTTTCGGCACAAATCGCAGAAAATGTTGCTACTCGTTCTCGTAAGTCATCAAATTCTGAAATCTGTTTCGGAAAACTTCTAGTAGTAGCAATACTTTTCTTCTGTTCCCGAATAGGTTCTAAATCTAAAACCGATTTTCCTTCCAATTCATATTTTAAGCGCATACCAATAACGCCCATTTCTTTTCTAATCCAAGCTTCGTGTTGAGGTTTTGTAAAATCATAAGCCGTTAGAATATTGTGCGACATCATTTTCTTTGTTAATCTGCGGCCAATTCCCCAAACGTCCTCAATTTTAGTCCATTTTATGGCTTTGATACGTTTTTCTTCGCTATCAATTACATAAATTCCTTGTGTTCTGTCTTGAAACTTTTTTGCAATTCTATTGGCTACTTTTGAAAGTGCTTTAGTTGGAGCAAATCCAACACAAACTGGAATTCCAACCCATTTTTGTACACGTTTTTTCATCTGAATTCCATAATCATGATAATCAGAAATCGACATTCCGTCAAAGTTTAAAAACGCTTCATCAATGCTGTAAATTTCTAGATTTGGAGTAAACGCTTCTAAAGTTTTCATCACACGATTACTCAAGTCACCATATAAAGGATAATTAGAAGAGAAGACTTTAACATTTTTCTCTTTCAGAAGTTCACGAATTTTAAATTCAGGTGCACCCATTGGAACACCAACTTCTTTAGCTTCGTTACTTCTAGAAATAACGCAACCGTCATTATTAGACAAAATAACAACTGGTTTTCCATTATATTGAGGTTGGAAAACACGTTCGCACGAGGCATAAAAATTGTTACAATCGACTAAAGCATACATGTTGTAAATTTAGTCAATAATTGAATTTCACAATTGTTAAATAGTTCGATTGTTGATAAATAAAAAACCACCAAAATTGCTTTTGATGGTTTTGAGTATTTTAAAAATAGTCTTCCTATTTGATTAAATCTGTAACTAAAGATGGATACAATCCGATAATGATATTTAATACAATTGAAACTATTCCAACTGCATAGTATACGAATGGAGTACTTTGTTTTTCTTCGCTTGGTTCTTTAGTATACATTGCTAAAATTAGTTTGAAATAATATCCAACACTGATAATAGAATTAATAACACCAGCAATAACAACGATTAGGAATCCGGCTTGAATGGTTTGTGTAAACAACATGAATTTAGCAAAAAATCCAGAGAAAATTGGGATTCCAGCCATTGATAAAAGTGACGCTGTTAAAACTGCTGCCATCACTGGATTGGTTTTTCCAAGTCCGTTGAAGTTTAAAATATCTTCGTTGTCTTTATTTTTTGTAACATTTATGATCACTGCAAAGGAAGCAATTCCTGCTAAAGCATAAGCAACCGTATAATAAAGTAAGTTCCCAGATGAATTAGATAGACTCAATAAAGTCATCATCATAAAACCAGCATGAGAAATACCTGAAAACGCCAACATACGTTTCACATTATTTTGACGTAAAGCCATAATATTTCCAACAGTCATAGAAGCAATTGAAACTATTATAATGATGTTTTGGTATGCCGAAGAGATATCAGCATTCATAGTAGCCAATAATTTATATAATGTTGCAAAAGCCACAACTTTTGCTAAAGTACTCATTGTAGCTGTTACAATTGAAGGCGCACCTTCATAAACATCTGGAGCCCAAAAATGAAATGGTACAGCAGCAATTTTGAATAACATACCTACAGTCAATAACGAAATTCCTATTGGAAACCAAATTGGTAATTCTGCTGAGCGCGACATTTCGCTAATCTCTGTAACATCAAAACTTCCCATAGCTCCATAAATCAAACAGATACCAAATAGAATAAATCCAGATGCAAACGAGCCCATTAAGAAATATTTCATTCCAGCTTCATTGCTTTTTATATCCAATCTGCTACTTCCTGCAAGAATGTAAAGCGCTATTGATAATGTTTCAATTCCTAAAAAGTACATAGATAGGTTAGAGAAAGAAACCATCGCAACAGCACCTGCTAAAAGGAAAATTTTTATTGCTATAAAGTCAGAAATTTTTGTTTCATGATCTTTGTAAACATCATGGCTCATGGCTACTAAAAATATAGTAAGAACAATGAATAATGATGAAAAAGCATTAGAAAATTTATCAGCAACAATCATATTGGTATATTGACTGTTTAACAATTCTCCAAATGACCAAATATTAAGTGTTGTGCCTAGTATTGCTAATAGACCTAAGATAACTACAGGTACAATTGCTTTTCTAAAATTAAAGATTTCAGCTATAAGACAGAAAACGCCTAAACCTGATATTGCTATTAATGTATTCATTTTTTATTAAGGGTTTAGGATTTAATGATTTAGGATTTTATCCAACACCATTAAATCTTAATTTTTATTATTTCTTGATTTAATTGTTTTTATTCCAGCTGAAAAAATTGACACCAATTCATCGGCTTCTTTTATTAATCTTTCTAATTCGACAGAATTGTATTTAATTTCTAATTCTTTTAAAAATTCTAACCAAAACAAACTTTCGTCAGCTTCTTCATCAACAACTTTTAATTTGTTTAAAAAATCAGCATCTGATTTTCCTCTACATACTGCTCTATAATTTGCTGCAACAGATGATGAAGATTTAAAAAGTTGAAACGAAATTACATCAACAGCTTTGTTTTTTTCAATTTCCATTAAAAACTTAAACGTATCAACAGCAAATTTTTTCGTTCTTGCTTTTAATTCTTCTTTAGTCATTACTTGTGTGCTCTACGTATTCTAAGAATCCTAAATCTAAATTCCTAATTCCTAAATCAAACTATCTATTAATTTGAATTAGAGTTTCTTTTATGCTTGGCATTACCAAATCTACAATTGGTTTTGGATATAATCCGTAGAAAAGTAAAAAGGCAATTATTATCACAAAGACAATTATTTCGGTTGTTGTAACGTCTGCAAATAATTTAGTATTTGTTTCTCCTAACATTACATTTTGGAACATTTTTAACATGTAATAAGCTCCTAATATTATGGTTGTTCCACCAAGAACTGCATACCAAATGTTTACTTGAGATAAACTATACAAAACGGTAAACTCTCCAATAAAGTTGAATGTTCCTGGCAAAGCAACAGATGCTAAAACCAAAATCATAAACATAGAAGTGAATTTTGATGCTTGCGAACGAACACCACCCATTTCATCAATTTTGTAGGTTTCAAATCTTCTAAAAATTACTTCAGCAGCAAAGAATAATCCAACTATTACAAATCCGTGAGCAATCATTTGAGAAACAGCTCCGCTTAAACCATCTGCTGTTAAAGTATAACAACCAGCAGCAATTAATCCTACGTGAGCAAGAGAAGAGTATGCTAGTAATTTTTTCAAATCTTTTTGACGTAATGCCACTATAGAACCATAAATAACTCCAGCAATACTTAAACCAATTAAAACTGGCATGTAAGTTTTAGCAGCTAACGGAGCTATTGGTAATTGCCAACGAATTACACTATATAATCCCATTTTTAGCATAATTCCAGACAAAAGCATTGTTCCAACGGTTGGTGCTTTTTGATAAACTTTTGCTTGCCAAGTATGGAAAGGTATGATAGGAATTTTAATAGCATAAGCTAAAAAGAAGGCTAAGGAAATCCAAGTTTGTTCGGTTGTAGATAAATCTAATTTTGTTAAATCTTCTAATAGGAAACTTCCGGCTTTAGTATATAAATAAGCAAATGCTATTAACATAAATAAGGAACCACCTAAAGTATAAATGAAGAATTTAACTACGGCTTTTTTACGTTCTTCAGTATCGCCATTACCCCAAACTAATGCTATAAAGTATATTGGAATTAAAGCAAGTTCCCAAAAGATATAATATAATAATCCATCGCTTGCTAAGAAAGTTCCAACCATCGCAAATGCCATGAATAAAACTAATCCATAGAAGTTTTTAGAATTGTTGAAATTATTTCCGAAAGAAGATAATACAATTAATGGAAGCAATGAAGTTGTTAAAAGCACCATTGCTAATGATAATCCATCGGCTTTAAGTGCAAAGGATACATTAGGTTGTAAAATCCAAGGATTTGATAAGCTAATGTTTATTCCGCCCAAAAATTGATTTACTAATATTGAAGAGCATACTAAAGCAGCCAAACTAAATAATAAAGCCACTTTTGAAGCGAATTTATCTCCAGAAAGGAAGGTTGCAATGGCACCAACTAAGAGTAGTATTAATATAAGTGATACGTTCATTTTGTTTTAAATTATTGAGCTAAAAATAAATAACTAACTATGGCTAAAAGTCCTATTACGAATGCAAATAAATACAATCCGATACTTCCAGTTTGTAATTTTTTTCCTTGATTACCAATTCCATTTGCAACGGTTCCAAATCCGTAAACTACTTTTCCTAATGCAGGTTCTAAAGTTGTTCTAAAGAAATTTGAAAGTCCATTCAAGGGTTTTACTATTAATGAAGTGTAAAATTCATCAACATAATATTTGTTATAAATGGTTTTTGAGAAACCTGAAATTTCTGAATCTTCTTTTGGAACAAATCCTTGTTTGATGTATTTAGAATACGCCCAAACAATTCCAATAATTGCTCCTGTCAAGGCAATAGCCATCAACATATATTCTTGACTTCCAAGAGCATGATGTTCATGTTTTGTTGTCAAAATTGGTTCTAAGAAATGATTTAACCAATTGCTTCCAGGTAAATTTATTAATCCACCAACAGTAGCTAATGCAGCAAGTATGATAAGTGGCAAAGTTATTAAACTCGGACTTTCGTGTAAATGATGTTTTTGCTCTTCTGTTCCTCTAAATTCTCTGAAGAATGTTAAGTACATTAATCGGAACATATAGAATGCTGTCATGATTGATGCAATAGAACCAACAATCCAAAGTACTTTATTATGTTCAAAAGCTACCATTAAAATTTCATCTTTTGACCAAAATCCTGCGAAAGGAAATATACCTGCAATAGCCAATGTTGAAATTAACATTGTTGCAAAAGTGATTGGCATTACTTTTCGTAAACCTCCCATTTTACGCATATCTTGTTCGCCATGCAAAGCATGAATTACAGACCCAGAACCTAAGAATAAACAAGCTTTAAAGAAAGCATGAGTTATAACATGGAATACAGCTACAGTATATGCACCCATTCCTAAAGCTAAAAACATTAATCCTAATTGAGAAACTGTTGAATAAGCTAATACTTTTTTAATATCGTTTTGAAGTAATCCTATTGATGCTGCTACTAATGCAGTTATCGCTCCAACTACTGCAATTACATTTTGTATATCATGAGTTAAATCAAATAAGAAATTCATTCTTGTAATCATGAAAATACCAGCAGTTACCATCGTTGCAGCGTGAATTAATGCCGAAACTGGAGTTGGTCCGGCCATCGCATCTGGTAACCATGTGTAAAGTGGTAATTGTGCAGATTTTCCTGTTGCTCCTATAAATAAACATAAAGTAGCAATTGAAATTTGTAACCAAAATGAATTTGGATAAGGCATCTGACTAATACCAGTAACTATTTGTTTTAATTGAACAAAATCAACTGTAGAGAATAAATTTGCCAAAATAAATATCCCAATCAAGAAACCTAAATCACCAATTCTATTCATGATGAAAGCTTTCTTTGCAGCATCGTTGTAATCTTGGTTTTTATACCAAAATCCGATAAGTAAATAAGAACAAAGACCAACGCCTTCCCATCCGATAAACATTACTAATAAGTTGCTTCCAACTACTAATGTTATCATGAAGAATACGAATAAATTCAAATACGCAAAAAACTTGTGCATATTTTCATCATCGTGCATGTAGCTGATAGAGTATAAATGAATCAAAGAACCAATTCCTGTTACAAATAACAACCACAATAATGATAATTGGTCTAATAAAATTCCAAAATCAATTTTCAGATTTCCTAATTGAATCCAATCAAATAATTTAATAACTGGAATTGCTTTGCCTGAAGTATTTAATTGCATGAAGAAATAAACACTCATTGCAAAAGAGACAACAACTGCTATTGTTCCAATGGCACCTGAAATGTTTTTTCCTGCTTTCTTTCCGAAGAAAACATTGAATAAGAACCCAACAAATGGGGTTAATAATAAGAGTAAAACTAAACTATTCTCCATTAGGGATTATCCTTTTAAGTTTTTTAAATTTGATATATCTACCGAACCAATATTTCGGAAAACAGCAACTAAAATCGCTAAACCTACAGCAACTTCTGCAGCAGCAACAGCCATTGAAAAGAATACAAAAACTTCTCCTTTTGAATCTTGCCAATACGTTGAAAAGGCAACAAATAGTAAGTTTACTGCGTTCAACATAATTTCTATTGACATAAAAACAATGATGGCATTTCTTCTGTACAATACTCCAAAGACTCCTATACAAAATAGAAGAACAGAAAGGAAAATGTAATTTTCAATACCAATTTGATTTAAAATATTCTCCATGATTATTTAGTTGGTTTTTCTTTTTTTGATAATAAAACAGCTCCAATCATTGCCACTAAAAGTAGGATAGAAGCAAATTCAAATGGAACCATAAATCCTTCTTTGTCATCCAATAAAACAGTTCCTAATTTTTTTATGGATTGAAAATCTTCACCAGTTGTAGGATAATCACCAACGAAAGGTTTTGAGTACATAAATATTAAAACTAATGCTGTACTCAATAAAATAAATGTTGTTATGGCACCAAGTCTAGTAATTCTTGGTTTGTGAACTTCATCTTCTTTATTCAAATTCATTAACATGATGGTGAATAAGAATAGAATCATAATGGCACCAGAATAAACTATTACATGAACTATGGCAAGGAATTGCGCATTAAATAATAAATAGTGTCCAGCAATTGAAAAGAAACATAACACCAAATAAATAGCACTATGAATAGGATTTTTGCTGTATATGGTCAAAAACGCTGTTGCTAATGTGATAGCAGCTAAAACGTAAAATATGATAAGTATCGGTGACATAATTAATTAAGTTTTTTAGTATTTGCCATAGCCATTTCTAGTGGCATCACTAATTTATCTTTTCCGAAAATAAAATCTTCTCTATTGTATTGTGCTGGAACTAATTCTTTAGAAATTGTAAGGTAAATTGCGTCTTTTGGACAAGCTTCTTCACACAATCCGCAGAAAATGCAACGCAACATATTGATTTCGTAGATTGAAGCGTATTTTTCTTCTCTGTACAAATGTTCTTCTCCTTTTTTACGTTCTTCGGCTTTCATGGTAATTGCTTCTGCTGGACATGAAAGCGCACACAAACCACAGGCTGTACAATTTTCTCTTCCTTGTTCGTCGCGTTTCAACATGTGCTGACCACGATAAACAGGACTAAATTCACGAACTTGTTCTGGATAATGAATCGTTGCTTTTTTCTTAAAAAAGTGTTTAATTGTAATCCATAAACCTTTAAAAATTGCTATCAGGTACATTCTTTCAAGAAAAGTCATTTCTTTATTAGAAACTTGTTTTTTCTTACCTGATAATGATATACTTTGTATCGATGTTGACATAATTTCTTTTCTTATTTAAAAGCTAGAATGCAAATTCCTGTTATAATAATATTGACAATAGATAGTGGAATTAATATTCTCCATCCTAAATTCATCAATTGATCGTATCTAAATCTTGGTATTGTCCATCTAATCCACATAAAGAAAAAGATGAAGAAACATAATTTGGCAAACAAAGCAAAAATTCCAATGACATTTCCAATATTTACACCCCAATTTTCTATAGCCCAACTCATTCCTGGATAATTGTATCCACCAAAGAATAGAACAGAAATTATTGTTGCCGAAATAAACATATTAGCATATTCAGCAAATAAATAGAATCCCATTTTCATGGAAGAATATTCGGTATGATAACCACCAATTAATTCTGATTCGCATTCTGCCAAATCGAATGGCGTTCTGTTAGTTTCTGCAAAAGCACAAATCAAAAAGATTAAGAATGACAACGGTTGATAGAATACATTCCAATGCATTCCGTGTTGTTGAACAGAGATTTCTTTTAAACTCAATGTTCCTGTCATCATCAATAAAGCTATTATAGATAAACCCATTGCAATTTCATACGAAACCATTTGTGATGCAGCACGAACTGCTCCCATCAAAGAGAACTTATTGTTAGAAGCCCAACCTCCAATCATAATTCCATAAACACCTAGTGAAACAACAGCAAAAATGTATAAAATTGCACTGTCTGTATCGGTTGCTTGAAGAATTACAGTTCTTCCAAAAATCTCTAATCTATCACCCCAAGGAATTACAGCACTGGTCATCAATGCCGTACTCATTGCTACCGCTGGACCAACAAAAAATAAAAATCTATTTTTAGTATTTGGTTCAAATTCTTCTTTGGCAAAAAGTTTCATTCCATCGGCAAGAGGTTGTAATAATCCACCCCAACCAGCACGGTTTGGTCCAACTCTGTCTTGAAGATAGGCTGCAACTTTACGTTCTGCCCAAGTTGAATACATTGCCATAACCATTGTGACTGCAAATATCACAACAATAAAGATACTTTTTTCTATTATAAATGCACTATCCATTATTTTGTATCTATTTTGTTACCGTCAATTTTCTCGTTATAATCAATTTCGGACATACTGATTTTTTTACGGTCAATATCTCTTCCCATTAATATTCCTTTTTCTGTTTCAATCACCACTTTATCCATTTTACGTGTATAATTGTTTTGATTGATAACAGAGTCTTTTTCAAATCTTCTTGGACCTTCAATTACCCAGTCAGAAACTTCTTTTTTGTCAAAACGACAGGTGTTACAGATAAAATCTTCTACCTCATGGTATTCGTCTTTTCTAGCTGTAACTCTTTGAATTTCGTTTCCAAACATCCAAAGTGTTGTTTTTCCGCAACAACCTGGAGTTGTACATTCTCTGTGAGCGTTGAATGGTTTGTTGAACCAAACTCTAGATTTGAATCTGAAAGTTTTATCTGTTAATGCACCAACTGGACAAACGTCAATCATGTTTCCAGAGAATTCGTTGTCAATGGCAGCAGAAACACAAGTTGAAATTTGTGAATGATCACCACGATTTAAAACTCCGTGAACTCTTCCGTCAGTTAATTGATCTGCAACTTCTACACAACGTTGACAAACAATGCAACGGTTCATGTGTAATTGAATGTATGGACCAATATTTTCTGGCTCAAAAGTTCTTTTTTCTTCAATGAAACGAGTTTCCGATTTTCCGTGTTCGAATGATAAATTTTGCAAATCACATTCTCCTGCTTGATCACAAACCGGACAATCTAATGGGTGATTTATCAAAAGGAATTCGGTTACTGCTTTTCTAGCTTCGGTTACTCTTTCAGAAGATTTGCTAGCTACTTCCATTCCGTCTTGACAACCAGTAACACAAGATGCTACTAATTTTGGCATTGGTCTTGGATCGGCTTCACTACCTTTGGTAACGTCAACTAAACAACAACGGCATTTTCCACCAGTTCCTTTTAGTTTAGAATAATAACACATGGCTGGCGGAACGGATTCTCCACCAATCATACGAGCAGCTTGCAGGATAGTTGTTCCTGCTTCTACTTCTATTTCTTGACCGTCTATGGTTACTTTCATTGTAAATTTGTTTAAAAGTTTAAAAGTTTAAAAGTTTAAGTGTTTCCACTTCGTACTTCCAACTTCTAACTTCGTACTTTTAAATTATATTTCTTGTTTTGCTACTAAATGTTTCACTTTTTCAAATGGCTCATTTACAAAATGATCTCTATTTTTAACTTTTTCTGGGAAACGAATATGGTATTCAAATTCATCTCTAAAATGACGAATTGCTGCAGCAACTGGCCATGAAGCCGCATCACCTAGTGGACAAATCGTATTTCCTTCAATTTTAGATTGAATACTCCACAATAATTCTATGTCTTCTTCACGTCCTTGTCCGTTTTCTATTCTCCATAAAACTTTTTCTAGCCAACCAGTTCCTTCACGGCATGGCGTACATTGACCGCAAGATTCATGGTGGTAAAATCTTGAAAAATTCCAAGTATTACGAACGATACAAGCTCTATCATCATAAACAATAAATCCTCCAGAACCTAACATAGAACCAGTTGCGAATCCACCGTCTGATAGACTTTCGTAAGTCATTAATCGGTCTTCACCAGCAGCAGTTTTGTAAATTAAATTGGCTGGTAAAATTGGCACCGAACTTCCTCCAGGAACTAATGCTTTTAATGGTCTATCGGTTTGCATTCCGCCACAATATTCATCAGAATTCATGAATTCGTAAACAGAAACACCCAATTCAATTTCGAAAACACCTTGATTTTTAATATTTCCAGATGCTGAAATTAATTTGGTTCCAGTTGAACGACCAATTCCGATTGCAGCATAGTCAGTACCCGAATTATTTACAATCCAAGGCACAGCAGCAATTGTTTCTACATTATTTACTACGGTTGGATTTTGCCAAAGACCTTTAACAGCTGGAAATGGTGGTTTCAATCTTGGATTTCCACGATTTCCTTCTAAACTTTCAATTAATGCAGTTTCTTCTCCGCAGATGTAAGCTCCACCACCGATTTGAACAAAAAGTTCTAAATCGTAGCCTGAACCTAGTATATTTTTACCCAACCAACCAGCAGCTTTTGCTTCAGCGATGGCTCTTTCTAAAATTTTGTAAACCCACATGTATTCTCCACGAATGTAGATGTATGATAAGTTTGCTCCAAGCGCATAACTTGAGGTAATCATTCCTTCAATTAATAGGTGAGGAATGTACTCCATTAAGTAACGGTCTTTGAAAGTCCCTGGTTCTGATTCGTCAGCATTACAAACTAAATGTCTTGGATTTCCCGATTTTTTATCGATAAAACTCCATTTCATTCCAGCTGGAAATCCTGCACCACCACGACCACGAAGTCCAGAAGTTTTTACTTCTTCAACAACTTCATCTGGAGTCATTTTCTTCAAGGCTTTTTCTACTGATGCGTAACCGCCTTCACGACGATATACTTCATAAGTTTTAATTCCCGGAACGTTTATTTTGTCTAATAATATTTTTCTTCCCATGATACTATTTATCGTGTAAAGTGATTTTTCCGTCTTTACAATCAGACACTAACTGATCGATTTTTTCTTTTGTTAAATGCTCTTGGTAGAAATCACCCAATTGCATCATTGGCGCATATCCACAAGCACCAAGACATTCAACTCCGCGAACTTCAAATAAACCATCAGCTGTTGGTTCGCCAACTTTTACACCCAATTTCGAACAAGTGTAATCCATCAAATCTTCTACACCGTTTTGGCAACAAGGAGAAGTTTGACAGAATTCAAACATGTATTTTCCAATTGGACGTTGGTTGAACATTGTGTAAAAAGTTACTACTTCGTACACTTCAATATTTTGGATTTGTAAAATTTCAGCAACTTTGTTTTGCAATTCAATACTCAACCAATTGTCGTGAGCATCTTGAACTTCGTGCAAAACTGGAAGTAAAGCCGATTTTTGTTTACCTTCAGGATAATGACCGATTAGTTCATTGATACGGTTCATCAATGATTCAGTTATGTTTATCTCTTGTTTGATATGTGATCTTTCCATTTCTAATTTTAGATATTAAATTTTAGATTTTAGATATTTGAATCTATAATCTAAAATCTGCATTCTGCAATCTTTCTTCTTATGCGTCTAATTCTCCAGCAATTACATTTAAACTTGATAATATTACGATGGCATCTGATAACATTCCGCCTTTAATCATTTCAGTGTAAGCTTGGTAATAAATAAAGCAAGGTCTTCTAAAGTGTAATCTGTATGGAGTTCTACTTCCGTCAGTTATTAAATAAAATCCTAATTCTCCGTTTCCGCCTTCTACAGGATGATAAATTTCTCCCACTGGAACTGGAACTTCACCCATCACAATTTTAAAGTGATAAATTAAGCTTTCCATGTTATGGTAAACATCTTCTTTTGGAGGTAAGTAATAATCAGGAACATCAGCGTGGATTGGTCCTTCCGGTAATTTAGCTAAGGCTTGTTTGATGATGCTTAAACTTTCCCAAACTTCGGCATTACGAACACAAAATCTGTCGTAAGTATCACCTGATTTTCCTACAGGAACATCAAATTCAAAATCTTCATAAGAAGAATAAGGTTGTGCTTTTCTAACGTCATAATCAATTCCAGCAGCACGTAAATTAGGTCCAGTTAAACCATATTGCATTGCTTTTTCAGCAGTAATTGGTCCGACATTCACAGTTCTATCGATGAAAATTCTGTTTCTTTCGAAAAGGTTTTCAAATTCTTTCCAAGCAACTGGAAAATCAGTTAAAAAAGTGTCTAATTTTTTGAAGGCAGCTTCAGACCAATCTCTTTCGAAACCACCGATTCTACCCATATTTGTTGTAAGACGAGCTCCACAAATTTCTTCGTAGATTTCGTAAACTTTTTCTCTAAATTGGAATACATAAAGGAAACCAGTATAAGCTCCAGTATCAACTCCAAGAATCGAATTACAGATTAAGTGATCTGTTATACGAGCTAATTCCATTACGATAACTCTTAAATATTGAGCACGTTTTGGAACTTCAATTTCTAGTAATTTTTCGACGGTCATCCACCAAGCCATATTGTTAATAGGAGAAGAACAGTAGTTCATTCTGTCTGTTAAAACGTTTACTTGATAAAACGGACGATTTTCTGCAATTTTTTCAAAAGCACGATGAATGTATCCAATGGTTGGTTCTGCATCAAGAATTTTTTCACCATCCATAAGCAAGATATTTTGAAAAATACCATGTGTTGCTGGATGCGTTGGACCAAGATTTAATATTGAAAGTTCGCTACCGTCTTCGTTGCGAGTTTGTTCAATAACTTTGGCATATCGATGCTCTGGTAATAATAATAAGTCTGACATTTTATAATGTTGAATTATTTATTTTGTTTTATATTTTTTGTGCCGTTCTTCCAAAGAAACGGTCATCTTTATCTGTTCTACCGCTATCTTCCATTGGGAATTCTTTTCGCATTGGATGCGAAACCATTTCATCCATATTCAAAATACGTTTCAATTGTGGATGACCAACAAAATTGATTCCGTAGAAATCGAAAGTTTCTCTTTCCATCCAATTGGTGCAAAGAAATAAATCGGTCATTGAATGAACTTCAGGATTTTCACCATTAAGATAAGTAGTTATTCTTATTCTAACATTTTCAACCCAATTGTGAAGATGATAAACTACTGCAAATTGATGATTTTCATCGTTGTCTGGATAGTGAACCCCACATAAATCGGTTAAGAAGTGAAAATTTAAATCCTCTTCTGTTTTTAAAGTTCTAATTACTTCGTAGATAGCATCTGAAGTAGCTTCGAATGAAAAAACATCTCGACTCATAGAAAAATTCAAAACTTTGTTTCCAAATTTTTGAGTCATTTTTTCTTGTATGTATGCCGTTTCTAAAGCCATATTATAGGTTGTAAGAAGCTAATAATTCTTTATATTCAGGAGAATTTCTTCTGCGAACAGATTCATTCTTCACTAATTCTTGTAATTGCATTACGCCATCAACAATTTGTTCTGGTCTAGGAGGACAACCTGGTACATAAACGTCTACTGGAATTACTTTGTCAATTCCTTGTAAAACAGAATACGTATCGAAAACTCCACCTGAGCATGCACAAGCACCAACCGAAATCACCCAACGAGGTTCAGACATTTGTTCGTAAACTTGGCGTAAAATAGGTGCCATTTTTTTAGAAATTGTTCCCATTACCATTAGCATATCGGCTTGTCGTGGAGAAAAACTTACTCTTTCTGAACCAAAACGCGCTAAATCGTAATGTGATGCCATTGTAGCCATGAACTCAATACCACAACAAGAAGTTGCAAATGGTAAAGGCCAAAGAGAATTAGCTCTTGCTAATCCAACAACGTCGTTTAATTTAGTAGCGAAGAAACCTTCACCTGTTACTCCTTCTGGTGGAGCAACCATTTTTGTTTTAGAATCACTCATTTATAATTCGTAATTTAAAATTCGTAATTAATCTATTCCCACTCTAATGCTTTCTTCTTGATTATATAGAAGAAGCCAACTAAAAGTAACAACATGAAAATAACCATTTTGATCATTCCATCCACTCCTAATTCTCTAAAATTTACTGCCCAAGGATATAAGAAAATTACCTCTACATCGAAAAGCACGAAAAGAATTGCAACAAGAAAATATTTTACAGAAAACGGAATACGCGCATTTCCTACGGATTCAATACCGCACTCGAAGTTTTTATCTTTGTTTTTAGAATGTCTTTTTGGTCCAAGGAAACTAGAACCAATAATTGTTGCGACAACAAATCCTATTGCTAGTCCAGCTTGCATTAAGATTGGTAAATAATCAATTTGAGTAGATTGCATGTCTCTAAAAGTTAGTATTTGTAAAATAGCCACAAATATACATTGCATTATTTAATTCTCAAAAATCATTAGATAAACGTTTGTTATTTATCCGTTAAAATTGTTTATTTAAACCTATTCTAAATAATATTCATAAAAACAAAAAAACGCTCTGAAATTTTCAGAGCGTTTGACCATTTAGGCAATCAAAAAATAATATATATTAGTCTTCGATAACTACTACTTGAGCAGCTACTTTACCTTTTCTTCCTTCTTCTTCTTCGTAAGAAACTTTGTCTCCTTCGTTTAAGTTTTCAGCTTTAATACCTGTAGCGTGAACGAAAATGTCTTTTCCATTTTCATCATCTGTAATGAATCCGTAACCTTTAGACTCATTGAAAAATTTAACTGTACCTGTGCGCATTTTGTAATGTAAAAAAATTAATAATGGTCAAAGATATACTTATTTATGACATAGCAAACAAAAATTAAATAAAAGTTTAAAAAATTTACAATAATTTAAAATTATAATTGAATGATTTTCAGTGTAATATTTGAAAAATTCTAAATTTTGCAATAAAAAAAGCAACTATTTATAAATTTTTAAATAGTTGCTTTTAAATTATTTGAGAATTTGATATAAATTACTTCAAATCAACTTTTATATGTAATTCATTTAATTGTGCGTCATCAATTACAGATGGTGCATCAATCATAACATCTCTTCCTGAATTGTTTTTTGGGAAAGCGATAAAATCACGAATCGTTTCTTGTCCGCCAAGAATTGCTACTAATCTATCCAATCCAAAGGCTAAACCTCCGTGCGGTGGTGCTCCAAATTGGAAAGCATCCATCAAGAAACCAAACTGATTACGAGCTTCTTCTTCAGTAAATCCTAAATATTTGAACATTAATTGTTGGGTTGCTTTATCGTGAATTCTAATAGAACCACCACCAATTTCGTTTCCGTTCAAAACCATATCATAAGCATTTGCGCGAACTTTTCCTGGATTTGTTGATAACAATTCCATGTCTTCTGGTTTTGGCGAAGTAAATGGATGGTGCATTGCATGCCATCTTCCAGATTCTTCGTCTAATTCTAATAATGGAAAATCTACAACCCATAATGGAGCGAATTCGGCTGGATTTCTTAATCCTAATCTTGTTGCTAATTCCATTCTTAAAGCAGAAAGTTGAGCACGAGTTTTATCAGCTGGACCAGAAAGTACAAAAATCATGTCGCCAGCTTTGGCACCAGTAATTTCAGCCCATTTTTTCAAATCTTCTTGGTCGTAGAATTTATCTACAGATGATTTGTAAGTCCCATCAGCTTCACATTTTACGTAAACCATTCCAGAAGCACCAACTTGTGGACGTTTTACCCAGTCAATTAAAGCATCGATTTCTTTACGAGTATAAGTTGCACAATTTGGAGCTGCAATTCCAACTACTAATTCAGCTGCATTAAAAACTGGAAAATCTTTGTGTTGTGCTACTTCGTTTAACTCTCCAAATTTCATGTCAAAACGAATATCAGGTTTGTCATTACCATAAGTTTTAATGGCGTAATCGTAAGTAATTCTTGGGAATTTTTCTACTTCAATGCCTTTAATTTCTTTTAGTAAATGACGAGTTAATCCTTCAAATACATTTAAAATATCTTCTTGTTCCACAAATGCCATTTCGCAATCGATTTGTGTAAACTCAGGTTGTCTGTCGGCACGTAAATCTTCGTCACGGAAACATTTTACAATTTGAAAATATTTATCCATTCCTCCAACCATCAAAAGTTGTTTGAACGTTTGTGGCGATTGTGGTAAAGCATAAAATTGTCCTTCATTCATTCTACTTGGAACTACGAAATCTCTTGCTCCTTCTGGAGTTGATTTGATTAAATAAGGAGTTTCAACTTCACAAAAATCCAAATCAGAAAGATAATTTCTAACGGCTTGTGCTACTTTATGACGGAATAACAAACTGTTTTTAACTGGATTTCTTCGAATATCCAAATAACGGTATTTCATTCTGATGTCTTCACCACCGTCGGTTTCATCTTCAATAGTGAAAGGTGGCGTTAATGCTGCATTTAGAATTGTCATTTCTTTTACAAGAATTTCAATTTCGCCTGTTGCTATATTATTATTTTTGGCTTCACGCTCAATTACAGTTCCTTTTACTTGAACTACAAATTCTCTTCCAAGAGTTTTAGCCAATTCGAAAACTGATTTTTCAGAACGGCTTTCATCAAATAATAATTGTGTAATTCCATAACGGTCGCGTAAATCAACCCAATTCATGAATCCCTTATCTCTTGATTTTTGTACCCAACCAGCAAGTGTAACTTCTTGATTAATATGTGAGGCGTTCAACTCGCCACAATTATGACTTCTATACATTTGGAATAAAATTTTTGCAAAAGTAAAAAACTTAAACCGAAATTAAACATGAAAATTTTTGTTAATGATGAATTACGATAAATAAATTTAATTACATTTGATTCTACTTAAATTAAAATTAATAATATGAAAAAATTAGGATTATTTTTATTTGCATTTGTAATGTCAAATATAAGCTTTGCTCAAGAAACAATGATGAAGTTTGAGGCTGATGTTGCTCACAGAAATGGCGATATACTTTTTATCAAAAACAATAGAATAATTGTAAAAGAAATTAAAGTAGAAGGTGATGGACATTTTAGTTCGTCATTTGAAATTAAAGAAGGAATGTATCAATTGTTTGATGGAGCTGAATATACTGAACTGTTTTTGAAAAATGGTTTTGACTTAAAAATGAAAATGGATGCACAGAATTTTGATGAGTCAATTGTATATTCTGGAAAAGGAGCGGCTGAGAATAATTATTTAGCTCAAAAAATATTGAGTGAAAGTAAGTTTGATGCAGAAAGTCTTTTTGCTGCTAAAACTATGGAAGAATTTACTGCTAAAATTACAGAAAAGCAAAAAGCTGATATTGCTAAATTGGATGCTGCTAAATTGGATGCAAATTTTGTTGCACTTCAGAAAAAAGCAATGGAAACAGAAATGTTTCAAATGAAAATGTATTTTGGAGAGAAATTAAAACAACAAAAATTAAACAACACACAAGCACCATCTTTTGATTATGAAAACCACGCTGGTGGAAAAACCAAGCTAGAAGACTTGAGAGGAAAATATGTTTACATTGATGTTTGGGCTACTTGGTGTGGACCTTGTCGTGCAGAAATTCCATCTTTGAAAAAAATTGAAGAGAAATATCACGATAAAAAAATTGCTTTTGTAAGTATTTCTGTTGATGAGCAAAAAGATTATGAGAAGTGGAAAAAGTTTGTAGTTGAAAAACAACTTGGTGGAATCCAATTGTATGCAGATAAAAACTGGATGTCTGATTTTATTAAAGCATTTGGAATTAATTCTATTCCAAGATTTATTTTAATCGATCCAACTGGAAAAGTGGTTAATGCTGATGCTGATCGACCATCAAATCCTAAATTACAAGAGCAACTTGATGCACTTTTAAAATAGTTTAGTTTTAGTACAAAATAAAAAGCTCCGAATATTTTTCGGAGCTTTTTTATTTAACTAAACAATTTTTATTCTTCAGTTGCTATTCTTCTTGATTCTCTTCTGTCTCTCAGTTTATATTTTACTCGTTTAACCAAGTAAAACATTACTGGAACCATAACTAGAGTTAAGACGGTTGCATAAGTCAATCCGAAGATGATGGTCCATGCTAATGGTCCCCAAAAGATTACGTTGTCACCACCAATAAACAAGTGTGGGTTTAAGTCAGTAATTAATCCGAAGAAGTCGAAGTTTAACCCAATTGCTAGTGGAATTAATCCAAGAACAGCTGTTAATGCAGTCAATAATACTGGACGTAAACGCGATTTTCCAGATTCGATGATTACTTCTTTTATTTCTTCTAATGATAAATCGTCGTGACTGTTTAAATGTTTTTCTGCTACTTTTTTGTCTAATAAAAGTACAAAGAAGTCCATTAATACAATTCCGTTTTTCACTACAATTCCGGCAAGGGAAATAATTCCCATCATGGTCATCAGGATTACGAAATCCATTCCAGCTATAACATATCCGTAAAATACACCACTAAAACTCAAGATAACTGTAAATAAAATTACCATTGTTTTAGAAACTGAATTAAATTGTAATACAATAATAATCGTAATTCCTGCTAAAGCTAAGAATAAAGCATACATCAAGAAGCTTTGGTTTTTTCCTTGTTCTTCTTGAACACCAGAAAACGAATAAGAAACTGTTTTTGGTAATTCATATCCTTTTAATTCTGCTTGTATTTGCTTTGTAATTTCATCACCATTAAAACCTGTCAAAACATTAGAATAAACCGTCATGATTCGTTTTTGGTTTTTTCTTTTGATTTGATTGTAAGTAGTCGTTTTCTCTGTTTTTGAAACTGCCGAAATTGGCACTTGCATCATCTGACCATTGTTTTGATTTCTGAACGTTAATGATTGATTGAACAATACATTTTCGTTTTTACGTTGATCATCTTGCATACGCATTGTGATGTTATAATCGTCGTCTCCTTCTTTATAAGTAGAGATTTCTTGACCATAAACAGAACGACGTAAATTGAATCCTAGTTGACCAGTTGAAACTCCCAAACTTCCTGCACTAACTCGGTCAACTTTTACTTCAAGTTCTGGACTTTCTTTGTTTACATCAACGCTAAGTCTTTCAATTCCTGGAATGTTTTTAGAGTTTATAAAAGCAATCATTTTGTCTGCTTCTTTCAACATTACATCATAGTCAATTCCTGTCAATTGAATACTAATTGGATAACCAGCTGGTGGACCATTAGAATCTTTTTCAACCGTTACAGTAGCGCCTGCAATACCTTTTACTTTGGCACGAATTTCTTCTAAAACATCGGCTGTATTTACACCTTTTCTAAATTTGAATTCAGAGAAGTTAACCGTAACTTTTCCTTTGTATGGTGTTTCCGATGCTGAACCTGCGTCGACGTTAGGATTTCCTGCTCCAACACCTACTTGAGAAACAATAGATTCTGCAAGGTAATTTTCATTAGTACCTTCTTCAACATATTTGCTTAAAATATTGATTACTTGTTTTTCTACAAATAAAGTGGCTTTATTAGTTTTAGAAATATCGGTTCCTTGAGGATATTCTATATAAGTAATTACTTGATTTGGAATGTTGTCTGGGAAAAACAATACTTTTCTTGGGAAAATTCCCAATAACATAAATGAGAAAATTAACAACCCAATTATTCCAGCTAAAGCAAGCCATGCTTTTCTACCAGTTAATATTTTAGCCAAGAAGCTTTTGTATTTGTCTTCCATTCTTGGGAAGAAGCTGTACTGAAAATCTTGGGTCCATTGGTATAATTTTAATTTGTATAACCACATTAAACCTAATGATATAATAGCTAAATGTCCAATTGCTCTAGCGAATTTTGAATCATAGATATTTCCAATAAGAACAAAAATTAAGGCAATTACTGTAAAAATAATTGAATATAGTTTTGCCGATTTTTTAGATACATTTTTATCTGTTGTATCCATCGAACCTCCAGTCATGGCAGCATTTACAACCATTGCCACAAATAACGAAGCCGTTAATGTAACCGTTAATGTAATTGGGAAATACTTCATGAATTTACCCATTGTACCTGGCCATAATAAGAAAGGTAAAAAGGCCATCAAAGTTGTTGCTGTAGATGAAATTACAGGCCAAGCGATTTCACCAATACCTATTTTGGAAGCCGAAACTCTGTCCATTCCTTTTTGCATGTTGGCAAATACGTTGTCGACCACCACAATTCCGTCGTCTACAAGCATTCCTAATCCCATTACTAATCCAAAAAGAACCATAGTATTCAGTGTCAATCCGAATGCTGAAAGAATACTAAACGCCATTAACATTGATAATGGAATTGCCGCACCAACAAATAGTGAATTTCTTAATCCCATAGTAAACATTAACACAATCATTACTAACACAATTCCGAAAATGATGTGGTTAGAAAGTTCGTCTACTTGGTGTTCAACTCTTGATGATTGGTCATTAGTTAACTGCAATTCTAAATTAGATGGTAAATAAGATGCTTTAGCTTTTTCTAATTTTTCTTTTACTTGCTCAATCGCAGAAATCATGTTTTGATTAGAACGTTTTTTTACGTTAAGCATTACCACTTCTTTACCTGATTCACGAGCGTAAGTAGTTTTTTCTTTCTCTTTAAAACTAATTTTAGCTATATCTTTTAGGTAAACAGCACCTCCATATGATTTGATAATAATATTTTCAAGTTCTTTAGGATCTTTTATTTCACCAACGATTCTAATATTATTTCTTGACCCTTGTGAAATTAAATTTCCACCTGAAAGTGTCATATTTTCATATTTCACCGCATTTTGAATTTCATCAAAAGAAACTTGAGCTGCGGTCATTTTGAATATATCTACAGCAATTTCAACTTCTTTGTCATCAACACCAAGGATATCTACTTTTTTAACTTCAGGGATTTCTTCAATATCATCTTGAAGCAATTCACCATATTTTTTAAGTTGTTGTGTAGTATAATTTCCTTTTAAGTTGATATTTAAAATAGGCACTTCTTCCGAAATGTTTAATTCGAAAACGTTTGGCTCTACTTTACTTCCGTTGTCTAGATTTGGCCAATCGGTATCTGCTTTTGCAAAATCAACTTTATCTTTAATTTTAACTTTTGCATCTTCAATGGTCACTTTATCTGCAAATTCTACGATAATCATTCCATAATCTTGAAACGAACTAGACGTAATTTTTTCTACTCCTGAAATGTTTTTGAATTCCTTTTCGAGTGGTTTAATTACTAATTTTTCAACATCTTCGGCAGAATTTCCTGGGAAAACAGACGAAATGTATACTTTGTTCTCGATGATTTCTGGGAAATCTTCACGAGGCATCGTTATATAGGCAATTACTCCTGTAATAACGATTAATAAGGTCAAGATATAAACAGTAACACGATTGTCTACTGCCCAACTTGATATACTGAATTCTTTATTTGTGTGACTCATATATTTTGTTGTTGGTTGTCGGTTATCAGTTGTCGGTTTAGAACTGACAACAGAAAACTGACAATAATTTTAAATTTAGAAATTCAATTTCATTCCGTCTGCAATACTATTTACACCTTCAGTTACGATGATGTCATTTGCTGATAAACCGCTTAAAATTTCGGTTACATTATCTGATGATTTTCCAATTTTCACAAGTACTTTTTTAGCAGTACCTGTTTTACCATTTGAATTAGTTACCGTGAAAACAAATTTGTTTCCAGTTCCGTCTTCTTGTACCACATTTGTTGGAACTACAATTGCATTTTTACTTGTGTAATCAATGATTTTAAGTTTTGCAACTTGGTTTGGACGCAATAAATTTTCAGGATTTGGCACACTTACTTCAATTCCGAAACTTCTGTTGTTTGGGTTGATGAAATTTCCAACTTGTCTCACTTTTCCTTTGTAAGTTTTTCCTAGAGAAGTTAAGAAAACATCAACTACAGTTCCTACTTTTAATTTACCAATATAAGTTTCTGGAACAGAAGTAGAAACATACATATTTGATAAGTTTACAATTCTCATAAGACCTTGTGGACTTGGCGCTACAATTTGTCCTTTTTCTACAAAAACTTCGTCTATTGTTCCTGAAAACGGAGCACGAATTAATGTTTTAGATACTTGAGCTCTCATTTGTGCAACGGCTTTTTGAGCAGAAATCATTTGAGTTTGAGCTTGAAGGAATTGAATTTCAGAGCCAATTTTTTTATCCCAAAGATTTTTTTGTCTTTCAAATGATGTTTTTGCCAATGCGTATTGGTTTTCCAAACTTGCTAATTGTTGACTCATACCAGCATCATCAACTCTACCAAGGATTTGTCCTTTAGAAACTCTTTGTCCTGCTTTTACAGTTAAAGAAGTAAGATTTCCACTGAATTCTGGTTGAACAAGGATGTTTTCTTTTGTATTTACGCTTCCTTGAATTTCTAAATAGTGACTAAAAGTAGTGTCTTTTACTGATAACACAGAAACCAAGGCTTCTTGATTTTTAACTTCTACTAATTTTGAAAGAGCTTCATCAATTTTAGCTAAATCAGCTTGAATAAGACCTTTTTTAGTTTGAAGATCTTTTACATTACCAGCTTTAATTAATTCATCAACAGTTGTAGCATTTTCTTTTTTGGAGCAAGACAATATCGATAAAGATATTATAGTGATTAAAAGTATTTTTTTACTCATGACTTTTATGTTTTGGAATTCGTGAATCGTCGATTTCATATTATTTTGGGATTAGTTTTTGTTTATTAATTTTTCTAAAGTTGCTTTTTTATTGATTACATCAAGCATTGCTTGAAGATAATTTTGTTGAGCAGAGTATAATTGTTCTTGAGCTTTTGTCAAATCGAAACTACTAGCTAAACCTTCTGTAAATTTGATTTGGTTTTTATTTTCAATTCGTTCTGCCAAATTCAAATTGTTTTTAGAAGTTGTCAATTGTTCTAAACTAAATTCGTAATCGCTTCTAGCTTTTTCAAATTGTAATTTCAATTTTTGCTCTGTTTCTGTTAATTGTGTTTTAGATTGTTCTAAAGCAATTTTTGCTTGTTGTGTTCTAGAACTTCTTCCGAAACTACTAAAAATAGGAACGTTTAAATTAATACCAAGGTTAGAATAATTAAACCATTTTTGATCTTGATTTAAAAAATTGAATTCGTTTGCAAACGAGTTGTAACCAAAATTTACTGCAGCTCCTAGAGAAGGTAATGCTTTACTTTTTTCTAATTTTAAAAGTAACTCTTTACTAGTTTGAAGATTTTGACCAATTTGATAATCAATGTTATTTGTAACATTAAATTCTTCTTTTAAAATAGCTAAGTCAACATTCGATTGTGTTAGGTTGTCTAACTTATCTGTAAGTTTTAACTCTTTATCTAAGTTTATTCCTAACAACAATTTCATCATATCATTTGCAATTGTTTTTTGACGCTTTACATTTTCAAGCGAACTATTTATTGATGACAATGTGATTTGTAGTTGTTCCACATTTTCTTCTTCAATCAGTCCGTTTTTGTAGATTTCTTTAGTGTCGGAAAGTGTTTTTTCTAAAATACCTTTGTTTTTTTGAAGAATCAAAATACTTTCATCTGCCAACAGAACATTTCCATAGGAGTTGATTACTATTTCTTTTATTTCTTGTGCAGTTTTTACTTTTGCGTTTTCAGATATTTTCAAATAGGTTTTTGCTGATTGCAATCCTACCAAATAAGAGCCATCAAAAATTAATTGACTCAATGTGGCAGAAGCATTCATATTGTGCTTTGTTCCAAAAGTTAATGCTGTTGGAACACCACCAAAATCAATAATATTGGTTTGTAATTTAAAATTATTTTGATAGCCAACAGCTCCATTAATTTGAGGTAAACCTATTGTAGTAGTTTCCCATTTTTTTTGTTTTGCGGCTTCAATGTCTCTATTAGCATTTAAAACAGAATAATTGTTTTGAATGGCATGTTCAATTGCTTGTTTCAAAGAGAATGAGTAACTCTCTTTTTGTTCTTGTGCTTGCAAAATTGAAGCAAAGAAAAGTAAGGTTAGAATGATTTTGTTTTTCATGGATTGATGATTATATGTAGTTTATTAATTGTTTTTCTAATTCTATTATTCCTTTTGGTGTTGCGATGGCTCTTGTGTGATATTCTAATGCTTTTCCTTCTAGTTTGTAGGCATCACTTTCTAATTGTGTGTTTTCGTTTATAGAAAAAATAAGCGTGTAATAGAACTTAGTAGCCGATTCAACATCTGTTTCTTGCCTGTAAAGTCCTTGTTGAATTCCTTTTACAATATTTTGAGAAAACATTTTATTGCAATCTTCAATTTCATTAGCCATCATTTTTTCGTAAATTTCAGGATAATGTTTTTTCAATTGATACGCTGGTGAATGATCAAAAGATTGAAACATTTCTTTAAACATTTTTCGCATTTCAAAATTTTCTTCTATTGCATTAAAATTTTTACTAACAACTTCGTCCATTAACGAATGAATTTTTTGATGAATAACTTCAGTTCCTTCTTCAATTAATTTCTCTTTGTTGCTAAAATATTTGTAAATTGTTTTTTTAGAAATGCACATTTCACAAGCAATATCATCCATAGTAACACTCTTGAAACCAAGTTTCAGGAACATGTCTGTTGCTTTTTTGATGATTTTTTCTTTCATTTTTCTTCTAAATTTCGATTGCAAATGTACGTTGGAAACTTTGAATACAAAAATAGTTTCCATAGTATTTACATAAATTTAACATTTGATAAAGAGTAGGTTTTACTCATTAAAGTTTTTTTGACTTACTTTTGTAATCCTGAAACATTAAAAATTAAACTCAGAATTAATGCACGCACTTTCTTACTATCAAGAACTTATTTCAGTTTATTTCACAGAATTGCATTTAAATAAAGAACCTAAAAATCTTTATGAACCAATCGAATACATTCTTCATTTAGGTGGAAAAAGAATGCGACCAATTTTAACATTAATGGCGACAGAGGTTTTTGATGTTGATTGTAAAAAAGCATTGGCAGCAGCAACAGCAATTGAGGTTTTTCACAATTTCTCGTTGGTTCATGATGATATTATGGATGATGCGCCATTGAGAAGAGGAAATGAAACAGTTCACGAAAAATGGGACGTTAATACCGGAATTCTTTCAGGTGATGCAATGTTGATTTTGGCTTACCAACATTTTGAAGAATACGAACCAAAAATTTTCAGAGAATTAGCAAAATTGTTTAGCAAAACTGCTCTTGAAGTTTGCGAAGGACAACAATATGATGTCGATTTTGAAACAAGAGAAGATGTTACCATTCCAGAATATCTAAAAATGATTGAATATAAAACGGCTGTTTTGGTTGGAGCCGCTATGAAAATGGGTGCAATTGTTGCAGAAACATCTGAAGAAAACGCCAATTTGATTTATGATTTTGGTTTGAATTTAGGAATAGCTTTTCAATTACAAGATGATTATTTAGATGCTTTTGGAAATCCAGAAACCTTTGGAAAACAAGTTGGTGGTGATATTATTGAAAACAAAAAAACCTATTTGTATTTGAAAGCAATGGAGTTTTCCAATGCTGATGAAAAAGAGCAATTGACACATTTATTTTCGATTCAACCAAGTGATAATTCGGATAAAATTGAATCTGTAAAATCAATTTTTAATCAAACTAAAGCCTCAGAAGCTACTCAAAAAGCTATTCAAGAATATACATTTAAAGCATTTGAAACCTTAGAAAAAATGAACATTTCTAGTGATAAAAAACAAATGTTAAAAGCATTTGGTGAAAATTTAATGAATAGAAATGTTTAATAGAAATTCCAATTTTATAAATCCCAAATTCCAATGGGAGCTCTTATTTATGTTTGGAATTTAGAATTTTAATATTGGAATTTAATATGTATGTAGCACCAATATCAACAGACCACTTACTTTCTGAAGCAGAGAAGGAAAATTTATATCAAAAACTTATTGAGCAATTAAATAAGGATTTCAATTTTGCAAATGAACCTGTAGATTTTCATTCAAGCACTAAACCTGATGAACTTAAAATTCAACTTCACGAAAAAATTTACCGTTTAATTCAATATAAGTTCGCCGAATACTTAAGTTTACTTTATATAGTTGATGTTCCAGAAGATCAAGTAAAAAAATTAGATGGTTCCGATATTATGGAGCTTTCCGAACAAGTCTCGTTTTTAATTTTAAAACGCGAATGGATGAAGGTGTGGTTTAGAAACCGATATTAATTAAAGTTTTTTGATAATCGAATTTATTGCTCCAGTTATAAGAGCACTTTTAAAATCATTTGTTCCACTAGGATTAAATGAATCTATCCTTTGTCCATCTGGCCCAAAAAAAGAAAAAGATTTAGTGTTACTCATATAATACTTTCCACCTACTAAATAGTAATTATCATTCAAATTGGTTGTAGGATTGTAAATTGAAAGTCGATACAAACTGCTTGGTTTTTTGTAGGTAAAATTTAGTGAGTAAGTGTTGTTAGAAAAATTCACAAAGGTTGAAGGTAACTTTGGCAAACTTTTAAATTGATTCTGACATAATACCGAAGAAGACGTTAATATAAATATAAAAATGAAAATGTTTTTCATAACGTTAATTGTTTAAATTATTTAAAAATAAATTTTAAAAATTGTTGCTTTTAAAAAAACACTCTCACAAAAGGCATAAATGCATCACCGTAAACCCCATTATCAGTCTTGAAAAATAAATTATAACGCGCTCCAATAGTTACATTTTCCATTCGATAACCAGCTCCTACAAAAAGTCCTGTATTCCAAAAATTTTCACTACCAGATGCAACTCCTTCAAACGTTCTATTTACTCGTAATTGTTCTAATTCTGTAGATAATTGGATTTCTTCAATAGGATTAAAAAGTGCAATAAAACTTGCGCCATAGATATTTGAAGAGTAAAACCCTTTTTGCTTTAAGAAACTATACTGCAATCCGGTTCCTAAAGCTACATAAGAATTGATATTGTAAATAGCTGTTGGTGAAACAGCAATATTAGTAAAGCCTGAACCAAATCCAAGTCCTAATCCACCACCAAACTGCACTTTTTTCCAAAACTCACTTTTTGGTTTTGTTTCTTGGGTTTCTTGTGCAGAAACAGATAAACTGACAGCAATAAAAAATAGAAATGTTAATCTTTTTGTTAAATTGTGTAAGGCATTCTTTTTCATACGTATATATATAGTTAATTAGCGACATAAAAGTAGTAAAAACATTGAAAGATTGTTATAAATATTTTACTTTTGCATAAATTTTTTTAACACAACGATTATTTTATCTTAAATCATGGATAGATTTTCCTTCTTAAACGCAGCTCACACCGAATTTTTCGCACAATTATACGACCAATATCTGGTAAATCCTGATAGTGTTGAACCAAGTTGGCGTGCCTTTTTTCAAGGTTTCGACTTTGGAATGGCAACTTTCAATGAAGAAAACGCAGGAGAATATGTAGCCAATTATGCTGCAACTTCTATAGATAACGGACAAGCTTCTGAAAAACTTCAAAAAGAATTTAATGTTCTTAAGTTAATTGATGGTTACAGAACACGTGGTCACCTTTTTACTGAAACAAATCCTGTTAGAGAAAGAAGAATTTACGAACCAAATTTAGATTTGATAAATTTTGGACTTTCCGATGCAGATTTGAATACTGTTTTTGATGCTGCAAAAGTACTTGGTCATCAGCCAAAAACTTTAAAAGAAATAATCGCTCATCTTAAAAATGTATATTGCCAACATATTGGTATTGAGTACATGTACATGAGAAAACCAGAGGTTATTCAATGGATTCAAAACAGAATCAACATTAACGATAACTTACCAAATTTTGATGGCGAACAAAAGAAACACATTTTAGGAAAACTAAACGAAGCGGTTTCTTTTGAAAACTTTCTTCATACAAAATATGTAGGTCAAAAACGTTTTTCACTTGAAGGTGGAGAAAGTATTATTCCTGCACTTGATGCTTTAATTGAATCTGCAGCAGAAAAAGGTGTAGAACATTTCGTAATGGGAATGGCGCACAGAGGAAGATTAAATATTTTAGCCAATATCTTCGGAAAAGCAACTCAAGATATTTTCTCAGAATTTGATGGAAAAGACTACGATAAAGAATACTTTGATGGTGACGTAAAATATCACTTAGGTTTAACTTCTGAAAGAAAAACCAAATCAGGTAAAAAAATCAACATCAATTTAGCTCCAAATCCTTCGCACCTTGAAACTGTTGGTGCAGTTATTGAAGGAATAGCTCGTGCTAAACAAGATAAATATACACCAGACGATTTCTCTAAAGTTTTACCAATTGCCGTTCACGGTGATGCTGCTGTTGCTGGACAAGGAATTGTATACGAAATTGTTCAAATGGCGCAACTTGATGGTTACAAAACAGGAGGAACAATTCACATTGTAATCAACAACCAAGTTGGATTTACTACTAATTACCAAGACGCACGTTCATCTACTTATTGTACAGACGTTGCAAAAGTGACACTTTCTCCGGTACTTCATGTTAATTCTGATGATACTGAAGCAGTTGTTCACGCTATGTTATTTGCTTTAGATTTCCGTATGCAGTTTGGTCGTGATGTATTTATCGACTTGTTAGGATATAGAAAGTATGGACATAACGAAGGTGATGAGCCACGTTTCACACAACCAGTTTTATATAAAATCATTGCTAAACATAGAAATCCAAGAGATATTTATGCAGAGAAATTGATTACTGCAGGTATCGTTGATGCAGCTTATATCACAAAAATCGAAAACGAATACAAAGATAAATTAGATGAGAATCTTCAAGCGTCTCGTAAAAAAGATTTGACGATTATCAAACCTTTCTTGCAAGACGAATGGAAAGGATTCGAACAAGTTTCTGATGATGTTATGTTGCAAAAATTTGATACTAAATTTGATAAAAAGAAATTAGATCAAATAGCCAATGAAATTTCAACTTTGCCATCAGATAAAAAGTTCATAAGCAAAATCACAAAAATTATCACCGATAGAAAAACAATGTATGATAACAATGTTATCGATTGGGGAACAGCTGAATCACTTGCTTATGGTTCATTGTTAACAGAAGGTTATGATGTTAGAATTTCAGGACAAGATGTTGAAAGAGGAACGTTCTCTCATCGTCATGCTGTTGTAAAAGTAGAAGATAGTGAAGAAGAAGTAATTCTTTTAAATTCACTTAAAGATAAAAAAGGAAAGTTCAATGTGTTTAATTCCTTCCTTTCAGAATATGGTGTTTTAGGTTTTGATTATGGTTATGCTTTAGCAAATCCAAATGCGTTGACAATTTGGGAAGCACAATTTGGAGATTTTTCTAATGGTGCGCAAATCATGATTGACCAATACATTTCATGTGGTGAAGACAAATGGAACAACCAAAATGGTATCGTTCTTTTATTACCTCACGGTTATGAAGGTCAAGGTGCGGAACACTCTTCGGCTAGAATGGAACGTTATTTACAACTTTGTGCACGTCATAATATGTACGTTGCAGATTGTACAACGCCAGCCAATTTCTATCACTTGTTGAGAAGACAAATGAAAACGAAGTTCCGTAAACCATTAATCCATTTTTCACCAAAAAGTTTGTTGCGTCATCCATTGTGTGTTTCTACTCAAGAAGAATTGTACAACGGACAATTTCAAGAAACAATTGATGATATTTCAGTAGATAAGAAAAAAGTAAAAACAGTTGTTTTCGTTACTGGAAAATTCTACTATGATATTCTTGCCGAAAGAGAAAAATTAGAAAGAAATGATGTAGCTTTGGTTCGTATAGAGCAATTATTTCCATTACCAGTTGAACAATTAAAAGCAATTATTGCTAGTTATCCAAATGCTGATGATTATGTTTGGGCACAAGAAGAGCCTAAAAACATGGGAGCTTATAGCTATATGTTGATGAATTTCGATTTAGTGCCTTGGAGATTAGCTTCATTAAAAGCATACGCAGCACCAGCAGCAGGAAGTCACACAAGAGATAGACGTCGTCATGCAGATGCAATTAGAATGGTTTTTGATAAAAATTTATTTAGATAATTTATGAAAAATTTATTGGTTTTATTTTTATTCATTACGAATTTTGCTTTTGCTCAAGAATTAGACACGCCAAAAGAAGGAAAAGTTTTAGTGTACTTTACAAGATATGATGCGACAGGATTTTTAATTAATTTTAAATATTTTGATGGCGATAAGTATTTAGGAAAGTTTAATCATGGTAAATACATGGTTTATGAATGTGAACCAGGAAAGCACATTTTTTGGTCAAAAGCTGAAAATTTTGATTTTGTTGAAGCCGAATTAGAAGCTGGAAGAGTTTATATTATTGATTCAAGACCTCAAGTGGGCGCTATAAAAGCCGGAGTAAATCTTGTGATTTTTAATAAAGAATTGTCTAATTACGACCGATATAAAAAAAGAATTTTTAAATCATTAGAAAATGGGACTCGTTATTTACCTTCAGAAGATGATATAAATAAGGAAGCCGAAGAAATTAAAGATCTTACAGCTAAAGGAATGGAAAAATTCAAAAAACTCAAAAGCGAAGGGTCAGATAGAATCGGGATTTTAACCGACGGAATGTTTTTTGACAAAGACTATTTTGTTGACAAAGATTTTACCAAAAAAGAATAAAACTTTAAAAAGAAGTCAAATTTTTTGACTTAAGATAATTGATAATAACACACATATAAAATTATAAAAGGATGATTTTAGAAATGAAAGTGCCTTCTCCAGGCGAGTCTATAAAAGAAGTTGAAATTGCTACTTGGTTAGTAAAAGATGGCGATTACGTAGAAAAAGACCAAGCAATTGCTGAAGTAGATTCAGACAAAGCAACTCTTGAATTACCTGCTGAAGCAAGCGGAATTATTACCCTAAAAGCAGAAGAAGGTGATGCGGTTGCTGTTGGTGCGGTTGTTTGTTTGATTGATACAAGTGCAGCTAAACCATCAGGTGATGCACTAGCACCAGCAAAAGAAGAAGCGAAACCAGTTGTAGAAGCTCCAAAAGCTGAGGTAAAAGCAGCTCCAGTTGCTGAAAAAACATATGCTACCCAAGCTCCATCTCCAGCTGCGAGAAAAATATTAGACGAGAAAAACATCCAACCAACTGAAATCGTTGGAACAGGAAAAGGTGGAAGAATCACTAAAGATGATGCTGTAAATGCAGTGCCATCTATGGGAACTCCAACTACCGGAAATCGTGGTTCTGAGAGAACAAAATTATCAATGTTACGTCGTAAAGTAGCTGAAAGATTAGTTTCTGCTAAAAATGAAACAGCAATGTTAACTACATTCAATGAAGTTGACATGACGGCTATCTATGCTTTAAGAGCTGAATATAAAGATGCATTTAAAGAGAAACACGGATTAGGTTTAGGTTTCATGTCTTTCTTTACTAAAGCGGTTACAAGAGCTTTACAATTATTCCCAGATGTGAACTCAATGATTGATGGTCAAGAGAAAATTTCTTATGATTTCTGTGATATATCAGTAGCAGTTTCTGGTCCAAAAGGATTAATGGTTCCTGTAATGAGAAATGCTGAAACATTATCTTTCCGTGGTGTTGAAGCTGAAATCAAAAGATTAGCAATTCGTGCTCGTGACGGACAAATTACTGTTGATGAAATGACAGGTGGAACATTTACTATTTCTAATGGTGGTGTTTTCGGAAGTATGTTGTCAACACCAATCATCAATCCTCCGCAATCAGGAATTTTAGGAATGCACAATGTGGTTGATAGAGCTATCGTGAAAAACGGACAAATAGTTATCGCTCCAGTAATGTATGTTGCTTTATCTTATGATCACAGAATCATTGACGGACGTGAGTCAGTTGGTTTCTTGGTTGCTGTAAAAGAAGCATTAGAAAATCCAGTAGAACATTTAATGGGCGGAAATGCTAAAAAAGCATTAGAATTGTAAAAAATTAAAATTTCAAAATACAAATCCCAAATTCCAAAAGAGTTTGGGATTTTTTCGTTTATTTGTGTTCACTAACCAATACTTTTTATGGCATCAAACAAAAAATCGGCAGCAATAGGTTTTATTTTTATAACCATGCTTATCGACATTACTGGTTGGGGAATTATTATTCCGGTGATTCCGAAGTTAATTAAGGAGTTAATTCATGGCGATGTTAGTGAAGCCGCAAAAATTGGTGGTTGGTTAACTTTTGCTTATGCCATAACACAATTTGTTTTTGCACCATTTATTGGTAATTTAAGTGATAAATTTGGTAGAAGACCTATAATATTATTGTCGCTTTTTGCTTTTTCAATGGATTATTTACTGTTAGCATTTGCGCCAACTATCACCTGGCTGTTTATTGGAAGAATAATCGCAGGAATTTCAGGTGCAAGTATCACAACAGCTTCTGCCTATATTGCTGATGTCAGCACACCAGAAAATAGAGCCAAAAACTTCGGAATGATTGGTGCAGCTTTTGGATTAGGATTCATCATCGGACCAGTAATCGGTGGACTTTTAGGACAATATGGTTCGAGAGTTCCGTTTTACGCAGCAGCAGTTTTATGTTTGTTGAATTTCCTTTACGGTTATTTTATTTTACCTGAATCTTTATCAAAAGACAACCGAAGAGCATTTAGTTTGAAAAGAGCTAACCCAATTGGTGCTTTTATGAATTTGAGAAAATATCCAAAATTAATTGGGCTTGTAGTTTCTATTTTCTTGCTTTATACGGCTTCACATGCTGTTCACAGTAATTGGAGTTATTTTACGATGTACAAATTCAATTGGGATGAAAAAATGGTAGGAATTTCACTTGGAGCTATCGGACTTTTGGTCGGAATTGTACAAGGCGGATTAATACGAGTTATAAATCCAAAATTAGGAAACGAAAAAAGTATTTATGTAGGAATGGCACTTTATACTGTTGGGATGTTTCTTTTTGCAACAGCAACCGAAAGTTGGATGATGTTTGCCTTTCTAATTCCTTATTGTCTTGGAGGAATTGCTGGACCTGCAATGCAAGCTGTTATTTCAAGTCAAGTACCAGCTAATGAGCAAGGAGAAATTCAAGGAACATTGTCAAGTTTGATGAGTGCTTCGGCTATTGTTGGACCACCAATGATGAGTACCGTTTTTTATTATTTTACTCATAAAGAAGCTCCATTTCAGTTTGCTGGTGCGCCATTTGTATTAGGTGGAATTTTGATGTTTTTAAGCACCATTATTGCTTACTTTTCTTTTAAAAAGAATAATAAATAATTATCAATTACCATTAAAAAATTCCAAATCCCATTGTAAACTTTGGAATTTAAAACTTTGGAATTTATTATTATTTTATTCCTTAATTATTTTGATTGTTTTTTCATGACCTTCACTACTCACTTTTACAAAGTAAACTCCATTTGAAAGTTCACTCAAATTAAGTTCTGTTTGTAATTCATTAATTTTTTTCGTTAGAATTCTTTGTCCAAGTAGTGAAGTAATTTCGATTTCTTCTATTAATGAAGCGTTAGCAATTGATAAACTATTTTTCACTGGATTTGGATAATAATTTAGTTCATTAAATGCAAAAGTATTATTGCCTAAAGTCGTTACAAACTCGGTTAAATTAGTGTTGGTGATAATGGGTGGATTAAAATCGAAATAAATACTAGCAAAATTTGGAATGATGTCACCAATAGCATAACCAGCAGTAGGTTTTATTTGAAACGTAATATAACCATGTCCAATCTGCGTATTTGGAACTGATGGCGGTAAATTTATGCCGTCAAATTTCCAGTTTAATTCTGTTCCAGTACGCTGCAAAACATACGGATGCGATGCAGCAATCATCTTAATAGTGTTTGGATTTAGTTTACTATCTAAAACATCGTTTACTCTAACATTTATTGCCTCAGCAGTTCCAGTATTTTCAAATCGAATAGTGTAAGTTAAATAATCATTTGATGTAAATGTACTATGTACAATTCTTCCACCATGAGTTTCTTGCTTATCGTTTGGATCATAAGAACCTACAATAGTTTGTGTAATACTTGTAGTGTTATTTGAAGGCGCGATGTCATTAGTAGGAATTGTCACACTTGCAGTATTAGTTAATTGTTGTCCCAAAGCAACTGTAGGAATTGTAGGAACTTGCATGGTTACTAAATAAGAACGTATTTCGTTTGGTAATAAATTGCTGTAATTTAAAGTAAAACCATTAGGATTTGCAATTGAACCAGCAGGAATGGAAACAATACTCACCACATTGTTTTTAGTAAACGTTAATGTGCCTGAAGTTATGGTTTGAGTTCCATTATTTCTTATATAGATTAAATTATTATAAGTAAAACCTGGCCTTGGAGGTGCAGAGTTTGAGTAAAGATTAACAGCTACATCAGTATAAGGAACCATAGTAACAGGAAAATTATAAGTGGTTATTCCAGAACCATTCGGTACAGTTATATTGGTATAGGTAGTTGTACAGACATATCCAGCATGAGGAGTTGTATAGCTTAAATTATAGCTAGTAGTTGGATTACTTTCATACAAATAATTTATTCCTGTACTTGAATATAAATTGGTTGTTGCGCCACCATTTATTGAATAATTGAAGTTTCCTCCAGAAAAGAAATTTTCGGAAGCATCTTTTATTCCGTTAGAATTACTGTCAATAAATGCTTGAAGTTTTATACCATTAGATTGACTCAAAGGTGTATTGATTCCGTCTAAACAATTTTGTTCTCCTGAACCTGCACAAATACAAATGGCTCCAAATACATTTCCTGCATTTATTTCTGCTTGAGTAATGACATGAACACCAGTGAAAAAAGTACTATTGGAAGCTCCTGCATTTAAGCTTGCAAGCGTTCCGCCAACTACAGTCATCGAATATTGACAAGCAGTTAGATTAGTCATTGTGGTAGTACCGTTATTTGTTAGTGTGATTTGATAGTTAATTACATCACCAACATTTACAAATCCGTCATTATTAAAATCATTATAAGTGCCTACCATATCTATATTTAGCTGATTTGTAATAATAATAGTCGCCACAGCAGTATCACAATTTGTTGGATTTATAACTTGACAAATTTGATAAACTACAGGATAGGTTCCACTTGGTAAATTTGGACTAACACTTATGGTTCCATCAGGATTAAATATCAATCCAGCAGGAACACTTATAGCAGTTGCAAAAACAGTATTTGGAGTGGTTGGTATACCAGGAGGAGGAATAAGTATTACTGGTACTCCATCAATTGTGTCATTGTTTAAAACACTTGGAGTAATTCCACCTAAAGAATTAAAAACAAGAGTATCATCGACTGCGGTGATTATGGATGTTGGGCCTGCAACAATAACAGTGACTGTTGCAAGATCACAGTTTGCTGGTATTGCTCCTACTTCACATAATTGATAAGTAACAGTATAAGTGCCTGAAGGTGTATTTGGTACTAATGTTAAAACTCCATTTACATCAATACTTAATGGTCCTGTTGTAATCGGTGTTACATCTGTCAATGATGAAATTACCGCAACACCATTAAATGTATCATTATTAGTTACATTACCAATTATTGTAGTTGTAGCATTAGAAACCTGATATACATCATCATTCGCCTCAATTGGATTAAAAACTACAACTGCAGCAGTAGCTGTATCACAATTCGCTGGATTAGTTCCTACTTCACATAATACGTAAGTAATAGTGTAAGTACCTGATGTTGTATTTGGCGCTAATGTTAAAGTGCCTTCTGAATCAATACTCAATGGTCCTGTAGTAATCGGTGTTACATTTGTATTGACTAGCGTTACAAGAACTCCATTTAATGTGTCATTTGCAGTAACGTTACCAACTGTTGTTGCAATTGTTGTACTTGGTGTTTGAATTGGAAAGGAGATGTCATCAACAGCATTAATTTGCCCAAAAGAACTTAAAGACAATGTCAATAGAAAAAATAAAAGTATTGAAGTGTAAAATTTTCTCATAATCAAATAATTAAGTATCAAATGTATTAAAAAATATGTAAGAATTGTTCTTCTAAATGATATTTAGAATTACTTCAAATACAAACAATGATTGTAGTAATCTATAATAGCTTTTCCTTGTAATAAAATATCGGCGCCAATAATTCCATGAACAGGTTTGGCTTTGTATTGTTGCAACGCTTCATTTACATGCGATAAATCGAAAATCACCAAATGAAAATCAGTTTCTTTCCATCTGCCAAGTTGTAAGGTGTTGTTTTTTGCAACTTGTGTAAACATTCCAGTGGCACCAGCTCCAGCAGCTCTAGTTTTAGATTTTTTTGCTATTAGTTGAAATAATTCAACACTCTCAAATCCAACACAACTATTACTTGCACCAGTATCTAGAATAAAGTTTCCTTTTACGCCGTTAATACTTGCCTTTATCAGTAAATGCTGTGTTTTAGAAACTTTGAAAGCAATTTTTTTGTATTTTGCTTTTTTAAGTACATCTTGAAAGTCTTTCATGTATTCATAGTTAACATTCAAACAAAAATAGTCAAACAAAACAATTGCCCTAATTTTAATTGTAAAATCTACAGTATTTTTTCACATTTTCTTTCCTTACTTTTGCAACTCGAAACTTTTACACTAAGCGAGTCGAAGTGTTCAACTTACAATACAAAAAATGATTTTTACCGATACACACACGCATTTATATTCTTCCCAATTTCAAGACGATAGAGTAGAAACTATTCAAAGAGCTATTGATGCAGGTGTTTCTCGATTTTTTATTCCGTCGATTGATTCAACTTATACTCAGAAAATGTATGATTTGGAAGCCTTATTTCCTGAGAATATTTTCCTGATGATGGGATTACATCCTTGTTATGTGAAAGAAAATTATCTTGAAGAATTGGCTCATGTGGAAGCAGAATTTGCCAAAAGAAAATTCTATGCCGTTGGTGAAATAGGGGTTGATTTATTTTGGGATAAAACTTTTTTGAAAGAACAACAATTTGCTTTTCAACAGCAAATTCAATTGGCAAAGAAGCAAGGTTTAGCAATAAATATTCATTGTCGAGATGCTTTTGATGAAACTTTTGAAGTTCTTGAAGGTGAAAAAAGCAATGATTTGTTCGGAATTTTTCATTGTTTTACTGGCGATTTTACACAAGCTGAACGTGCTATTTCTTTAGGATTAAAACTCGGAATTGGTGGCGTTGCAACTTTCAAAAACGGAAAGATTGATCAGTTCTTGAAAGATATCGATTTAAAACATATTGTTCTCGAAACCGACTCGCCTTATCTGGCTCCAAATCCACATCGTGGCAAACGAAATGAAAGCAGTTATACCGTTTTGGTAGCTCAAAAATTGGCTGAAATTTATAATCTTCCCATTGAAGAGATTGCTCGAATTACTACAGAAAATTCCAAGGATATTTTTGGGATTTAATTTTTTTCACACTAATTTAAAAATTTCCCCTAAGGTAGAACTAATTATTATGCTTTCTAAATTCGTGTAATTTTATTTGAATTTTAAATTTGTGATAATTCGTGAAATTCGTGTCAACTTTAATCCATTTAACCATTATATAATCAAAAAGTCATAAATTTTTTGTTATTTTGTTTTTCTTAAAAATGAAATTTAAAATGCAAAAATTTGACGCCATTCGTCCGTTTTATGAAACCGAGGTTAATGATGCTATAAAAGCCTCGTTAAATCATCCGATGATGAAAGCGATAATGAATTTTACATTTCCTGATGTCGATGATGAGGTATGGAAAGAGCAACTGAAACGCACTCATTCTATTAGAGATTTTCAATGCAATTTTATCTATCAAGCGATTCAAAAAGTATTACAAAAATCATCGGAAGGATTATCTACTTCTGGATTTGAAAAATTAGAAAAAAACACTTCTTATATGTTTATTTCTAATCATCGTGATATTATTTTAGACACTTCTTTGTTAAATGTTTGTTTGTTTGATCATGGATTAGTGATGACGGCTTCTGCTATTGGTGATAATCTTGTGAAAAGAGATTTCATGAATACTTTGGCAAAATTAAATCGTAATTTTTTGGTTCAAAGAGGTTTGTCTCCAAGAGAATTGTTGCAAAGTTCTAAGTTAATGTCAGAATATATTGGTCATTTGCTTTTAAGAGAAAACCGTTCCGTTTGGATAGCACAACGCGAAGGAAGAACTAAAGATGGAAATGACGCCACACATTCAGGAGTTTTAAAAATGCTCGGAATGGGTTCTGATGGTGCCAATTTAATGGATTATTTTAAGAAATTAAAAATTGTACCGGTTTCAATATCATATGAATATGATCCAACGGATGCCTTGAAAATGCCTCAACTTATGGCAGAAGCTAACGATGAGGTTTATGTAAAAGATAAAAATGAAGATTTCGTAAATTTATTAAGCGGAATTATTGGTCAGAAAAAGCGAATTCACATTCACGTTGGAGATGTTTTGGATACTGAATTGGATTTGATTTCGGCTGAAAATGATAATGCAAACAAACAAATTCAGGCATTGGTGCAAGTTATTGATGATTCAATTTTGCAATCTTATAAATTGTGGCCAACTAATTATATCGCCTACGATTTATTGAATAAAACCAATAAATATTCAGACAAATATACGGAAGACGAAAAATCATTATTTGAGCGAAGATTGGAAATGAAGATTGATGTAACTAATGATTTTATGGTAGAAAGTTTTTTGAATATGTATGCCAATCCTGTTGTGAATAAATCCAAATACGAGAATGCAATCTAAACCAAAAATATTTCTGATTTATACCGGTGGAACTATTGGTATGATGAAAGACTTTGAAACAGGTGCTTTAAAAGCATTTGATTTTAATCAATTGTTGGATAAAATTCCAGAATTGAAACAATTAGATTGTCAAATTGAAACTTTTTCGTTTGAAAAACCTATAGATTCTTCGAATATGAATCCTGAAAAATGGGTTCAAATTGCTTCAGTTATCGAAGACAATTACGCTCAATTTGATGGTTTTGTAGTGTTACATGGTTCCGATACGATGTCTTATTCTGCTTCTGCATTGAGTTTTATGCTTGAAAATGTTTCTAAACCTATTGTTTTTACAGGTTCACAATTGCCAATAGGAGATTTAAGAACGGATGCCAAAGAAAATTTAATCACTGCAATTCAAATTGCATCACTACAACAAAAAGGAAAACCGGTCGTTCAAGAAGTATGTTTGTATTTTGAGTACAAATTATATCGCGGTAACCGAACGACTAAAATAAATGCAGAACATTTTAACGCGTTTACTTCTCCGAATTATCCTGCTTTGGCAGAATCAGGAGTTCATTTGAATGTAAATAATGCTTCTTTATTACCAAAAAACACCAAAAAACTTCTCGTTCACAAAGAATTAGATGATAATGTTGTAGTTGTAAAAATGTTTCCTGGCATAAGTGAATCGGTGTTTTCTGCTATTGTTTCAATTCCAAATTTGAAAGGAATTATTTTGGAAACCTATGGTTCTGGAAATGCTCCTACGGAAGAATGGTTTATTCAAATTTTGAAAAAAGCCATCAAAAATGGTTTGTATATCATCAATGTAACCCAATGTTCAGGAGGAAGTGTAAGCATGGGACAATATGAAACAAGCACACAATTAAAAAAAATCGGATTAATTTCTGGAAAAGATATTACAACGGAAGCAGCAATTACAAAACTAATGTATTTGTTAGGTCAAAAAGTAGCTTCAAATGTTTTTAAAACCATTTTTGAAACGTCATTACGCGGTGAAATGGATTAACCTTTCGCTTTGATTATTGCTAATTTTTATTGTTCTTTGCATAACAATTAGAGAGGTGTCCGAGTGGTTGAAGGAGCAAGCCTGGAAAGTTTGTATATGGGTAACTGTATCGTGGGTTCGAATCCCATCCTCTCTGCTAAGAAGTTTTTAAATTTTTAGAAAAAATTAATTAAAGAAGAGTTCGAATTCCATTTTAGTTGCTAAGATGTTTTTTTAAATTTTTAGAAAAAATTAATTAAAACAGGAGTTCGAATCCCATTTTGTTGCTAAGATGTTTTTAAATTTTTAGAAAAAATTAATTAAAACAGGAGTTCGAATCCCATTTTGTTGCTAAGATGTTTTTAAATTTTTAGAAAAAATTAATTAAAGCAGGAGTTCGAATCCCATTTTAGTTGCTAAGATGTTTTTAAATTTTTAGAAAAAATTAATTAAAGCAGGAGTTCGAATCCCATTTTAGTTGCTAAAAATTAATTAAAAGAAGTTTTCAAATTCTATATCCTAATCAAAATAATTCTCAGTTTATGCGATTTTATTTTTCCATAATAACTTTAATTTTCTTTTTTAGTGCTTTTGCGCAAGAAGAAGTTGTGGAAAAAAAGGTGTTAGATTCTTTATACAGAGAAGATCAATTTTATTTGAATTTCACTTACAATAATTTGAATAATTTAAAAGGAATTAATCAAAATAAATTTTCTTCAGGTTTTTGTCTTGGTTTTTTGAGAGACATGCCAATTAATAAAAACAGAACTATTGCAATCGCAGCTGGATTGGGTTATTCTTTAAATATTTATAACGATAATTTATATCAAAATAGATTAGAAGTTACTGGTAAAACTGAAAACACTTATGAAATATTGTCGGCTGATATTTATTATGACAAGAATAAAACTTCTCTACATTATTTAGATTTGCCAATTGAATTTAGATGGCGTTCTTCAACTCCAGATTCTCATAGATTTTGGAGAATTTATACTGGTTTCAAATTGAGTTATTTAATTGGTGATAGATATAAATTTGTGAATGATGTTCAAACAAAAGTTTACAAGTCTAATACTGATTTGAATAAATTCCAATATGGATGTTATATGGCAGCTGGTTGGAATACTTGGAATTTTTATGCTTATTACGGATTAAGTCCTATATATAAATCGGCAAAAATTAATGGAGAAGATATAAAAATGACCACTTTTAACCTTGGGTTACAATTTTATATTTTATAGCCATAGTATCCACAAAAGAACCTGCGGAAGCATTCCTGCTGCATATCCTATAATTAATTCTTCTATTGTATGAGCTTTCATTACTAATCTCGATGAAGCAACAATTCCTGTTATTAAAAACAATGATGCAATGGTATAAATGATGTTTAACTCATTATGCATGCTCAATCCAATTACAAAAAAACTAAGAGCACTCATTGCAATCATGTGAATACTTGCTTTGATTTTGACAAAAATTAATGCGAAGGCAATAAAGGTGCTACCAATTCCTCCAAGAAAGAAAAAATACAATTCAGGAAATCGTTCTATGGTAACACTTTTCTGAATTAAAACTGCAGTTAAAATCATTTGCATTAACAACGGAATTTTTCTTTGCGACAAGTCAGAGAGCATTATGGTGTCTACTTTTCCAAAAGTTCTAAGTAAATAAAAGAAAGACAGTGGAAGGAAAAATGTAATTATAATTACTTGAAGCATCAGCAAATAATATTGTTCTGTTATGTAATAATTACCTCCAAAAAGTATATAAAAAACCGTTCCCAATATCGGAATGAAAATAGGATGGAAGAGGTACGAAAAAAAAGGAAGTATTTTTTTCAAAATGAGTTATTTGATAAACAAATATAAGATTTTTTGAATTAAATCTTCTTTCTCATTCGAGCCACAGGAATATCTAATTGCTCACGATATTTTGCAATAGTTCTTCGTGCAATTGGATACCCTTTTTCTTTTAAAATTTCTGCCAATTGATCGTCTGGTAGCGGTTTGCTTTTGTCTTCTTCTTCAATAGTATTTTGAAGAATTTTTTTGATTTCTAAAGTAGAAACATCTTCGCCTTGATCGTTTTTCATGGCTTCAGAGAAGAATTCTTTTATCAATTTTGTACCATAAGGCGTGTCAACATATTTGCTGTTTGCCACACGAGAAACAGTTGAAATATCTAAACCAACCATATCAGCAATATCCTTCAAAATCATTGGTTTCATTGAAGTTTCTTCTCCATCAAGGAAATATTCTTGTTGAAAATGCATGATGGCATTCATGGTAACAAATAGTGTTTCCTGACGTTGTTTTATAGCGTCAATAAACCATTTAGCCGAATCCAATTTTTGCTTAATAAACTGAACGGCATCTTTTTGAGAATTCGATTTGTCTCTAGAATCTTTATAGGTTTGCATCATTTCTTGATAGTCTTTAGAAACGTGCAATGATGGAGCATTTCGTCCATTTAAAGTTAATTCTAATTCACCATCGTTAATTCTGATAGCAAAATCGGGAACAATATTTTCGGTAACTTTATTATTTCCTGTAAAAGAACCTCCTGGTTTTGGGTTTAATTTTTCAATTTCATGAATTGTTTTTTTCAAATGATCTTGAGAAATTCCGTATTTCTGTAATAATTTATCGTAATGTTTTTTGGTGAAAGCATCAAATTGATTTCCGATGATATCAATGGCTAAATCAACATATTCTGTTGGAGTTTTGTGTTTCAATTGCAATAACAAACATTCTTGTAAGTCACGTGCACCAACGCCTGCAGGTTCTAATTCGTGAATGATGTGCAACATTTTTTCAACCATTTTCTCATCAGTATAAATACCTTGAGTAAAAGCCATATCGTCAACTATATCTTGAATATCACGTCTTAAATAACCATCATCGTCAATACTTCCAACAAGGAATTCGGCAATATCTCTTTGCTCGTCTGAAAGTATAAAAGTATTCAATTGATTAATTAAATCTTGATGAAAACTTACAGGTGCAGCAAATGGACTTTCACGATCATCGTCGTCGTCACTATAATTATTTGATTGAAGTTTGTAGTCTGGTGTTTCGTCGTCACTCAAATATTCATCGATGTTTATGTCATCAGCTTCAATGTTGTCGCTTCCTTCATAATCATCATATTCGTCATTGTTGTCAAGTTCATCCTTTTCATAAACTTCTTCTTCATCTTTACCCGATTCTAATGCCGGATTCTCATTCATTTCCTCCAATAATCGTTGCTCAAATGCCAACGTAGGCAATTGAATCAACTTCATCAACTGAATTTGTTGAGGAGATAATTTTTGAGATAATTTGAATTGTAAGTTTTGCTTTAACATTTTTATTATGGTTTAAAGGTTTAAGGTTTAAGAGTTTAAATTCGTTGCGATTAAACAACTTTAAACAATTTTAAACAACATTAAACTTTTTTAAAACTCTGCGTTTTGTGGCGTTCTTGGAAAAGGAATTACGTCTCTAATATTAGACATTCCTGTAACAAACAATACCAACCTTTCAAATCCTAATCCGAAACCTGAGTGAACTGCAGAACCGAATCTTCTTGTATCTAAATACCACCAAAGTTCTTCTTCGTCAATTCCTAACGCTTTCATTTTTTCAACTAAAACATCGTAGCGTTCTTCTCTTTGCGAACCACCAACGATTTCTCCAATTCCTGGGAACAAAATATCCATCGCACGAACCGTTTTTCCATCTTCGTTCAAACGCATGTAAAATGCTTTGATATTAGCTGGATAATCAAACAAAATTACTGGACATTTGAAGTGTTTTTCAACCAAATATCTTTCGTGCTCACTTTGTAAATCTGCACCCCATTCGTTGATGATATAATTGAATTTTTTCTTTTTATTCGGAGTAGAATCTCTTAAAATATCAATAGCTTCAGTGTAAGAAACACGTTTGAAATTGTTTTCTAAAACGAAATTTAGTTTTTCTAACAAAGCCATTTCGCTACGTTCCGCTTGTGGTTTTGACTTTTCTTCTTCCAACAAACGACCTTCTAAAAACTTCAAATCGTCTTGGCATTTCTCCATCGTATATTTAATTACGTATTGGATAAAATCTTCTGCCAAATCCATATTGTCGTTCAAATCATTGAAAGCTACTTCTGGTTCAATCATCCAAAATTCTGCTAAGTGACGAGAAGTGTTAGAGTTTTCAGCTCTAAATGTTGGTCCGAATGTATAAATTTGACCCAATGCCATAGCAAAAGTTTCTCCTTCTAATTGTCCAGAAACCGTTAGATTAGTCTCTTTTCCGAAGAAATCTTCTTTGTAATTTACTTTTCCGTCTTCTGTTCTTGGTGTGTTGTCAAATGGTAAAGCGGTAACTTTAAACATTTCTCCAGCACCTTCAGCATCTGAACCTGTGATGATTGGCGTGTTTACATACACAAATCCTTTTTCTTGAAAATAAGTATGAACCGCATGAGCCAAAACAGAGCGAACTCTCATGATGGCTCCAAAAGCATTAGTTCTAACTCTTAAATGTGCGTTTTCACGAAGAAATTCTAAAGAATGTTTCTTTGGTTGCATTGGAAATTTCTCAGCATCTGAATCACCTAAAATTTCTAATTTAGAAACTTGAATTTCATATTTCTGACCAGCACCTTTGCTTTCTACTAATTCGCCAATTACTGAAACTGCAGCACCAGTTGTAATTCTTTTTAAAGTTTCTTCAGGTGTGTTTTCAAAATCTACAACACATTGAATATTATTAATTGTCGAACCATCGTTCAACGCTATAAATTGATTGTTTCTAAAAGTTCTAACCCAACCTTTTGCATTTACTTCATAATTCGCTTTCGAGCTATTTAATAAGTCTTTAACTTTTGTATGTTTCATTTTAATATTTAGATTTTACCCTTCGACTGTGCTCAGGGTGACAGTTTATGTTAAATAATCTTATGCAAATATAAATTAATTATTTTTCTTTTCTAATTCGTCCAACTCTTCATCAGTATGTTCCAAAATATCGAAAGTTGGCTCTTTTAGTTCTTGTTCGTTTGCTAATGTTTTATTCAACGTTAATACTAATGATGGTAGTAAAACTAAGTTAGATAACATTCCGAAAAATAAGGTTAAAGCTACCAATCCACCAAGGGCAATGGTTCCACCAAAACTTGATAACATGAATACCGAAAATCCAAAGAATAATACAATTGATGTATAAAACATACTAATTCCGGCATCGTCAAAAGTAGCAAAAACCGATTTTTTTATCTTCCAATCGTTTCTAGAAAGCTCTAATCGATATTGAGCTAAGAATCGCAGCGTGTCATCAACTGACATTCCGAAAGCAATTCCAAATACTAATATTGTTGATGGTTTTAAAGGAATTCCTAAAAATCCCATCAAACCTGCGGTCATTAAAAGAGGTAATAAATTTGGAATAATAGAAACCAAAACCATTTTAAACGAACGGAACATTATTGCTACTAATCCTGCTGTAATTAAAAATGCAAACAATAATGATGATAATAAATTATCTAATAAATATTTAGTTCCTTTTTGGAAAACTAATGCTTTTCCAGTGATAATCACTTCATATTTAGGTGATGGAAATATTTTGTTGATTTTATTTCTCAATTGCGTTTCAATTGATTTCATCTTTTCACCATTTTCGTCTTTAATAAAGGTGGTGATTCTGGCTACACTTCCATCATCAGAAATGTAACTTTTCAACTGATTGTCTTTCGAATTTTTAAGAGAATTTTTGATATAAGGCAACAATGCAAACTCTTCATTTGGTGAAGGCAAAGTGTAAAAATCTGGATTTCCGTTATAGTAAGCTTGGTTGAAACTTTTGGCAACATTTACTACAGACAATGGTTTAGAAAGTTCAGGAATATCGGTTATGGTTTCTTCTAAATCTTCCATTCTTCGCAAATTGGTCAACTTCGTTGCACCATTTTTCTTTTTGGTGTCAATCATAATTTCCAAAGGCATTACGCCATCAAATTCTTTTTCGAAGAATCGAATGTCGTCAAAGAAAGCAGTTTTCTTAGGCATGTCTTCGATAATACTTCCCGAAATTCGTATTTCATAAATTCCGATAATTCCAAAAACTAGTAGAATTACTGCTGTTACATAGACTCCAACACGATTGTATTTTACTGTGCGAACAATCCAATTCATGAATGAAGTTAAATATTCTCGTTCTAAATGTCCAAGATGTCTTGGAATTGGAGCAGGAATGTAACTAAAGAAAATTGGGATTATAATCAAACAAAGTAAATAAATAGCGATGATATTTATTGATGTTACTACTCCAAATTCTGATAACAAAGTGTTATTTGTAGCAATAAAAGTAGCAAAACCAAACGCAGTAGTTAAATTGGTCATCAACGTTGCCGTTCCAGTTTTTGTAATTACACGTTGAAGTGCTTTGGCTTTATTGGCGTGTTTTTGATATTCTTGATGGTATTTATTGATGAAGAAGATACAATTCGGAATTCCAATTACAATTACTAAAGTTGGAACTAAAGCAGTTAAAACTGTGATTTCATAACCCATTAATGCAATGATTCCGAACGACCACATTACACCGATAATTACTATAACCAAAGAAATTAAAGTAGCTCTAAACGAACGGAAGAAAAAGAAGAAAATTAAGGAGGTAATCAATAAAGCTGCTCCAATAAATATTCCAATTTCGTCAACGATAGTTTTTGCATTTAATGTTCTAATATAAGGCATTCCGGAAGTATGCAATTCAATTCCTGTTTCTTCTTTAAATTTATTTAATTTCGGAATCAGATTATGTAAAACATATTCTTTTCTAGCAACAGTATTTACAATTTTCTTATCTAAATAAACCGCAGAACGGATGGCACCTGACTTTTTGTTGAACAACAAACCTTCATAGAAAGGCATTTTGTTGAACAATTCCGATTTTATTTGTTTTAAATAATTTTCGTCAAGCGTTTTTGATTGATCAACTAAAGGTTTTAGTTCAAATGTTTGTGATGAGTCGTTTTTGGTAAGTTTTTGAAGATTATCAACTGAGATTACCAATTCAATTTCTTTGTCGGATTTGATTTGATGCATTAATTCACTCCATTTTTTATAAATTTCTGGAGTAAATAATTTTTTATCTTTTGTAGCAATAACTATAAGATTTCCTTCTTCACCAAAGTTTTTTAGAAAACTATTATAGTCTAGATTTACCTTGTCATCAGCAGGAATTAAGTTGGCTTCTGTATGGGTAAATTTCAAATCTTTCCACTGAAAAGACATTAGAATTGTAATCAATACAACTAAGCACAAGAGTAAAATTCTATTTCTAAGGATAATTCGGGCAATTAATTCCCAAAAACCTATACCTGATAATTTTTTCATTTGAAGATTTAAAAACGAGTGCAAAGGTAGTGAAAACCGCTTAAAACAATAGAACTTATAGTCATCTTTTAAGTGAAAATAGGTATAAATTTTATAAATTTTAATTTTATATTAATTTTATATCCATTTTACAATTTATGATTAACTTTTTACCATATTTGTATCGTTAAAAAAAGCTTTGGACAAGAATGAAAAACTTTAAGAATGCATTATTCTACTTTGGTGTAACAGGCGGATTTATTGCGCTTATGTTTTGGATAGTTACCAAAGGAAAGTCTTTAGAAATTGGTCGTGATATTATTACTAAAACATCAAATGACACTTTTTTTGGTCAGTTTGTCAATTCTTTAGTTCATAATTTAAAACATCCTTTAGCTATATTGTTATTGCAAATTATCACTATAATAATTGTAGCTCGTTTCTTTGGTTGGATTTTCAGAAAAATTGGTCAACCAAGTGTTATTGGTGAAATCATTGCAGGAATTTTTCTTGGACCATCTGTTGTTGGAATGTACATGCCAGAATATTCTGCTATGCTTTTCCCTGTTGAATCGTTAGGGAATTTACAGTTTTTAAGTCAAATTGGTTTGATTCTTTTCATGTTTGTGATAGGAATGGAACTTGATTTGAAAGTCTTAAAAAACAAAGCCAACGAAGCTGTGGTTATAAGTCATGCAAGTATTGTGTTTCCTTTTGCTTTAGGAATTGGATTATCTTATTTTATTTATTACAAATTTGCACCGCAAGGTGTTGAGTTTTTATCGTTTAGTTTGTTCATGGGAATTGCGATGAGTATCACTGCTTTCCCAGTTTTAGCAAGAATTGTTCAAGAAAGAGGAATTCATAAAACCAAACTAGGAACTATTGTAATTACATGTGCTGCAGCCGATGATATTACTGCTTGGTGTTTGTTAGCCGCTGTTATTGCAATTGTAAAAGCTGGAACTTTTATGAGTTCGCTTTACATCATTCTTTTAGCAACAGTTTATGTTTTAATGATGCTTTTTGTTGTAAAACCTTTTTTTAAAAAAATTGGAGATTTATATGCGAAAAGAGATAATTTGAGTAAACCCGTTGTAGCCATTTTTCTTTTAACCTTAATAATTTCCTCTTACTTGACTGAAATTATCGGAATTCATGCGCTTTTTGGTGCTTTTATGACAGGCGCAATTATGCCAGACATTATCAATATTAGGAAAATTTTTATTGATAAAGTAGAAGACGTTGCCTTGATTTTATTGCTCCCACTATTCTTTGTTTTTACAGGCTTGCGTACACAAATTGGCTTAATCAATGACCCTTATTTGTGGAAAATCACAGGATGGATTATTCTTGTTGCTGTTGTAGGAAAGTTTGTTGGAAGTGCTTTGGCAGCAAGGTTTGTTGGACAAAATTGGCGTGATAGTTTAACCATTGGTGCGTTAATGAATACTCGAGGATTAATGGAATTAGTTGTTCTTAATATTGGTTACGATTTAGGAGTGCTTTCTGCTGAAGTTTTTACAATGATGGTCATCATGGCTTTGGTAACAACTTTCATGACAGGACCGGCGATTGATATTATTAATTATTTTTTCAAGCGAAGAGAAGTTATTATTCCTAAAGAAATTAGTAATAGTAGTTTTAAAATTTTAATATCTTTTGGAAACAATGAAAAAGGGAAATCACTATTGCGTTTGGCTAATAGTTTTGTAAAAAAACAAAAAGAAAATTGCAACGTTACTGCTCTACACTTGTCTTTGAGTGATGAAGTTCATTCTTATAATCTTGAGGAATACGAGAAAGAAACTTTTGAACCCATTTTGGAAGAATCTGAAGTTTTAAATCAAAAGTTGACTACCATATTCAAATCAACTATTGATATTGAAACTGACATTGCAGATATTGCTGTAAGAGGTGAATATGATTTGGTTTTGGTTGGTTTAGGGAAATCAATTTTTGAAGGTTCGTTTCTTGGAAAAGTACTTGGTTTTACAACCAGAATTATCAATCCAGATAGGTTGTTAGACAAATTCACTGGAAAAGAAGGTTTGTTTGAAAATTCTCCTTTTGATGACAGAACTCGTTTAGTGATTTCAAAGACTAAAAAACCACTTGGAATTTTAATTGATAAAGACTTAGTAAAAGTAGACGAAGTTTTTGTTCCAATATTTGGTTCAGATGATACTTTTCTTATGGAATATTCGCAAAAGTTGATTTATAATAACGATACAAAAATCACCATTTTAGACATTAATAATCAGGTAAAAAATAATTTTGTAATTGAAAACGCAATTAATGCGCTTCAAAATTCTTATGCTGATAAAATCTCAATAATTGATGAAAGTCAAATGAAAGCTGGTTTTCTTTTACAACAAGACATGATGATGATATCATTAGAAAGTTGGAAAAATCTAGTTGATTCAGAAAGCGTTTGGTTGAGTAATATCCCTTCGGTTTTGATTATTAAGCCATAGTTTAAAATCCTAAATCTAAAACATAACTCAATTTCAAAGCAAAATTATCTTCAAATTTTGGCAAAGCATTTGGACCATATCTCATAAAAAAGGTTAATCCAAATCCTTTAAAAATTTGGTTGACTTCAACGCCACTTTCAAAAAAACCTCGCTCCATAGTTTTGTATTGTAGTCCGATGTGTTGTTCTGGTTTGTCCATTTCACCCCATGCCATTCGTGTTACAACAGAAATAAGTGGTTTTATTTTATAAGCTAATTTCACTTTGTTGAAAGTATGTTTTACGTGAAAACTCACATAACTACTTGAGAAAAACTCATTGAAAAACATGGTTTCAAAACTGTTTTTTCCAGCAAAGGTGATTCGTTTAAACAACGTTTCACGATTTAAATTATTTGGCGCAATGCTATATAAATGTGTCAATGGAACGTTTCCAAAAGCAAATCCGCTTTGAAAAATTAAAGATGTATTTTGTCCAGAAAGGAAAGGAATTTCGTGACTAATACGCAAATCTATTTTTGTAAAGTCAAAATCGCTGTCGAGAATATTTTCAAATGATTTTGTAAATTGAAATGAGAATTTTGGAAAACGTTTATCAATTTCTAATCTACCTGTCGAAGTTTGCATATAATTGCTAAATGGATTCCATTGTATTGCAAATTGTGCTGTTGTGAAGTTAAAATTGGTATACGATTTATTATCAACGTTGTATGTGTAATCAAAAAGTGGTTGGATTTCTGTTCGTGCAATTCCAAAATAAATATCGGTTTTCGGCACATACTTACTTTCTATAAAAGAAGAATAGGTCTTGTTATTGTAAAAAGTAGATATGTTTATTGGTCTCGGATCATAAATTCTAAATCGGCGTGATTGAGTAGCAAACTGAATTTGACCAATTTCATTTAAATCATCAACATAAGAAGCGCTTATCCATGTATTGGTTTCTTTGTGTAATAAATAGGATGGAGTTATACCATATTTGAATTTATCATCTTTAAATCCGTAAGCAACATAGCCACTAATTTTGTATTTATCTGATAGTTTATTGTTTGTAACGCCACCAATTCCTAATCTAAAACCTTCATAATTGTTGAATTTTATCAACGTTTTTAAGTCAATATCTACAAAACTTACAGGAACATAACCATTGATTATTTTTTTACCCAAAAAGATTTTTTGTTCAATGTTTTCCGCTACAGATAAACTATCTAGATTGGTATAAGTACGCAATTTTCTTCTGTCTAAAGTGTCCTTTTTTAAAGACACCCAATAGGAGTCTGGCTTAGACATACTGGCTTCTGGAACATCAATCTTGATGCTTGGTGTTTTGAAGGAAACGACCTCATTTATTTTTACATCGTATGGTGTAGATTCTAGTTTGAGATACATTTGGTCGGAAGCATCTTTTTGTAAACCTTCAATGCTTGAATTGAATTTTATGGTACCACCAAATATTTTTAAATCTTCACTATTGTTTCCTTTTATAACGATAAATTTTCTTTTTTCAGGAAACCAAACTTTATGTTCTTTTAGATAATTAAATGTGTAAGTAGCATTAATATTTACAATTCCGTAAATTCTATAAAATGCTTTTGCAATGGCGAAATTTTCAGCATCAACAAACAATAATCCTCTTAACTTATTTGAATTTAATTTTTTAGGTTGAAAATAAATTCTGTAAACAGTTCGGTCTTGTATTTTTACAGTATCAATAATTTTGAAAACAAACAATTTTCTACCATAACTAGAAATTGGATTTCGAATAGGAATTTCAAGAATATCCAAGCTATTTTCGTAAAGAGAATAGGAAACTAAATTTAATCCCAAATATTCATAAAGCGGTTTTTTGAATCCAGCCATTCTTGAAGCTATCAAGGTTTCTTTGGTGCCAGAATTGTTGTGTTGTAATAAATTTACTTTCTCAGTTTGATAAATATGTTGGTTTTCAACTAGTTTTTTAAATTTATAATTGGTAGAATCAAATTGCATTTTCTTTCTTCCAAAAAGTGATTTTTTGTAAAGTGTATCAATTTTACTGGAAATAGAATCTGGATTTGCAGTTACCAGTAAGTGTTCGTAATTTTTATATTCAAAAGTATTTAAAGCTTTTTCTGGTTGATTGCTTTTCTTGTTTTCAATGACTTTTTTGATGATAAGATTTACTTGATTCTCCGAAAAAATTTCTTTCTCTTTCATGGTATTATTATTTACCATTTTTATGATTAGAAATTTGGCGCCAACAGTTAAATGATAATTTTTATCATAATATCCTTTGTATGTGACTACTATTGGTTTCTTATCATCGGTTATTGTAATAGTAAATTTACCTTCCCAATTGGATGAAATAGTTTTGTTATTGTGAGTGATTTTTGCAAAAGCAATTGGTACAGTAGTGTCATAATCAATTACTTGACCTTGCATTATTTTTTGCGAAACAGCATAATTGCAAAAAAGAATAAATAGAAAAACCCAAAATTTTCTCATTAAGATGATTTTGTTTAAATCGTGTAAAAGAATTATGACAAATGTAGGAATAAAAAAATCCGCTCGAACTATCGAACGGATTTTAATATACATTTAACGAAAATTATACTTTCATTATTTCAGCTTCTTTTTGAACTAAATGCTCTTCTACTTTTTTAATAAAACTATCGGTTAGTTTTTGGATAGTTTCTTCCGCTACTTTACAAACATCTTCAGAAACACCTTCTTTTTCTTGTTTTTTGATATCTGTATTGGCATCTTTTCTATGGTTACGGATACCAATTTTTGCATCTTCAGCTTCGGCTTTAGCTTGCTTTACTAAATCACGACGACGCTCTTCAGTAAGTGGCGGAACGCTGATGATGATTAAATCACCATTATTCATTGGGTTAAAACCTAAGTTAGCAACCATAATTGCTTTTTCAATAGGGTTTAACATGCTTTTTTCGTAAGGTTGAATAGTAATAGTTCTTGCATCTGGAACATTAACATTTGCAATTTGTGAAAGAGGTGTTTGCGAACCATAATAGTCAACAAAAACGCTACCCAACATTTGTGGCGAAGCTTTTCCAGCTCTAATATTTAAAAAAGATTTTTCTAAGTGTGCTACAGAACCATTCATTGCTTCTTTAGCTTCATCAATTATAAAGTCAATTTCTTCCATTGTATTTCAGATTTTATTCTAAAAGTTTTCTAATTATATATTTACTACTGTTCCAACATTTTCGCCTTCACAGATTTTTAGTAAGTTTCCTTTTTTGTTCATATCAAACACCACGATTGGCAATTTGTTTTCTTGACTTAAAGTAAAAGCTGTTGTGTCCATTACGTTCAATCCTTTTTTAAGTACATCTTCAAATGAAATATAATCAAATTTCACAGCTGATTTATCTTTTTCTGGATCGGCAGTATAAACTCCGTCAACTCTAGTTCCTTTCAATATTACATCAGCGTGAACTTCTACACCACGTAAAACCGCAGCGGTATCAGTTGTGAAATAAGGATTTCCTGTTCCTGCACCAAAAATAACTATTCTTCCTTTTTCTAGATGACGAACAGCTCTTCTCTTAATGTATGGTTCAGCAATAGCTTCAATTTTTAAGGCTGTTTGTAAACGAGTCAACATTCCTTTGTCTTCTAGTGCTCCTTGCAATGCCATTCCGTTGATAACGGTTGCTAACATTCCCATATAATCACCTTGCACTCTGTCCATTCCGTTACTTGCTCCAGCAACACCTCTAAAGATATTTCCACCTCCAATAACTATTGCAATTTCTACACCTTTGTCGTGAATTTGCTTAATTTCGTTAGCATATTCGGCTAAAATTTTTGGGTCGATTCCATATTGTCTTTCACCCATTAATGCCTCACCACTCAGTTTTAGAAGTATTCTTTTGTATTTCATTAGTAGTTATTTATTTTGAACAAGGTTGTGTATTTCTAGTGCAAATATAGTTATTATATGATTTTATGAAATAGTAAATCAAAAATTATCCTTCAATTGTTCAAATGATTTTTTTGCAGCTTGGTAACCAATTTCAAAAATGCTATCCATTTTAGTTTTATTGGTTTCAAATGTACTAAAGTTCACTAATTCCTCAGGTTCTATAACCCAATCACAATGATTGAATTTCTGAAAATTAGAATTAGCAGAAAGTAAATCAAACGCTCTTGTAGTAACAGCTTTGATAGAATTCAAATCTTTAGCTTCAATTTTTTGAATCGGACTAACATAAACACCAATAATATTGTCGCACCTTCCTTGCAAAACATCAGTTGGAAAATGATTTAGAATACCACCATCACTATATAAATTTCCGTTAACTTCATAAGGAGAAAGTACACCCGGAACTGCAGAAGAGGCAAGAATAGCATCAACAATTCGAGAACTATTATTAAAAATTTTCAGTTTTCCTTTTACCATATCGGTAGCAGTTACATGCATTGGAATTGGCAAATCACTCATTTTTGCATCTTGAAAAATTTCTTCAAAATATTTTCTGAACGATTCAGAATCTATTATTCCAGCTTTTTTGATGGTAAAATGTTTCCAATGGAAAAAGTAAATTGATTTAAAAAAAGATAAAATTTCTTCTGGAGTTTTACCCCAAGAATACAACGAACCAACAACGGCTCCTGCACTTGAACCTGCAATTTGTGTTGGTTTGATGTTCTGTTCTTCAAGGAATTTTAAAACACCAGCATGAGCAATTCCTTTCGAACCTCCACCAGATAAAGCTAAACCGATTGATTTTGATTGTAAATCCATTACTGTTTTTTTTTAGATAACGCCTCAGTGTAATTATTGTTACATTTCATTTGTAAAAATAAAACTAATTTTGCAGAATAAATTTAACAAAAATGAAATCGCCATATACAAACCTGTTTGCTTGCAATTAAAAATCATCGAACACCTATGAAAATTAATATAAAATGTGAGATAAACACCAATGAAAATAGCGATACATATGCACCAAAAAACAAATAATATTTACATATGAATTCAATTATAGAGAAAAGCTTGAAAGTTAGTTTTTCATACCAAGAATATAGAGATTTTGTAACTGATTTGGCTAAAGAAGGTAAAACTACTGGTCATGAACAAAGAGAAGATCTAATACATTACACGCAATTGAACGAAGCAAGATTGCATCGATTGGATAAAACCATTCAAGTTGTTGATGAAGTAAAAACTGTTTTACAAAATCTGTCTAAAGAATATACTTGGTTGGTTATTTCAGAAAGTTGGTGTGGTGATGCTGCGCAAATTCTTCCGGTTATTAATAAAATGGCAGAAGTTTCAAATAAAATAGATTTAAGAATTGTACTTCGTGATGATAATGAAGATTTGATGAATTTGTTTTTGACAAATGGAACCAAATCAATACCAAAGTTAATTATTATTGATAAAGCTACTAACGAAGTTGTAAATGATTTTGGACCTAGACCAAAAGGCGCTAAACAACTAATTTTAGATTACAAAGCTGCACACGGAATTGTTGACGAAACAGCTAAAATTGAACTACAAAAATGGTACTTGCAAGACAAAGGAATTTCTACTCAAAAGGAAATTATGGAGTTACTTTAATAGTTATTATTTGAATACCGGAATGGTCAATCCCAAACTGATACTTCCGGTGTTTTCAATGTTTCTAACTGCAAATCCATTTAAACTGACATCGGCAAAAATGATAATTTCGTCACCTACACCAACTCTAAATTTGTTGTAAAATCCAGAGAGATTACCACGTCCAATTGCGAAAGATTTTCCGAAACCATATTGAAATAATAAAGAAACGTCATCATTAATTCTTGGTGTTAAAACTATGGAAGCATAAACAGGAACGCTAAATAGTTTTTGTTGAGCAACGACATCAAATCCGGTGTTCAAACTCAGTCCAATCCATTCGCTGAAATGAATTCCGTAGCCAAATTTTGCTCCAATTCCATCAGGAAGAAACCAGTAATCACTTCGATTTCCATTTTCATCAATTTCACCATAGGTTTCATTTCCTCTGAACGGAACACTTATGTCAAATATAAAAAATTGACCATTATCACTTAAGGGTTTTGATTTTTCTTGTTCTTTATAGGATTCTAAATGACTTTTTTTGTCAGTTAAAGTGTCTTTTTGCGTTTGTGAAAAAGTGGTTATTGACAAAAAAGTAAAAAGGGAAAAGAATATTTTTCTCATAAATTAATTTTCAAATGCTTCAGGCGAAACGCCATTAATTACATCGTAATCACCAATTTTTGTTCTTCGCAAAGCTGTTAAATGCGCTCCTGAATTAAGTGCAATTCCAAAATCAAAAGCTAAGGAGCGGATGTAAGTTCCTTTACTGCATTTCACTCTAAAATCTATTTCAGGTAGTGCAATTCTTGTAATTTCAAACTCGTGAATTGTTGTTTTTCTTGAGGCAATTTCAACCTCTTCTCCTGCACGTGCGTGTTCATATAATCGTTTTCCATCTTTCTTGATAGCAGAAAAAACAGGTGGTTTTTGGTCTATTTCTCCAAGAAATTGTTTAGTTGTTTCTAGAATTAAGGCTTCAGAAATATGCTCGGTTGGAAAAGTAGCATCAACTTCAGTTTCTAAATCGTAACTTGGCGTAGTTGCTCCAACTGTAATTGTTCCTGTATATTCTTTAGCTTGCGCTTGAATTTCTGTAATTTTCTTGGTGAATTTTCCTGTGCAAATAATTAATAAACCAGTCGCCAAAGGGTCTAAAGTTCCGGCATGACCTATTTTGAATTTTTTAGGTAAATCGTATTTTCTTTTTAAAATGTATTTCAACTTATTCACTGCTTGAAACGAACTCCAAGTTAACGGCTTGTCAATTAAAAGAATTTGACCTTCAAGAAAATCTTCGGCTGTTTTCAAATTTTATTTGTTTAAAGAAAAATAAGTCAATAAAATAATTCCAGCTATAATTCTATAGTAACCCCAAGGTTTAAAACCATATTTTTTAATGATTCCGATGAAGAATTTTATAGCAATTACTGCAACAACAAAGGCAATAATATTTCCTATTATGAACAATTTTAAATTCTCACTTGATTGGGTTAACAATTCATATCCTTTTAATTGTGAAACTTCATAAGTTTTAAGGAAAAGCGAATAAGTAGTAACTGCTAACATTGTAGGAACTGCAAGAAAAAATGAAAATTCAGCAGCCGTTTCCCTTGTTAATCCTTGTTGCATTCCTCCAATTATAGAGGCAGCAGAACGACTTGTTCCTGGCATCATCGCTAAACATTGCCAAAAACCAATAGTTACGGCTTTTTTGATTGTAATATCTTCTTCGTTAGCAACTGTTGGAGTATTAAATCGTCCATCAATAAATAGGAGAACAATTCCACCAAGAATTAAAACTATAGCAATTGGAATAGGATTTCCTAGAACGGCATCAATTTTATCATCAAATATTTTTCCAAGAACCAATGCCGGAATTACAGCACAAGCCAATTTGATATAGAAATTGATTTTTGTAAAGTCAAAAAACTTTTTCCAATACAAAACTACAACTGCGAGAATGGCTCCAAATTGAATTGAAACTTGAAATAATTTTACAAAATCATCTTCTTGAATACCAAAGAAAGAACTTGTAAAAATCATGTGAGCAGTTGAAGATACAGGTAAATATTCTGTTAATCCTTCTACTATTGCAATAAGAATTGCTTGAAGTAAATCCATTTTTTAGTAATTAGTGTTGAGTGATAAGTAAAAAGTAATTAGAAAATAGAATTATAAAACTATTCACAAATTACAATTGACTATTTACTAGATTTAGGATTTTTGAAAATAGAGTAAATTGTAATTCCAAAACCAATTAACACCACTGTTGGAGCCAATCTAATTCTTCTGAAACTAAATACATCTTCATTAAAAACTTTTGGATCAGTGCTTCCGCCTCCAGACATTAATATAAATCCTAAGGCAATAACTGCAATTCCTATTAAAAGAAATTTATAGTTGATTTGATCAAAAAGAAAATCTGGTTTTTGTTCGTTATTTTTCATTTATGCTGAATTTATTTTAGCATCTCTGCTGAATATTTATAAATATTTTTTCAAAGTCTTAATACTTTGTACTTAATTCTTAATACTAATAAAGGTCGTCAGTTCTTAAATTTAAGAAACGTTGTGTCGCAAAGTGAGTACTTATCCAAGTTATTAAAACTCCAAGAACTAAAACTCCCAATAAAACTACAATAGTTAATTCAATATCTTTAAAAATATCCAATGCAGGATAGTTTGTTGATACATATAAAAGAACTCCAAGTAATGCTAATACAGCCAAAGCAGCTCCAATAATTCCTAAAATAATGCTTCTTTTTACAAATGGTTTTCTAATAAATGATTTTGTTGCACCAACCATCTGCATGGTTTTAATAATAAATCTGTTGGCATAAATAGAAAGACGCATCGAACTATTAATTAGCAAAACAGAAATAAAAGCAAAAACACCACTTACAATTAAAACCCACATACTTATGGTTCTAACATTATCGTTTACTAATGTGATTAATTGTTTGTCATAAACTACATCGGCAACCAGAGGATTTTTACGAATTTGACTTTCCACTTTAGAAAAACCAGGATTGGTTACATAATCTGCTTTAAGGTGAATATCGTAAGAGTTTTGCAATGGATTTACTCCAAGAAATTGCATAAAATCTTCTCCAATTACTTCTTTATGTTGTTTGGCTGCAGTTTCTTTTGAAACATATTTGTAATCTTTAGCGAATTTTCCTGCCTTCATTTCGGCTTCAAATTGCTTGAAAACAGTGTCGTTGGCTTCGTTTTTAAAGAAAACAGTCATTACAATATCTTCTTTAAAGTTGTCTGATAAACGTTTAGAATTGATAATGAAAAGACCAAGCATTCCTAGTAAAAATAATACTAAAAACACACTCATCACAACTGAAACATAGGAAGTGATTACTCTCCTTTTTTGAAATTTATCGAAATTTGATGACATACATTGTAATTTAAGCCGTAAAAATAATAAAGAATTTGTTTATTCATAGTTTATAACGTTTAAAGTTTTGAGTTTAGTACAATAAATGTAAATTTGTGGCCAATTAGCGTAGACATTAACTTTCGATTAACTTTCAAGGTTTTAAGTAAAAAAATTAACAAAGTAAATTCTTACAATAGTATTGTTTATCGCCACTAAAATTTTAATGTAAAAAGGACGAATGAAATACTTTCACGAACAAATCGAAGCCAAATGGCAAAAATACTGGGCAGAAAACCAAACTTTTGCTGCATCAAATAACAGCGAAAAGCCAAAATACTATGTTTTGGATATGTTTCCTTATCCATCAGGAGCAGGATTACACGTTGGGCATCCGCTAGGTTATATTGCATCCGATATTGTAGCTCGATTCAAACGTCACAAAGGTTTTAATGTGTTGCATCCACAAGGTTACGATTCGTTTGGTTTACCAGCAGAACAATATGCTATTCAAACTGGGCAACATCCAGATACAACAACCAAAGAAAACATTGCGCGTTACCGTGAACAATTAGATAAAATCGGATTTTCATTCGATTGGAGTAGAGAAGTGCGCACTTCAAATGCCGATTATTACAAACACACACAATGGATTTTCATTCAATTGTTCAATTCGTGGTACAATAAAAATACAGATAAAGCGGAAGATATTGCAACTTTAGTTTCCATTTTTGAAAAAGAAGGAAATGCCTCTGTAAATGCAGTTTGTGATGATAACATTGCACCATTTTCAGCTTCACAATGGAATTCGTTTTCATCAGAAGAACAACAAAAAATTCTTTTACAATATAGATTAACGTATTTAGCAGAAACCGAAGTGAACTGGTGTCCAGCATTAGGAACCGTTTTGGCAAATGACGAAATCGTAAACGGAGTTTCAGAACGTGGCGGTCATCCAGTTATTCGTAAAAAAATGACACAATGGTCGATGCGAATTTCTGCTTATGCCGAAAGATTATTACAAGGTTTAGATACTATCGATTGGAGTGAATCGATAAAAGAATCGCAAAGAAACTGGATTGGAAAATCAGTTGGAGCTTCTGTTGATTTCAAATTAAAAAATTCAGATAAATTAATTTCTGTTTTCACGACAAGACCTGATACTATTTTCGGAGTAACTTTCATGACTTTGGCTCCAGAACACGAATTGGTTTCTCAGATTACAACGCCAGAACAAAAAGCTGCGGTTGACGCTTATGTGGAAGCCACTGCAAAACGTTCTGAAAGAGAAAGAATGGCCGATGTAAAAACCATTTCAGGAGTTTTCACTGGTGCGTTTGCCGAACATCCATTTACCAAAGAACCAATTCCGGTTTGGATTGGCGATTACGTTTTGGCTGGTTACGGAACAGGTGCTGTTATGGCAGTTCCATGTGGTGATGAACGTGATTATGCTTTCGCGAATTTCTTCAAAGGAACGCTCGGAATGCCTGAAATTAAAAATATTTTCAATCAAGATATTTCTGAAGCAGCTTATGGTGAAAAAGGTGGTTTCGAATTAGTAAATTCTGATTTCTTAAACGGATTGGGTTACAAAGACGGAACGAAAAAAATCATCGAAGAACTAGAAAAAATCGGACAAGGAAAAGGCAAAACCAATTACCGTTTGCGTGATGCGGTTTTTTCTCGTCAAAGATATTGGGGTGAACCATTTCCGGTGTATTATGTGAATGGATTGCCACAAATGATTGATGCCAAATATTTACCAATTGTCTTGCCAGAAGTAGAAAAGTATTTACCAACCGAAGACGGACAACCGCCATTAGGAAACGCAACAACTTGGGCGTGGAATAGTGTTCAGTGTTCAGTGGTCAGTAATCAGTTGATTGACAACGTGACTATTTTCCCTTTAGAATTAAACACGATGCCAGGTTGGGCAGGAAGTTCGTGGTATTGGATGCGTTATATGGATGCACACAATGAAAACGAATTTGCCTCAGCCGATGCACTAAAATATTGGGAAAACGTAGATTTATACATTGGTGGAAGCGAACACGCAACAGGACATTTATTATATTCTCGTTTTTGGAACAAATTCCTAAAAGATAGAGGTTACGCTCCAACAGAAGAACCATTCAAAAAATTGATCAATCAAGGAATGATTTTGGGAGAAAGTGCTTTTGTATTTGTTTTGCAAACTAAATTAGGAGATGAAAATGCTCCTGATCAAGTTTTACTAAATCTTGATACTTACAAGAACTTTATAAATGGAGGTTCAATAGATATTTTGCCTAATAAATTATATCAGTTTTTAGATGAGAGATTATCTTTATTTGAAAGTTCAAATAATAGATTAGAAGGTTTAGAAAGAAATTTTGTTTGTTTTAAATCTGCAATTGATGTGAGTTATGTCAATTTGAAAAATGAAATTAATTTAACTAATCTTTCAAAAGATGAAAGATATAAACTATTGTTAAATGCATCATACTTTGATGGAAATGATGTGATTGATACTGATGAAATAATAGTTATTCGAGAAGTAGAAAAAATGTCAAAATCAAAATACAATGTGGTCAATCCAGATGAAATATGTAATGATTATGGTGCAGATACATTGCGTTTGTATGAAATGTTTTTAGGCCCATTGGAACAAGCAAAACCTTGGAATACTGCAGGAATTACTGGAGTTTCTGGTTTCTTGAAAAAACTATGGCGTTTGTATTTTGATGATAATGGTTTGATTGTAACTAACGACGAACCAACAGCAGAAATGTACAAATCGTTACACAAAACCATCAAAAAAGTTACTGAAGACATTGAGAATTTCTCGTTCAACACATCGGTTTCACAGTTTATGATTTGTGTAAACGAATTGGCAACAATGAAATGCAATAGTAGAAAAATTCTGGAGCCATTAGCGATTTTGGTTTCGCCGTATGCGCCACATATTGCTGAAGAATTATGGTCGCAATTAGGTCATGAAGGTTCGGTTTCAACAGTTGCTTTTCCAATTTGTGAAGAAAAATATTTAGTTGAATCTGAAAAAGAATACCCAGTTTCCTTTAATGGTAAAATGCGTTTCACGATTAAATTATCTTTAGATTTAACCGTTCCGCAAATTCAAGAAATTGTAATGGCAGACGAACGTACTATAAAACAATTGGACGGAAGAACACCAAATAAAGTGATTATTGTTCCTGGAAAAGTGATTAACTTGGTGGGATAATTTTAAAAAGAGTAATAGCCACAGATTCGCAGATTAATTTTAAATCAGTGAATCTGTGGCTTTTTTATTGAGTTTTTTGCCAAAAAATAAACGTTAGATAATTTATAATTTAAAGTTAAAAATGAACTAGAAAAAAAATCTGATTAGTAACTTTGAATAAATAACATTAATCAAACTAAATATGAGAAATTTAAAAGTTTTAATCGCATTATTTTTTGTTAGTTGGTCATTTGCTCAGGAAAAAGAAGAAACTACAACTTCTAATAAAGCAAAATTTTATTTCACTTATGGAATAAATGCTCAAGTTCAGGATGAGTTAAGCATTGATAAAAAGCTGAAAGCTGCCGGACTTCCTGAGGTTAATAGTTTTACTCCAGAGTTTTTTATAGGTATGACCTTGTTTGGAAAAAAATATTCTGGAGACATCGATTTTGGATTTTTAAATTCTAAAAATGAGGTCGGAAATAATGAAAATAGATATACAGGTTTTACCACCAGATTAAGAGTTCACTACAATTTAATAAATAAAGAAAAAGTTGCCTTCACAACAGGGTTAAATCTTTCAAATACTACAGGAGAATTGGTAGTTTTCACTAAAAATAACCTTATTGATCTTAATGATTTAACACCAGCCAATAATGTTGGAAATCTGTCTTTAAGAAATAATATGTTCTTTGTAGGACCATCAGCATCGTTGTATCTTTTTAATAATAAATCTACCAAACTGAGATTAAATGTTGGATATGAATTTGCATTTACAAACGGAAAATGGAAATCAGATTACGCCGATGTGAACAACACTGTTAAGGAACAAGGAAATAATCGTTTAGTTTTTGGGATTACTTTATTGTAGAATTTTGTAACATTTTTCATTTTTTACGTATAAGTAAGAAACAAGTACAATGAAAAAACACGAAGTCCACATTCTAAAGAAAACTGCTGGTTTTGGCGGAATGAAAGAAGAATTAGCTAAAGAAGTAGAACATTTTCTTGATAAAAAAGTAAATGAAGGATATGGAATAGTCAATATTTCTTTTACTTATTATGAAGCTAGTGAGTTGATTGCGTTTATAACTATTTGTAGATAATAAATGTCAACTTGTCATTTTTTAAATTTGGCTTGTAATTTGATATTACTTTATAAACTTTAAAAATAAAATTATGGGAATGGGATATATGGTTTTAGCTGGAATTATCATGCTAATGAGTTGGTTCGTAAGCAACCGATTGAAAAGCAAATTCGAGTTTTATTCAAAATTGCATTTACAAAACGGAATGTCTGGTGCTGAAATTGCTGAAAAAATGCTAGCAGATAACGGAATCTATGATGTAAAAGTAATTTCAACACCAGGACAATTAACGGATCATTACAATCCAGCTGATAAAACAGTTAACTTGAGTGAGTCAGTTTATAATCAAAGAAATGCTGCTGCTGCTGCAGTTGCCGCGCACGAATGTGGACACGCTGTGCAACATGCAACGGCTTATAGTATGTTGCAATTACGTTCTAAATTGGTGCCAATAGTTTCTTTTGCATCCAATATTGTTCAGTGGATTTTACTTGCTGGAATACTAATGGTAAATACTTTTCCATCGTTATTACTTGTTGGAATTGTGATTTTCTCTGCAACAACTTTGTTTACAATAATCACTTTACCAGTTGAATACGATGCAAGTAATAGAGCTTTAGCATGGTTGAAAAACAAAAACATGGTAAACCAAGCCGAATATGCAGGAGCAGAAGATTCACTAAAATGGGCAGCAAGAACTTATGTTGTAGCCGCAATTGGTTCGATAGGAACATTACTGTATTACATTTCTATCTTTATGGGTAGAAGTAATGATGAATAATTTGAATAAAGTTTAAAACAAAAATCCGTCTATAACAGACGGATTTTTTTATTTTACAAAGGTTGATAAAATAATCAATATTGACAACCAAACTACTCCATGTATGATAAGACATTTCACATGACTTTTTCCACTATACAATTGACGAATTAAATGCACCATAAAGTAAATCAAACTAATAGGAACAAATAAATAGAACAAAAGCACACCAAAGTTAGGAGTTTTTGCATCACCAGGAAAAAGTTCATAACAAATACCTGCTATCAAAATATAGATAGTGTAAAAAGCAATTGTAAGGTTTTCTTTTGAAAATTTGTTGAGGTTCATATATCTAATATCTAATATCTAAAATCTAATATCTAAAGTTGTATCTGTCTTTCTATTTGTTGTTCCAATGAAATAAAAGTTTCTGTTCGAGAAACGCCATCAATAGGTTGGATTTTTTTATTCAAAAGTTGCATTAAATGTTCGTTATCTCTACAAATAATTTTGATTAAAATACTCCAATTTCCTGTAGTGTAATGACATTCTAAAACTTCAGGAATCTTTTTTAATTCTTTTACAGCCTCAGCATTGGACGCCGCTTTTTCTAAGTAAACACCAATAAAAGCCATGGTTTTATATCCTAAAACTTTGTTGTTTACGATAAATTTAGAACCCGAAATCACACCAGCATCTTCCAATTTTTTTAATCGTTGGTGAATAGCAGCTCCTGAAATCCCTATTTTATTGGCGATTTGCAAAATTGGTTTTCGAGCATCTTCCATCAAGAAACGAAGAATTTCTTTATCGATTCCGTCAATTTCAATTTGAAGCTGATTGATTTTCATTGGTTGTAATTTTAAAGCAAAAGTATATATTTTGTTTTAAATTAAAACAAATATTAGTTAGTTGTTACCAATTTATCAGGATTATATCCAATGTAAGGCATAACAGTTTCTTTGAAAATCACTCCAAATTCTTCTAATTCTTTCAAAATAGGTTCGTAAACTTCTTTTCTAATTGGTAATTGAACTCCAGGTGTTTTTATATTTCCGTTTAAGATTTGTAAAGTTGCCATAGCTACAGGTAATCCAACAGTTTTTGCCATAGCAGTGTAAGTTTGATCGTCACCAATACAAACCATTTTAGAATCAATTTGTTGTTGTTTTCCTTCTAATTCGTAACCGAATTTATGGTACATTACAATCATATCTTTGTCGTTGGGTTGCAAAGTCCAACTGTCATTCAAGATGCGTTCTAGAATTTGTGCAGGAGTTGCATTTTTTAAACCAACAATTTTGTTTGGGTTGAATAAATCTAATTCTAATAATTTGTCCCACATAATGTCATCTTGCTCGATATTTAGAGCCAAACGCATTTTAATTTCAACAGAATCCGTTGGATGATAAGGTAAAAAAGAATTAGTAAATTCACGGAAACTCATCGTTTCAGAGTTTTCCATTACGTAAGTATCATCGGTCATTCCGAGTTGGACAAACATGTTCCAAGCTTTAGAAAAACCAACTCTTCTGATAGTTCCACGATATAAAGTTAACACGTCGTCAAGACCATAAACGCTTCTGTATTTTAGAGAATCTCTGTTGGCGTAACCTTCAAATTTTCCGTAGCCTTCTACTAATAAAAACTCGGTTCTACGAAATAATTTATTGTAAGGAATGTATTTATATTTACCTTCTTGAATGAATTTTGCTGCGCCACCTTGACCTGCTAAAACTACGTTTCTTGGTGCCCAAGTGAATTTATAATTCCACAGATTATTATCGCTTTCTGGAGCAACTAATCCACCACAGAAGGATTCGAATAAAATCATTTTTCCACCTTTTTCACGAATTTCATCAATGACTTTCATGGCACTCATGTGGTCAATTCCTGGGTCAAGCCCAATTTCATTCATGAAAATCAATCCTTTTTCTTTCGCAGCAGCATCCAAACCTTGCATTGCGTCTGAAACATAAGAAGCAGTTACCATGTGTTTTTTGAAAGTGATACAATCTTTAGCAACCTCAATATGCATGTGAGCTGGCAACATCGAAATTACAATATCAGCTTTTTGAATTTCTGCATGACGTTGTGTTTCATTGTTGATGTCCAATTGAATTGCTGTTGCATTTGGATGGTTGTTGGTTTTTCTTTTAGCCAATTCTAAAGATAAATCACCAATAGTTATATGAAGATTTTGTTCAACAGATTTGTTTAAAAGATATTGAATTAAAGATGAAGCCGAACGACCTGCTCCTATGATAAGAATGTTTCTCATGGTTTGTTTGTAATTGGATACAAAACTAAAGAAATTCCAATAAAAAAATTCCAAATCCCAACATTTATAATCGGAATTTGGAATTTATATTTTAGAATTTGATATTTTATTCTAAACCTTCAAGGTCTTTTTCTAAATCTTCAAGTTCCTTTTTTGCTTCTTGTTTAGTTTCAATTTTTTGTTGTTCAAATTGTTGATCTTTTTCCACTTCATCTTTTATTAGATAAGTTTTTCCCAATACAAATATTGCGCAGATATAAGTTAATGCAAACAACCATTTAACAAGTTTACGTTGATTAGTATCTGATTTTTTGAAAGTTATAAAAATCAAAATCAAGGCAACTCCAATTGGTAAAAGAGCTAAAGTGTCAAATGGAAGAATTGAAAAAACAATACTCAAGATAACAAATATAAAAGATAAAATTAATAAAGCCTTTCTCATTTTATGCTGAATTTATTTCAGTAATTAAATTCCAGTTGCAGAAGTTAATGCTAATTGTCCTGTTCCAACAGGAATGCTAAATTTCATTAATGCTGGTACTTTTTTTGCATCAGCAGTAAGCCAAATTAAGTTTTTGTCTGTTCCTTTTAGCTTGTTAGTTTTTGCGCCAATAGATAATTTGTAGCATTCTTTTTGTCCAAGATTCCCGGCATTAACGCTTTCTGTTCCCATGTACTTCAATGTAACAGGAATCTCTTTTTCGTCAAAAACAATGGTAAATGATTTAGTTTGTCCTGATTTCATTTTGGAAAAATCGATAGTTCTTACTTTATAAAGTAACGATACTACATCTAGAGTCGAAGCACCAATATTGAAAGTACGAATTGTTTCGGGATTATTCCTTTTTTTAGAGGTGCTTGTGACAGAATTTCCTTTGAAAACGTATTTTTCTTTTTTAGTGTAACCACCTTCGTCAACACTTCTTTTATATAAACTTGGTTTTAAAGTGGTCGGGTTTACGTAAGCTTCATAAATATCTCTTATTTTGAAAAACTTATCCCATTTGCTAAACGTTGCTAATTCACAATTCAAATGTAAATAAGTGTTTTTTGAAGTATTCTGAGTTTCTGTTGACATGGTTACTTGAGCCAATTGTGTCATCAATCCACTCATATTATAAGAACCAGCATAAACTAATTTTTCACCTGATGGAATAACTACTTTCGTATCTGCTTTAAATGAACAGAAAATCAATAGAGTAGCGATAATAAATGTTGCTTTTTTCATTTCTTAAAATTATGGTACAAATATAAAATTTTATAATTGTTAAAATCTAAAGGAAAACATAAAAATCCTTTAGCATTCCATATATAACTGATATTTTTGTTAAAAATTATTAAGAACGATTATTATGGACAAGAAAATATTTTCTGCAGCAGGTTTTTTCGGAATGACAGCAATTGTTTTAGGAGCTTTTGGTGCTCATGCTTTAAAGAAAGTTTTAACTGTTGATCAATTAGTTACATTTGAAACTGGAGTAAAATATCAAATGTATCATGCTTTGTTTTTGCTGTTTTTAGGATTAAACAATCATCTGAGTTTTAATACAAAAAAAACAATTTTAGTGCTTACTATTTTAGGAATTATCTTCTTTTCTGGTTCTATTTATTTATTGGCTACAGATAGTTTAAATGATTTTAATTTTAAAATAATTGGATTTATAACTCCTATTGGCGGACTGCTATTAATAATGGCTTGGGCGATATTGACAATACATTTTTTAAAGAAAAAATCATAATTTTTTAATAAACTACAACGTTGTAATAATTAATTTTTACCTTTGCAGTCAATTTATTAATTGCAACACAATACAATTTTATGGAGAATACTGCCCAATCTACGAAATCGATTTCGTTAGAACAATATGGAATCAAAAATGTCCAAGAAATTATATACAATCCATCTTTTGAATTTTTATATAATGAAGAATTAAGTCCAAGTTTACAAGGTTACGAAAAAGGTCAATTGACTGAACTTGGAGCTGTAAACGTAATGACTGGTGAATTCACGGGTCGTTCGCCTAAAGATAAATACATTGTAAAAGACGCTGTTACAGAAAATACTATTTGGTGGAATTCTGAAAAAGCGGTAAACGATAACAAACCAATTTCTCAAACAACTTGGAATGCTCTTAAAGAAACAACAGTAAATCAACTTTCAGGAAAAAGATTGTTTGTTGTTGATGCTTTTTGTGGCGCTAACGAGAATACTCGTTTGAAAGTTCGTTTCATTATGGAAGTAGCATGGCAAGCACATTTTGTGAAAAATATGTTCATCCGTCCAACTGATGCAGAACTTGAAAATTTTGGTGAACCAGATTTTATTGTAATGAATGGTTCAAAAACTAGTTTCAAAGACTACGCAGCTCATGGATTAAATTCTGAAGTTTATGTAGCTTTCAACCTTACTGAGAAAGTACAATTAATTGGTGGAACTTGGTATGGTGGTGAGATGAAAAAAGGATTGTTCTCAATGATGAACTACTATTTACCATTACAAGGAATTGCTTCTATGCACTGTTCAGCAAATAAAGGAAAAGATGGCGATGTAGCCGTTTTCTTCGGATTGTCTGGAACAGGAAAAACAACTTTATCTACAGATCCAAAACGTGAATTGATTGGTGATGACGAACATGGTTGGGATAACGATGGGGTTTTCAATTTTGAAGGTGGATGCTATGCAAAAACAATCGATTTGAGTGCAGAAAATGAGCCAGATATTTTTGGCGCCATCAAAAAAGATGCATTATTAGAAAACGTAACAGTTGATACCAACGGAAAAATTGATTTTAAAGATGGTTCTGTAACACAAAATACTCGTGTTTCTTATCCAATTAATCATATTCACAATATTGTAAAACCAGTTTCTAAAGCTGGTCATGCAACAAAAGTGATTTTCTTAACTGCAGATGCTTTTGGTGTTATGCCTCCAGTTTCTAAGTTAACTCCAGAGCAAACTAAATATTATTTCTTATCAGGTTTCACGGCTAAGTTAGCTGGAACTGAAAGAGGTGTTACACAACCTGAACCAACCTTCTCGGCTTGTTTCGGAAAAGCATTTTTATCATTGCATCCAACTAAATATGGTGAAGAATTAGTGAAAAAAATGGAGCAACACAATGCTACAGCTTATATGGTTAACACTGGTTGGAATGGAACAGGAAAACGTATTTCTATAAAAGATACTCGTGCAATTATTGACGCTATTCTTGATGGTTCAATTGAGAAAGCAGAAACTAAAGTAATTCCAACGTTCAATTTTGAGGTTCCAACATCTTTACATGATGTTAATTCTGCTATTTTAGATCCAAGAGATACTTATGCAGATGTTTCTGAATGGGAAACTAAAGCAACAGATTTAGCCGGAAGATTCATTAAAAACTTCGTTCAATATACAGACAATGCTGAGGGACAGAATTTAGTAAATGCTGGACCACAATTATAAAATAACAAACAAACTATACCTAAACAAAGAAAAAGCCCAACAGTGATGTTGGGCTTTTTTGATAACTATAAATAAAATTTTATTTTCCTTTATTAGCTTCGGCTACATATTTTTCTAAAGCCATTGTCATAGAAGGTGTTTCTGGTGTTGGAGCAAGAATGTCAATTCTTAATCCATGTTCTAAAGCTTCTTTTTGAGTAGTGCTTCCAAAAACAGCTATTCTGGTATCATTTTGTTTAAAATCTGGGAAGTTTTTAAATAATGATTTAATTCCAGTTGGACTGAAAAATGCCAAAACATCGTAATAAACATCAGCTAAATCAGATAAATCACTCATTACCGTTTTGTAGAAAACTGCTTGCGTCCAATTGATTTTTAGGTTGTTTAAAGTCACAGGCGCGTCAGCATTTAATTGATCTGAAGCAGGAAGTAAAAACTTTTCATCTTTATATTTTTTGAAAAGTGAACTCATGTCTGCAAAATCTTTTTGACCAACATAAATTTTACGTTTTCTATAAACCACATATTTCTGTAGATAAAAAGCAATAGCTTCTGATTGACAAAAATATCTCAAATCTTCTGGAACTTTATAACGCATTTCTTCAGCCACTCTAAAAAAGTGGTCTACTGCATTTCTACTTGTTAATATGATTGCAGTAAAATTGTTAAGGTCAATTTTTTGAGCTCTAACATCTTTCGCGCTTACGCCTTCTACGTGAATAAAAGAACGAAAATCTATCTTTACCTTATGCTTTTGTTGTAAATCAAAATAAGGCGAATTTTCTACTTTTGGCTCTGGTTGCGAAACCAAAATCGTTCTTACTTTCAAATTTGCCATGTTTAAACTCTAATTTTTTGTAATCAAATAAAATATGAAATAATATGGAGCTATTTCAAGTGCGCAAAGATACAAAATAAAATAAAACAACTTACCGAATACTAAATTTTGATAATTCTTCAAAGAAATAAGATAAGTTACTAAATTTATTATTAATAATATACTAATTACGGTAATAATTAAAGAATTCGTTGAATAATTACCATAAAACAGGATAATTGAAACTGGTAATAGTAGTAATCCAATGTAGGTTCTGAAGGTAACTTTCTGTAAATTAAACTGCTCGATGATTTCTTCAATCCCAAATGTTGCGGCAATAATCTTCTCTACAAGAAATTTAGAAAGTATAAAAACTGTCAATAGGGTAAAAATTCTTGTAAAAAGAATCCAATCGGTTTTAATACCATAATTGTAGTGTACTAAAACTAATTGAATAAAAAACGAAAGTGAAATTATATTTACTATAAATAGAATTACATTAAATCCGCTCATTAAATGACTACTTTCTCGATATATTTTTGTATATTTATCTGATACAATTAATCGAATATAATCGTTAAATCTCGTTTCAAAGACTGATTTTGCTAAAACAATTAGAAATAAGGAAAGCACAAAAATAATTGTTGCCCAATCTTTGTTTTCTATAATTCGTGGATGTAATTCTAATGCTATCATGAACCGCAAAATTACTAAATTTTATTTGTTGATTAGTATTATAATATTATTAAGATTATGAAGTAATAAAATGAGTATTTTTGCACAAACTTTTATCGATAAACATGAATTGCGGCATTGTAATTATTCCAACTTATAACGAGATTGAAAATATTGAAAGTATAGTGAGAGCTGTATTTTCTTTACATAAACCTTTTCATGTTCTTATTGTAGATGATAATTCGCCAGATAAAACAGCAGATAAAGTAAAAGAACTTCAAAAAGAATTTCCAAATCAACTTTTTCTTGAAGTTAGAACAAAAAAAGCCGGATTAGGAACTGCTTACGTTCATGGATTCAAATGGGCACTAGCTCATGATTATGAATTTATTTTTGAAATGGATGCCGATTTTTCACACAACCCTCATGATTTAGAACGATTGTATGATGCTTGTCATTTTGGTGGTGCCGATTTAGCCATTGGTTCAAGATATGTTACCGGAGTGAATGTTGTAAACTGGCCTTTAAGTAGAGTTTTGCTATCTTATTTTGCTTCAGTTTATGTGAGAATGATTACCGGAATGAAAATTATGGATGCTACTGCAGGATTCATTTGCTATAGCAGAGAAGTTTTAGAAGCAATTAATCTTGATAAAATTAAATTCATTGGATATGCTTTTCAAATTGAAATGAAATACAGAGCATTTTCTAAGAATTTCAACATTCAAGAAGTGCCAGTAATTTTTACCGATAGAACCAAAGGACAATCTAAAATGAGTGGTTCTATTATTAAAGAAGCCATTTTTGGAGTTTTATCACTTAGAATAAAAAAATTATTTAATAGATTATAGAAAATATATGAATACCGTTTTAATTAAAAATGCAAGGATTGTAAATGAGGGCAAAATTTTTGAAGGCGATGTTCTTATTGAAGGCGAATTTATAAAAGAAATTGCCGAAAGTATTAGCCACAAAAGTTCCAATTGTAAAGTTATCGATGCCGAAGGAAATTATTTAATTCCAGGAGCAATCGATGATCAAGTGCATTTTCGTGAACCAGGTTTAACGCACAAAGGTACTATTGAATCAGAGAGTCGTGCGGCTGTTGCTGGTGGAATTACTTCTTTTATTGAGCAACCCAACACAGTTCCAAATGCTGTTACACAAGAATTATTAGAAGATAAATATCAAATTGCTGCTCAAACTTCGTATGCCAATTATTCTTTTATGATGGGCGGAACCAATAATAATTTAGAAGAAATTCTTAAGACAAATCCCAAAAATGTTGCTGGGTTAAAATTATTTCTTGGATCTTCAACTGGTGATATGTTGGTTGATAGTTCTGCCGCTTTAGAAAGTATATTTTCAAGCACAAAATTATTAATTGCTGTTCATAGCGAGGATGAAAATACTGTAAAAAGTAATTTAGAACATTATAAAGCTATATACGGAGACGATATTCCTGTAGCGCTACATCCTGAAATTAGAAGTGTTGAAGCTTGCTATAAATCTACTGAAAAGATAATTAAGTTAGCTAAAGAAACTGGTGCACGGTTACATGTATTTCACATTTCAACGGCAAAAGAGTTGGATCTGTTTACCAACAAAATTCCGTTGGAAGAAAAACAAATTACAGCTGAAGTTTGTATCCATCATTTATGGTTTTCAGACGAAGATTATGCTACTAAAGGAAATTTCATCAAATGGAATCCAGCAGTAAAATCCGCTGCAGATAGAGAAGGACTTTGGAAAGCATTGTTAGACGATAGAATTGATGTTATAGCTACAGATCATGCACCACATACATTAGAAGAAAAACAACAAGTTTACACAAAAGCACCATCAGGAGGACCATTAGTTCAACACGCTGTTGTGGCTATGTTTGAAGCGCATCATCAAGGTAAAATTTCTGTGGAGAAAATCGTTGAGAAAATGGCTCACAATCCAGCTAAGATTTTCAAAATAGAAAATAGAGGTTTTATAAAAGAAGGTTTTTATGCCGATTTGGCAATTGTTAATCCGGCGATGCCTTGGAGTGTAAATAAAGAAAATATTCTATACAAATGCGGTTGGTCACCATTTGAAGGAACCAATTTTAAATCAAGAATTACACATACTTTTGTAAACGGACAATTGGTTTACGAAAATTCTAAAGTCAAAGAAATTAAAGCCGGAAAACGTTTACTATTTGATAGATAAGAAATGAAAAAAATAGTATTTATTTTATTTATAATTTCATTTGTACTACCAAGTTGCAAAAATGAAATAATTGAAAAGCCAGATAATCTTATCGACAAGGATAAGATGAAAGAGATTATTTATGATTTAGCAATTCTGGAAGCGGCTAGAAATCAAGGTTCGGCTACTCGAAATTATCCTAAAGCAAGTGTCTTTTTAAAAGAAAAATATAAAGTAGATAGTTTAACTTTCGCAAAAAGTACTCAATATTATGCTTCAGATATTAAAGAGTATAAAAAAATGTATGAAGAAGTTAAAGAGCGCTTAGATAAAGAAAATAAGAAGTTAAGCGGTGCTCCAATTCCGGTTCAAAATCTTGAAGAGGGAATTGTGAAGTAATTATTTTTTATAATGAACTACAATTTTATCTAAGTAAGAGTCAATAGCCTCAAAATCATAATTCAAATAGTTTTTTATTTTTTCATTTGAAATCGCATCACTATTTAGAATTGATTGCGCCGCATGTTTAGATATTTTTCTTTTGGTTCTAAAAATAGAAGAGAGCACCCAATCCAATCGCCATCCAATATTGAGCATCCAGGGTTTTGCCTCAATTTTTGGTTTTTTAGCCTTTATTTTTTCAGCGATACTGTAGATAATATTTTTGTAAGTAATGTTCTCAGACAGCAATGCAAATCGTTCTCCATTACAATCAGAGTTCATTAATTTATGCATTATTTCCACAACATCTGTAACAGCAACATAACCAGAGGAACCATAAGTGTAAAATGGAATTCCTTTTTCAATAGAGGTAAAAAAAGCACCGCTACCTTGTTGCCAAAAACCAGGTCCAAAAATAACTCCCGGATTTACGATTACTACATTCAATCCTTCTTGCTGACCTCGCCAAACTTCCATTTCGGCGCCATATTTTGAAATAGCATAATCACTATGCAAAACTTCAGGATTCCATTCTGTTTCTTCAGTAATGATGGTTTCGTGCTGTGCTAAATCTCCAAGAGCAGCAATTGAACTAACGTGACATAGTTTTTTAACGTTTTTGTCAATACAAAAATTTACAATATTGGCGGTTCCTTCAATATTTACCTTTCGAAGTTGATCTTCATCATCTGGGTTGAAAGAAATACATGCCGCACAATGATAGACATAATCAATATTTTCAAAAGCAATTTCTAACGAAGGAACATCTAGAATATCACCTTGTGTCCAGTTTATTTTAGAGAATAGTTCACTTTTTTTATACAAATCAAAAAGAGATTTTGTTTTCTCTATATTTTTTGGATTTCGATAAAGGGCACGAATATTTTCTTCACCATTTTCTAACAAATGAAGTACTAAATGAGCTCCGACTAATCCTGTTGCACCAGTAACTAATATCATTTTGTAAAGATAGGATTTATGAAATAAGTTTAAAAGTTTAAAGGTTTAAAAGTTTAAAGGTTTAGGAGTTTAGAAGTGGTATTCAATATTTTTCTAGCAAAATAATTCAAAATCTGAAATCTGAAATCTGAAATCTGAAATCTTAGAACTATATTTGCGCAAATTATCGAATAAAATGAGGAATTTAGTAGAAGAATTACAATGGCGCGGATTGGTGCACGATATTATGCCAGGCACAGAAGAGCAACTTTTAAAAGAAATGACAACGACCTATATTGGATTTGACCCAACAAGTGATTCGTTGCATATTGGAAGCTTGGTGCCAATTATTTTATTGGTTCATTTAGAAAAATTTGGACACAAACCAATTGCTCTTGTTGGTGGTGCTACTGGAATGATTGGTGATCCTTCAGGAAAATCTGATGAGAGAAATTTACTTGATGAAGCTACTTTAGAAAAAAATGTTGCCGGAATAAAAGGTGTTTTATCTCGTTTTTTAGATTTTAATTCAACTGCAGCTAATGCTCCAATTTTAGTAAACAACTACGATTGGATGAAAGACTTCTCGTTTATAAACTTTGCTCGTGACGTCGGAAAACGAATCACGGTAAATTATATGATGGCAAAAGATTCTGTAAAGAAACGTTTGAGTGGAGAAACTGGCGAAGGAATGAGTTTTACAGAGTTCACTTACCAATTAATTCAAGGTTATGATTTTCATCATTTGTACAAATCACATAATTGCTTGTTGCAAATGGGTGGTTCTGACCAATGGGGTAATATTACTACAGGAACAGAATTAGTGAGAAGAATGAACGGAGAAGGAGCAAAAGCTTATGCAATGACTTGTCCATTAATTACTAAAGCTGATGGTTCTAAATTTGGAAAATCAGAAGGTGGAAATGTTTGGTTGACTGCCGATAAAACATCGGTTTATAAATTTTACCAATTTTGGTTGAATACAACCGACGTTGATGCTGAAAAGTACATTAAGATTTTCACATTTTTAGATAAAAACACAGTAGATGCTTTAATCGCAGAACATCGTGAAGCACCACATTTACGTGTTTTACAAAAACGTTTAGCAGAAGAAGTAACTACTTTTGTTCACGGAAAAGAAGAGTTGGAAAGAGCGATTTTTGCTTCGAATGCTTTTTTTAGTCCAACTATGGACGATTTAGCCCAATTGGATGATGCTACTTTTGTAGAAGTTTTTGAAGGTGTGCCAAATGCCGAAATTGCTAAAGAAGATATCATTGCCGGATTGGATATGATTGCTGCACTTGCTGCAAAAACAGGTTTCTTAGCTTCCAATAGTGATGCTCGACGCGAATTGAAACAGAATGCAGTTTCTTTAAACAAAGAAAAAGTCGCTGAAGATTATATCATTACCGAAAAAGATTTGGTAAAAGGTAAATTTTTAGTCCTTCAAAAAGGAAAGAAAAATTATTATTTGATAAAAGTAATATAATTAGGAAAGGAGCTTAACGGCTCCTTTTTTATTCTCCAAAATTTATTTCCATTTTGTTGGAAGTAAAAGTTCCATGAAGAAAGTTATTGTCCTTTTCAAATTTAGAGTATTCTTCAAGTGAAAGTGAAGTCTTTCTATTCAGCTTGTCTAAACTTAATGAAAGTTCTATTTCGAATTTATCATTTTCATTCAAATAAAATTCTTTGTCATCTATTTTATAATAACGTTCTTTATTCCAATTAGTCTTTATAATGTAATTTTTAGTTTCATTTGGTTTTAGAATTATAATAGACTGAAGTAGCTTTTGATTTTTATAAATCCATGCTTCATCAGTATTAGTTCCACCATTTTTTTTGTAAGTTTCAATTATGTTATTGTATTCTAAAGTGTATTTTTTTGTAATTTCTTCTATCAGTTTTTTTCTTTTTTCTACATCATCTGTCTCTTCAATTTCCTCTTGTTCTTTATAAATTTTTTCGTAAAATGGACCATCAACATCCTCAAAAATTCCATTTTGGTATATTTTATAAACCGGAAATAATGTCAATGAACCTGCAGAATTTGCAATCAATGTATTTGGAATTAAAAAAAAGGATAGTTCTCTATCTGTAGTGTTTGTGATGTGGTAATTGATAGAAAATGCTCTCTTTTTGGAACTAATATCAACGGAAATAATTGAGTCAATTGTTACTTCAATTTGGCTTGAAACTGAAAAAGTTATGAAGAAAAGTAAGTAATGAAGATGGCGCATAAATTTATTTTCAGTTAGTTAAATAACGCATAAAAATATAAAAAATTACAACACCATTAAATTACAACCTCGAATATCTGAATTATCAAAACGTCCCAATACTTCAAACGAATTGTTGGGATATTTTTTTCCTAGATCTTGTGTTGCTATGAAAGAACACGAATTGATGTTGGCTAAATCAATAACGTTTATTCCTCCTGTTTTACCGCTTTCTACATAAGACAAAGCATCTTCGGTATCACGAATTAAAACGGTCATCCAGTTTGGACATTCAAAAATTCCGTTACCTAAGGAATAGGCTTGCGATAACAATTCGGTCATGCCATATTCTGAATGAATGCTAGAAACTCCAAAACCATTACAAAGAATTTCATGCAATTCTTCACGGATGATTTCTTTGCGTTTGCCTTTCATTCCTCCAGTTTCCATGATTATTGTGTTTTTTAATTGAAACTTTCGTTGCTCTATTAAATCCAATAAAGCATAAGTTACACCAATCAAAAGTACGTTTTGTCCGGATTCATCAAGTTCGATTAATTTTGAAATTAGTTCGTCGTAATTGTGTAGATAAAAACCACTATTTTCATTATTTGTAAGCGCTATCAAGTCTTTTACCATATAGATTAAAGAAGAGCCAGAACGCTCAAGATAGGATGGAAGCAAAGCTAAAACCGCATAGTCTTCTATATTTCCATAAAATTCTGAAAAAGCATTGCGATAACTTTCTTCATACAAAGTTACATCGGTTATAAGGTGTTTACTTGTAATCATTCCGGTGGTTCCGCTACTTGTGAAGGTCTCTTGAATGGCATCATTTGAAGATATAACATCGTGACTTTTAAAAAACTGAATGGGTAAAAACGGAATTTGTTGCAATGATTTTACGCTTCCTTTTTCAATTTTTAATAACTCACAGAATTCGCGATACACTTGGTTATTGTCGTATTGAAAACGAAAAACCTTTAAAGCTATTTTTTCAAACTGCTTTTGGTTTTGAATGGTGAATATATCGTGAGATGAAATCAAAGTTAAGATGCTTTTTGTTTAATTTTGAAACATCCCGAAGTTTCGGGACAGTAGCATTGCAAAAGTAATGAAAATAAAAAAGCTCCAACATAAATTGGAGCTTTCTAATATAATTTTAAATCTAGTTATTCAATAACTAATTTTTTAGTTGCTGTATTTCCTTCTTCAGAAATTTGAACCATGTAAACACCAGCAGTAAGGTTGCTTACATTGATTGCAGATTCAGAAGTTGTAGTGTTTAAAACTTGTTTTCCTAATACATCAAAAACAGTAACTGTTCTTTCAGCATTTGCATCAGTATTGATGTAGAAAACACCATTTTTCACTGGATTAGGGAAAACTGATAAACCAGCGATAGCGTTTTGGTTGTTTCTTAAATTTGGTGTAGTAACATCTGCCCAAGTTTCACCAACTCTGATTTCGTCGATTTCAGCTTTTGGTGTACCAGATGAGTTTCTTAAACAAATAGAAGCAAATGTTGCAAAAGTATTTGTTCCAGAGTTATTAGTTACAGTCGTTGCTGGTTCAGTACCTCCAAGGTTAGATGGGTTTACCCATAAAGACGCTACAGTTGGCGAAGCAGATCTGTCATATTTCACAACCACTAAGTATGTTGTTCCAAAATTTAAATCTACTGGATTTTCTGTGTATGTTAAAGTTCCTGTAGAAGTATTTGAAATACTTAATCTGTAGTTAGCACCTGAATTAGTTGATGCTATTGCCAATCTTCCACCTAAACTAGTTACAGTTCCACCAGATGCACCACCAAAACTCATAAAGTAGGTGTTTCCAGATGCCGTAGCTGACAATTGGGTGTTGTCTATAACATTTAAAAGAAGTGAATAATAATATGCATTAGCAGTTGAAGCTGTAAATCCTCTATTTATGTCACGAGGTGTTGTTGCATTAGCACCAGGTAACAAAATTTTATTTCCTGTTGAAGTTGCTAAACCAGGATAACTTAAACTTCCAGTAACTAAATCAATAGTACCTGTTCCAGTTGTTGCAGTATTACTATGTGTAAACCAATTGTTTGATCCAACGGCATCACTTGTTGTAGCTAAATTTCCTCCAACAAATCCAGGAACTGTATAGTCAAATCCTTCGTACAAGGCAGTTTGTCCAAAAGAAAAGCTTGTTAATGCAATAAATAATAAAGTGTAAAGTTTTTTCATAATTTTAAATATAATTTTAGGATACAAAGATAAAGACTATTTTTTTAAATAAAAATAATCAAAGTAAAAAAATAGTTAACAATATAGATATTTAACTATCTGACAATTAATTTTCTAGTAGCGCTTGCGTCACCTTCTTCTATCTTAATAAGATAAATTCCTGGTGAAAGCGAAGAAATGTTAAGTTCTCTAGAAGAAAGAGTAGTTTGAAGTACTTTTTTTCCAAGAACGTCAAAAATGGTGATTTGCTTATCTTCATTAGATTTTGTAGATATGTAAATCTTTCCACCAGTTGCAGGATTTGGGTAAAAACTCAGACCTTCAATAGTGTTCTCTTGCACTTTTGATGCTGGTTTTCCATCTTGAGCCATCACATTTGTAGTGCTTAGCATCAGGAAAAAAAGAATAATATAAAAGTAGTTTTTTGTCATGAGTTCAACTTGGTTAAAGCAAATATATAAATAAGTTTTCAAATACAATGCCAAAAATCACAATTTTAACAAATTTTATATTGATTTTTTAATGGTGATGTAGATGTATTACAAATCAATCTTGTGTGTTTCAATTTTAACTTTAGTGATTTTTAGTTTAGTTTGTCATTTCGTCGAAGGAGAATCGCATCAAGTACATAATTATGTGATTTTTCTTTCGTCAAAATGACAAAGTATAGTTTTTTTAGTCTATTTATGATGATTTCACACCAACAGGTTAGATATAATAAAGTTTAAAGTTTTCATAAAATTTTCCCAATGTTACCAAATTGTTAAGAGAAAGTTTGGTTATTGTAAAAATAGTTATATATTTGTTATCTAATTATTAATTCAAAAACCCAAATATCATGAAAAACCTTCTTTTAACACTTGTAATTTTGATTTCTGGTTTATCATTTGGTCAAGCAATTGAGCCAGTTTTAGAAGCAGAAAATGGATTGGTTAAAGCTACTTACCACTATGAAAATGGTGCTGTACAACAAGTAGGATATTTTAAAGACGGAAAGTTAGATGGAAAATGGACTTCATATGACGTAAACGGAAATGTTAGTGCTATTGCTGAATATACAAATGGTGAAAAGTCAGGAAAATGGATGTTTTATTCAAATGGTAGTACTGTAAGTGAAGTAAGCTATGTTGATAATCGTATTGTTGATGTAAAGAAGTTTTCACAAAATAGCATAGCAGATAAAGATTAAATTTTAAATTAATCTAAAAAAGGCTGACTATATTTTTATTATAGTCAGCCTTTTTTATTTAGTTTTAATTTTCCAAGTTCTACTTATAGTATCAAATTGGGTAATTTCATCTGGAAATTCTATAAAAAATTCAGGATTAGAATTTACAGTATAATAGTCAGACAAATCTTCGTTGTTCAAATATTTATCAAAAAGCAATTTTGTTTTTTCCTCTAATTCTTTTGGTTCCATTTTCCAGGTTCTAAAAGCTTCTTGATAGAACACTATGGAATCATTTTTATCAAATTTTAATTTTCCTACAGTAGTTGTTTTTTTTAATTTTATACTTGGAGCGATTTTGCTAATGGCAAAATAGATGTAATTGTCTTCATCAATGTAATAGTGCATTAATTCACTATTTTTTGCACTTAGCTTATAGGTTGTGTCAAATTGTTTGTCAAATTTGTTTTTCTCTGTTGCTAATCGAGGTAATTTCTCAATATAACGACTTATTTTGTATTTAAAATCTTCTATTTTTTCAGGCGAAAGATGGTTTTTAGGAATGGTGTCTTTCGGTTTTGAACAAGAGAAACAAATAAATAAAGATAAAATTAATAAGTACTTCATAGTTCTATAATAAAAGTGATGAGTTTAATCGTAGTGATTAAACTCATCAAATATACCTATTTTAATAAAATTTAGTAAGCTTTTAAATTCGGAATAAATTCAGCCCAAGTTGCTGTCCAATCTGTTGCTCCAAATGCACCTCTATAAGTAGTAGTGGTAAAAAATGTATTGTTAAGTTTTGCATTTGTAAATGAAGCTCCAGTAGATAAAGTACCACTTGTTACTTGATAAGTTGGGTTTGAACTATAAAAGTTCTGAGTATTATTTCCGTAAAAAACATTTAGATTCAATCCAAGTGTATTGTAAATTCCTGTTGTTGGAGTTTCGAAATCGGTTCCTGCAACAGTTGTATTATTTGCATTCCAAAGATTTTGTACATTGGTTGCAGTAGCAGTCATACCTGTTCCAACAGAAAACGTAGTTGATGGAGCAGACATTACATTGTTTAAAAGAAATCCTGTTCCGTTATTGTAATTATCATAAACAGATTGTTGATTCATTCTAATACCTCTTGGCATACCAACAAATACTGAGTTTGCAATAGTCAATGCAGTTCTTCTTCTCATATCAATAGCATGTTGATAATTTGCATTAATAGCTTGAGCATTAGTTAACTTTGGACCAATTCCTGTTAAGTTTGAAATAACACCTTCTGTTAGTAATGTTGTTACATTGTCATTTGGGCCATTATCAGTTTCAATAATATTTGAACCCGATTGATCTGCAAAAGTTGGGTATCTAACTGCAAGAGCAAATTGTATTTTCCCCGTGTAACCAAAATCAATATCAAAATCATCATCCCACAAACCAAGAGAAATTAAGTGTTTTGCGTTAACAGTACCGCCAAACCATTCAAAACCATCGTCACCACCATATGATACTTGACAGTATTCCATTTGTGTTCCACTTCCAACACCACCTAAAGTTATAGAATTGGTTTCGTTGTTTGGTGTTAATTCAATTCCTGCATATTCAATTCTTACATATTTTAAAATACCAGAATTGTCTGCGTCATCAGCTCCACCAAATATTACAGGAGGATTAATTCCTTCAATAGCTGGATTGGTTTGATTTGTTTTAGCTTTACCCAAGATTACTAATCCACCCCAGTCTCCACGGTCTCTAGACTCTGCTTTTTGTGAAGAAGTGAATACAATAGGTTCGTTTGCTGTTCCTTCTGCAATGATTTTTCCTCCTGGAGTAATAATAAGTGTTCCCTTAGTTGCTTTATCACCAAAAATAACAGTTCCTGGTTGGATTGTTAAAACTTTAGTGTCTTTAACAAAGACTTGACCTTTAATTAAATAACGAACACCTTTAGTAAGCGTTTGAGTATTTAAATCTCCAGAAAGGATTACATAATTTTCTGTATCTCCATCTGTACCAAAGGATAAATCATCTTTTAAACACGAAGTGAATAAAGTAGATAGTAATAAAAGTAAGATTATTTTTTTCATTTTTTTGTGTATTACAGTTTTTGAATTTTAGTATTATAAGTTGTAAGAAAAACCTAAAGTATATAAAGAACCTCTTTTGAAAGAAGAAATTACATTATCGTTAGCTTTGCTTATTTTGTTATCTCTATTTGAATCTTCCATTAATTTGAAAGGATCGTTAAGTATGTTTTGTAAACCAAGTTTAACTTTTAGTTTTTTAAATTTTTTAGAAATAGTAGCATCAAGTTGATTACGTTCAATTTCATAATAAGTATTGAATGCGTCGTCACCTACAGAGAAAATTCGGTTTCCAAATCGGTTGTAAATTAAGTTAATTCCAAGTCCTTTTTCATCTTCATATCCTAGAGCACCGTTAATAATATAAGGTGATTGTCCTTGTAAAGCTCTTTTAGAATCTTGTGATTGTGCAGCAGCACCAAGGTCAACTTCTGAGAATATGTAAGATGCGTTGATGTTGATAGAAAGTCTATTTAAAATTGGAATGTTGGTTAAATCTTTGAATGATTTTTTAATTTCCAATTCAGCTCCATAATTTACTGCACTTGTAGCATTTTTAAAATTGAAAGATGGATCTTCAGCAGTTCTTTGAATGATTTGCTCAATTGGATTAGTGAATTTTTTATAGAAACCTCCAAATGAAACAGTTTCTCCTTTGCTTGGATACCATTCGTATCTAAAATCAATATTGTCTATTGTAGCAACTTTTAAGTCAGCATTTCCAAATTTTAAAACTTCATATTCGAAATCATAAAATAAGAAAGGTGCAATTTCTCTAAATTCAGGTCTGTTTACTGTTCTTGAATAAGCAGCTCTTACTAAAGATTTTTCATTGATATTATATCCAATGTTCAAAGAAGGTAAAATAGAAGTAACAGGATTGTCAACATTTACAGGATTACCATTTGAAAAAGCTCTCAGTTTTTGAGTATTGTTTTCTATACGAACACCCATGTTAATGTCAAATTTTCCAAGAGGTAATTCTGTGTTGATGTAACCACTTAATAAAGTATTGTCTGCTTTGTATGAATCATCTGGTTTTGTTCCTTCTTCTAAAACCCATCCATTTTGATTGTTTATGTTTTCATTGCTGAAAATTGTTGATAAAGGAAGGTTTCTTAATTCGTCTTTTCTTGCTGATGTAAGATAATCTTTCAAAACATAAGACACATATCTTGATTTGAAAATTCTAAACTTGTAATCTGCCAAGTAACCAGCTTTAATTTTTATTGGAGAACGTTCTTCTGTTTCTGAATCTCTATTGATAGTATAAGTATAGTTAACACCGTTATTAGCGCTAAACTCTCTTAAGTTTCCATAGTATCTACCAGAAAATAAATTAGAAGATGATGGATCTTGAAATGTATAATTGTCTGAAGTTGAGTTAACATCTTTAAAAGTTCTGAAACGTCTTAAATCTGGTTCATTTTCTCTGATATAATTGTATCCAACAACCCAATCAATATTGTTGTTAGAATTTAAATTATGATCACCATTCAATTGCCCCATATATATACTTCTGCTCTTATAAGCATACATATAGTTTTTTAATGTGTTATTAGCCTGTTGATTAAAATTAATTCCTTGACGAATTGTAGTTTCATTTTCTCCAATTTGGTTGAATAAATTTTTGAAAGTAAATTTTGATTTCGCAGTTTTTAATGACCAATTAGACAATGCAGTGATGCGTACTTCTTGTTGGTAGTTCATGTCATTAAATGTAAACCAATCTGTAGGTCTTGTTTCGCCGGCATTCAAGAAATTATATCTTCTAAAACTTCTTGAAAAAGACTGATAACTTGTTGAATAATTAAGTGCGTTAACACTAAATATTTTTGTATTTCCTAGGTTTATTTTTCTACCCAATGAAAAACCTGTGCTATTGTCTAAAAAGGCATTACTTGAATTAGTGTCAAAATTATTTGGTAATGATCTTGCAGCGTCAACACGAAGTTGTGAAGTAGCTGCACTATTATTTAATTGTGATGTAGTTGGAAAACTTGAAGGTAATGGTCTAAAAGAGTTATCTATCCCAACAAAATCTGTATTTGAACCTTCAGATTGTAAATAATCATTGAATGTTGTTTTTGATCTGTAACCAAAACTGATATCAAATTTTGTAAAATCTGATGTGCTTTCGATAGTGTTCAATGAAATAATACCTCCAGAAAAATCTCCTGGTTTATCTGCAGAACCAGTTTTATAGATAACCATTTTATCTAAAAGTCCTGTAGGAACTAGGTCAAAAGAAAACGTTCTTTTATCTATTTCTGTACTTGGAGCAAGTGAACCATTAATCAACACATTATTGTAGCGCTCACTTAAACCTCTAATCATTACAAACTTTCCATCAACAATTGTGATTCCAGGAATTCTTTGAATAGCTTGAGCTGCATTTCCATCGGTTCCTTTTGCCATTTGTTCAGCACTAATAGCACTTACAACTTGCTTGGCTTCTTTTATTTCTGTTAGAATAGCTGTTTCAGTATTTCTTTTCTTTACACTCTTAATAACAACATCGTCTAACTTATAACCTCCACTTCCTAATGCTACATTTAACTCAATTGTTTGATTAGGCTTCAAATCAATTATTTTTTCAATAGTTTCGTAACCTATAAAGCTAAATACCACAACGTATTCTCCTGAAGGAAGCGATATAGAGTATTCTCCTTTTTCATTAGTGGTTACTCCATTTGAAGAACCTTTTACAGAAACATTTGCAAATGCAAGAGGTGCATTATTCATGTCTTTGTCGGTAATTTTACCCTTAATAACGCTTTTGGTCTGAGCAAAAGAAAAAGCTGTAAATAAAATTGTTATAAATAATAGTTTTTGTTTCATCTGGTTAAATAATTTTTTGCAAAGTAACATGTACTATGTAAAGTTCATCTTAATCGAAAATTACCTTTGTGTTTTTATAACATTATGATATTGTTAACAGATTAAATTACCGTTAACTCATTTTTAATAAGAATTAATTACTGATAAAATAGTATATTTACATCGCAAAACATTATAATTTTTTGCATTATGAAGAAAAAAGACATAAAGATTTTATTGGTTGATGATGAACAAGATATCCTAGAAATTGTAGGGTATAACTTGACTCAAGAAGGTTATAAAATTGTAACAGCTTCTAATGGTAAAGAAGCAATTGCAGTTGCAAAAAAGGAACGACCACAACTAATCATCATGGATGTAATGATGCCAGAAATGGACGGAATGGAAGCTTGTGAAAACATTAGAAAAATTCCTGAATTGAGTAATATCATCATAACATTTTTAACGGCAAGAAGCGAAGACTATTCTCAAGTAGCAGGTTTTGATGCTGGTGCAGATGATTATATTGCTAAACCAATAAAACCAAAATTATTGGTAAGTAAAGTAAAAGCTTTATTAAGACGACTAAAAGACGAAACAACTTCAAGTGAAAACCTAAATGTTGGTGGCATTGAAATTAATCGTGAAGAATATAAAATAGTTATGGATGGAAGAGAAATTGTTCTTCCAAGGAAAGAATTTGAATTGTTCTATTTGTTAGCTTCAAAACCTGGTAAAGTATTTAAAAGAGAAGAAATTCTTGATAAAGTTTGGGGTAACGAAGTTATTGTTGGCGGAAGAACTATTGACGTTCACATTAGAAAACTCCGTGAAAAAATTGGAGAAGATTTATTCAAAACCATTAAAGGTGTCGGATACAAATTTGAAGCTTAATTTTTTTGTATATAGTATAAATGTATAATGTAAAATAGCAACAAAATTTTTAATAAAACTGTACTGTTTATTTGAATATTATACATTTTTAAAAGCAAAGTAAAACTTCCAACTTCCATCATCTAACTTCCAGCTTTTCAATGCCTTTAAATTTCAAAAAAACATACCGATTCGCCGTAATATCAACTTTATATATTACTCTTTTTTCAACTAGTTTAGTTGCCGGATTGCTATTTTTATTTGCCACATTTTCTTGGCTATTTTGTTTAATCTATGCAGTATCAATTGCTATTTTTTCATTTTTTGTACTTCAATATCGCGTAGAACATTTTATATATCGTCGTGTGAAAAAGATTTATGATGATGTATCTTTATTAGATTCGACAACTTTACGAAGTCAATCCATTACTACAGATATGGCAACCTTAACTAAAGAAGTTAAGAAATTTGCCACCGACAAGAAACTCGAAATCGAAAATCTTAAAGTAAGAGAAGAATATAGAAGAGAATTTATGGGAAATGTTTCGCATGAATTGAAAACACCACTTTTTACGGTTCAAGGTTATATTTCTACATTGGTTGATGGAGTTAGAGACAAAGATCAAAGGAAAAAATATCTAGAAAGAGCTGAAAAAGGTGTTGAACGACTGATTTATATTGTAGAAGATTTAGATATGATTTCTAAACTTGAAATGGGCGATTTGAATTTAGAATTTTCTGAATTCAATATAGTTGAGTTAATTCAAAATGTATTTGATTTACTTGAAATGCAAGCCGATAAAAAGAATATTATTCTAATGTTTGACAGAAAATATAATAAACCAATAAACGTTTTTGCTGATCAAGAAAAGATTCAACAAGTGCTTACAAACTTGATAATGAACTCTATAAAATATGGAAAAGAAAATGGTACAACCGAAGTATCCATTGAAGATTTGGTTAAAAATAAAATCATTGTTCGTGTAAGAGACAATGGCGAAGGAATTGAACAACAACATATTCCACGACTTTTTGAACGCTTTTTCAGAGTGGACAAAAGTGGTGCAAGAAGTGAAGGTGGCTCAGGTTTAGGACTTTCAATTGTGAAACATATTATTGAAGGACACAATGAAAAAATCTACATAGAAAGTGAATACGGAAAAGGTTCAGAATTTTCATTCACGCTCGAAAAGAAGAAATAATTGCTTCCAATTGATTTCCGAAGGTATCAAAGGCAAACCTTTGTATAAAGGAACTGAAAGAATATCATCAATAACAAATCTATCTTGTTTACTATAAGGAACTAAGGCTTCTCTCTTATATTTTTTTGCCAAATATTCTTGTTCAAATTGACCTGGAGTTGGAATAAAAAATGCTTTCTTTTCAAGTTTACACAAATCCATAACGGTTGTATAACCCGAACGACATAGCACCATTTCACTTTCGTTAAAAGTTTTTTCCAATTCTTCAGATTGCATAAAATTATAAAAAGTGATATTCCCTTTTTGTTCTTTTACTTGTTCATTGGTTACCTTTCCTTTTATAAAAACTATTTTTTCTTTGTTGTCTTTAAGTTCTTCAATTAGTTTTTCTTCCAAAATAGTTCGTTGAGGTTCCGGACCAGAAAGCAGAACCATAATGCCGTATTTTATTTCTAGGACTTTTTTTTCTAATCTGCTTAAAACACCAATATATTTTATGTTTAAATTTGAGTTTTTTAAATGCCCTAATTTCCCAGTCAAATTTGGAGATTTTTCAATGTCAGGAACCCAACATTCATCGAATTTTCTAATAAAAAATTGATGTAATTTACTAGAAATCCAAGTTGTTTTTCCTGATAAAACGGTTAATTGATGTGTCATGAACACCGAAGGCACTTTCTTAGAATGTACACCCAATCGATTGTCGGAAATAATTCCTTTCAGATCATATTCTTTAACCCATTTTTTAACCCATTGTTTTTCAGATAAAATAGCACTAATCGTTTTTGGACTATTTTTTATCAATTTCCATTTAAAATTCTCACCTTTTTTGGCATATTCAATTTGATATGATGGCAATTCTAAAGCAGTCAAGTGTGAAAATTCTTTTTTCAATAAAGCTAAAGCAACACCATCTGAAGCAATGATTGGTGTAAAACCATTTTTTTCTAATTCACGAATAATAGGTATACATCGAGTAGCATGACCTAAACCCCAATTTAGTGGTGCAACGAGAATATTTTTAGTCATTTTTAGTTTTTTAATAAAGTGATAAATTGTTCTGCAAGTTGGTTTTCATATTCAAATTGTTCTTCTTCTGTAACAATTTCACTTGGAGCATGCTTGTATAATTTCCACTTTTTATTATTGTATTCTAAAGCTGTTAAATTTTCAATCCAATCACCTGAATTCAAATAGATTGTCTTTCCTTTTTCGGTTGTAATGTACTCAATTTTTGGCTCATGAATGTGTCCGCAAATTACATAATCATAGTTGTTTTCAATAGCCAAATCTGTGCAAACATTTTCAAAGTTAGTAATAAATTTCACAGCCGATTTCACATTGTTTTTAATTTTCTTTGAAAGTGAATAAGGTTCTTTATTCATTTGAGCCAAAATCCAATTCAGAAAACGATTAATTAGAATTAGAATATCATAACCCCAACCACCAAGTTTAGCCAACCATTTGGCATGATTTATTGAAGCATCAAAAACATCTCCGTGAAAAATCCAAGCTTTTTTCCCATCTAAATTTAGGACTAGTTTATTTAGCAAACTTAAATTTCCTAGATGTAAATCAGTAAATTTCCTTAAAAATTCGTCGTGATTTCCGGTCAGATAATAGACTTTGGTGCCTTTTGAACTTAACGAAATGATTTTCTTAATCACTTTCAAATGACTTGCCGGAAAATAAGACTTTCTGAATTGCCAAATATCAATAATATCGCCATTTAGAATGAGTATTTTTGGCTTAATTTCAGATAAATACTGTAATAATTCTTTGGCATGGCACCCATAAGTTCCTAAATGAACATCAGAAATAACTACAACTTCAACTTTTCTTTTCTTCAAAATAAATAGTTTCTACAAAAATAAGTGAATAGCTGTATTGTTAAGGTTACATAAACATTATCAAAACTTTATTTGTTGTGGATATTATTTCCTTAATTTTGCTAAAATATTTTATAGAAACGTGGGAAGTAAAAATAAGTTAAAAAGATTCAAGGAAAACGAGACGTTCACCAACGTTTTTCAACCAACAAGAGAAGAAGTAGTAGGAAATGAGTTTCCGTTATTAGGAAAATGGAATTCAGATTTCTTCAAAAATGACAATCCAATAATCATTGAATTAGGTTGCGGAAAAGGCGAATATTCAGTTGGTTTAGCCGAACGTTATCCAGATAAAAACTTTGTTGGAATTGATATAAAAGGAGCTAGATTTTGGCGTGGAGCAAAAACGGCTGTCGATGAAGGAATGCATAATGTAGCGTTTGTTAGAACTCAAATAGCACTAATCAATCATATTTTTGCCGATGGTGAAGTTTCTGAAATTTGGATAACATTTCCAGATCCACAAATAAAATACAAGCGAACCAAACATAGAATGACCAATTCAGAATTCTTGAAATTATATAAAAGAATTTTGAAAGTAGATGGCGTTGTCAATCTAAAAACTGATTCTGAGTTCATGCACGGTTATACTTTAGGTCTTTTACACGGTGAAGGTCACGAAGTTTTATACGCTAATCATAATGTTTACAAAAATGAAGGTGCTCCAAGTGAAGTAACTGAAATTCAAACGTTTTACGAAAAACAATATTTGGAAATTAACAAAGCAATTACGTATATTCGTTTTAAAATAAAATAACGTCAAGTTTATACTTTCCAATTTTGGAATTTGGGATTTGAAAATTGGAATTTATGAACATCATCCTTCCACTTTTATCGGGATTTATTGCAGCTGTAATAGGAATTCTTCCACCAGGATTAATTAATATGACAGCAGCTAAAGTCGATTTCACTGATGGAAGAAAACGCGCCATGGTTTTTGTTCTTGGAGCTTTAATAGTGATATTTTTTCAAACGTATATTTCTGTAATTTTTGCTAGATACATTAATAGTCATCAAGAAATTGTGGTTTTATTACGTGAAATTGGTTTGGTTATTTTTTCAATTTTATCTGTTTACTTTTTATTTTTTGCTAAGAAGCCAAAATTAAAATCGCAAGATTCACTACATTTAAAAAGTAAAAGAAGTCGCTTTTTTATGGGAATGTTGATTTCGGCGATAAACTTTTTCCCAATTCCATATTATGTTTTTGTTAGTGTTACTTTAGCTTCCTTTAATATTTTTACCTTCAATCCGATATCGATTTATAGCTTGGTTTTTGGGGTTGTTTTAGGTTCGTTTTTAGTGTTCTATTTGTACGTTTTGTTTTTCAATAAAATGAAATCAAAAACCGATTATTTTATGCAAAACATGAACAAAATCATCGGAATCATTACCGGAGTTGTAGCTATTTTTACCTTATACAATGTTGTAAAGTATCATTTGTAATGGAAGAAAATTTCTTTGAACGAGTTTATGCAATTGCAAAACAAATTCCAGAAGGAAAGGTAACTTCTTACGGAGCAATTGCCAAAGCATTAGGAACAGCTCGTTCAGCAAGAATGGTAGGTTGGGCAATGAATGCAAGTCATAATCGTGACGATGTTCCAGCACATCGAGTTGTGAATAGAAAAGGATTACTTTCTGGGAAGCATCATTTTGATGGAACCAATCTTATGCAACAACTTTTAGAAAACGAAGGAATTGAAGTGGTTGATAATCAAATTGTAGATTTCGAAAAATATTTTTGGGAACCTGAAATGAAAATATAATTATTTTAAGTTTTTGTTAGTGATTTCTGCCATTCTAGTTAAATAATCTTCCAAATTTTCGCCTTCATTTATTGTAATCATTTCAATTGAACTTGTAAAACTATCAATCAAATTGGTGTATTTTTCAAATGTTTTTTTAAGTAAATCTTCATCTCTTGTTTCCCAATAATAACCTTCATCAATACACTCAAATGATTTTAAATATTTTATACTAATATGATCTAAAAGTAAAATTAGTTTTTTATGGTTTTCATAACCAGAATATTGTGTTTTTGAAAATACAGCATAAATTAAATCTTCATTAATTTCTCCTTCTTTTTGCATTACATTAAAATTTATTATTCCACTCATTTTCCCATTAGATAAAAATGAAATGCAAAAAGGATCACATTTTGGTGGAGAAATCATTATTCCAAAAAGATTTTCTTTATCAATAATTTCAGAAAAAGAATTGTTTTCAAATTGTTCTTCAAAAACAAAATAATCCCATTTCTCGGCTTTTGCTACATCTTTAACTGTATCTATTAACGATTTTAAATCAGATGCATTTTTTAATTCTCCTTTATAATGAATTGTTAATCCCATAATTTTATATGTAATTATCAAATTTAATTTTATTTACAATTATTTCCTAATTTTCTAAAAATTTACAAATAATTACAAAAACAATAGAATCAAACTATCTGATTATAACAAAACTTTAAACCTTGTTACTATCATACTTTTAAACTTCTTACTATCTTTGCAATTCATATTCAGTTTAAATAAAAAGTTAGTCAACTTTTAAACTTTTAAACTCATAAACTTTTAAACAGGAAGATGAAGTTAGATAGAAAAGAAATCCTAAAAGCATTAGAAACAATTACTATTGCTGGTGAAGGAAAAAATATGGTTGAAAGTGGTGCGGTTCAAAATGTAATCACTTTTGGCGATGAGGTTGTAGTTGATTTATTGATTTCAACTCCTGCAATGCACATTAAAAAAAGAGCTGAAGACGATATTAAAAAACTAATTCACGAACAATTCTCTCCAGATGCTGTTGTGAAAGTAAATATCAAAGTAGAAGCTAAAGAAAATCCAAACGAAATAAAAGGAAAATCTATTCCTGGAATCAGCAATATTATTGCTGTAGCTTCAGGAAAAGGTGGTGTTGGAAAATCTACAACAACAGCCAATTTAGCTGTAACTTTAGCTAAAATGGGATTCAAAGTTGGAGTTCTTGATGCCGATATATATGGGCCAAGTATGCCAATAATGTTTGATGTTGAAAACGAAAAACCAATTTCTATTGAAGTTGACGGAAAGTCTAAAATGAAACCAATTGAAAGTTATGAAATAAAATTACTTTCCATTGGATTTTTCACTTCTCCAAGTCAAGCTGTTATTTGGCGTGGACCGATGGCTTCTAAAGCATTAAACCAAATGATTTTTGACGCCGATTGGGGACAATTAGACTTCATGTTAATTGATTTACCTCCAGGAACAGGCGATATTCACTTGTCAATTATGCAAGCTTTACCAATTACAGGTGCGGTTGTTGTAAGTACGCCTCAAAATGTAGCTTTAGCCGATGCTCGAAAAGGAGTTTCAATGTTCCAAAGTGATGCTATCAATGTTCCAGTTTTAGGAATTATAGAAAATATGGCGTATTTCACACCAGAGGAATTACCAAATAACAAATATTATATCTTCGGAAAAGAAGGTGCCAAAAATCTTGCAGAAGATTTACAAGTGCCATTCTTGGGAGAAGTTCCATTGGTGCAAAGTATTCGCGAAGCAGGTGATTACGGTCGTCCAGCAGCTTTACAAACTGCTTCACCTTTAGAAAAAATATACGAAGAAATCGCAAGAAATGTGGTTCAAGAAACAGTAAACAGAAACGAAAATCTTGCGCCAACCGAAGCAATCAAAATAACAACAATGGCAGGATGTTCTGCTGTAAAAAAATAGATTTGTAGATATTTGGATTGTTAGATTTTTTGAAGTCCAACAATCCAAAATTCTAGTAATCCAAAATTCCAAAAAGATGACACACGAAGAATTAACTTTAAATATCGAAAAAGCATTAGAAGAAATCAGACCTTTTTTGAATTCTGATGGTGGTGATATTTCATTGGTTTCTATTGATGAAGAAAAACATGTGAAGGTGCGTTTTGAAGGTGCTTGTACAGGTTGTAGTGTAAATCAAATGACTTTAAAAGCAGGAGTTGAAACTACAATAAAAAAGTATGCTCCTCAAATTGAGACAGTTGAAAACATTGCATAATTCTTGTATGATAAAAATCATATTTAAAGACCTTTTCACTTTGTTACTTTGCGACTTTGAAACTTAAAAAATGATCGAAACTGATATACTTATTATAGGCGCAGGTCCAACAGGACTTTTCACCGTTTTTGAAGCTGGACTTTTACAATTAAAATGTCACATTATTGACGCACTTCCACAACCAGGAGGACAATTGGCAGAGTTATATCCTAAAAAACCAATTTTTGATATTCCAGGGTATCCTGAAGTTTTAGCAGGTGATTTAGTAACCAATTTAATGGAACAAATCAAACAATTTCAACCAGGATTTACCTTGGCTGAAACTGCTGAAACTATTGATAAATTAGAAGACGGAACTTTTATAGTTACTACTAATAAAGGAACAAAACACCATGCAAAAGCTGTTGCTATTGCTGGAGGTTTAGGAACTTTCGAACCAAGAAAACCACAATTAGAAAACATAGCTTTCTACGAAGAAAAAGGAGTAGAATATTTTGTAAAAGATCCAGAATTATTTCGTGATAAACGAATTGTAATTGCAGGTGGTGGAGATTCTGCTTTAGATTGGAGTATTTTCCTTTCTAATGTAGCTTCAGAAGTTACTTTGGTTCACAGAAGAAACGAATTCCGTGGCGCTTTAGATTCAGTTGAAAAAGTACAAGAATTGAAAAAACTTGGAAAAATTAACTTGATTACTCCAGCAGAAGTTGTGGCTATTAACGGAAAAGACCATGTTGAAAGTATTGTTTTAGAAAACGAAGGTGTGCAACAAGTTTTTGAAACGGATTATTTTATTCCGCTTTTCGGATTGACTCCAAAATTAGGAGCGATTGCCAATTGGGGATTAGAAATTGAGAAAAATGCCATCAAAGTAAACAACGCTTTAGATTACCAAACCAATATCGACGGAATTTATGCTATCGGTGACGTAAATATTTATCCAGGAAAATTGAAATTAATTTTATGTGGTTTCCACGAAGCAACTTTAATGTGCCAAAGTGTTTACAACCGAATTAATCCGGGTAAAAAATATGTTTTAAAATACACAACAGTTTCTGGAGTTGACGGATTCGACGGAACTAGAAAAGAAGCTGAAAAAGCAGTTGTAAAATCGATAGATTAGTTAATTTTGTTTCAGGTTTCAAGTTTGAGGTTAAAAAGACATACCAATAGAATAAATTTAATAATTATATTTGTTGTCAAATAGTTTATTAATGGAAAATATTAGAATGGATAGAAGCGTTGCCACAAAATTGACATTTGAAGAAGCAGATGATCATGTAACTTTCTACAATGATAAATCTCCTTTGGAGCGATTGAATTTTGCATGTGATATTATTAATTCGATTTTTAATTCAAGTCCAGAGCAAAAAGTGGATAGAACCATAATATCTTCAAGAAAACATGCCGAATCTATTTAATAAAGATTTTTTAGATTTCTTACTGCTTCTAGACAAGTATAATGTAGATTATTTACTAGTTGGTGGTTATGCTGTAATACTTCACGGTTATGGAAGGAGTACAGGAGATATGGACTTATGGGTAAATCAAAACGAAGAAAATTATTTTAAATTAAAGGAAGTCTACGAGGAGTTTGGAGCTCCAATATTTTCCATAGAGGAATTTTTTAGTGATAAATTTGATGTTTGGAGTATGGGTGTAGAACCTAGAAAGATTGAAATTTTAACTAAAGTTTCGGGATTAAATTTTGTCGAAAGTAAAAGTCATTGTAACTGGATTAATGAAAAAGATTTTAAAGTCCCTTACATAGATTTTGAAGATTTAATGAAAAATAAACTTGCTTCAGGAAGATTGAAAGATTTATTAGATTTTCAGCAATTAAACAAAAAAAGAAATCTTTAAAAAAGTAAATAAAATCGATAGTCCATATAAAATGTCACAAGACGTAACAGTATACATAACCGATAGAAACGGAGAACGACATGAAGTCCAAGCTCCAACCGACATGAACATGAACATCATGGAACTAATTCGTGCCTATGAACTAGCCGAAGAAGGAACTGTTGGTGTTTGCGGCGGAATGGCAATGTGCGCTTCTTGTCAATGCTACGTTTTAAATGATGTTATTTCATTAGAAAGAAATCCAGATGAAGAAGCCATGCTTTGGGAAGCTTATCATGTAAAAGAAAACTCAAGATTGGGTTGCCAAATTCCAATTACTGAAGAAATCGACGGATTAGAACTCGAAATAGCACCAGAACAATAATAAAAAAGCGAAAAGAAATTTTCGCTTTTTTTTGTAACAAAATTTTAACACTTACGTATAATCAAAATATTCCATTAAATTAATTGGAATCTTATTTTGATGGATCAAAACACCTATTCTCCGGGATTACATAAGTTAGTTACACTTCAAGTTGAAAATATTGATTTGCTCATGAATAGCAGCTCTTTTATTGTATTTTCAGAAAAAGTTATCCAAGAATTTGAACTCGAAAAAGTTGGAATAATTACTCATAATTTTGAAAATAATAGTTTTACCATTGCTATTTGTTTAAAAGAATCTCATATTTGTATTCACACATGGCCAGAATTTAAGCAGCTTACTCTTGATGTTTATTTGTGTAATTATTTACAAGATAATACTCAAAAAGTAAAAAGTATTACCAATGCTTTTATAAATTATTTTAATGCAGTTGTTTTAAAAGATTTTGAAATTAATAGATAAATAGATATGGATTTTCCTTGTTTCCATTGTAATACTGAAACTAAATTAGATGTAAAAATTGACGTAAGTTTTTTTGCCTGTCCAAGTTGTGGCACATTGTATTCAAAGAATAACAACAATGAATTTACATTCAAGGATCGATTTAAAAAAGAAATTTACAACAATGCTTTTTCTGTTGGTCAAAAAGCTGACTTTAAAAATGAAACCTATACCATCATTGGACTTTTAATTAAGAGATTCGATGCGGTTACAAGATGGGCAGAGTATGTTTTACAAAACGAAAAAGGAGAGTTTCTCTATTTATCAGAGTCTTCAGGAAATTTTATTTTATTGGAGCAAATTGAATTTGAAAAGAAAGTTGGCAATCATCCATTAACAATTGATTATCTTGACAAAACTTTTGATAGATATGATTACACATATCCTAAACTAGATTACGCATCAGGATATTTTGATTATAATATTTTGGATAAAATTGAATTAATCGAATATATAAATCCACCCTATATAGTATCGTTCGAAAAATTCGGAAAAGAGCAAACCGCATTTTATGGCAAACATATTTCTAGAAGTGCCATAAAAAGTGCTTTCAAATCTTCAGCAATTCCATCAAAATCTGAAATTGGAATGGCACAACCTTTTCCTATTAATGTTAGGAATTTAGTCATGATTTTTTGTTCTGTGGCCATCCTAATTTTAGTATCACATTGGTTTTTAAACAAAGATAGAACGCAGCAAGAAGTGTTAAACACCTCAATTCCTTTTGAAAATTATACCAGTAAAGATTTTGTTAGTCCTTCTTTTGAACTAAAAGGAAGTTCGGCTCCATTACAAATTTCGGTTTCATCTAATGTCAATAACTCTTGGGCAAATGTTCAAATTGCATTAGTAAATGAAAAAACTAATGAAGAAGTTTACGCATCCAAAGATATAGAGTATTATCACGGCTATACCGATGGTGAAAGTTGGACTGAAGGAAGCACAGCAGAAGATTTTAATATTTGTGGTGTTGGAGCAGGAAAATATCATTTAACAATCACGCCTTTAAAAGCTGCCGAAGATTATTCAAATAGTTTAATAAATATAAGTGCTACTTGGAATAAACCATCATTAAGAAATTTTTATATGACGCTTATTTTTATGGTTGTATTTGTTATTATTGTCTATTACATTTCAAAATATTTTGAAGAAAAACGATGGAGCGAATAAAATAAATTGTACATGGAAAAAGTATCAAATTTTATAAAAGAAAATTATCTAGCATTGATAATAGGTTTGTGTTTTTACGGATTATTCCTTTATTATACAACTCAAGGAAATAGCCTATGTGACTGCGAATCGACTGAAAATTACAAACCAACTAATTCAGGACATAGTTCTGTAAATCGTTTTTATCATAAATAACTAAAAAAATTAAAATTATGAATATTGGACAACTTGTTATCAACTCATTAGTGTTTTCAGCTGTTGGAATTGCAGTGCTTTTTGTTGCCTATTTTATTGTAGAAAAAATTACTCCAGAAAACACTTGGAAAAAAATTACTCAAGAAAATAATGTTGCTGTTGCTATTGTTTTTGCAGCCTTAATTATTGGAATTTCAATGATTATTAGCGCAGCTATTCATGGGTAATAAATTTCTAAAATTTGAATATTTACTACTTTTTGCAGTTTTTACCATTGCTACTTGTGGGCTAGTTTACGAATTAGTTGCAGGAACTTTGGCGAGTTATTTATTGGGCGATTCTGTAAAACAATTTTCTTTCATTATTGGAGTGTATCTCTTTTCGATGGGAATTGGGTCGTATTTTTCGAAATTCTTAACCAAAAATCTACTCAATACTTTTGTAGAAATCGAAATTCTAGTCGGATTAATTGGCGGATTAAGTTCGGTTATACTTTTTCTGTTATTTGAAACCGCTTTTGCCTTTCAATTTATTCTTTATTTTTTAGTTTTCGTCACAGGCTGTCTTGTCGGATTGGAAATTCCGTTACTAATGAACATCCTTAAAGACAAAGTTGAGTTTAAAGATTTGGTTTCCAACGTTTTTACATTTGATTACATTGGAGCTTTATTAGCATCCATTCTTTTTCCATTAATTTTAGTTCCAAAACTCGGAATTATAGGAACATCTTTATTCTTCGGAATGATTAATATTTCTATTGCTATTGTACTTTGTTATTTATTAAAATCAGAATTAAAAAAAGTAAAACTACTGCGAGCTAAAGCAATTTTTTCTTTTCTAGTTTTATTGGTAACTTTCTTTTTCTCCGAAAATATACTGTCCTATTCAGAAGGTAAATTGTATGGCGAAAACATCATTTATACCAATTCGACTCAATACCAACGCATCGTTTTAACGCACAATAAAAGCGATTATCGATTATACTTAAACAACAATCTCCAATTTAGTTCAGCCGACGAATACCGCTATCACGAAGCTTTGGTTCATCCAGCAATGTCAATGGCTAAAAAAGTTGATAATGTATTAGTTCTTGGTGGTGGAGATGGTTTAGCGGTTCGTGAAATTCTAAAATATCAAGAAGTAAAAAAAATTACATTAGTCGATTTAGATGAAGGCATGACCAAGTTGTTTAAAACCAATCAAGTGCTAGTCGATTTTAATAAAAACGCTTTGAACAATCCCAAAGTTACGGTTTACAACAAAGATGCCTACATTTGGGCTAAAGAAACCAAAGAAAAATTTGATGTAGTAATCATCGATTTTCCGGATCCTTCCAATTATAGTTTGGGTAAATTATATTCATTGAATTTTTACAGCACGATGCAACAGCTGCTTTCAACGGATGCTGTAGTAGTAATTCAAACGACTTCGCCTTACTTTGCTCCAAAATCATTTTGGTGTATCAATAAAACAGCAATGCAAGTTTTTCCTCAAATTGATGCTTATCATGCTTATGTTCCATCGTTTGGTGAATGGGGTTTTACTATTGCAATAAATGGTTTTAGAACCAATTTCAATAAAGTCAATAGAACCGTTGATGGATTGCGTTTTTACAATTATCAGTTTGAAAAATTCAATTATTTTTCCAAAGATATGATTTCAAAAGACATTGAAATTAATCGATTAGATAACCAAGTTTTAGTACGCTATTTCGATGAAGAATGGGGAAAATTATAGTAGTTCGAGAAGGAATTTCTTCAAGTTTTTAGGAGCAACTTTACTGATTGTTCCACTTCTTAATGCTTGTAAAGAACAAGTGATTACACTTTTAATTCGATTGTCTGGAACCAATCATATTTTAGGACATAAACTTCGAGTTAAGAATTTTTCAAAACCTTCTAAGCAAATTTCTATTCCTTATTTAATTGTTGGTGGCGGAATTACCGGTTTAACTGCTGCAAGACAGCTTTCTAAAAAAGGAATTTCCAAATTTTTGTTGGTTGAATTAGAAAATCATTTGGGTGGAAATTCTTCCAATGGTGAAAATCAGTATTCTAAATTTCCTCTTGGTGCGCATTATTTGCCTCTACCAAATCAAGAAGATAAAGAGTTGTTGCAATTTCTTGAAGAAGAAAAAATTATTTTAGGTTATGATGAAAAAGGATTTCCAAAGTTTGATGAAACGCAACTAACGTTTTCACCAGATGAACGACTATTTTATAAAAACAACTGGCAAGAAGGAATTGTTCCGAAAGTTGGAAATTCAGCAGAGGAAGACGCAGAATTGCTTCGATTTTTTTCGATGATGGATGATTTTAGAACCAAAAAAGATGACTTTGGTTTGTATTGGTTCAATATTCCGATGGCTCTATCTTCTCAAAATGATGCCGTTAAAAGTTTGGACCAACTAACTATGAAAGAATGGTTGGAGCAACAAAATTTTAAATCAAATCCGCTTTTGGTTTATGTAGATTATTGCTGCAGAGATGATTTTGGTTTAGGAATTGAATTCGTTTCTGCTTACGCCGGAATTCATTATTTTGCAGCGAGAAAACAAAACAGTACGCAAGATAAAAATGATAACGTTTTAACTTGGCCCGAAGGTAACGCAAGACTTACGCATCATTTAAAAAAATATTCCAAAGGAAAAACATTGCAAAATCATTTGGTTTACGAAGTGAAAATCGAAAATTGTAAAGCAATAGCCTTGGTTTTTGATGATAAAACAAAAACTTCTATTGAGATTATTGCTGATAAAATTATTATGGCAACGCCACAATTTGTAAATCAATATTTGTTTAAAGACAGAAAAGAATTAACCGAAGATTTTCATTATGCGCCTTGGCTTTTGGCAACATTAGTAGTTTCTGATTTAACCGATAATTTTAGTTTTCCATTGTGCTGGGATAATGTGGCTCATGGCTCGAAAGGATTGGGTTATATTTACGATCAACATCAGTCGTTGCAACAAATTCAGGATAAAAAAGTGATTACGTATTATTACAGTTTCTCATCATCTGATTGTGGGAAAAGCAGACGAGAAATCTATAAAAAACCAAAAGAATATTGGAAAAATTTAGTTTTCGAAGATTTGAAAATTGCGCATCCTAATATTGAAGAAGTAACAGAAAGTATAGATATTCATTTGTTAGGTCACGGAATGATTAGCCCAAAACCAGAATTTCTATTTGGCGAAAGCAAACGAAAAGCAGGGCAATCTATTGATGATAAAATCCATTTTGCACATTCAGATTTATCGGGAATATCTATTTTTGAAGAAGCTTTTCATCAAGGAATTAACGTTGTAAATAAAATAGTGTAATGGTTCAACCATGGATACATAAAGCTAAAACCGACGGAGTTTTTATACTTGCACCATCTTTTATCGTGTTGGCAATTGTTTTGTTATTTCAAAATTGGTTAACCGAAATCGAAGAAAGTTATTCGTTTTATACTTGGTTGTTTTTAATTGTTTTTATTGATGTTGCTCATGTTTATTCTACATTATTTAAAACCTATTTTGTTGCCTCAGAATTTCAAAGAAGAAAGCAATTGTACATTGGATTGCCCATTTTTTGTTTCTTAATTGGTTTCATTTTATTTCTATTTGGAAGTCAGGTGTTTTGGTCTGTTTTGGCTTATGTGGCTGTTTTTCATTTCATTCGTCAGCAATATGGTTTTATGCGATTGTACTCTAGAAATGAAGATAAAACGTATGCATGGATTGATAATTTAATTATTTATTCGGCTACTGTTTATCCCATGTTGTATTGGTTTTTATCTCCAAAACGAAAGTTCAATTGGTTTGTAGAAAATGAATTTTTGAAGTATGAAAACGCAACATTACTTGAGGTTTTTAAATGGATCTATTTTGCAATAGTAGTATTTTATCTCGTTAGAACCGTTTATAATTCGATAAAATCGAACTCTTTTAACATCCCAAAAAACGCTATTATTGTTGGAACAATGCTTTCTTGGTATTTTGGGATTGTTTACTTTAATAACGATTTAGTTTTTACATTATTAAATGTTGTTTCGCACGGAATTCCCTATATGTCTTTGATTTATTTGAACGAAATTGAGAAAAAAACTAAAGAAGATTTAGGATTTTTAAGCATTCTAAAGCAATATAAAGGTGTATTTATTTTTGTAATAATCCTTATGATTATAGCTTTTTCCGAAGAATTTTTGTGGGAGATTTTAGTTTGGAACGAACAAATTTCAATAACAAACTTTGACTTTTCAAATTGGCAATTTATCTTAGTTCCTTTGCTAACAGTTCCTCAGTTTACTCATTATTTATTGGATGGATTTATTTGGAAATCCAAAAAGTAACGGAGTTACAACCCCAAAACCATTTTAGCCTTAGGAAAAATTCTTTCCACAAATTTAGAATAGGCAAGTTCTGAAGGATGTAAACCATCAATGGCAACCAAATTAGGTTGGATTAATCCTTGTCTAGTAATATCAGTGATGTTCACAAAAGTGATGTTATTTTGAATGCAATAATTTTCTGCAAAAGCGTTGTAAGCATCAATTTGCATCGAAATAGTTGTGTTTCCATTTCCAAAAGGTGTGTAGGCATAGTCTGGTATTGAAACTACAATTACATTTGCTTTTATTCCTTTTGCCTTATCAATGGCAATGTTTACCAATTCTGGAAATTCTTGTTCATATAGACTGAAAGGTCTGTTTTGATATTGATTGTTGACACCTATTAATAAAGTTACCAAATCATAATCATTCGTTGGATTTTGTGAAGCAATTGCCGATTTTAAATTGGTAGTTGTCCAACCTGTTTGAGCTATAATATTAGTTATAAAAACATCTTTTGAGGTAAGATAGTTTTTAAGTTCGTTTTGCAATTGAATTGGGAAACGACAAGTCTCACAAACACTTTGTCCTATGGTGTAACTATCTCCAAGAGCTAAATATTTAATTGTTTTTCCACTTGATGATGTTTGCACAGTGTCATTTGCTGAACAACTAACAAGTAAAGTAAATAATAGTAAACAACTTATTTTAAGTAAATGTTTCATAATGATTTATACGAAATTAAATCTACAGGAGTTTCAATATATTCTTTTACAATTTGTAAAACACCATCATTATTAGTGTCTATCAACCATTTGACTAAAGCGATTTTTCCGTTTTCTATTTCAATGCCGGTAATATTTCTTGGATGGACACAACTTCCATCATTAAATAAGTTTAGTGCATTTCGATTAGGTTTTGGAAAACGAGGTCGGTGTGTATGACCTACAATAGTTATTTTATTCCCATTATCAGCAATCCACTTTTTAATTCTTCGTTCTACTTTTATGGATTCAAGATAATTCTTCGCCGGACTTGTTGGGTCTTTTATTCCCCAAACTTGCAAAGGTTTCCACAGAATTCTCACAAAAAAACGATTGAATTTCCAACCAACATAATTGAAAAAATCGGCTTGATGTCCGTGGGTTAAAAATAATTCTTGACCTGTTTCTGAGTTTTCTAAAACGATAGCTTCATGAAACTTTAAATCGGGCATCAAAGGCATGTTTTTTCCTTCGCCGGTATCAAAATATTCTGCAAAATTCTTTTTTACAATAGAAGGATTTCTATAAACCATATCATGATTTCCATAAATCATGTGAAGTTTTTTTTGCAAATAGAATTTCTTTAGTAATAAAAAAACATTTTTGTTGGCTTCCAAAATATCTTTGAAAAATAAATTTTCCCATAGTTCATCACCATCACCAAGTTCTACATATTGAAACCCGTTTTTGTAATATTGGTTTAAAGCGTGAACATAAATATTGCGATTATTGGCAAAATCATCAGCAAAACTTCCATCGCCACGATGACAATCACTAAACAGAATAAATTTATCTTGATTGGTAAATTGAATTCGTTTAGCTTCTTTGTAGGCGCGTGTTAATCTTGTTTGAGATGACATAAGTTTTAAATTCCAATATTTTAAATTCCAAATTCCAAATGGGATTGATAGAAATCAAAAGTAATGAAATTTAATTTATCAAAAGTAGTATTAAACCATTTCTAATTTCTGTTCCACTTGTTCTTCGATAGCATTCCAAAGTCCAATACGTTTTTCAAGTGCTCGAACAGAAACTTCTTCAACTTCTTTCCATTTTTGTTCAGAATCACCGCAAAGTTCAGTTACCATTTGCATTGCCATTGGTCCGTGTTCGTCAGCATCAAGTTCGATATGACGTTCAAAATAGTAAATCAATTTTGACAAATCGGTTTCAGGAAAATTGTTCTGAAAGTTTTTCAAGATTTCAGTAAACATATTCGGAATTAAATCTTCTCTTCCAAAAGTAAATGCTGCGGCAATTTTGTGTGGTTTTCCTTCTTCAATAACTCTGAAAGTGAAATCTAAAAAAGCTTTCACATTTGGATGCAAATCACTTTGTTTGATGGATACAAAAATGTTTTGAGTAGCTTTTACGTTAATTAAAAATTCATGTATTTGCGTAGTATTTGCGCCACATTGTTCCATTGCATCAATGTACATTTCAAAATGGCTTTGACGTAATCCATCTATACTTAAATCGGTTTCTTCAGCAACTACAATTTCGTTGATTAAGTAACGTATCTCAGGATTTCCTATTGGTAACCATGGTGTTGAGGTACATGTTAGCTTGTTCTGTAAAGCTTTTAACAACGACATAAAATCCCAAACGGCATAGATATGATTTTCTAAAAAGCAGTGAAGATCTTCAATGGTCTTTACTTTCTCATATAATGAATGGGTAAGTAATTGATTTTTATATTCTTGAATATTGTTGTTGATGGTTTGAATAGTCATTGCAATTTTTTTTTTTAGCATTTACGTAAAATAAAACCATTTAGATTTCAAAATACTTTATCAAAAGTAAAAAAGCTCCTCGAAATAGAGAAGCTTTTTATATCAATTTTATTTATTGTTTAATTAAATTTTGTTGCCTGAGGCTCTCGAAGGCAATGAGATTTAATTTTTATTTAAAAGCAGGAATTCCAGTAATATCTGCGCCAGTAATTAACAAGTGAATATCGTGTGTTCCTTCATAAGTAATTACAGATTCTAAATTCATACTGTGACGCATGATAGAATATTCTCCTGTAATTCCCATTCCGCCAAGAATTTGACGCGCTTCACGAGCAATGTTTATTGCCATATCAACGTTGTTTCTTTTTGCCATAGAAATTTGAGCTGTTGTGGCTTTTCCTTCATTACGCAAAACTCCTAATCTCCAAGTAAGTAATTGTGCTTTAGTGATTTCCGTAATCATTTCGGCTAATTTCTTTTGTTGTAATTGAGTTCCAGCAATTGGTTTGTCAAACTGAATTCTTTCTTTTGCATAACGCAAAGCAGTGTCATAACAATCCATTGCAGCACCAATTGCACCCCAAGCGATTCCGTATCTTGCAGAATCCAAACACATCATTGGAGCTCCAAGACCAGATTTTCCTGGCAATAAATTTTCTTTCGGAACTTTTACATTATCAAAAATCAATTCACCAGTTGCACTTGCACGAAGTGACCATTTATTATGCGTTTCTGGAGTTGTAAAACCTTCCATACCACGTTCAACAATTAATCCGTGAATTCTTCCTTCTTCATTTTTTGCCCAAACCACAGCAACATCTGCGAATGGAGCATTTGAAATCCACATTTTAGCACCATTCAATAAATAATGGTCACCCATATCTTTAAAATTCGTAGTCATTCCACTTGGATTCGAACCATGATCTGGTTCTGTCAACCCGAAACAACCCATGAATTCTCCTGTTGCTAATTTTGGCAAATATTTCATTCTTTGCTCTTCAGTTCCGAATTTCCATATTGGATACATCACTAATGAAGATTGAACTGATGAAGTAGAACGAACACCAGAATCACCTCTTTCTATTTCTTGCATAATCAAACCATAAGAAATTTGATCTAATCCTGCACCGCCATATTCTTCAGGAATATAAGGACCAAAACCACCAATTTCTCCCAAACCTTTGATGATTTGTTTAGGGAATTCAGCACGTTGTGCATAATCTTCAATTATTGGAGATACTTCTCTTTTTACCCACGCACGAGCAGAATCTCTAACTAATTTATGTTCTTCTGTTAGCAAATCGTCTAACAAGTAATAATCTGGAGCTTGAAATAAATCTGGTTTCATTTGATTGAAATTTTAATGATGGCAAAATTACATAAACTAATTTATTATATCATTCAACGAATGTTATAAATTTTCAGAATTTGTTAATTTTTTTACGAAAAAAAGAAAGAATATTATTAAAAGTGAAATTACATCTTCAAGTAGAAATCTTTTGTAAGATTAATGTAATCATCAGTGTATTCATGACGACTGATTTCAATAACCAATTCGTCTGCTGTTAATACAGAAAGTTCGTAACGTTTAAATGCAAGTAAACTTCTAACAATAGGTGTGGTATGTGAGCCTTTTACACGAGTTACTTTTACAGGAAACAGTTCCACTTCGGAACATAAATCTATAAATCGTTCTTCTTCTTTAAAAGGAATGATAACAGCAAAAATTCCGTTTTCAGATAATAGTAAATCGGCAGCCTCAATCAAATCTTCAAAAGGCAAGGCATCTTGAAATCTTGCCAAATCACGCTGAGAACTGTCAGTTTTATAATCTTCTGAATAAAATGGAGGATTTGAAATTATGATATCATATTCATCTTCGGGTTCATCAACAAACTCATCCAAACCTGCGTGAAAACAAAATAATCTATCAGACCAAGGAGAATTTTCGAAGTTTTCCACACATTGTTCGTAGGCTTCCTCATCAATTTCTAAAGAATCAATTTGTTCGGCATTACTTCGTTGCGCTAACATCAATGACAAAATTCCAGTTCCAGCTCCAATATCCAAAACCGAAAATGGGTTATTATCAATCGGACACCAAGCGCCAAGTAAAACGCCATCTGTGCCAATTTTCATAGCGCATTTGTCTTGTTGAACGTTAAATTGTTTGAATGAAAACATAGTTATAAAATTCCAATATTTTAAATTCCAAATTCCAATTTGAACTCAGGTTAAATTTAGGATGTTTTAGATATTATAGTAGAAAGTATTTTTCTCAATTCTTCGGCTTCAATAAACAATAAGTTTGATTCTTCTTTTAAATTAGAATTTAAGTCTTCTAATAAGCGTATCCAATATTTAGATTCTTTTGCTTCTTTTCTAGCATTCTTTAATCTAAAAGACAAATCTTTATCGCCTAGTTTTTCATTAGCTTCAATATAATTAGCGCCAACAGATCCCGAAGATCTAACTAATTGCTTTCCGTCTTCAATATTTGAAATAGTTTTTGGTAGTTTTTCAATATATAGTCTACAATCTCTAGCAAACAAATAAGTTCTTTCCTCTAAATCAAATGGTTTACTCATAAAAGTCAAATTTTTTAAATTAGAATTTTTCTAAGGATTGGAATTTGGGATTTAAAATATTGGAATTTCCTAAAGATACATTTCCACCAATCCTTCTGGTAAATCCATAATTACTTTCTTATTCTCTCTATCGATTTTAACCAAAAACTGATCAATCATAGGGACAAGTATTTCAACATTGCCATTGATTACTTCAAAAAGTGGTTGTGCTGAGGTATCGTTTATTGAAACAATTTTTCCAAAAACTCCTAAACGTTGGTCTTCAATTTCAAAACCGATAACTTCATGAAAGTAGAATTTGTTGCCTTCAAGTTTTGGCAACATATTTAAAGGAAGGTAAATTTCGCAACCCATAATAGAGTCAGCTTCTGCTTCATCATCGACATCTTCAAATTTCACTCGAAGAAAATCACCTTTGTGTAGGTTACAATTTTCAATAAAAAATGGAACCAGATTTTTGTTGTATTCAACAAAAACTGATTCCATATCTTCATATAACTCTGGTTCATCAGTATCTAAATAGATAAGGACTTCACCTTTAAAACTAAATTTTTTAGCGATTTTGCCTAAGTAGAAACAATCTTCTTTACGCATTATCGCAACAAATTAAGCTTCAGTTTCTTCGCTAGCTTCTTCAGTAGCTGGAGCTTCTTCTACTGCAGGAGTTTCCTCAACAGCAACTTCAGCAACAACCTCTTCGGTAACTTCAGCAACTTCTTCTTCTACAACTTCTGGAGCTTCAGCAGCTTTCAATGCTTCAGCAGCAGCGTTTGCACGTTTTTCGTTTGCAGCAACTTCAGCTTTTAATGCTTTAGCTTTAGCTTCAGCTTGTTTTTTAGACAATCCGTCTTTTTTAGCGTCAACTTTTCCAGCTTTTTCTTCAATCCAAGCAGCTAATTTTGCATCAGCTTGTTCTTGAGTTAAAGCGCCTTTACGAACTCCTCCATCAAGGTGGTGTTTCAATAAAGCACCTTTGTAAGAAAGAATTGCTCTAGCAGTATCTGTTGGTTGAGCTCCATTGTGTAACCATTGTACCGCTTGGTCAAGGTTTAAATCAATAGTTGCAGGATTTGTGTTTGGATTGTAAGTTCCTAATTTTTCAAGGAATCTACCATCTCTTTTTGCGCGAGCATCAGCCGCTACGATCCAGTAAAATGGTTTTTGTTTTTTACCGTGTCTTTGTAATCTAATTTTTACTGACATAATCTTTTTGATTAAATTTTGAGGTACTCGACCTCGATTAATTAAGGGTGCAAAGATATAAAACTTTTTCATTCAAACTAATACAATTAAAAAAAATACTTTTTCATCGATTTTTAGTTAAAAAAAATAGCTTAATTCGTGAAAAAAACTATTTTTGTGGTTGTAATACATATTCAAAATGAAAAAATTAGTTTCCTTATTAGTAATTACGCTTGCTTTAGCATCATGTAGTGAAGAAGTTAAATTTAGTAATCCTGCATTTCAGGCTTACAGAGATGATGTTTTTTTTAATGGTATTGATGTAAAAGCATATAGGTCATCTAATGGAGCTTTAACTTTGGTAGCTCTTGCGCAGGATGAAGAAGTAGAAATTGATATTGCTAGTGGAGCTAAAGGAACATATTATTTAGGTACAACAAATCTAAATACCATGGCATCTTATTCTTCATCATTTGATGATGTTAATTTGAATTATGAAACTAAAATCATAAATGGACCTGTTGCTAGAATGAATTCGCAAATGTTCGCTGGCGGATCAGGATATACTTCTGATTGCGTATTGATTGATGGCAGTTATGCATGCAACAGTTCTCATGCAACTACAGGTGGTTCAGGTTCTGGATTAACATTAAGTGTAATAACAAATACTAGTGGTGTTGTGACATCAGTAAAAGTTGCTTCTCCAGGAAATGGCTACAAAGCAGGAGATTTAATAACAATTACAGGTGGTGGAAATAACGCTAAAGTGAGAGTTCTAAATGTAGAAGGAAGTAATGGAGAAGTTGTTATAACAGAAAACACAGGCACTACTGTTACTGGAACATTTAAATTTAATGCCATAAATTTAGGTGCAGTTGGTTCGCCATTAGTTAATTTTCAATATGGAACTTTTTACAAGATTCCAATTGTTCCAGCACCATAAAAAAATAAAAGATATTTACAAAAAGCCGTTCCCAATTTAGGAACGGCTTTTTTTGTTAAAATAATAATTAATACCTAATTAATAGTAGATTACATTTTATTTAGTGTACCTTTGACAGGAATTTTAAAATAAAATTATGAACATTTTTGTTGGAAGTCTTCCTTGGAGTATTGAGGAAGCAGATTTAAGAGAGTCTTTTGAAGTGTACGGATCGGTTAGTTCTGTTAAAATTATTACTGATAAATTTACTGGAAGAAGTAAAGGTTTCGGTTTTGTTGAAATGGAAAGCGATGAAGAAGCTGAAAAAGCAATTACTGAATTGAACGGTGCTACTGTAGAAGGTCGTACAATTGTAGTAAACAAATCAGAACCAAAACCAGAAGGAGAGAGAAAATCTTTTTCTAACAACCGTCCAAGTAGTGGTGGTTACAATGGTGGTGGTAATTCTCGTGGTGGTGGTTCAAGCTACAACGATAGAAACAGTGGTGGCGGTAACAGAGGAAGATACTAGTTTTTCAAACTTATTATACTACAAAAACCATTCGAGAATTCGGATGGTTTTTTTGTTTTTGTTAATAACTAAAATTGACAATCTCTTCCTTAAAATGTACTTTTGATAATTAACAAAAAAATAAATTTCAAATCCCAAAATGAATGATTTTACAATTGGAATTTGGAGTTTTACAATTGGAATTTTATAAAGTATGTATTTAATATTCGACACCGAAACCACAGGATTGCCAAAAAGTTGGGCTGCACCAATTTCTGATACAGACAATTGGCCAAGATGTATTCAAATTGCATGGCAGTTGCACGATGATATGGGAAATCTTGTTGAACATCAAGATTATCTTATTAATCCAGAAGGTTTCAATATTCCTTATGATGCCGAAAGAATTCACGGAATTTCAACCGAATTAGCACAACAACAAGGCATCCAACTTAAAGAAATGTTGGAGAAATTCAATATAGCATTATCCAAAGCAAAGTATATCGTCGGACAAAACGTTGGGTTTGATATCAATATCATGGGTTGCGAATTCTACCGAATGGGAATCAGTTCTCCAATGTCGCAAATGCCAATTTTAGATACTTGTACCGAAGTTACAGCATCGTTATTAAAACTTCCTGGTGGACGAGGCGGAAAATTCAAATTGCCAACATTAACAGAATTACATCAATATCTTTTTAACGAACCATTTGCAGAAGCACACAACGCAACTGCCGACGTTGAAGCTACAACACGTTGTTTCTTAGAATTAATTCGTACAGAAGTTTTTACTAAAGAAGAACTTGATGTTGAACCAGAATATTTTGAAGATTTTCAATTAAAAAATCTAAGATCAATTCAATTAATTGGATTGAAACACATCAATCTTAAAGAAGCTTCTGAACAAATCAGAAAAAAACTTCAAAAAAGTGAAGATGAAACGGTTCAAACATCTATTTCTGAAGCCGATAAAAAAGATTTTAAACAATCTCGATTTGCTCATTTACACAACCATTCCCAATTTTCAGTTTTACAATCTACCATCGGAATTCCGTCACTAGTTGCCGCAGCTGCAAAAACAAAAATGCCTGCTGTAGCCATGACCGATACAGGAAACATGATGGGTGCCTTTCATTTTGTAAGTGCGGTTATGAATCATAACAAAGCTGTTAAACCCAAAATTGAAGCCGCAATTGAAAACGGAGAAGAACCATCTGACAATGAAATTATTCCAATCGTAGGTTGTGAGTTCAATATTTGTGACAATCATAAAGACAAAACAAAAAAAGATAACGGCTATCAAGTAGTTTTTTTGGCGAAAAATAAAAAAGGCTATCATAATTTAGCCAAAATGTCTTCTATCGCATACATCGATGGTTTTTATTACGTTCCTAGAATTGATAAATCAGTTGTGGAGCAATATAAAGAAGATATCATTGTTTTATCAGGAAATTTATATGGTGAAATTCCGAGTAAAATTTTAAATGTTGGAGAAAATCAAGCTGAAGAAGCGCTAATTTGGTGGAAAGAACAATTTGGAGATGATTTTTATTTAGAAATCATGCGCCACAATCAAGAGGACGAAAATCGTGTCAATAAAACCTTGATTGAGTTTTCACAAAAGCATAAAGTAAAATTAGTTGCTACCAATAATACTTACTACGTAAACAAAGAGGATGCGAATGCCCACGATATTTTATTGTGTGTTAAAGATGGCGAAAAACAAGCCACACCAATAGGTAGAGGTAGAGGTTATCGTTATGGATTGCCAAATCAGGAATATTATTTCAAATCGGAAGATGAGATGAAAAAATTGTTTACTGATTTGCCAGAAGCCATAATCAATGTTCAAGAAATTATTGATAAAGTTGAGACCTATTCGTTGTATCGCGATGTATTACTTCCAAAATTTACAATTCCTGAAGAATTTGTAAATCCAGAAGATGAAGCTGATGGTGGAGTAAGAGGTGAAAATGCTTATTTACGACATCTAACCATGAATGGCGCTCAAAAGCGTTATGGAGAAATTACTCCAGAAATTCAAGAACGATTGGATTTTGAATTACTAACCATTTCCAATTCCGGTTATCCTGGCTATTTCTTAATTGTACAGGATTTCATTGCCGAAGCTAGAAAAATGGACGTTTCGGTTGGTCCAGGTCGTGGTTCTGCTGCAGGTTCTGCGGTTGCTTATTGTTTAGGAATTACCAATATTGACCCGATTAAGTATGATTTGCTTTTTGAGAGATTCTTGAATCCAGACAGGGTTTCGATGCCCGATATTGATATTGATTTCGACGATGAAGGTCGTGGTCGTGTTATGGACTATGTTATCAATAAATACGGTTCAAATCAAGTAGCTCAGATTATTACTTATGGTAAAATGGCAACCAAATCGGCCATTCGTGATACGGCTCGAGTATTGGATTTACCACTTTTTGAAGCCGATAGAATTGCAAAATTAATTCCAGGAATGATGCCTTCTAAATGGAATTTGGCTCGATTCATTTCTGAAAAAGAAGAAGACGTCAAAAAAGCATTACGTTCCGATGAATTTGATAGAGTAAAAGAATTAATTGCTATTGCTAACGACGGAGAATTATCAGGTGAAACTATTCAACAAGCTAAAGTCTTGGAAGGCTCGCTCCGAAATACAGGAATTCATGCTTGTGGAGTGATTATTACACCAAGTGATATTACGAATTTCGTTCCAGTTACAACAGCCAAAGATTCTGAATTATATGTAACCCAATTTGACAACTCGGTTGCAGAAAGTGCCGGATTATTAAAAATGGACTTCTTGGGTTTGAAAACCCTTACCTTAATAAAAGACACAGTCAAATTAGTAAAGTACAGAACCGGAATTCAATTAGATCCAGATACTTTTCCAATTGACGATGTTAAAACTTATGAATTATTCCAAAGAGGTGAAACGGTTGGTATTTTCCAATATGAGTCACCTGGAATGCAAAAATACCTTCGTGATTTAAAGCCAACAGTTTTTGGTGATTTAATTGCTATGAACGCACTTTATCGACCTGGACCATTGGAATATATTCCTTCTTTTGTCCGTAGAAAAAATGGTGAAGAGGAAATAAAATATGATTTAGATGCTTGCGAAGAATACTTAGGCGAAACCTACGGAATTACGGTTTATCAAGAGCAAGTAATGCTTTTGTCACAATCGTTAGCCGATTTCTCTAAAGGTGATGCCGACGTTTTGCGTAAAGCAATGGGTAAAAAAGACCGACCAACTTTGGATAAAATGAAGCCAAAATTTGTGGAACAAGCTTCAGCAAAAGGTCATGATGCAGCAGTTTTGGAAAAAATTTGGAAAGACTGGGAAGCTTTTGCAAGTTATGCTTTTAATAAATCGCACTCCACATGTTACGCTTGGATTGCTTATCAAACGGCTTATCTAAAAGCGCATTATCCAGCGGAATATATGGCTGCGGTGCTTTCTAATAACATGAACGATATCAAGCAAGTTTCGTTCTTTATGGAAGAATGTAAGCGTATGGGATTGCAAGTTCTTGGTCCAGATGTAAACGAATCGTATTATAAATTTACCGTAAACGAAAACAATGCCGTACGTTTTGGAATGGGAGCTGTTAAAGGCGTTGGAGCCAATGCTGTGGATACTATTGTTCAAAGTAGAAAAGATGCGCCTTACAAGTCGATATTTGATTTGGCTAAAAAAATTGATTTGCGTTCTGCCAATAAAAAAGCGTTTGAAAGTTTGGCTTATGCTGGAGGATTTGATTGTTTCCCCGATACGCATCGTGCTCAATATTTCCACATTGAAGGCGAAGGAATTACATTTCTAGAAAAAGCCATGCGATTTGGTTCCAAATTTCAAGAAAACGAAAATTCATCACAAGTGAGTTTATTTGGTGAAGCTAGTGATGTTCAAATTGCCGAACCAGTTGTGCCACCATGTGAAGAATGGAGTACAATGGAAAAATTAGCCAAAGAAAAAGAAGTTGTCGGAATATACATTTCGGGACATCCGCTTGATGATTATCGATTTGAAATGAATTATTTCTGCAATGTGAAATTGACGCATTTAAAGAGTTTAGGAAACCTAATTGGTAAAAATCTAACCTTTGGAGGTATCGTAACAAATGTGCAGTATCGAACAGGGAAAAACGGAAAAGATTGGGCAATGTTTACTTTGGAAGGATATGACGAAAGTTATGACTTTAGAATTTTTGATGAAGAGTATCTGAAATTCCGTCATTTCTTGGTTAATAATCAGTTTATTTATTTTAAAATTAATGTAAAAGATGGCTGGGTAAATCGCGAAACCGGAAAGAAATCTGATCCGCGAATTACTTTTCTTGATGCCAAATTATTAGCCGATGTTTTGCCAACTTTTGCCAAAAAATTAGCAGTTCAAATCAATATTAAAGATATAAAACAAGATTTAATTCAACAATTGAGTGCTGTTTTTCAACAAAATGAAGGTGATAAGCAAGTAGATTTTGAAGTAGTAGAAACCGAAATTGTTAAAAGAACGATAGAAACTGTTGCTGCTCCAATGCCAATTCCTTCTGCAGAATTAACTGATGATGAATCAGAAGCAGAAGACGAAATCATTGAAGTTGAAACCGATAATGAAGAAGAAGTTGCGATGGAAATCACCAAAACAGAAGTTGAGGAAATACGCAAAATAACTTCACTAGAAATGAAAAGCAGAAAGCTAAAAGTGAAAATTTCAAAAGAATTATTGGAACAATTAGAGAAGTTGCAGGTGAATTTTAAATTGAATTAATCTCTAATGTCATCCATCTTACATTTCAATTATTTTGACGGCTTTATCTTTGCTAAATAAATTAAAAAAATACCCATGAAAAAGTTCCTTTTTATTTTGTTGGCAATTTCAGGATTTAGTTTTGCACAAATTGCAGAGAAAGCAGAAGATATTTCACCACTATTAATTGGAGAAAAAATTCCGAAACAAGATTTGATTTCTGTTGATAATAAAGCGGTTTCGACTAGTGACATTTTTAACAAAAAAACGGTTTTGATTATCTATCGTGGCGGTTGGTGTCCTTATTGCAATTCGCAATTAATGGAAATGCAAGAAATTGAAAATCAAATTATTGCATTAGGTTATCAAATAGTTGCAATCAGTCCAGATTCTCCAAAATTTTTAAAAGAAACTACCAAAGAAGACAAATTAAACTACCAATTATTTTCAGATAGTGACGGAAAATTTTCTGAGGCTTTGGTTATAGCTTTTAAAAGAGACAAACCAAAATTAGATAAATATTCAGAAGGAAAAAATCCGGGTTTTCTTCCAGTTCCAACGGTATATATTTTGGATGAAAATAGAGAAATTGAGTTTTTATACATCAATCCAAATTATGCAAAACGATTGAAAGGTGAAATGTTGCTTGCTGTTTTAAAGTCACTTGAAAATTAAATGCATCAATTCTTTCAATAAAAAAATAGTTAAAAGTAATGTAAGTTACAATTCAGAAGCGAAATGTTTCTTTATCTTTGTACTTCATAATTAATAAACTAAATATAAAAAAATATGGCATTAGCAATAACAGATGCTACTTTTGATGAAGTAGTATTAAAATCAGATAAACCAGTAGTAGTAGATTTTTGGGCAGCTTGGTGTGGACCATGTAGAATGGTTGGACCAGTTATTGATGAGGTTTCTGCAGAATATGAAGGTAAAGCTGTAGTAGGTAAAGTAGATGTAGACGCCAATCAAGAATTTGCAGCAAAATACGGAGTTAGAAACATTCCAACCGTTTTAATTTTCCAAAATGGAGAAGTTGTTGGTCGCCAAGTTGGTGTTGCTCCAAAGAAAACTTATACAGATGCTATAGACGCATTACTATAATAAATTAATAATAATTGTTTTGAAACCCTTTGAAAAGAAATTTTTGAAGGGTTTTTTTATGATTTATGCTGATGATTATCAGTAGCGAATCATTCGGGCATCTTCAGTAATCCCTTTTCCTGCTGCCTTTCCAAAACTCGCAAGAAATGCGAGGTTTTTCCCTTGCATCAGGGCTAATTAGTATTCTGTATTTGTAAAAAATCAAAAATTATAAAAACTTTGTGAAACTTTTAAACTTCTAAACTTTTAAACTCTTAAACTTTTATTTACATTTGAACTATGAGGATAGAAGAACAAAAAGAAATAATATCTGGTTTTAAGCATCTTGAATTACTGGCTAATCAAGTAGTAGAAGGATTTATTTCGGGTATGCATAAGTCACCATTTCATGGGTTTTCCGCTGAGTTTGCTGAACATAAAATTTATAATTCAGGCGAAAGTACAAAACATATCGATTGGAAGCTTTTTGCGAAAACCGATAGATTATATACCAAAAGATTTGAAGAAGAAACCAACCTGCGATGTCATTTGATTATTGATAATTCGTCTTCCATGCATTTTCCGAAATTGAAAAGCAACCAACCTTTTTACGAAAGTAAAATTGGTTTTTCGGTACTTGCATCGGCTGTTTTAATGAATTTACTAAAGAAACAAAGAGATGCTGTTGGACTGAGTGTATTTTCTGATAAGTATGAATATTATTCACCTGAAAAAGGGAGTGATAGACATCATAGAATGTTGTTAAATCAATTAGAAAATTTACTTGAGAATTCTAAAACACCAAAAAATACAGATACAATAACGTATCTTCATTTAATTGCCGAAAAAATGCACCGTCGTTCTATGATTGTTCTTTTTACAGATATGTTTCAAGACGGCAATCAAGAGCAGCTTTTTAACGCATTACAACATCTAAAACATAACAAACATAAAGTAGTAGTTTTTCATGTAATTGATGAAAAAACCGAGTTAAATTTCAATTTTGACAACTCGCCAAGAAAGTTTATTGATGTAGAAACGGGTGAAGTTATCAATTTATATGCTGAAAATATTAAAGAAGAATATGAAAAAAACGTTTCAGAATACTTCAAAAAGTTATCTTTAACCTGTGCGCAAAACAAAATTAAATACGTTCCAGTAAATGTTGGAGCAAATTTTGAAAAAATTCTTACGACATACTTGGTTGAAAAACAAAACTTTGGTTGATTTCATTGAAATTAATTGAAAAAAAATTAAAAAAATAGTTGCAAAAATAAAAAACGTGTGTATATTTGCAACCGCAATAAAGCGATGGTTTGGTAGTTCAGTTGGTTAGAATACATGCCTGTCACGCATGGGGTCGCGGGTTCGAGTCCCGTCCAGACCGCTAAATTGGGAAAAGCACTTCAGAAATGAAGTGCTTTTTTGCCCAAAAAAGCATCCGAAGTGAAGTCTAGAACAAATGTTAATGTTCAAAGAGTCACTCAAAATTAGTTGTGTTGTTTCGCTACGACTTTGTAACTCGTAGCACGGTTTAGTAGTTAGACCAATGAAAAGCTTTCCACTTTTGTGGATGGCTTTTTTGTTTTTTTGGAACTTTTTAGTTTAGGTCTGTATATAACTGCTAATTGCCACATAAACGAACAAAACGATAAAACACAAGCAAACCATAAATTTCATAAATGTAGATGCTAAAAATCCAAGAAAAGCTCCTGTAGCTGCTTTTAGAGCTCCTTTTTTATCGTCAAAGTTGTATATTAATTCTCCTATAAATGCACCAACAAATAGTCCAATTATAAAACCAATTGGCGGAAAAAATAATCCTATGATTAATCCAATATTGGTTCCCCAAACACCATATTTAGTTCCTCCAAACTTTTGAGTTCCTTTTGATGGAATAACATAATCTAAAACAGAAATAATTATGGTTAACACAAGTGTTATTCCAAGAACCCAATAATTATTTTCTACAAAGCTTGTTAAGTATAGTAACAAAAGGCCAACCCAGCTAATTGGTGGTCCTGGTAAAGCAGGAAGAAAGCTTCCTAATAAGCCAAGAATACAACATAGTAACCCAATAACAACTAATATAATATCCATTGAAATAAATTTTTAGTATTTTTGAAAACGAATATGAGAAAAATAATTCAAATAGCGGTTTTTTTTAGTCTAATTTTTTGTGCCACAAGTCAATCTTTTGCGCAGCAGACAGCATCTGTAGATCCAGATATTGTAATAAAAGAAACACTTTATACTAAATACAAGAAAGAAGTACTTTCTTTTGATAAAAAAGACTTTGACACTTTGTTTTTTGAGTTTTTTCAGAAACAATCTGACAGTAAGATTACTTTGACAAAAGAAGAATATTATACTTATACCATTAAAATTGCTATTTATTCAGAAAAATTAGGACTTTTGTACAAAGACCAAAAAGAAGAATCCGATAAAACGAAGCAAGAATGGTTTAATAAAAGCTATGCTGAGTATTTAAAATCCAAACCATAATCTTTTGAAAAAAATTGTTTCTTATATCTTGTTAATTTCTTTAGTTTCTTGTCAATATTTTGAGAAGCAAGTACCTTCTGAACAAGAATTGTTGGAAAAAGAAATGAAGGAAATCAATTGGAAAGAAGTAGATGAGTATCCATCTGTTGCAGACTGTGAAGCCATTTCAGACGAAACACTACGTAAACAATGTTTTTTTGAGTTTTTAGCGAGTACAATTCAACAAAAGCTAAGTGTAGACACCTTATCTATTTTGTATCCAGAATTAGACACTATAGAGGTCAGGGTTACGGTCAATCCTGATGCCTCAATGCAATTTGAGCCACAATTTCCAAAAGATACAGTCGCTTATGATACCATTAAAATTGATAGTATTCTAAGAGTAAAATTAGTGGATTTTCCAAAAGTAAATCCAGCCATAAAACGCGGAATTCCTGTAAAAACCCAATTTGTTTTACCAGTTATAATCAAAACTGAAAAATAATTATTTAGAAAAGCTTCTACCTTTCCAAGTAAAACCTCCAACAAGAGAGTAAAGTCCAACAAAACTCGAGAAGAAAGGATAAACCAAACTACTTGCAATTGGGAATATAAATTTATTTTTTCTCAAATATTGATTCGATTTCAAAAGCAATAAATAATCAACAAAATATTTAACTGAAAAGACAATTAGTAAAGTTTTCCAATTGAGGCAATTTGTAATTAATAAATACAAACTAACAATCAAACTAAAGTTCATCGACAATACCATAACCGCCAAACTTTTAGAGTAATATCCAGAATACCCGGTTGTTTTACTTGCCCATCGAACACGTTGCATAAACAATTTGTACAAATCATTTTCGGGTTTTGTTTTTACAATGATATCTGTATTTTTTAGATAATGTACTTTATCAGCATTATTTTTCAATGCTTTTTGCAATAAAAAAACATCGTCACCACTTGCCATTTTGTTGTTTCCACCAAAACCTCCAATTTCATTAAAAAGTTTTTTAGTATAAGCAAAATTTGCTCCGTTGCACATAAACGGTTTTCCAATTCCAAAACTTCCAATCGTAGTTCCTTGCAAACTCAATAAATCCAATTGCTGAAACTGATGAAACCAGTTGTTTTTAGTTTTATAAACCACAGCGCCAACAACCATTTCGGTATTATTTTTTTGAATAAAATTGTCTAAAGTCAAAAGCCAGTTTTTATTTACTGTGCAATCGGCATCAGTTGTTACAACCCAATCGTGTTTCAAAATCGGAATTGCTCTAGAAATGGCATCTTTTTTCGGTGAATTGGATAAACGTAGATTTTCTAAAAGCGTCGTTTCAATCAATCCATTTTCCATACGCCATTTGATGTAAACACGTTCCGAAGCATCGGTAGAAAAATCATCAACGAGAATAATTTCAAATAAATCCTTTGGATAATTTAGCTTAGAAATTGATTTTAAAAGTTTCGGCAAATTCTTTTCTTCATTCCTAAAAGGAACAATTATCGAAAATTTTGTGACAGGTTTTTCATCTGTTCTTACAAATGATTTTACTTTATCAAAACCAAATATCAGTTGCAAAATAAACACAACATAAATTACCAAAACAACGAATAATACTATTTCAATCATAAGTGACTATTTTACACGAATTTACACAAATTAAAAGATTTCACGAATATAAATCTTAATGCAACTTAATTTCTTAATGGTTTTAAACTTTACTTCTTAGAGGTAAAACCTTAAAAATCATAACATAATAACTTCCAAAAACTACTGGTAAAACCACATTTAAAAACCACATCAGCATCGTAACAAAAACCACAATCCATTCGTTAACGCCAAGTAATCCAAAGAAATAAATCGCCAAACTTCCTTTTAATGCAAAGTCCAAAAACTGAAAACTCGGAACAACTGAAGCTAAAAAATAGACAGTTGTAATAGTTGCCATTAAAGTTGAATAAGGCAAATCGACATCAAATGCCAAAAACAAAAAATAGTATTGATTCGAAAAAACTAAGTATCGACAAAATCCTAAAATCAAGTTCTTACGATGAATTTTCTTCGGAATCTCATTTATTTTTTCAATCAAATCTTCAATAGAATAGCCTTTAATTTTGATTTTTTTCGTGAAATAAGAAAATAGAAAAAAGGCAATTGTAAAAGCTATTATTCCAAAACACCAAAGCCAATAGCCTAAAATCATCATGCCCAAAACACCAAAAATTCCTGTAGCAACAATTTGAACGCCATTGCAAATTAAATTCAGAAAAATGATTTTTTTAGTGTCTTTTTTATCAAAATACAATGCTTTTCCGGCATATTCACCAACGCCAACCGGAGTAAAAACACCCAAAGTTAATGCTGCAAGAACTTGTTTAGTAGCTTCATTTACAGAAATAGGTTTTACAACTTGAGCCAGATTTTGCCATTTCAGAATTTCAAAAAAACGATTCAAAAAACTAAAAAATAAGATAAACGAAATTCCAGCAAACGATTGATTTTTATGAAATAACACCAAAAATTTATCCCACTCTAATTTATCATTTGAAGTCAATTGATTGTAGATAAAATAAAATGCACCAACAACAATCAAAAGTTTGACTGAAAAAACCAAGAATTGTTTAGCTTTGTGAGGAATTGTAATCATTGGTACAAAGTAAAGAAAATCAATAACACAAAGTCACGCAAAAAACACAAAGTTTCGCAAAGGCTAACGATTATTCTTTGTGCATCTCTGTGAAATCTTTGTGTATCTCTGTGAAAGTAAAATGGCAAACGAAAGAATAATTTTAGGAATCGACCCAGGAACAACCATTATGGGTTTTGGATTGATAAAAGTAGTCAACAAGAAAATGCAGTTTCTTCAGTTGAACGAACTGATATTGAGTAAATACGACGATCATTATACCAAACTAAAAGTTATTTTTGAAAGAACCATCGAGTTAATAGAAACGCATCATCCAGATGAGATTGCCATCGAAGCACCATTTTTTGGAAAAAACGTGCAATCGATGTTAAAATTAGGTCGAGCTCAAGGCGTTGCGATGGCTGCAGGATTATCGCGTCAAATACCAATTACAGAATACGAACCAAAAAAAATAAAAATGGCAATCACCGGAAACGGAAACGCCAGCAAAGAGCAAGTTGCCAAAATGTTGCAACAACTTCTAGGATTAAAAGAATTACCAAAAAATCTAGATTCTACCGATGGATTGGCAGCGGCAGTTTGTCATTTTTTCAACTCTGGAAAAGTGGTTGGTGAAAAAAGTTATTCAGGTTGGGATGCTTTTGTGAAAAATAATGAATCTCGAGTTAAAAAATAGTTTTCAGTCTCAGTTTTCAGTCTCAGTACTGCAAACTGCGACTGCGACTGAACACTAAATAAATGTCCGGAATCTACATACACATACCATTTTGCAAGCAAGCGTGTCACTATTGCGACTTTCATTTTTCTACTTCATTGAAGAAAAAAGATGAGATGGTTTTGGCCTTGGCTAAAGAAATTGAAATGCGAAATAGTGAGTTTCAAGACGAAGTTGTAGAAACCATATATTTTGGTGGTGGAACACCGAGTATTTTAGAAATTTCTGATTTGAAATTATTGATTGACACTGTTTATTCTAATTATAAAGTCGTCGAAAATCCTGAAATTACAGTCGAAGCCAATCCAGATGATTTGTCTAAAGAACGAATAATCGAATTATCAAATAACAAAATCAATCGTCTTTCTATCGGAATTCAATCGTTTTTTGAAGACGATTTGAAAATGATGAATCGCGCTCATAATTCGGAAGAAGCTAAAGAATGTCTCGAATTTGCAACTCAATACTTCGATAATATCTCGGTTGATTTAATTTATGGAATTCCCGAAATGAGCAACGAAAAATGGCTTCAGAATATCGAAACTGCTTTGTCGTTCAATATTCCGCATATTTCAAGTTATGCTTTGACGGTTGAACCAAAAACCGCTTTGCATTCGTTTATACAAAAAGGAATAATTCCACAGCCAGACGACGAAGTGGCTCAAGAACATTTTCAAATTTTGGTGGATAAACTATCCGAAAATGATTTTATTCACTACGAATTGTCAAATTTTGGAAAAGAAAATTATTTTTCTAAAAACAATTCGAGTTATTGGTTGGGCAAAAAATACATCGGAATTGGTCCTTCGGCTCATAGTTATGATGGAGAAAAACGTAGTTGGAATGTGTCAAATAATACTTTGTATTTGAAATCCATTCAAGAAAATAAACTGCCATCAGAAACCGAAATATTATCCAAAACTGATAGATATAACGAATATATTATGACAGGTTTGCGAACTATTTGGGGAATTTCCTTAGATAGAATTCAAACTGAATTTGGCAAAACCTATTTAGACTATCTCAACCAACAAGCTGCAAAATACATTGAAGATCATTTACTTTTTGTAGATGAAAACATTTTACGAACTACCAAAAAAGGTAAATTTTTAAGTGACGGAATTGCAAGTGATTTGTTTTTGCTAAATTTGGAGTAAAAGTAACGCAGAAAAATCCGTTAAATCCGCGTTTGAAAATCCGTTAAATCCGCGTTCTATTATGATTGCATTCATTGACAATAAATATCAAATCGACCTATCAAAACCAATTGATATTTCCATTCCATTATCCAATACTGATGAAAATCCGATTGCGTGGTACATTGAAAAACCCGAAATTGAACCAGTAAAATTTGGCGATTGGATAGGAAAAGTTTCCGAAGGAAGTTCGACCAATTTCAATAATATTTTCTTCAATCCACACGGTCACGGAACGCACACCGAATGTCTCGGACACATTACGCGAGATTTTTATTCGATAAATCAATGTTTGAAACAGTTTTTCTTCAAAGCTGAATTAATTTCGATTACACCAGAAGATATAAATAGTGATTTGGTAATTACAAAAAATCAAATAGAAAGAGCATTAAACGGAAAAATTCCTGAAGCAATTATAATCAGAACATTATCAAATTCAGAATCGAAAAAGCATAAAAATTATTCCAAAACCAATCCGCCATATTTAGCAGAAGAAGCAGCAATTTACATCCGAGAAATCGGAATTCAACATTTATTAATCGATTTGCCAAGTGTTGATAGAGAAGAAGACGAAGGAAAATTATTGGCACATAAAGCTTTTTGGAATGTAAAAGATGTAAATGATTTAAACGACGATGCTAGATTGAATTGCACGATTACCGAAATGATTTTTGTAGAAGATAGTATTCAAGATGGAAGTTATATACTAAATCTACAAATTGCTTCGTTTGAAAATGATGCATCACCATCAAAACCTATTTTGTATAAAATATGATTTCAGTTTCAACAGACAAATCAAAACTTGATATTCCGTTTATTCAAAACTTTTTGAAAGACGTTTATTGGGCAGCAGGAAGAACAATGGAAGAAGTTCAAACTACAATTGACAGTTCGTTTTGCTTTGGAATTTACTTAGACGAAAAGCAAATAGGCTTTTGCCGAGTAATCACCGATTATGTAGTTTTTGCTTATGTAATGGATGTTTTTATAGATGAAAATCATCGCGGAAAAGGCTATTCATCAATTTTAATAAATGCAATGATGACCGAACCCAAATTGCAACAAGTCAAAATTTGGCGATTAGCAACATCAGACGCACATTTTTTATACGAGAAATACGGATTTACTTCTTTGGTACATCCAGAGAAAATGATGGAGAAAATAATAACTAGTAAATAGTGATTAGTGAATAGTCAAAAGCTAATCACTAATTACTCATCACTAATCACTTTAAAAAATGAATATTCAACAACTCTACGAATTCTGTTTGTCCAAAAAAGGTGTAACCGAACATTTTCCTTTTGATGAAGATACTTTAGTATTTAAAGTTGGTGGAAAAATGTTTTGTCTTACTACTTTAAAAGAATGGGAAAACGGAACGCCATCGTTAAATTTAAAATGTGATCCAGAAAAAGCATTAGAACTTCGAGCAGAATATGAAGCCATAAATCCTGGTTATCACATGAGTAAAATTCATTGGAATACTATCGATTTTAATAGTGATGTTTCCAATAAAATGATGTGTGAACTAATAAATCATTCTTACGAATTGGTTTTCAAAAGTTTGACCAAAAAAATTCAGAACGAAATTCTAAATTTAGAAAATTAGGCATTACTTTTGTGAAACTATTATAATAAAATTCAAAACGACTATCATGATTGATAATTTAAAGAAAATATTAAACGAAGACCAAGATCCAAAAGCGATTGAGAAAATTACTTCTAAATTGAGTAATTTATTAATGTCTAATGAAGAAATTGGATACATTGCAGTACAAAAAAAACCAGCAGTTACCATTTTGCCAGATAGTATTGTGGTTACCAATAAAAGAATAATCCTTTGTAAACCAAAAAATCTTGGGTTATCAATGGAATTTGTAGATTACGATTGGGATGATATTGCAGGTAGTTTTGTAAAAGAAGGCATTCTTGGAGCCGATTTCACTTTCAATACCAAATCAGATTTGACACATACGGTTGATTATTTGCCAAAAAATCAAGCACGAAAATTATATACTTATGCTAAAGAACAATTGGATTTATTGAAGAATCCAGGTTCAGCGCCAACTGCTAGTTTAGTAGTTGAAGAAGTTGCTCCAGTTTATGATGAAGTGGTTGAAGAAGTAGAAGAAGTTGCAACAGAAGAAGTTACTAATTTTGCCGAAATTATTCCAGTAGAACAATCAGGTTATAGAGATGAAAAACAATTTCCTGATGAAAAATTAAACGCAGAAAGTGGTTTAGCAAGTTTAACTCAAGATCAATTATTTGAAAAACTTCAGAACTACAAGAAATTGTTAGATAATGGTTTAATTCTGCAAGGAGAATACGATAAATTGAAAAATGAAATTTTAAGTTATTTGTAGTTACCACAAAGACAATAATTCTCAAAGTTTTATAAAAGTATAACCCGATAAAATTAACTTTATCGGGTTTTCTTTTGTGATTTTTGTTATAAGAAAATCTACATTGACTTCTTCTGTTTTTCAACAAATCCATCAGCTTGTAATTTCAATAATTCCAAAGCTCCTTTTTTCTTATAATTGTATAATTCTTTGTCGTCTTTAATATCAGCATAGACTTTATCGTAAATTTCGGCATCTGTTTTTCTTTGCAAATCACTTTGATAGCGATTTTGTGCTAGCACATTTTTAATTCCCATTTCAGCGTCTTCTTGTTTGAAATCATATTCGCCTCTTGGAGAAAGTAATTTGGCAATAATTGGCGAAGTTTCAATGGCTAAAAATAAAAGCATTATAAAAAATGATGGTAACCAAGGTAATTTATTCAAAGCATTGATTCTAGCCATCAATCCATCAAAACCATCAATAATAGGTTGTGTTTCGGTTACTTTTTTGTCTAAATCAGCTTGAAGTGTTTTGGCTTTGGCTTCTTTTTCTTTAATTTTTACAGCATTTGCAGCTTTCATAGAATCCAATTGTTTCAAAGCCATGTCGTGTTTTTGACGTTTTTCTTTATAAACCGGACCTTTTCCTAATTTTTTTGTTCCTGCAGTTCCTTCAGCTTCCGTGATGAAAACCGAATATAAATCGTTTACTTCTTTTTCTTTTTTAGTAATATCACTTTTCAGGCTATCGATTTCGGCTTTGTTTTTATCAACATCGCTTTGAAAATAATTGGTAACTTGTTTTTTGTTTGCCATTGCCATTTCGATTTTCTCTTTCAACAAAACGGTTTCAATTTCTTTCTGAAAGATTTTGATTTCCAATGGTTTTGAAATTACTATGGCAATAATAATCGCCAAAGCTATTCGAGGAGTTGCTTGAATAAATTCATCTAAAAAGTTATCACGTTTTTTGATAGTTGAAACAATGAATCTATCGAGATTGAAGATTAAAAATCCCCAAACTAATCCAAAGAAAACTGCGGTATAGATATTGTCAAAAACCGTAAAAAGCGCATAACTACTGGCAATAAAAGCCATAATTGCTGTGAAGAACACTGTGGCTCCAATACCAGCATATTTGTTTTGTTCGCCGTTGGAACAACCGTTCACAATGTCAGTGTCGACACCAGAACAAAGAATAAAAAAACGTTTTAACATGATTGATTGATTTTATGATGATTGATGATATACAAATTTAACGCCAAAAATTTTATAATGTTGTAAAATGTTGTAAATTAGTTTGGTTGGCCACTGATTCACAGATTGTTTTAAAAGAAAAATCCGTTCACTCAATTAAGAATAAACGGATTTAAAATTTGCGAATTTGCGGTTGAATTATTTACTCATTTCCACAAAATACTTATAAAATAAAGGAATAGTTTCAATACCTTTTAAGTAATTAAAAATTCCAAAATGTTCGTTTGGTGAGTGAATAGCATCAGAATCCAATCCGAATCCCATTAATATAGTTTTTGATTTTAATTCTTTTTCGAATAAGGCAACAATCGGAATACTTCCACCAGAACGCACGGGAATAGCTGGAACTCCAAAAGTTTCAGTGTAAGCTTTATTTGCTGCTTTGTAACCAATACTATCGATTGGAGTTACATAACCTTGTCCGCCATGATGAGGTTTTACTTTTACTGTTACGCCAGAAGGAGCAATGCTTTCAAAATGTTTAGTAAACAATTCTGTAATTTCTTCCCAATCTTGATTTGGTACTAATCGCATTGATATTTTAGCAAATGCCTGACTTGCAATTACAGTTTTTGCACCTTCGCCAGTATATCCGCCCCAAATTCCGTTTACGTCTAGCGTTGGACGAATGGAATTTCTTTCGTTGGTAACATATCCTTTTTCGCCGTAAATGTCGTTTAGGTTCAATGCTTTTTTATAATTATCTAAATTGAAAGGTGCTTTTGCCATTTCGGCTCTTTCTTCTAACGATAATTCTTCTACATTATCATAGAATCCTGGAATAGTGATGTGATTGTTTTCGTCATGAAGTGAAGCAATCATTTTTGCCAAAACATTTATTGGATTTGCAACTGCGCCACCATAAAGTCCAGAATGTAAGTCACGATTTGGTCCAGTAACTTCAACTTCAACGTAACTTAAACCTCTTAATCCTGTTGTAATTGACGGTTGTTGGTTAGAAATCATTCCAGTATCTGAAATCAAAATCACGTCGTTAGCTAGTTTTTCTTGATTTTGAGTAACAAACCATGATAAACTTTTAGAACCTACTTCTTCTTCACCTTCAATCATGAATTTTACGTTGCAAGGCAAGCAATTGTTTTGAATCATGTATTCAAATGCTTTCACGTGCATGTACATTTGACCTTTATCGTCACAAGCACCACGAGCGAAAATTGCACCTTCAGGATGAATTTCTGTGGTTTTTATTACAGGTTCAAATGGAGGAGAAGTCCAAAGCTCCATTGGATCTGGCGGTTGCACGTCATAATGTCCATAAACCAAAACAGTTGGAAGATTTTTATCAATAATATGTTCTCCAAAGACAATTGGGTAACCTGGAGTTTCACAAATTTCAACATGATTGCAACCTGCTTTTTCTAATGAAACTTTCACGGCATTGGCAGTATCAATTACATCTTGAGAGTAAGCCGTATCAGCACTTACAGAAGGAATTTTTAATAATTCGATTAATTCGTTTAGAAAACGCTCTTTGTTTTCTTGAACGTATTGTTTTATATTATTCATTTTTAATGGTTTGATTATAATGTCAAATATACGAATACAAATTCCAATATTTAAATTTCAAATTCCAATTTTTTAAAGAAGTTTTATTTTTTTTGGAATTTGTTATTTGAGTATTGGAAATTACAAAGTATTGTTTATATTTGCACTCACAATTTTAGCGGATATGGCGAAATTGGTAGACGTGCCAGACTTAGGATCTGGTGCCGCAAGGCGTGTAGGTTCGAGTCCTATTATCCGCACAAAAAGTCCAAACGAGAGTTTGGACTTTTTTTGTGGGCAAAAAGGACGAGAAGTTTATGCTGAGCGCAGTCGAAGTAAGTCCTATTATCCGCACAAAAAGTCCAAATGAAAGTTTGGACTTTTTTTATTTCTACAAAATCGGTTAATTTCTATGTTAAGAACTTATTTTTTTATCTAAGATTGATTCCTTTTCAATGAGTATTTTTGTATAATCACTAAATCTGAGTTTTAACCAATTTATTGGAATGAAAAAGAATCCGTCTATGACAGCACTTATTTTAGCTTTTATTGGTTTTGCATTGATAACCGGTGCATTGTTTTCGTTGTATCGTTCAAGCAACGAAGCGATTTCTATTGAAGAAAAAAGTGAAACTGAAATTGATATTGCTAATAAAAAAATTGATGTTTTAAGTGACGAAATTCAAGAGACCAAAGAGCAATTTGTTGATGCAGATTACAAGGATGAGTCCAAACCTGAAGTAATTACTCAAATATCAGGTCAGAACATTCCTATCATTGAAATTAAAGATATTGATTTGGGTGAAAGTGCTGATTTATCTGATGATGAGCCTCGAAAAAAAGGACAACGTATTACGTATATTCATCAATTGAAATTCTCTTTAGTAAACGTTGGAAAGTTTTCGTTGAAAGATGTGATTTTTTCTGTAAAAGATATTTACAATGATCCAAAAGAAGGTAAAAGCAAGAAAAAAGCCAAGGAATATAGTTACATGGGAAGAACTTTCGACAATGAAGACGTTGGCGCTTACAATAATATTGAGGTAAACACTTTAAATTTAAAATCTAAAAAGTTGGTTTATGTGAGTAATTTGCCCACAAGCTTTGGTGTAGGAGATTACTATTTTGATATTATTGTAGAATGGAATAATGGTTTCTATCAAATGCATGTTGATATAGAAGAAGTAAACGGAAAATTGAAATACCGTTACCAATTTTATGATGTTGACGGAAAACCAATAAACTTAAAATCTTCGGAGGAAGTTACTGCATAAAAAAAAAAGCCTTTCAGTTACGAAAGGCTTTTTTTTATTTACTTATTTTAATCCAATTATCTACTTTTTTCTCTAAAAGAGCCAATGGCATTACACCTGATTCTAAAACTATTTGGTGGTATTTTTTGATGTCAAATTTTGAACCTAATTCTTTTTCAGCTTTTTTGCGAAGTTCAATTATTTTTAACTGACCAATTTTATAAGATAAAGCCTGACCTGGAACTGCCATATAACGCTCAATTTCAGATATAATACTTGCTTCACTTTCGGCTTCATTGTCTAAAGAATACTGAATGGCCTGCTCGCGCGTCCAACCTTTAGAATGAATTCCAGTGTCCACCACTAGACGAATGGCACGATGCATTTCGCTTCCTAACATTCCGAAATATTGATATGGGTCTTTGTATAATCCCAGTTCTTTACCTAAACTTTCAGTGTATAAAGCCCAACCTTCACCATAAGCTCCAAACCAATTGAATTTTCTAAAATTGGGCAATGCTTCATTTTCTTGTTGTAAAGAAATTTGAAAATGATGTCCCGGAATCGCTTCGTGAAGAAATAAATCCTCATCAGCATAATAATTATAGTTTTTTACATCAGGAATTGGAACATAGAAAGTTCCTGGGCGAGAACCATCTGCTGCACCTTGAACATATTCTGCACTTGCCGTTTTTTCTCTAAAAGCTTCGGTTCTTTTTATTTGAAAAGCTGTTTTGGGTTGCAATGAAAATAATTTATCAACGTTTGGTTTTATAGTGGCGTGGTATTTTTTAAAATTGGCAATTACTTCTTCTGGTTTTTCAAAAGGTTTTAATTCTGCTTTATTTCTTACGTAGTCGAAAAATTCTTTTATGGTTCCTTTAAATCCAACTTCGCTTTTTACTTTTTCCATTTCCGATTTCAATCGAGATACTTCTTGTAATCCTAAAGTGTGAATATCTTCTGGAGTCATTTCGGTTGTAGTCCATTGTTTTACATAGGCTTTGTATAAATTACTGCCGTTTGGAAGTGAACCAATTCCGCTTGTCGTTCTAGATTTTGGAAGATATTCTGATTTTATAAAAGCAACCATTTTCTTGAATCTAGGAAGTAATTTATCGTTGATTGTTGAAGCGTATTCTTTTTTTAGCGTTTCTTTTTGAGAGTCTGTAATTTCAGAAGGCATTGATTTTATTGTGGTGAAAAAAATATTGTCTTCAGCTTTTTCAGTAATCATTTCATCAAATTGTTGCATTACTTTGTTGGATAGAATTTTTGGTAAAACCACATTTTTATCCATTCCTTTTTTCATATAAACCATTGCAGAATCTAACCAAACTTCATATAAATCCATTCTTTTTAAGAAGTTTTTGTAATCGTTCTCGGTTTTGAATGGTTGTGCGCTTTCTCCAGCTGCAAATTGTGCCATGGTTAAATGCGTTCCCCAAAATTGATGGATTGGAGTAAGATTAGCATTTTGTTGAAGCAAATCTTTTCCAACAGCAACTTCCCATTTAATGATGTCGAAACTGTTTTTTTCTTCATCAGAAAGTGATTCAAAATCGATTTTTGAAAGTTCTGTTTCGTATTTGTTGAAAAAATCGGCTTGTTTTTTTCTGAAAGAATCCGTCATTTCAAACTGCAATTGGTCGTTGTATTTGTTTTGACCATTGAGTGTTGCATCTAAAGGATTTAGAATGTTTTTTTCGTCAAAATAACTTTCGGTTAATTTTTTGAAATCTACTGATTTTTCTTCCGATTTGCAGCTTACTAACAATAGAGAAAGTAAAATGAAGAAAGAAATTGTTTTCAAATTTTTCATTGGTATTTTGGTTATTGGTTAGTTAAAACTACTGAATTTATTCCATACAATTGTTATCTAGCCCTGATTGGAGCAATCCACCGTGTGGTGCGGAAAGCAGGAATAGGGTTTATAAAAATTCTCGAACCATTCGCTCCTAATTATTTTATGCATTTAGTGCTTCAACGATAATATCTTGGTCGTTTAGCATATCTTTTAGCATATTTTCGATGCCGTTTTTCAAAGTGAAAGTTGACGATGGACAACCATTGCACGAACCTTGAAGCACAACTTTTACTCGTTTTGTATCTTGGTCGAAGGAGTCAAACAAAATATTTCCACCATCGGCAGCAACGGCTGGTTTTACATATTCTTCAAGAATGTTGATAATTTGTTGAGACGTTGTATCAAGATTATCGAAATTATTGATTTGTTGTTTTTCTTGTTTGGTGTCTTGAACAATCATAGTTTCATCGACAACTATGCCACCATTTTCAATGAATTGTTTGATAAAAGTGCGAATTTCAAGCGTAATTTCTTCCCAAGATGCAATGTCGAATTTGGTGACAGAGATGTAATTTTCGTCGATAAAAATTTCTTTTACAAACGGAAAACTAAAAAGTTCTTTAGCCAAAGGCGATGCAATTGTTTGGTCAATATTTTTAAATTCAACGGCAGTTTTAGTGACTCTTTTGTTAACAACAAATTTTAATGTTGCAGGATTAGGAGTTGTTTCACCATAGACAGTAATTGCTGATTTTTTTGGTCTAAGCGGATCTTCAATTATTATTTTTCCTCCATTTTTTACATACTCTTCAATTTGCTCAGCCACATCATCTTTAACGTCATTCCAATCTACAATGCTAAAACGTTCTATGGCTATGAAATTTCCTGAAATGTAAACTGTTTTTACAAACGGAAGGTAAAATAGTTGTTGTGCTAAAGGTGAGTTTTTAGCTTCGTCTATGTTTTTGAATTCGAAGTTTTCATTTTGAGTTATAAAATCAGGGAATTCAAATTTTAGAATTGTTGGATTTTGGGTTTCTTTTATAGTAATTTTCATAGTGATTCGTGTAATTTTCAACAAATTTAACAAAGTTATTTTGTGGGAATGTTTATATTTGAATTTTTTAAACAATTAATTAACATTTATGACGTTTTTTAATGACGTTTTAGTTTATTCAATACATGAAAAAATTTCTACTATTACTTTTACTTTCTTGTTTTAACTCGACTTTTGCTCAACTAGTTGTAAATAATACAACACAAACACCTGCTCAGTTGGTACAGAATGTTTTGTTGGGTTCGGGTATTACAGTATCAAATATTACATTTAATGGTTCAGCATTAAACGCTAACATGGTTCGTGATCAAGTTGGAAGTTTTACAGGAGGAAACACAACAAATATTGGATTAAACACAGGTATAATTCTAGCAACTGGTGATGCTCAATTAGCAGTAGGTCCAAATGATCAAGGAGGAGCAACAGATGCAACAGCAAATCCTGTTCAGGGTGATGCAGACTTACTGGCTTTAGCATCTGCAAACATTAGAAACAAAGCTGTCTTAGAATTTGATTTTGTTCCAATAGGACAAAACTTGAGTTTTAACTTTGTTTTTGGTTCAGAAGAGTATTTAGAGTTTGTTAACGGAGGTTTTAATGATGTTTTTGGTTTCTTTTTGAGTGGCCCTGGTATTACAGGTCCCTACACTGGAGGAGCTGCTAATATAGCATTGGTGCCAGCAACAACCACTGCAATTTCTATTGATAATGTAAATAATGTTTCTAATTCTGCTTTTTATGTAAACAATGGAACTGGAACAACACCTTTAGTTAACGCTACTATTCAATATGATGGTTTTACAACTGTAATTGCAGCTAATGCAGTAGTTCAATGTGGTCAAACTTATCATATCAAATTAGCCATTGCAAATGTTGGAGATAACTCATTAGATTCTGCTGTTTTTTTACAAGCACAGAGTTTTAATACAGCACAACTTAGTTTTCCTCAAGATTATTTAGTTTCAAATGGTTTTGCACCATGTCCTGGGACTCCTACTACTCTAAATACTGGATTAGCAGCAACTATTCCTCACACTTGGACATGGAACGGGAATCCAATGCCAGGTGAGACAGGCCCAACAATTACAATTAATCAAGCTGGGACTTATTGTGCAACAGCTTATCCATATGGTCTTGGTTGTCCAATATCAGATTGTGTAATTGTAGAATATTTACCACCAATGCCAATTGATGAACCTATTGATTTAACAGTTTGTGCTGGTTCAACTTTCAATTTATCAATCAACAATCCTATAATATTAAATGGACAAAGTGCAGCTGATTATGAAATTAGTTACCATAGTTCACTTTCAGACGCTCAAAATATAGCATCTCCAATAGCTAATTTAACAACTTATCCAGGAGTTAATGGACAGCAAATATGGGTAACTATTCAAGATTTAGCATCTGGATCTAATTGCGTGGCAATTGATGCTTTTTTTCTATATCAATTAAATACAACTATAGCCCCTGCAATAACTTGTGGTACCATTACATCTACTTCTGTTGCTTTTGATTGGACACCGCTTTCTGGAGCAACGGATTATACAGTCTCGTATCAAGTAAATTCAAATACACCAATTTCTATAGGTTCAATTGGAAATACATCAACTTACAACATAAGTGGTTTGTCATCAGGAGATAATGTAAATTTTACTTTGACTCCAGTTGGCGCATCGGGATCATGTTTTGTTTCAGCATCATTGACTTGTATCGCAATAACATCTTGTCCTACAATTACAAATCCTTCTTCAAATCAAGTATTGTGTTTGAATGGTAATCCAACGCCTTTTTCTGTAAATACAACCTTTACAGGAACTGACGCCATAAGTTATGTATATTTCAATACACAACAAACAGGAGACAATATGTATACAGGAGGTACAATTTTAGGAAATGCTACTCCAGCAACAGGTACAGCAGTATATGATGCTCCTATATTAGGAAGTATAGGTTCTCTTCCTAACACAGCTGGTACATATTATGTTTATGCAATCGCTAATCCTCTACCTTCAGATGTAGCATGTAGACCATTTCAGGAAATTCAAGTTACAGTTAATACACCATTAACAGCCGGCACTGATGGCAGTATAAACATTTGCGGCAGTAGTTCAAGTGTTATAAACTTATTTAGTTTGATTACAGGCGAGAGTTCAGGAGGAGTTTGGACACAGACTTCGGGTAGTGGCGGAACA